>NZ_AYXY01000002.1:0-126340 GCF_000511935.2 Zhouia amylolytica AD3 | reverse complement strand
AGCGCCTACATTCACAACACCGGAAGACATTACCTTATCTTGTGAAGAAGATTATTTAGATCTTAATCTTACAGGAGATGTTTTTGATGAGGCTGATAATTGTGCTACAGGGCTTGAGGCTACCTATCAAGATAAAATATTAACGGGTGAATGTGCCGGTGAAAATCTCATAACAAGAACATGGACACTCGTTGATTATTGCGGAAATGAAATGACAGACGTTCAGATTATTACTTTAATGGATACTACCGCTCCCGAATTAACAACTTCTTTTGATATAGAAATAGATGCTACCTGTGACGCTATTCCAGCAATTCCGGAATTAAGTTTTACAGATAACTGTGGAGAAATTGCAAATGTACAATTCGAAGAAACAAGTACGAGACAGGAAGGTGTGGTTGAAGATTTCGTCATTACCCGAATATGGAATGTAACCGACAGTTGCAATAATAGCTCCGAATTTATGCAAATAGTTAACGTTTCTGTCAATACAAAACGGGCAGCTCTCAGAGAAATAGAACTTTGTGTTGAAGATGCAGAGATTGACCTGGAACAATATCTTGCCTCAGAGATTCAAAGAGGAGGAAGATGGATTATTAAAGAAGGAGTGATTGATCTAATAGGGTCACTTATTAGTCCTTCTCAAACTGAATTAGGTGTTTACACCATTGAGTACACTGAAACTTATAGCGACTGTCCTATTGTTCAGGAGTTTCGAATAACAGTTCATGACGATTGTGTGGTACAACCATGTACTACCGATGATATTGTTATTTCAAAATCAGTAACTCCAAATGGTGATGCTTACTATCAATATTTTGAAGTTAATGGGGCTAACAATTGTAATTTCACCAAAAGCGTAAAAATCTTTAATCGTTGGGGAACCATCATTTATGAATCGGAAGATTATCAAAACAATTGGGATGGAACCACCACTAGAAATGCAGTAGGTAAATCTACCAAAGTACCATCCGGAACCTATTACTATATCGTTGAACTTAAAAATAGTGGACTGGCCCCTATTAAAGGATATATTTATGTAGGTACCGATTAAAAAACTTTTTAATTATGAAAACTATAAAAAAAATTATCATATTAGTCCTTTTATTGAGTGGTGTTCATGCATTTTCGCAACAGCTACCACAATTCACCCAATATATGTTCAACACCATAGCCATTAACCCTGCATATGCAGGAAGCAGAGAGGGTGTTAGTGTTGTTGGTCTCCATAGGTCACAATGGGCAGGTTTCGAAGGGGGGCCGTCAACTCAAACTTTATCAGGACATTCCCCATTGCGAAAACGTCCAAAAGTAGGACTAGGATTTTCATTTATAAATGACAATTTAGGCTATGAAAACACCATGTACTTTTATGGAGATTTTTCATATACGGTAAAAGTTGGTCGTGAAACGAAATTATCTTTTGGACTTAAAGGTGGTGTTACTCATTATTCACTTGATGATGAGCTTTTGGCAACTAATGATCCTTATTACGATACCTTCCAAAACAGATGGAATCCTAATTTTGGAGCCGGTGCATATCTAAGATCAGACCGTTGGTATGTTGGATTATCAACTCCCAGAATATTAACTAACGATAATATTGAGGGAGAGTCCGCAGGGCTTGATTATAAAGCAATGGAAAGAGTCAACTATTATTTAACCGGTGGTTATGTTTTTGATATTAATCATAGTGTTAAATTTAAGCCTGCCATGATTTTGAAAGCCACTAATGGCGCACCTTTATCTCTAGATGCCACTGCTAATTTTTTATTCTTTGAAAAATTATGGCTTGGTGCTGCCTACCGAGTAGACTCATTTAACACCTTTGGGGCTATTATTGATTTTCATTTTTCTAAAAAACTTCAATTAGGATATGCATACGAATTACCGGTGGCAGGAATAAGACCATATACCTATGGTACACACGAGATTTTATTAATTTATGAATTCAAGTTTAAAACATGTGATTGCTACTTTTGATAAAAAAGAATTAGTCAACCAACCTTCATGCTTCATTATCCGAAAATTTCTCCCGTAAAAAGCCTGCACCAGGCAGGCTAAGTACGGATTGAGAAAGATAAGGGGCATTCTTTCTCTGCTAACTAACAGAAATCTAAAGTTTTCAAAGATTAGCAATTCAAAGAGTGAATTGCATCCATAATGTTTATTTGCTTAAGGCCTCAATGAGCACCTGAAGTCAATAAGTTAACTACCTACCATGGAATCGTAAGTAAGTAGTTTTTTTAAACGTTTTATTTTTTTACCAGCATTAGCGTGTAATACACTCTACCCTCTGCATTTTTCTTGGCTGAAACACCAACATGTGTAAAGTCACCATTAATATTTTCTCTGTGCTTATTGCTATTCAACCATGCATCAACCACTCCTTTTGCCGTACTAAATCCATATGCCACATTTTCTCCTACCAATTCAGCATCTGCCTTTTCTTTTAACTCCTTCTCCCTTGTAAAAAAAAATTCATGGCTTACTTCCCCCTTCTCGATCATATAATCTGTATGAGTGGCAGCCACGGTTTTTACAATTTCCAAAAAGTTTAGGGTATTTAAACCAATTTCAATACGATGATCATTAATTAAATCAATAACATCTTCTTGTAAATTGGCATCTTCGATTTTAATATCAATAGCCAGATTTTGGTCAGAAATAAGCTCTTCTTTTGAGCATGAAGTGAACAATACAGGCATCATAATTAATGATGCTAATAGCATAATAGATTTCATGTTTGGTAAGTTTGGTATATCTAACTTACCATAAAATCTTTTAACTACCGATAAAATGCATTATTTTTCGACGAAATGCACAAAGTGATAACCTTTAATTTACAAAAATGTTACAATGCACACATTTAAGGGGCTAATCTTTCAATTTTCCAACTGTAGTCTTTTTGTAAAGTATATCGTAGCCTATCATGTAAACGATTGGGCCTTCCCTGCCAAAACTCTATCGATTCGGGCTTCACCAAATATCCTCCCCAATATGAAGGCCTCTCAATCTCTTTACCTTTTAATTCGCTTTCGAGTTCCTTCAATTTCTGTTCTAAAACACTCCGGTTCTCGATAACTTCACTTTGATCTGAAACTATCGCTCCTAATTTGCTACCATCGGGTCGGGATTCAAAGTAACCATCGGAAAGGTTTTCAGACACCTTTTCGGCTATTCCTTTTATAATGACCTGACGTTCCAGATTGGGCCAGAAAAACGACAAACAAATATTAGGGTTGCCAGCTATAGCCTTTCCCTTTTCACTATTATAATTAGTATAGAATATAAATCCTTCGTAAGTATACTTTTTTAATAAAACGACCCTGTTCTTTGGAAATCCATCTAAACCAATGGTTGAAACCGTCATAGCATTAGCCTCCTCTACTCCTCCAAATTGTTCTACTTCATAAAACCATGTTTGAAATAATTGCATGGGATTATCAGGGACATTGGTTTCTATAAGTTCACTCTTTTGGTAATTTCTTCGATAATGACCTAAATCGTTTTGCATAAGGATTGGTGTTAAACCTGAATTGTTTTACTACAAAAATAATTAATAGAAATAAGTTAAACGCCCTGCTTTGGGGTAAAGTTAAGGATGAAGTTATGGAGTTATGTGGTTATGCGGTTATGGAGTTATGTGGTTATGGAGTTATGGAATAAAAAACTTCAGAGTTCAAATACTTTCCCGTCTTCCGCCAAATGAACGTTTTTAAAAATACTTTTCGCTTCATTTTTAAACACTTCCAAGGATTTATATCTTGTTGAATAATGTCCTAGAATCAACATCCCTACATTCGCTTCTCTTGCAATTGTGGCAGCTTCAGCTGCGGTAGAGTGACCCGTTGGTTTGGTTAAATGCTCATGTGCCTTGGTAAAAGTACTTTCGTGATAAAGCACACCAGCGTTTTTTATAATGGGAATAATTTCCTGATTGAAAGCCGTATCACTACAAAAAGCATAGCTTTTAGGGGCTGGAGGGTCAAAGGTGAGTAAGTGGTTCGCGATTAATTTCCCCTCTTCATTCATCACATCTTTACCTTGTTTGATATTTCTGTAATACGACACATCAATTCCATAATCTTCAGCGGCGCCGATATTTAGCTTTCGTTCACCTTCTTTTTCTGAAAAAAGAAATCCATTGGTATATATTCTATGAATAAGAGGAATGGTTTTAACTGAAATCTTTTCATCTTCAAAAATGATCTCAGACTCTTTGGCGGTTAATTCATGAAAAATTAATGGGAAATTAGTCCAGGCATTTCCTACTTTTAACATAGTAGTCACCGC
Source organism: Zhouia amylolytica AD3 (assembly GCF_000511935.2). Taxonomy (NCBI): domain Bacteria; kingdom Pseudomonadati; phylum Bacteroidota; class Flavobacteriia; order Flavobacteriales; family Flavobacteriaceae; genus Zhouia; species Zhouia amylolytica. Next base: position 122,044 of record NZ_AYXY01000002.1, on the reverse strand, counting down.
TTTTTTAATGCCTTTTGGACCGTAGATATGCAGCTCTGCTTCTCTTCCAAGCAGCATGAATGTAGATATCAAGCCAGGTAATCCGAAGAAATGATCTCCGTGAAGATGTGATATGAACACATGTTTAATTCTTGCAAATTTTATTTGCTGCTTTCTAAGTTGTACCTGGGTTCCTTCTCCACAATCGATTAAAAAAACATGTCCTTTAATTTCCAATACCTGAGCTGTAGGATTCGTTAAAGCTCTGGGTGTGGCACTGTAACAACCAAGGATTGATAGTTTCAAACGAACTTAAATTTATAAATTAAATATCAAGATCTCTTTCAATCTCGTCCATTTCAATAATGTCAAAAGCTTCCTTTAGTGTCGGTACCACTATGAGGTCATCATGTACATCCTCATATTTAACAGCTGTGGAAACAATAACAAAAGAATTTTTACCTTCGGTATGCTTATTTCGCAATGGTAAAAACTCCAATAAATCATTCGCTTCAATTTTATTAATTGAAAGCAGGTTAACGATCAAATTATTATTTTTCCATTTTGAATATGATTCGTCCAATCGCTTCAAAAATGTAGCTAACGATACTGCTTCTTGTGTAGCTACGGTAGTATTTCCTTGCTTATCAAAAATCATAATGTTATTGTTTAATTTTAGATGCTAATAAATATATCACTGCCATCCTAACAGCTACTCCATTCTCTACCTGATTGAGAATAATAGCCTGTTTTGAATCGGCTACATCACTAGTTATCTCTACTCCCCTGTTTATTGGTCCGGGGTGCATAATCGTAATCTCTTTATCTAAGGAATCTAATATTTTTTTATTAACTCCGAATTGCTGGGTATATTCTCTGGTTGTCGGGAAATAGCTGATATCCATACGCTCATTTTGTACTCTAAGCATATTAGCTACGTCACACCATTCGAGTGCAGCTCTAAGATTGGTTTCCACCTCCACTCCCAAGGAGGTAATATATTTTGGTATCAATGTCTTTGGTCCGCAGACTTTAACGTTAGCCCCTTGTAATTTCAGTGCAAATATATTTGAAAGTGCTACTCTTGAATGCAAGATATCACCAACGATTACCACATTTTTTCCTGCTACATCTCCTAAGCGTTCTCTAATAGAATAGGAATCAAGTAAGGCCTGGGTTGGGTGTTCATGAGTACCATCTCCAGCATTTACAATACTGGCATTCACATGTCTTGATAAGAACACACCAGCACCCGGATTTGGATGTCTCATTACGACCATATCAACCTTCATCGATAAGATATTGTTTACCGTATCTATGAGTGTTTCCCCTTTGGCTACAGAAGATTGTGAAGCAGAGAAATTAACCACATCAGCTGATAACCTTTTCTCCGCCAATTCAAAAGAAAGCTTCGTTCTTGTACTATTCTCAAAAAACATATTGGCGATGGTAATATCGCGCAGTGAAGGTACTTTTTTAATCGGACGGTTAATCACCTCTTTAAAGTGATCAGCTGTCTCAAATATCAGTTGTATATCTTCTTCCTTAAGATACTTTATTCCCAGTAAGTGATCTACACTTAATTCACTCATTGCTGTTGACTTATTTTCTAATTATTTACTAAATAAACTACATCTTCTCCATCATTCTCTTCCCAAAGTACTTTAACTTTTTCCTGATTGATGGCATCAACCTGTCTTCCTCTATAATCGGGCTGTATTGGTAAATGCCTGCTAAACCTCCTGTCGATTAAGGTTAGAAGTTCAATTTCTGAAGGTCGTCCAAAAGATTGTATAGCAGTTAATGCGGCTCTGATACTTCTACCAGTATAAAGCACATCGTCTATAAAAACTACTTTCTTATCTTCTACCAGAAAGTTAATATTTGTTTTATTAGCTTCGAGAGGTTTCTCTCCTCTTCTAAAGTCATCACGATAAAAAGTAATATCAAGGTATCCCAACGCCACATCTTTGACTTTATAGTCTTCCTTGAGAATCTTACTCAGGCGTTCTGCAAGAAAAACGCCTCTGGGCTGAATTCCTATTAAAACAGTATTTTTAAAATCTAAATGATTCTCTATCAGTTGACAAGCCAAACGATGCAGTATAATATGGATCTCTTTAGAAGAAAGCAGAACTTTTTGACTCATAATTTCGAATTGCAATCGTGTTTGGTTTGTAAAAATACGGATTTATTGCGAAATAAAACTAACTTGTAATTTGATGATTTTTTAATCCTGAAATAATTAAATGATTATCAATAAATACCATTTCATTTTCTCCATTAAATTATGATTTTAAATTCAAAAGATTAAATAAAATGAGAACTAAATCTATCACGTTACTCCTATTATTTCTGATGGCTTTCTTCAATACGGCTGCACAAGACTGGCCTAATTTAAAACGGTTTAAAGCGGACAATAGTGAAATTATCAGACTCCAAAAACCTGTGGAAGTAGTTTTTATGGGAAACTCGATCACCGAAGGATGGATGAGTCACGATCCGGAGTTTTTTAATAAAAACGGTTTTATTAACAGAGGGATCAGCGGACAAACAACGCCGCAGATGTTAATTCGGTTTCGTCAGGATGTGGTTGATTTACAACCGAAAGTAGTTGTTATTTTGGCAGGTACTAATGATATTGCCGGTAATACAGGTCCATCGACAATTAAAATGATCCAGGATAACCTGGCATCTATGGCTGAAATTGCGACCGCAAACGGAATTAAGGTAGTGTTATCATCAATACTTCCTGTTTATGACTATCCATGGAAACCAGGGTTAAAGCCCGCAGAAAAAATCATTAAGATCAACAACTGGATGAAGGCATATGCCGAAAAGCATGGGCATATTTATCTGGATTACCATTCGCACCTTTCAGACAAACGTAAAGGCATGAAACCTATTTACGCCAATGATGAAGTGCACCCTACGAGTGAAGGATATGAGGTAATGCGCCCCCTTGCTGAAGCAGCGATACAAAAAGCCATGACGAAGTAATAAAAAAAGCCCTCAATAATATTGAGGGCTTTTAATTTTATAAAGATAATTACGGCTTATTTTCCGTCCATTTTATCTTTTAACTCCTGTAGTGCATCTAAATCACCTAAAGTAGTCTTCTCTTTAGTTGCATTAGAAGCAGCAGCAGCTTTTACATTTTTCTCTTCTTCTTCTTTGAAGATTGCCGTGTGGCTAGCTACAACTTTCTTGAATTCTTTATTGAACTCAATGATTTTGAAGTCAGCTACATCACCTTTCTTCAATTTCTTACCGTCTTCTTTTTCAAGGTGACGTGAAGGAACAAACGCTACGATATCATCGTTAAACTGGATAGTAGCTCCTTTGTCTACGATCTCATCGATTGCAGCATTGTGAACTGTACCTACAGCGAACTCTTGCTCGTATTTATCCCAAGGGTTTTCAGTAGTTTGTTTGTGTCCAAGAGAAAGTTTACGTCCTTCAACATCTAATTCAAGAACTTCAACCTCTAACTCATCTCCAATGTTAACAAACTCTGATGGATGTTTGATCTTCTTAGTCCAAGAAAGGTCTGAGATATAGATCAATCCGTCGATACCTTCTTCAAGTTCTACGAAAACACCGAAGTTAGTAAAGTTTCTAACGATACCTTTATGCTTAGAACCAACAGGATACTTAGCAGTAATATCAGTCCATGGATCTGGAGTTAATTGCTTCATACCCAGAGACATTTTACGCTCGTCACGATCTAATGTTAAGATAACAGCTTCAACCTCATCACCTACTTTAACGAAGTCCTGAGCTGAACGTAAGTGAGTACTCCAAGACATTTCTGAAACGTGAATTAAACCTTCAACACCTTCAGCAACTTCTACGAATGCACCGTAATCAGCTATAACAACTACTTTACCTTTTACTTTATCACCAACTTTAAGTTCAGCATCTAAAGCTTCCCAAGGATGTTTCTGTAATTGCTTAAGACCTAACTGGATTCTAGACTTGTTATCATCAAAGTCAAGAATTACCACATTTAATTTCTGGTCTAATTCAACAACCTCGTTAGGGTGGTTGATACGAGACCATGAAAGGTCGGTAATATGGATTAATCCATCTACACCTCCAAGGTCGATGAATACACCGTAAGAAGTAATGTTTTTAACAACACCTTCTAATACTTGACCTTTTTCTAATTGACCAATGATCTCTTTCTTCTGTTCTTCAATATCAGCCTCAATAAGTGCTTTATGAGAAACAACAACGTTTTTGAATTCGTGGTTGATTTTAACAACTTTGAATTCCATTGTTTTATTTACATATTGGTCATAATCGCGGATAGGCTTAACGTCAATTTGAGAACCTGGTAAGAACGCTTCAATTCCGAATACGTCTACGATCATACCACCTTTAGTTCTACACTTAACAAAACCGTTAACGATTTCTCCTTTATCGTGAGCTTCATTAACTCTATCCCATGCCTTAATTACACGAGCTTTTCTGTGAGAAAGTACTAATTGACCTGATTTATCTTCACGAACATCGATCAACACCTCTACTTTATCACCAACTTTTAAATCAGGATTGTAACGGAACTCATTTAGAGAAATTACACCTTCAGACTTAGCATTGATATCGATGATTGCTTCTCTGTCTGTTAAGTGAACAACAGTACCTTCAACTACATCATCATCCGCAGTTTCAACGAAATTTTTCTCTACTAAATCTTCAAACTCTTTAAGTTTGTCATCTTCAACCTTCTCAATACCTTCTTCGTATTTCTCCCAGTTAAAGTTCTCTAAAAATTGTGCAGGATTTTGTTGTTCCTGTACTTCTGGATTTGTGTTTGTATCAGCCATGTGCTGAGTATTAAATTTGTATTCTATATTCAATGAAGAGGTTATGCATATTAAACATAGAAGATATTATTGTTTGTTTTTTTCTTCCCTTCCACCTCTATCTACATGCAAAAAGGAGTGCAAAATTAAAACAATAATATTTGATTCACAAACAATTAGAAGAATTACTTCAAATTTTAAAACTTACAGTAAATCATTGTTTTTCAATTACTCGCAGTGCCATTCCTTTAATTCGTTCAAATTGATCTTGAAGTCCCATGTCGGTATTATCAAATTCGATGGCATCTTCTGCTCTTACTAAAGGAGAGTTTTCACGATGAGAATCGATATAATCCCGATTTTGAACATTCTCGAGCACATCTTTAAAGACTACTTTTTCTCCTCTGTCCAACAGTTCCTTATACCTACGATGAGCCCTTGTTTCCGGAGAAGCTGTCATGAACAATTTCAATTCTGCATCAGGGAACACCACGGTACCTATATCACGACCATCCATGACAACACCTTTATTTTCGCCCATCTTTTTTTGCATATCTACAAGCTTCTGACGAACTTCTGTGATGGTTGCAATTCTGCTTACGTGTTGAGAGATTTTTAAAGATCGGATTTCTTTTTCGACATTCTTACCATCAAGATATATTTCAGCAGCCCCTGTTGCATTGTTCAGTTCAAATTTTAACTTAATGTACGGGAGCATTTTAACGAGAGCGTCTATATTATCTTTCTCGCTACCGATAAATTCGTTCTCAAGTGCGTATAAGGTAATTGCTCTGTACATCGCACCTGAATCAACATACACATATCCTAAAGCTTTTGCCAGCTGTTTTGCTATCGTACTTTTTCCGGTAGAAGAATAACCGTCTATTGCAATGGTAATTTTTTTCATCAATATAATCTGTATTTAAATATTAAGGCTGGATTTAAATCCAGCCTTAATTTAAGCAACTCTTTATAAATTCTTGGCGTTTTTAACTTTTTGTTTGGTAATTGCTATTTCAATTACTTCTCTCATTTCACGTACATAGTGGAAGGTTAATCCTTTTAAATAGTCTTGTTTTATTTCCTCTATATCTTTTCTATTATCCTCACACAGGATAATCTCTTTTATTTTGGCTCTTTTAGCTGCAAGGATCTTTTCTTTTATACCTCCAACCGGCAACACTTTTCCTCTTAAGGTAATTTCACCAGTCATTGCTATACTCTTCTTAACTTTTCTTTGCGTAAAAAGCGAAACCAATGAGGTCAACATGGTTACCCCTGCACTTGGACCGTCTTTAGGCGTTGCTCCTTCCGGAACGTGCATATGCACATTGTACTTATCAAATACATCAGGATTAATTCCTAAGTCCTCAGCATTTGACTTAATGTACTCCATGGCAATGGTTGCCGACTCTTTCATTACTTGCCCCAGGTTCCCTGTTATATTCAAGCTTCCTTTACCCTTAGAAAGGATCGACTCAATAAATAATATATCACCTCCAACACTGGTCCATGCCAATCCGGTTACCACCCCTGCAACGTCATTATTCTCATATTTATCGCGTTCCAATCGAGCAGGTCCTAAGACATCTTCCACATCTTTGGCTGTAACCTTTACATTGTACTCTTCCTCCATAGCAATGGATTTAGCAGCGTGGCGAACCATTTTAGCGATCTGTTTCTCAAGGCTTCTTACTCCAGATTCACGGGTATAACCTTCAACGATCTTTTCCAGTTCTTTTTTGCCTATCTGCAGATCTTTTTTCTTTAAACCATGCTCCTCTAATTGTTTAGGTAAAAGATGACGTTTGGCAATCTCTACTTTCTCTTCAATGGTATAACCGGTAACATTGATAATTTCCATTCTGTCTCGCAGCGCCGGTTGAATAGTAGACAGGTTATTGGCAGTAGCAATAAACATTACCTTAGACAAGTCGTACCCTACCTCAAGAAAGTTATCATAAAATTCATGATTTTGTTCCGGATCTAAAACTTCAAGCATGGCTGAAGAAGGGTCTCCGCTATGACTAACCGAAAGCTTATCAATTTCGTCCAGAATAAATACAGGGTTTGATTTACCCGCCTTTCTGATCGATTGAATAATTCTACCCGGCATTGCACCAATGTATGTTTTTCTATGACCTCTAATCTCAGCCTCATCTCTCAGACCTCCTAAAGACATTCGAACATACTCTCTTCCTATAGCTTCTGCAATGGACTTACCTAATGAGGTTTTACCAACTCCCGGAGGTCCATAAAGACATAAAATAGGCGATTTCATATCGTTACGGAGTTTTAAAACTGCCAAATATTCTATTATTCGCTTTTTAACATCTTCGAGACCATAATGGTCTCTATCCAGAATTTTTTGCGCTCTCTTTAAATCAAAACTATCCTTAGAAAATTCATTCCAAGGTAACTCCAAAAAGAGGTCGAGGTAGTTACGTTGTATGGAATACTCTGCAACCTGAGGATTCATACGCTGTATCTTACTCAGTTCTTTATCGAAATGCTCCTGAACTTTTTTACTCCACTTCTTCTTTTTAGCACGTTCACGCATTTCTTCAATCTCCGTTTCCGATGAATTTCCACCCAGTTCCTCCTGAATGGTTTTCATTTGCTGATGTAAGAAATATTCGCGCTGTTGCTGATCGAGATCCAGCTTTACCTTAGATTGAATATCTTTTTGAAGTGTTAAACGTTGAAATTCAACATTCATAAACTTCAGGGTAGCCAGGGCTCTTTCCTTTAAGTCATTCGTTTCAAGCAATGCCTGCTTCTCTTTTACATCGAGATTTAGGTTTGATGAAATGAAGTTGATAAGAAATGAAGAACTTTCAATATTCTTAATGGCAAATGATGCTTCCGAAGGAATATTCGGGCTTTCTTTGATAATCTGAAGCGCTAACTCTTTGATGGAATCAATAATCGCATCGAACTCCTTATTTTCCTTCTCAGGACGAGCTTCCGGCACCTCTTTAATAGTTGCCTTGAAGTAAGGATCTTCAGATGTAATTTCATCAATTTCAAATCTCTTTTTACCCTGAATAATAACCGTAGTGTTCCCATCAGGCATTTGTAACACCCTCAGTATCCTTGCTACCGTTCCTACCATATTAATATCTTCAGGGGTAGGATCTTCAACGGTTTCATCCTTTTGCGAAACTACTCCAATAATCTTACCTCCATTAGAAGCTTCCTTTATCAGCTTAATAGACTTATCTCGTCCGGCTGTAATAGGAATAACCACCCCTGGAAATAATACCGTATTTCTCAAAGGAAGAATTGGTAAAGATTCCGGCAGGGATTCGTTATTAATCTCTTCTTCATCTTCAGGTGTCATTAATGGAATTAACTCTGCATCTTCATCAAAGTTTTGCAATGACAAACTGTCAATATTTAAAAGTTTTGTTTTACTCATAATCACTTTTAAGTCATTCTGTCATCCAGAATGAGCTGTTTTTTTATCTTTTCTAACAATACTCACTTTAACACAAACAACTAAACACCAGTTTTTTACAATAAAAACAAGCTCCAGTTATTCTATTGTATTTAGACAATAGCCATGCCAAGATTTAAATTTATGGAGCTGAAATAACTTTTATAGAGCGAACATTTAAAAATTGTTATTTTTGACTCAGGAATTCGTATTAATTGTACTGCAATCCTCGTTTTCAACAAATGCAAAAAGAAAAACAAAGTATTCCAAATATTTTAACGATAGCAGGGAGTGATCCCAGTGGTGGAGCGGGTATTCAAGCCGACATTAAAACCATTAGCGCCTGCGGTTGTTATGCTACTTCAGTAATCACATCGCTTACTGCCCAGAACACTTTAGGTGTGTCGCAAATTCAGACCTTACCTTACGAATTTGTTCAGGAGCAACTCAACCTAATCCTTAAAGATATTGAAATTAATGCTATCAAAATAGGAATGCTGGCGAATGCGGCTATTGTTGAAGGAGTTGCAGATTGTTTGCAAATGCATCCTTCCCCGTTGATTGTATTAGATCCAGTACTTATTTCCAGTTCGGGAAAAAAGTTATTAGCACCGGAGGCCGTATCAAATCTTGTTGCCAGGCTATTTCCCTTGAGCACCTTAATAACTCCCAATATTCCGGAAGCTGAAACATTACTGGGCGAAAAAATTGATGAGAACGATCTTGCCGGTTTTGCGCAAAAATTGGCAGACAAATTTGAAGTTTCCGTTTTATTAAAAGGCGGCCACCTAAGTGGTAATTATACTATTGACACCTTATATGATATTACGCAAAGCCAGCATATCAGTTTTGAATCCAGAAAAATCAATTCCGGTAATCTTCATGGCACAGGATGCACATTATCTTCAGCAATAGCTTCTTATTTAGGAAAGGGATACAACTTAGTTTCCGCGATTAAAAAATCTAAAGTATTTATTCAGGGGGCTATCCAAAATGCAGACCTACTAAAGGCTGGTAAAGGAAATGGACCTCTACATCATTTCTGGAGCCTTAATAAATAGTTATACTTCAGGAAGCTGCACACTGGTATAACACTCACAAAATCAATATCTTTTAAAAAAATATCTTTTCAAACTGTAACAATTGAACCTTAATCTTCATCTTTATAGTAAACAATCACTTTTTGAGCCGAAGTAATTTAGATATTGAAGCATTATTGCAATTATGCAAAAAGGGGGACAAAGTAGCCCAGATGGAAGTATATAAGAGATACTTCAAAGCGATGTATAACATTGCAGTACGAATTGTCCATGATCCCTACGAGGCAGAAGACGTTCTGCAGGAATCTTTCTTAAGTGCATTTACGAAATTAGATTCCTACAGGGGAGACACCACTTTTGGAGCCTGGTTAAAACGTATTGTAGTTAACAACAGTATCTATCATTACAGAAAACAACAAAAAAATGATGACGTTCCGTTAGATGATGTAATGTACAGGGTCGAAGACAACGATGGCATTGATCCTGATCATGATTTCAAAAACATGAAGGCTCAAAAAGTGTTAGAAACCATGAAAACGCTGAAGGACAATTACAGAGTTTCTTTGACCTTACATTTAATAGAAGGTTATGACTATGAGGAAATAAGTGAAATAATGGGAATGAGTTATGCTAATTGCAGAACAACCATTTCAAGAGCAAAAGCGAGTTTAAGAAAAAAATTAACTGAAGTATGGACTTAAAGAAAGATAATATTGATGCACTTTTCGAGGAACTTCATGGTCAATTTGACATTGAAGAGCCAACAGCTGGTCATGAAGAGCGATTTTTAGAACGCTTGAATAGTCAGTCCACTTTAAATATTGAAGGGCCATCTAAAAAAAGATCCTGGTGGAAACCACTTTCTATTGCTGCATCGCTGGCCATACTAATTGCTTTAGGAGCTGGTGTTTTTGTAAATACTCAAAAGACATCAAAAGTTGCTCCGGAAGTTGAAAAGACACAGTTCTATTTTGCCTCTTTACTAGAGCAGGAAATAGAAAAAATAAATAAAGAAGTTACCCCCGAAACCCAGAAGATGGTCGATGACGCCATGCTTCAGATAAAAAAATTAGATAATGATTATAAAAAACTAGAACAAGATCTTAAAGAAAATGGTAATACTAAAAAAATACTGCATGCAATGATTACCAATTTTCAAACCAGAATTGATTTATTACAAGATGTTTTAAATCAGATCGAAGAAGTAAAACAATTAAAAGACAAGGAAAATGCATTGCCTGCTAATCAGGTTTAAAACCAGGTATAGGTCTTACTAAACAATGCATGACCTTTCATAACAATTAAATCTTAAAAAGATGAAAACTATGTTATATAAAATTACACTATTCCTTCTTTTGTTGCCAGCTATGTTGCTTGCAACCAATCCTTCCCATACCGGAAAATACACCAAGGAAAAAAAGATAAATAAAGAGTATAGTGTAAACGCTAATGCCTTATTGAAGGTTGATAACAGTTATGGAAATTTATACATAACTACCTGGAATCAGAACCGTATAGAAATTGAGGTTCATATTAAAACCAGTGGTAACAATGAAGATAAAGTTCAGAAGAAACTAGATGAGATCGATGTTGATTTTTCGGCTTCAAACGCTATGGTTTCTGCTAAAACCATTTTCAAAAAAAGTAGTGGCTGGAATTGGAGTTGGGGAAGCAATAATGTAAGTATGGAAATCAATTACACCATTAAGATGCCGGTTACAAACAGTGTAGACCTCAGCAACGATTACGGTGGAATCAATTTAGATGCATTAGACGGTGTTGCCAAAATAAGTTGTGACTACGGTAAAATGAATATTGGAGAACTCAATGCGGATAATAATACATTAAGCTTTGATTACACCTCTAAGTCTACGATAGGATATATGAAAAGCGGTAAAATCAGTGCCGATTATTCAGGCTATGAAATTGACAAAGCAGGTAATCTTATTATTAGTGCCGACTACACAACCTCCGTAATTGGAGAGGCAGGTAATCTCGAGTTTTCATGCGATTATGGATCTATAAAAATTGGTGCCGTTAATAACCTGCAAGCAAATGGAGATTATTTAACTACTAAAATCGGTGATGTTCATGGAAATGTATCTCTATCATCTGATTATGGATCTATAAAAATTGACAACCTTTCTTCAAATGCCGGTAATGTTGAAATCAGAAGTGATTACGCCGGAATAAGAATTGGTTATGACCCAAATTATCATTTCGATTTTAATATTCAATTAGAATATGCCGGGTTAAGCGGAAAGGAAGATCTTAATATGAGTCATAGCACAGAAAAATCTACTGAAAAACATTATGAAGGCTATTACGGCTCAAAGGGTAAAAACAAATTATCTATCAATTCAGACTACGGTAGTGTTAAATTGTATAAAAACTAATTCATCAATCTCAAAACAACTAAAATGAAAAAATCAATTTTATTTTTATTTGCCCTTACAATTACCTCAGCAGCAAGTGCTCAATGGTGGGGTAGTAAAAAAGTAAACGGTAATGGTAAGGTTACCACAGAAACCCGAAAGGTAGGTGATTATGACACTGTAAGTATGGCAGGTTTTTTTGATGTTGTACTCGTGAAAGGTTCTGAAGGTAAGATTACTATTGAGGCGGAGGAAAACCTACTCGAATATATTGTTACCGAAGTTGATGGTGATCAACTTAAAATAAAAACGGAAAAAGGATATAATCTTTCGACCAGCCGAGGTAAAAAAATTCTAATTACCGTTCCTTTTGAAGACATCTCCGGGGTTTATTTATCCGGATCCGGCGATATTGTTTCAAAAAATGAAATTAAAGCTACAAACTTTACAACAAGTCTTTCAGGATCAGGCGACATTAAATTAAGTCTTAACAGCGATACTGTTGAGGCAAATGTTTCCGGGTCAGGTGACATTAGTGTTACGGGATACACTTCTTCTTTTGAATGTGCTATTTCAGGGTCTGGAGATATTCATGCATATGATTTAAAAGCAAAAGACGTATCGGTTTCTATATCCGGATCGGGTGATGCCAAAGTTCATTGTAATGGTGGTAAGCTTAAAACAAGGATTGTAGGAAGCGGAGATGTAAAATATCAAGGTAACCCAGGTAGCACTGACAATAAAATTGTTGGAAGTGGCGATGTAACTAAGATCTAATTAACTATAAATCGTGGTCAGCCAAAACCAGTAATCAACCAAAACTAAAAATGCTCGAGGTATTCCCCGAGCATTTTTTATTAATCGACAAAAGCTTATTTATTCATAGAAGTTCTTTTCAAATCGTCCCTGAGACACCTGGATAACTTTATTTTCATCATTAGAAGCCTCAAAATAGAATTCTCCGGAAATCATTCCTTCGCTCCATTTTGAAATATCAAGTTTAACTTCTCCACAATTTTTATTCACAAACGAGGTGGTAAACTCATCACTGTTATTTCGATTATAGAAAGCAGCCTCATTTCCTTCTCCATTAATTGAAGATTTCCCAAAGACATAGCGTTCCTTGTTAGCTCTTTTCAGGGTAATGAAGATTGATTGATCTGTTTCTGTATCATTTCCGATGATATCAATATAATCACCTCTAAGCATTAAAACAACGTCTTTCGCAGTAAAATGCGTATCGTTGATATATGCCTCAAAAATATCCGTAGAAACATCAGGGTCTTCTGTTTCTGCGCTACATGAAAGAATTATTGGGGTAGTTGCAATATAGCATAGTAGGAATAGAATTTTAATAGGTTTCATATTCCATACTTTTGTAATGCGATATAAATATATAACAGACTACATATGAATTAATTATAAATCGGCAAAGTGCTTAATTATACGTTATGGTAACGATTTAATTTTTCGTACTCTAAACAAAAGAAATACCCCCATGACAAAGAAAATTCCTAAAAACACTATTGAATTCCGCATGTTTCCCGTGACCTGAGCTATTAAACCATACATAAAAGTGCCTATGATAATTCCAATTTTTTCAGCAACATCATAGAAGCTAAAAAAGGAGGTAGTATCTGTTGTTTCCGGCAAAAACTTCGAATAGGTAGATCGGGATAAAGCTTGAATCCCTCCCATAACCAATCCGACACAAGCTGCGGCTATGTAGAAATTTGTTGGAGTTTCTAAATAATATGCATAAACACAGATCATAATCCACATAATATTAATTACCATTAATGTGTTTATATTACCATATTTCTTAGATGCCTGTGCCGTGAGCGTAGCTCCTACAATTGCAACCAACTGTATGACTAAAATACTAACAATCAACCCCATGGTACGTTCGTCGGCCGAACCCCAGGCTATTTCTTCTTCTCCAAAATAGGTTGCAATCAACATAACGGTTTGCACCGCCATACTATACACAAAAAAGGCACCCAGATACCGTTTCAGGACAGGTTGTTCTTTTAATTGGTGCCAGACTAATTTCAATTCTTTAAAACCGTTGAGAATGATATTTTTTCTCTCCCCCGCTTTCTTATTCCCTTTAGGTAAATGGTAAAAAGTATACTGACTAAATAGTATCCACCAAATACCCACAGAAACAAAGGAATACTTCATGGCGAGAATTTCAGCAGCCTCACCCGCATCGGAAGTAATTCCAAAAATACCAGGTTTCATCACCATCGCTAAATTCAGCACTAAAAGAATAACGCTTCCAATATACCCCATGGAAAACCCTTTTGCACTTATTCTATCTTGTTGTTCGGGAAAGGCTATATCCGGAAGGTAGGAATTGTTGATTGCAAAGCTCACCCAAAATCCAACCAATCCAAAGAAGTAACATAATAAACCAACGTAAATATTTTCAAGTGAAAACCAATACAAACCTATACATGAAACGCCTCCCAGGTAACAAAAGAATTTCATAAACACTTTCTTATTCCCCAGGTAATCTGCTATACCCGATATCAATGGTGTAACAATGGCAATAAAAACGAATGCCGCTGAAGTAACATAACTGATTAAAGGCGCCCGAGCAATTTCACCTCCAAAAACGGTTACTTTTTCTATACCCGCAACCCTGAATAAAGCACCATAAAAAATCGGGAAAATGGCCGAAGATATCACTAAACTATACACTGAATTTGCCCAATCGTAAAATGCCCAAGCATTCAATAATTTCTTACTTCCTTTTTGAAGTGCAATTCGCGTCATATATTAACAAATTTTGTTAGGGCATCACGGCCTGTTTATCTTATTATTCATAAAAAAAGCTGCTCATAATTTGAACAGCTTCGAATATACTATTTATTTTTCTTTCATTGTTATTGAAAGCTGGTTACACCGAACTTTTTAGCTTCGGTTTTAGCAGCAGGCGACCATGCTCTTAAATTACTGATTCGGGAATCATTAGAAGGGTGTGTACTTAATATTTCCGAAGGAGCTCCTCCTCCTGAATTAGCACTCATTCGTTCCCACAATTTAGCCGCTTCATCAGGGTTATATCCGGCAATAGCCATTAATTGAATACCTATTCTGTCGGCCTCGGTTTCATGACTTCTACTGAATGGAAGCATTCCTCCTACCTGAGAGCCTACTCCATATGCCGTCATCCATAATTCCTGAGTTGTCGAACTCTGGCCTCCTGTTGCAACTGCTACACCAGCAGCACCTGCTTGTTGTAAAACTCCTGCACTCATACGTTGTTGTCCATGATTTGCCAGTGCATGTGCTACTTCATGCCCCATTACCACTGCTAAACCGGCATCGGTTTTTGTTATAGGCAATATACCTGTATACACCACTATTTTACCTCCAGGCATACACCATGCATTCACCTGTTTATCATTCACAAGGTTATACTCCCATTTATAATCTTTTAAATATCCTTCGTATCCATTAGCATTCAACCATTTCTCTGCAGCAACCGCTATTCGTTGTCCAACTCTTTTTACGCGTTGCGCATCTGCCGTACCACTTATAACCTTATTTTCATTTAAAAACTTATCGTATTGCTGAAAAGAGGATGCGAATAATTCGTCATTAGACACCAAAGCCATTGTTTTCTTGCCTGTAAACGGATTTGTAGCACAGGCAACAAATAAAACCGAGAATAGAACAAGTGAAATGTGTTTTTTCATTTTGAGTTAATTTTCTTTTACAGATCAAATTTACAAAACTTTAATAATTGTAAGGCTTAAAAGTTAAAGTTGAAAGAACTTTTATAAAACCTTCTATTCTAAAAAGTAATTATTACGTTCATTCTATGAAAATGGATACCTTGCATCTAAATTAAGTATTGGCATGACAAAAGATCAGAAAACATATAGAAATACACTTGAGATTCCTAAACCTATAGTATACACCGCTAAAACGTTACAATTTATTTCTCCGCTCTTGGCCAGCAAGTTTGCCGGCAGTCTATTTATGAGTCCGATAAAACATAAAATGCCTAAACGAGAATACTCAATGGACCAGCATACGATTCAAACTCAGGTAAAGATCCCATCTATTAACAAAGAGGTGGTCGTTTATGAATATGGGAAATCAACTAAGAAAGCTTTATTGGTTCATGGCTGGTCTGGACGCGGCACCCAATTATTTAAAATCGCAGATGAGCTTCTTAAACAGGGTTATATGACCATTAGTTTTGATGCCCCGGCTCATGGTAAGGCTCCGGGTTCAAAAACTAATATGTCTGAATTTATAGACGTGGTATTACATCTTACCAAACTATATGGACCCTTTGACATTGGTATTGGTCATTCTTTAGGAGGTATGACTTTATTAAACTCTATTAGCCAGGGCTTACACCTGAAGAAACTGGTTATAATTGGTTGTGGTGACAAAATCATTGATATTGCTCTCGATTTTACCAGAAAATTAGGGTTGAAAGATCATGTAGGAATGAAAATGAAAAAACAATTCGATCAGGTTCTCGGGGAAGACATTAATAATTTATCGGCTAGTAAAGCGGCAGACCATGTTTCTACTCCAACGCTTATTATCCATGATCAAAATGATCTTGATGTACCACTAAGCTCGGCTGAAAACATACATAAGCACCTACAAAACTCGGATTTGATAGTTACCAATGGTTTGGGACATCGTAGAATTTTAGGAAATGATGAGGTAATTACTCAAATCAGTAAATTTATTCAGTAATAATAATCTTTGAAGTACACACAGATAAATAATACCCCATAATGTTAATTTTCAATTAATTATAACTATATTTGCACCACTACCACTACATCTTTTCTCTTGATTAATAGCAATTATTCAATAGCTTATTAACCAGCTAAATATATTGTCATGAGAAAATTATTGTTATTAATCGTTGTATTATTGGCCTGGACTGTATCCGGGCAAAACAACGGAGAGTATGTAGTATTTGAAAATGTTATTATTACGCCCAATCCTGCCAAGATGGGTGATTTCAAAAAACACATGGCGGACCATAATAAAAAATATCATGCAGATGATGTTTATGGTTGTCGGGTATACGCCATTGTCACCGGCCCGAATACCGGTAAGTATGTATGGTCGATGGGGCCAATTCCATGGTCTTCTGTGGATAGCCGACCAGCACAAGGGGGGCATGATGAACATTGGAATAATATGGTAATGCCTACATTACTTCCTATGGCCAATGCAACCTATTGGCGATCACACCCGGAACTTTCTAACTTCCCTAATGACTTTAAGCTTGATAAATTAAGACTCACCTATTACGACATTAAAAGAGGGTGGGGTAATTTTGATAAGATTAAAGCCATTGTAGCCAAAATCACCAAAATGAATAAGGAGAAATATCCTAATGAAGTCTATGGGATTTACACCAATGAATTTGGAAGTACCAAAGAAGGAAAAGATATTGTCTTCGTAGATTTTTTCGAAAACTCAGCCAAACTTGGAGAGCAGGATGACAACTGGATCTCCAACTATGATGAAGTTAATGGTGCCGGAAGTTTTGAAAGAGATGTTAAAACCTGGCATGAACTCACCAATGGTTCCGAAAGAGAGTTATGGATTCTGGCTCCTGAATTAAGCGGACGAACTGCAGAAGTAAAAGTAAATTAAAGTTTACTTTCTTAAGATTTTTGAGCCTGGTAACCCAGGCTCTCCCCCTGCCTTTGAATTATTAAATGTATTATTATGAAGTCAATTGTTTACACGTTTGCCATACTATTAGTAACATTAATATCTTGTGAGGGTGATCAAGGCCCCATGGGAGATGTAGGGCCTCCTGGGCCGGAAGGTCCTCCCGGTGTCGATGGAGGCATCCTTTTACCCCAGGTATTTGAGGTTGAAGTAGACTTTTTAGCCGAAAACGACTATGCGCTATTATTTGTTTTCCCGGAGGAGATAGAAGTGTTCGAATCTGATTTGGTTGTAGCGTATCATTTTGCCGGGGTAGACAACGGAGTCGATATATGGGAAGCCATGCCACACCTCGTATATTTTAGCACAGGCATTATTTCCTACAGTTTCGATCACACTTTTTTAGATATTAATTTTTATATAGACGGTAATGTTGATCTGGGCACTCTGGATGATGAATTCACTTTAAATAATTTATTTAGAGTGGCCATAATACCAGCAGAGTTTCTTAGCAACAATGAAGGGATGAACATTAGCCAGTATATAAAAGAATACGATACGCAAAAAATAAAATCCTACGAGTTACAATAATAAAATGCTTGCGAAAAATCATCAAAGTTCCTCCTTAAAACTTTCAAGTCCGGTCATAAAACCGGACTATTTTTTTTGTAAAATTTATTATGGCCTGATAATTGTACTATTGTTTGATAATAAAAACTCTGATAATTATGAAAAAAATATTTTATTTACTGACCATGGTCTCGCTAGCCTTTGTTTCATGTGATGGCGATCCGGGACCTCCAGGACCTCCAGGGCAAGATGGAGGGCTTATTGTAGCTGACGCATTCGAAATTGAAGTTGATTTTACCGAAGCAAACAACTTCGAAATTGTAGAACCATATGGGTTTGAGGTGTTCCCATATGATGTTGTTCTAACCTATATTCTGTGGGAGGTAGACGGTACGGAAATTTGGAGATTGATTCCTCAAGATGTATTTTTCAATGATGGCGTTTTGACTTATAATTTCGATTTCACTCAGGAAGATGTACGTATATTTCTAGACGGCACCATCGACTTAAATTCTCTGGGAAGCGAATGGACACAAAACCAAGTATTTAGAGTGGTCGTCGTACCGGCAGATAATGTAGACGCATCAATTGATTTTTCTAATTACAATAACGTCATACAAGCCTTGAACATTGAAGATGTGAGAAAGTTAAATTAATCCAGAACTTACATATAACATATATTTAACATCGACTACTCGTAGTAAAACTCCGATATTGAATCGGAGTTTTCTATTTTTGTGCTCTTTTTTAAAATAACTCAAAAAGCACATTTAAATGAAAAAATTATTTTATCTCGTCGTATTTTCTTTTGTTATAATTTCTTGTGAAGGTGAACAAGGACCTCCGGGGCAAGATGGTCAGGATGGTCAAGACGGCCAAATGATTAAACCTCAGGCTGTCGAGGTAACTGTTGACTTGCGTGGTGTCAATGGATACTATGAATTCCTGGAATATCCTGATGGTGTTTCTGTCGAAGAATCGGATGTTATTATGGCCTTTCAAAAAGTAGTTTATGGAGTTAATGGAGAATATATATGGGAACCACTTCCAAGGATATTATTCGGTAATTCTTACACCTACAGTTATCTCTATGATTATGATCCTGCAGTCATCTCATTTTTCATTGACGGATCTAATGATTGGAGAAGCCATATGACTGAAGAAATGAATGCAGGTTTAATTTTCAGATATGTTATTATACCTACTGAATTAATACAAGGAGTTGACACTACCAATTACGATTCTATTATGCAGACTTTAAATATAAAAGAGATTAAATCTTTAAACTAAGTCTTCTTTATTGTTATGTTTAATATATTGTTACGTCCAAATAAAAAAACAATATCATGAGATCTTTATTTCTTGCAATATTAATTGCGCTGATGGTCAGTTGTAATTCAAATGCCCAGGACAAAGACAATAAAAAAAGTAACCAGCAAAAATCAACTACGAAGATGGAGCAAAATAATCAATCCCTTGAAAAGACCGATGCTGAATGGAGAGCTTTGCTTTCTGAAGAAGAATATCGGGTATTACGACTTAAAGGAACAGAAAGACCACATACAGGTAAATATAACCTTCATTTTGAAGAAGGCACTTATAAATGCAAAGGATGTGGAACTCCCCTTTTTGAAAGTGACATGAAATTTGAAAGTGATTGTGGGTGGCCATCTTTCGACAAGGCTATTGAAGGCACCATAACATATAAAAAAGATACCTCTTTTGGAATGGTTCGTACTGAAATACTTTGTAGTAAGTGTGGCGGACACCTTGGCCATGTCTTTAATGATGGTCCGACTGCTACCGGGAAACGTTATTGTGTAAATTCAGTTAGTATAGATTTTAAAGATCAATAAAAACTCCTAAACATACCTAAAAACCTTCTCAAATTTGAGAAGGTTTTTTAATTTTATACATATAACATTCTAACGCTAAATATTTTGAACAGCAATTACCTGGAAAGTACCCGCAAACAATTCCGTTATTACAAAAGTCTGGCTGATAAAACATTCGTTGTTTTAAACGATGATGATATTCATTGGCGGAAGGTTGAAGTCCAAAACAATATTGTAACTCTTGTAAAACATATGGCTGGTAATATGCTGAGTCGTTTTACCAACTTTTTAAGTGAGGACGGAGAAAAGGATTGGCGTAATCGAGATGATGAGTTTGAAGATACCCTCGCTACAAAAGACGAAATGATTACCTATTGGGACAAAGGATGGAATTGCCTCTTCAATTCCATGGACCATCTTTCACCAAAAGATTTAGAGCGCATTATTTATATAAGAAATGAAGGTCATACGGTGCTGGAAGCATTAAACAGGCAAATGGCACATTACGCGTATCACGTCGGACAGATCGTTTTTATTGGTAAGCTTTTAAAAGGAGACCAATGGAATTCCTTAACTATCCCCAAAGGAGCTTCTAAGGATTTTAACAAAGAAAAGTTCAATCAAAATAAAGAAAGGCGTCACTTTACAGATGACGCCATTTAATTCTTTTATATGTTTAAGTATAAACTATCTAGCTTTCCTTTAAGTTAGTGCTTCACTGCATCTCTCATAATTTCACTTAAAACCTCTCGTGTAATTGGTTTTACAATAAAGTTATTCAATCCCTTATATGATTTAGCTTTAATAATATCCGCAGGATCTATGGATGAAGAGACGATATAAATGAGTATCTTTCTTTTGGCCTCTAGTTTTATAAAATTATCCAAAAACTCCCAACCATCCATTATAGGCATATTCAAATCCAGTAAGATTACATCGGGGACTGATTCACCGGATAATACGATGGGTTTTAAATTAGTTAAAGCCTCTTCACCATTCTGAAAAACTAAAAAGTTATTGCAAAATTCGGCCATTTCCATAATTCTTTTTGCACCGAATACAAAAACAGGATCATCATCTATGATGCAAGTTAGATTAATTGCGTTATTTGACTTCATTTATATTGGTTAGTTTTTAAAATACAATTTAAAATTAGTACCCTGGTTGACTTTACTTTCTACCTCTATTTTACCTCCTATAGCTTCCATTTGATTCTTTGTGATAAAAAGTCCTATTCCTCGGGCATCTTTATTATGATGAAAGGTCTTATACATCCCAAACAGTTTATCACCATGTCTATTCAGGTCTATTCCAAGGCCGTTATCTTCAACATCCAAAATGGTATATCCGTTTTGTTGATAGGAAGAAAGTTTTACAAAGCTATTTCTGTCATGAGATCTGTATTTTATTCCATTTGTTATAAAATTGAGTAAAATACTCTCTACATAAGCTGGCAAGCCCTTAATTAATGCATCTTCCTGAACTTCATTAATAATTTCTACCTGGGCTTCAGAAGCTAAACTTGATATGGAGTTATATGTTGCCAAAACTGCATTTCGGAGATTAATATTTTCCATTTTAAAATCAATCTCGGTATTGATTACAACCACCTCATTAAGATGCTGAATGGTCTCTTTTAGGTTTCGAGATGCCAGTTGCAATAACTCTATTGCTTTTTCTTTTTGAAACTCTGGATAGGTACTTACAAAAACATCTAACAACATTTCAAAATTTCCTGAATGAGATCTCAAATTATGGGAAACAATGTGGGCAAAATTCTTTAATCGATCATTTTGTTCGGTAGTAATCGACAATAAGGATTTAATTTCTTTTTCAGCATTTTTAAGTTCGCTGATATCTGCTGCGACCCCAAGAAATCCTTCAATTTCTCCCTGGTCATCTTTGACTGGGGTAACTACCAGTTGAACCGGAAAAGTGGATCCATCCTTTCTCACATACGTCCATTCCTGAGATTCATAATCACCCTGTTTTGGTAATTCTACAAATACGTCAAAACCTTGAATATTTTTATTTAACTGCTTGCTTAACGCTTTTCCTCTTTTCTCAATTTCTTCAGGCAAATGGATAATCACAGGACTTTCTTTACCAATCATTTCCTCGGCAGAGTATTGTAAAAATGTTTCTGCACCTTTATTGAAATGGGTGATTAATCCATTTTTGTCAGTTCCTATAATTGAAACATAACTCGAGTTAAGAATGGCATTGAGTTTTTCATTGGTCTCCTTTAATGAAATTTCATAATTCTTAATCTCGGTTATATCTTGAAATATCCCATAAAGCCTTTTAGCTCTTCCTTCAAACATTTCAACCTGTCCTATTGATCGTACCCAGATATTATTACCCTGATAGGTGGTCATTTCTAACTCCAAATCAAAAGATTTACCAGATCTGACAGCATTTGTAACAGCCGATTGAATCGACTTTTTACTGGTTCCTTCTTTATAAAAATCGATCGCCTTTTCTAATTGAGGTCTATAATCATCAGGTACTTCATGTATTTCTTTGGTAATTTTACTCCAGCTAATTTTTTCTTTTCCAAGATCGACTTCCCATGTACCGATGCGTGCTATCTCATTGGTTTTATTAAGAATATTTTCAATTTTTAATCGCTCTCGAACACTGTCTTTAAACTGGGTTATGTTTGCGGTATGCATTACAATACCACCTATTTCTCCTTCTGCTTTATACCATGGTCTCACATCCCAGGATATCCATTGAACACTTCCATCCTCCCTTTCAAAAGAGGCTTCATCACATACATTGACAGCCCCCTCCAAACACTCGCGATGAATTTTTTTCCATTCATCACCTATTTCCGGAAAGATCTCATAATGCGATTTACCTAATATATCCATTTCTAATAACCCATAATCTTCTTTCCATTTTTGGGATGCGGCTATGTATTCCATGTTCCTGTTAAACATAGCAATAGCACTCGGAGCTTGTTCAACAAAGATCAGGTTTTGTCTAAAACTATTTTGTAAAGCTTGTTCCGCTTGTTTTTCTTTGGTAATATCCCAATTGGTACCAAGCATTCGTATTGGATGCTGTTCATTATCTCTATAAACTAATGCCTTGGCCCGAATATGCCTTATCTCTCCATCCGGTTTAATGATTCTAAAGGAGGTATCGAATTCCTCTTCACCCATTAATGCCTTCTCTACCTCCTCTGTAGCTCTTTGTTTGTCTTCAGGATGTAAAACTTTTTCCCAGGCATCATATGCATGATTAAAGTCTTCTTTATTAAGGCCATGTAGCATATACATTACATTATCCCATTCGAGATAATTCTTAACAATATCGTATTCCCATACTCCAACTACCGCTGCCTCATTGGCGGCACTGTACTTTTTTGTAATCTTTTTTAATTCCTTTTCATAAGATTTACGCACGGTAATATCCTTTAAGGAAACCAAAATAAAAGTTCCCTCTAATAACGTTATCCTTGAAAAAGAGACTTCACTTTCAAACTTTTCTCCGGTTTTCTTTACTGCTTTTAGCTCTAAAGGCTTCTTCTTATTTTTTTTAACCTTCTCTACTAAGTGTTTTTTAAACCTTTTGTGAAACTTACTTAAACTCCTTTTGTCAATAATGATATCCAGATCTAACCCGTTGAGTTCATCTTCTGTGTAGGCAAACACCTCCTCCGCTCTTTCATTAAATAAAATTATTTTGGCAGATTGATCCACTATAATTATGGGATCTGGCGTGGAATTTAAAAAGGTTTGAGCGATTGACAGATTATGGTTTATTTTTTGACGCTGCCTTTCTATTTCATTCAGTTTTGAAGCAACAAACCAGATCAAGGACAATGATAGTACCAGAAATAAAACGCCAAACAACGTAGTTCCAAACTCCAATTCAATTATTTGATATCGATCTGCTAAAATTTTTAGGTAACTCAAAACAATCACCATTCCTCCTATCTGCAAAAATAATTTACGTGCCATCATACTTCCTATGCTATGTTTTGAGAAGACACTTGTAATTCCCAGATCAATCCGAATTAATGAAGAAGTTCCGGATAAAGCTATAAACAATACTGCAGTGTGTATGGCCATTGAAGTGATGAACTCCAATTTAGTTTCAATACCCACGCCAAATAAGTAGGTTAAAAATGAGGTTACAGAGATCAGAGTTATGATATGAAACAAGTATTGACAAACTTGTGCCACCAATCTAGTTTTACATTCAATAAAAAGTAACCCCAACCCCAGGAAAAAGAAATTTAATGCCGTACCTAATGACATTCTACCAGGTAGGGAATATATAGAAAAATAATCTTTAACAAATAATTGGTCTATTCCATAATTAACACCCGTAATATGCTCTAATAATGTTATACCAGCTAAAATTAATAAGGTAACATTAATGATCCCGGCATATACCTGGTATCTTGGCAATCGTTTTGAAGTTTTAAAAAGCAATCCAACAGCAACCAGAAAAAAACATAAGGCGGTATTAAACTTCATGGTGGGCAAGTCAGGCAAAAAAGAAGTTAACAGCTTTATCTTTAATATCCAACCCCAAATCACAATTAAACTCACACCAGTAGTAACACTTGCTACGATTCTAATGTACCTATAATATTTATCGTAAGAAAAGAGGGTGTTTACATTTTTCATTGGGTAAAACCGGAATAGATTCGCGTAAAATTGCAAAAATAATCGTTATAATCCTAAACTATTCTTTATATAGCAATTTAGCTTGTGTATCTTAATGTAAATGTATAATTTCATAAATATTTATGAACCCAATCATGCCTGTATTCGAACCTGCCATAAAAAGAACCTTTTTTAATTTACTTGAAGAAGACAAAGAACTGTTTTCATGGTTATTAAAAAAAGAGGTTGCCAGTTATTGTTATTGGGAACCTTCACCAAGAAGTGCAATTTGGGTCAGTGAAGATTTTTGGAAATTAATAGGATATTATGACCTAAAAGAGGAAGAACCTCTTTTACTTACCAATAAAACTTTCAATTCAAAAGATTTTCTAAAGCTCAAATCGATTTTTGTCAACAACCCAGATTTAAAGTACAGCAATAAAGGGACCTTTACTCTTCTAACAAAAGATGATGATAAAATCCTATACGAAATTATTTCCAGTGCTATTAGAAATGAAACCAATGAATTGACCGGAATTGTAATCGCATTTTTAGAAAAAAAAGAAAACACCGTAAAAGCTGATGAAAAATGGCCTAATGATTCGGTGTTATTCGAAGAATATAAGGCTGCATTTTTAGGAAATATTAGTCATGAATTAAGAACGCCACTTAATGGTGTTAAAGGATTTACAGATTTATTATTAAAAAGTGATCTCACTCCTATTCAAAATACATTTGCTGACACGATTTATAATTCGGCTTGCAAATTGGAAGAGCTCATAGATGACATGTTGGAATACAACCATTTAATGGCTAGCAAAATTAAATTAGAACCAACACCTACCAAGCTATACAACCTGTGTAAAGAAATCACTGAATTCATAGACAACCAACAGATTAATGAAAATATACAGATTCATTACAAATGTGAAATAACTCCCGAATATATAGTAAGTGCAGATGCATATAAGCTTAGACAAATACTACTTAACCTCTTCTCTAACGCAACCAAATTCACCAATAAAGGTGATATAACCTTAACAGTTACTGAAGTTTCAGATAAACCGAACAGTTACACCCTTTTATTTTCAGTTACTGATTCCGGTCTTGGAATCGCTCCTGAAAATCTTGAAAAAATCAAAACAGCTTTTGATCAAGAAGATCCTTCACTCACCAGATCACAGGAAGGTATGGGACTTGGGTTGGCCATAACTGACTCTTTATTGAAGTTAATGCAGAGCCGTTTAAAAATTGAAAGCACTCCGGGAAAAGGAAGTTCTTTTTCTTTTGAGATTACTTTTGATAAAGTTCAAGATACCGCATCACCTCTTGAAAGTAACGTTACCAATGAAATTAATGTTTTGACTAACATTAATTCTTATAACACCTCGTATAAAATTTTAATAGCTGAAGATAATCCTATAAATCAGTTTTTGGTTCAAACCATACTCGAGAAAATATTCCCTCAGGCCATTCTCTCCATCTGTGATAATGGTATGGAAGCAGTAGAGGCTTATCAAAACAATGCTTTTGATATTATCTTAATGGATATACAAATGCCGGTAATGAGTGGATATGAGGCTACCAAAGAAATACGGAAACTAGAAAAACCAGGTAACAGGATTCCCGTAATTGCACTCACAGCCAGAGTACTTGAAAAGGAAAAAAAATTATGTTTTGAATGTGGAATGGATGAATATTTAACCAAACCGGTTGATTATGAAACCCTGAAAAAGGCATTATACCAACACCTTTCTATAAAGAACAGTCTCACTACTAAGACTGAAAGACAATTATACAACTTAAACTATTTAGAAACTTTGTCTGAAGGAGATGACCAGGTAATCTTAGATTCTCTTAGCATGTTTACAACCTGGGTAGATAAAAAACTTATAGAAGCCTACACTCATTTAAAGTCGCAAAAATTAGATGACCTTAAAAATGTAGTTCACGCTATTAAACCTTCTTTCGAAATGGTGGAAAGTGTTGAAGGCAGTTTACTTTGTAATGATATTATATACAAGGCGAAAGAAGAAGAAATACCTGGTCTAATAACAAAATTACAGGAGGAGTACCATCGCTTAAAAGAAGCGATAAAAAATGATTTCCCAAACTTAAGAGATTATGAAAAAGAAAATTTTGGTTATTGAAGACAATCCAATGGTAGTTAGAACCATCGAGTTCAAACTAACCAAAGACGGATATGATGTAACAGTCGCTAAAGACGGAAGAGAAGCATTATCTCTTATAAAAAGCACTCAGTTTGATCTTATTTTAACTGATTTGATGCTCCCCTTCATCTCTGGCAAAGAATTAATAGAATATGCCAAGGAAAATCATCCAAATACCCCTATAATAGTACTGTCCACATCGACTCAGGAAGATATCATTACCAATGCTTTTGATATGGGTGTCGATGATTTTATCACCAAACCCTTTAGTCCACAGGAATTAAGTCTGAGGGTTAAGCGAACTGTGAAAAGTTTTCAGGATATCACTTAAAAGTTCAGGTAAACAAAATGGCTCAAGACAAGTTTATCACATTCAGTTTATATGCGCTTATAATTATTATATCTGCCATTGTTTTCCTGATAGGGCTTATTGTTATTTTGAGGCTTTACAAGACTCATAAAAATCAGAAAAAAATTAAACAAATAGATGCAATAGGAGAACTTGTTAATAATTACCTTTTTAACGAAGAGTTGGAAAAGGATGTCCTAATAAAAGAATTTCGTTCCAATAAGCTAAAAACAAAATTTGAAAAGAAAATCACTATTAAAGAGTTTCTGGGCTATTACGAAAACTTTAAAGGTGAATCGCTTTCTCAGCTTTCACATTTGTTCAGAAACCTTGAACTTGACACCTACATTCAATCACTCACGAAAAGTAAAAAATGGCACTTACAAGCCAGAGCTCTTTATGTAGCAGGAGTTGTAAAATTAAAAGCTAAGGAAGAGATTATAGAAAACTGCCTGAATCATAAAAGACCTGAAGTGCAAGAACAATCCTTATTATATTGTTTGAAAACGGCTGAAAATGACCCGGTTTCATTTTTAGCCAAAATGAATCAGCCTTTAACCCTTTGGCAACAGGCATATATAGAGAACGGATTGAAGCTATGGTATAGTGGACCAACCCCAGACTTTTCTATAAATTTAACTCATAATGAACCCAGTATTGTCAGTTTTTCCATTCATTTAATTGCAATGTATAATCAGTTTGAGCATATTAAACAATTACTGCCGTTTCTAAAAAATCAAAATGAAAAAATTCGCAGCACCACCATTGCTGCCTTTGCGAAGCTTCAATACAAAAATATTTTACCAGAATTAATTAGAGCTTTTAAAAATGAAACACCCGCTGTAAAGAAAGAAATTCTAATTTATGTACAGAAGTTCGGTGATTCTACCTCATTAAACTCTTTAAAGCCTTTCATAAATGAAGATCTGAGATTAAAACTATTATTTGCTAATTCCTATCAGTTATTAAACCCAACTTCATATTCAGGACCTCATAGTACCTATGGCCTTAATACACCTAATCAATTATAAACCCATTTAGTTTGGACATCAATGCCTTTATTGAAATTACCAGTCTTATTTTTTTTATTTATGGATTAGTGGTACTCACCGGATATATCCTGGCTGCCCTATTTTCATATCTTGAATTGAGAGATTACAAAAGAAGGCATAATTTCTCTAATGAAATGGCCCTACTACAGGCAAACAATTTACCAAGTATATCGATACTTGCTCCTGCATTTAATGAAGAAGCCAACGTAATTGAAAACGTTAAATCATTACTGACACTCAATTATCCTTCTTTTGAAATTGTAATCATTAATGATGGCAGTAAAGATGAAACCTTACAGAAGCTTATTGATGCCTTCAAATTAAAAAGATCTGAAGAGCCATTTTACCCATCCATAAAGACAAAATCAATCAAGGGCATTTATACCTCTTCCAGCAAATCTCTAAAAAATTTTAAGGTTATCGACAAAATTAATGGTGGCAAAGCGGATGCGCTTAACGCTGGAATAAACATTTGTTCAAATGAAATTATATGTGCTATCGATGTGGATTGTGTATTAGAACCCGATGCATTACTAAAACTAGCAAAGCCTTTTTTGAACAACACAAAGAAGGTTATTGCCGCAGGTGGCATCATAAGAATTGCAAATTCGTGTATTATAGAAGATGGTAAAATCATGGAGGTCCGGCTTCCGCAAACGTATATTGCCAGAGCGCAAATCCTTGAATATTTCAGGGCATTTCTTATGGGAAGGATGGCGTGGTCTAAAGTTGATGGTTTATTATTGATCTCCGGAGCCTTTGGAATGTTTGATAAACAAACTGTTATTGAGGCTGGAGGCTACAATCCTAATACCGTTGGTGAAGATATGGAATTATTGGTCAGAATGCGACGAATAATGAGAGACAAAAAAACAGATTACAAAGTGAGTTTTGTACCCGATCCGCTATGCTGGACAGAGGTTCCCCAAAGTTGGAACATACTTTACAGACAGCGGAACAGATGGACACGGGGAACCATAGAGACCTTACTCTTACATAAAAAAATGTTGTTTAACCCGAAATACAAAGTTTTGGGTATCTTAAGTATGCCTTACTGGTTATTTTTTGAATGGCTTGCACCCATTATCGAGTTTACAGGAATTGTGGTTATTATTATTTTTGCTATCATCGGACAATTAAACCTCTTTACATTTCTTATTCTCTTTGGAGTTATCTATAGCTTTTCATTACTCTTCTCTGTAACGGCGCTATTATTTGAAGAGTTCTCATTTCAACAATATAAAAAACCCAAATATATCTTTAAGCTTATCGGAACGGCGATGCTTGAACCTTTTATCTATCATCCTTTTATTATGTGGTCGGCAATTAAAGGAAATATAGACCTAATCAGGGGAAAAAAAAGCTGGGGTAATATGAGTAGGACGGGATTAGGCAACACAAAAAAGACCTAAAAACCATTTCTAGAGTCACCTAATTAATAATTACATGAATATAAGTATTCATCAAAACAATTAATTATCGATATGTGAGTAAATCCAAAAAAATTTAGCCTTTAGAAACATTATGCGTAAATTCGTAGCCGTTTATTAAAGACTAATAAAATATCTTCGATATGAGTAAATACGACGTAATCGTTTTAGGAAGTGGCCCAGGTGGATATGTAACTGCCATCAGAGCGTCACAACTAGGTTTTAAAACCGCTGTTGTTGAAAAAGAAAACCTTGGTGGTGTATGTTTAAATTGGGGATGTATCCCTACGA
This sequence comes from Zhouia amylolytica AD3, assembly GCF_000511935.2. Taxonomy (NCBI): domain Bacteria; kingdom Pseudomonadati; phylum Bacteroidota; class Flavobacteriia; order Flavobacteriales; family Flavobacteriaceae; genus Zhouia; species Zhouia amylolytica. The sequence continues at coordinate 92,407 of NZ_AYXY01000002.1, read as the reverse complement.
AAGCCTTATTAAAATCGGCACAGGTATTTGAATATTTAAAGCATGCTGACGATTACGGGTTAAAAGTAAATGATGTAGACAAGGATTTTGGTGCTGTTATCAAAAGAAGTCGTGGGGTAGCTGAAGGAATGAGCAAGGGAGTTCAGTTTTTAATGAAGAAGAACAAAATTGATGTAATTGAAGGCTTCGGTAAATTAAAAGCTGGAAAGAAAATCGATGTAACCAACGATGGCAAGACAACTGAATACAGCGCAGATCATATCATCATTGCAACAGGTGCTCGCTCGCGCGAATTGCCTAGCTTACCTCAAGACGGTAAAAAAGTAATTGGTTATCGCGAGGCTATGACCTTACCTGAGCAGCCTAAGAAAATGATTGTTGTAGGTAGTGGTGCTATTGGTGTCGAGTTTGCCTATTTCTATCATTCAATGGGAACTGAAGTTACTATTGTAGAGTTTTTACCTAATGTGGTTCCTGTAGAAGATGAAGAGGTATCTAAACAATTAGAGCGTAATTTCAAGAAATCTGGTATTAAGGTAATGACTTCTTCTGAAGTTACTAAAGTTGATACTTCTGGTAAAGGGGTTAAAGCTACTGTAAAAACTAAAAAAGGAGAAGAAGTTTTAGAAGCTGATGTAATTCTATCGGCAGTTGGTATCAAGAGTAATATTGAAAATATTGGTTTGGAAGATGTAGGTATTGCTACCGACAGAGATAAAATATTGGTAAATGATTATTACCAGACTAACATACCGGGTTATTATGCTATCGGTGATGTAGTTCCCGGACAAGCATTGGCACACGTGGCAAGTGCTGAAGGTATTCTTTGTGTTGAAAAGATAAAGGGAATGCATGTTGAAGCCTTAGATTATGGCAATATCCCTGGTTGTACCTATTGTACTCCCGAAGTTGCTTCTGTTGGTCTTACTGAAAAACAAGCTAAAGAAAAAGGATACGACATCAAAGTTGGTAAGTTCCCTTTCTCTGCGAGTGGTAAAGCCAAAGCGGCAGGAACACCTGATGGATTTGTAAAAGTAATTTTTGATGCTAAATATGGTGAGTGGTTAGGTTGCCACATGATTGGCGCAGGAGTTACCGATATGATTGCTGAGGCAGTGGTTGCTCGTAAATTAGAAACTACCGGTCATGAAGTATTAAAAGCAGTACACCCTCACCCAACTATGAGTGAAGCAGTTATGGAAGCTGTTGCTGCTGCATACGATGAAGTAATACATTTATAGTTTTTATAACTAAGCACTATAAATTCAGATCAAAAAAGCGAATGTTAATACATTCGCTTTTTTGTTTAAATGTCATTTGCTAACTCGCTTTTTTAAATTAAAAACATAAGCTATTCCAATACCTGCAGAAGCGGCTTTTACCTCATATTCAATAGCCTTATAATATACAAAAGCTTCAAATTTCGGCATTGTCCATCCTAATTTTCCTTGATAATAAAATCCACCGTCATTCTGATCACCCCCTAACCCAATTGCATATCCGGCATCTGTTGCACATAACAGATGGTCCCAAAAAACGAATTGCAAACTGGAAGCAATGGGCATAAAGGAGAAGTCTTTTAAATCTGCCCCAAAAACCTCCAACACTCCTAGAAAGTCACTATAAAAATGTGAATATCCCGCGTATAGCCCAAGGTTTATTGTTTCATTGAGCTGAAACATATAATAAGCATCAATTCCTATATTGAAGGTAAAGTCATCTGTAGTGGCAACACCTCCATATAAGTCAACTTTAATTCTCTGTTGCCCGTTGACCCCAAAAGAAATACCAAAAAGAAAGAGAATTAAAACACAAAGTTTCTTTTTCACTTATATTTAATAAATAGTTCATTATAAATATAATGAATACTATACTAAGCCCTACTCCAGAACCCAAAATTCTAGTCTGTCATAAAACTTTTCAGCGCCAAATCATATCCTTGCATTCCAAAGCCCAGGATCACTCCTTTTGCATTGGGTGAGATATATGACACATGTCTGAAATCTTCTCTTGAAAACGTATTGGAAATGTGGACTTCAATGACTGGCGTCTGTATTCCTTTAATAGCATCTCCTATAGCCACTGAAGTATGTGTATAGGCTCCTGCGTTGAGAATAATCCCATCATAATCAAATCCTACCTCGTGAAGTTTATTTATCAGTTCCCCTTCAACATTGCTTTGATAATAATCCAATTGATGTTGTTGGTATTTATTGTTAAGTGTATTAAAATAGTCTTCGAAAGTTTCTGAACCATAAATTTCTGGTTCTCGTTTTCCAAGAAGGTTCAGGTTAGGTCCGTTAATGATAATAAACTTCATGGTTTTTCTTTTGGTAAAAATATAAAATTTAAGCACAAAAAAACGGAGGATCTAACCTCCGTATGCAATATATAACTATTGATGTGTATTAGAACATAAATCCAACAGAAAATTGAAAACCTTCATTTCTTACGTTATTATCAGTAATATTTGTAAGTCCGAGGTTATACCTGCCATTAAAGAATAAACCATTATCCAGCTTATATCCTAATCCAAAGTTCAATCCGAAATCAAAACTGTCATATTCATCATCTACATCGAAGTCCATGGTATCTCCGGAAAACTCGAGGTCGCGTTTAGCCGATGCCAGAAACCCCAATTGTGGTCCGGCCTCTAAGCTAAGTCCTTTTGCTACGTAGTATTTAGCAATTACAGGTAGATTTATGTAATTTAACTTCTCGGTTAATGTTGCTTTTGTACCCTCAGGAGCATTAATTTCGGAGAACCCATCCAAAATAAGGTCATATTTAGATCCCTGAGATGAAAATAACAATTCCGGTTGCAACGAAAACTTTTCAGTAAATTTAATTTCGGCGACACCTCCAACGTGGAAAGAAGTTCTGAAATCAGTATTACCTACGTTATCGCCATATCTATTAAAAAGATTCAGACCTCCCTTAGCTCCAAATTCTACTTCTTGTGCCTGAGAGGTAAATAAAAACCCAAAAGCAGCAAATGCTACACATAAAATTTTTTTCATAATTATTGTTGTTAATATGTAAGTTATTGAAATCAAACCTACACAATTAAAGTAGTCTAATTCTTAATTTTATACTAATTAAGTCATTATTAACAACATCTTCAAAACACACCAACCGGTGAAATCTTCCAAAAAAAAAACGGAAGCAAAAGCTTCCGTTTCAAATCGTTTATAATTCTCATTCAATTAAAAGAAAAGAGAGAATCCGATGTTTAATGAAAATGTATCTCCCCCTTCTGCATCGTCATTCAAATCTAAGTCGTAACGTACTCCAGGCTCTATAGCAATATTGTCAGCTAAAAACCATGCATACCCTCCTTGAAGACCAACAAACATTGGGCTAAATCCATCAGTAGAGAAACCATTAAGGTCTAGTTGAACAGGGATCATACTATTGATATAATATTTTGCACCAGCTTTATAAGAAAAGATACCATTGGTTTCAACCCCGTCTATGTCAGTATCACCATAACCTAGACCAACTTTAATTGCTAAGTCATCCTGGATAAAATAGCCACCTTCAGCACCTATGTTCCATTCAGTAAATCCATCTCTAGAAGCAAATGTAAAACCAGTGTTTGCTGCATGACCAGTTCCAAAATTAGTATTAGCCTCAACTAAAATAGAACCTTTAGAAGTAGCTGAACCATCCTGTGCATTCGCATTAAAAGCAAAACCTAATGCAGCAACTGCCACGAATAATAATTTTTTCATCTTTTTGAATTTTGTATTTAATGTTTAACGGGGCAAATTTACATACAAAAGCAGAACACCAATGCATTTTCACTAAAAAATTGTAAGTTATTTCTTTAAAATATTGAATCTCAATAATATATCAGATACTGTTCAGGGAATTATCAGAATTCCTGAAGAATCAACTATATTTAACACATGAAATGGGAACATGCACTCAATGATTTCAGGAACTATTTAAAGCTGGAACGAGGCTTATCGGACAATTCTATCAATAACTATTGTTTGGATGTTGAAAAGCTCATACTCTTTTTATCGGCGCATCATATTACTGTTTCTCCAATAGCCATTGATTCAGAAATTATTCAACAGTTCATTTATGAAACTGCAAAAAAGGTAAATCCGAGGTCACAGGCAAGAATTATATCAGGGCTCAAAAGTTTCTTTAACTATCTGATTTTTGAAGATTACCGTAAAGATCATCCTCTCGAGCTTATCGAAGCTCCAAAGGTTGGAAGAAAACTACCGGATACCCTTTCAATCGAAGAGGTCGATTTATTGATTAATTACATTGACCTGAGCAAAACTGAAGGTACCAGAAACAAAGCCATGTTAGAAACACTTTACAGTTGTGGTCTGCGTGTTTCTGAACTAACTCATTTAAAACTTTCGGATATGTTTTTTGAAGAAGGGTTTATTAAGGTTACCGGAAAAGGAGATAAGCAACGTTTTGTCCCTATTTCAAATTCGTGTATTAAATATATCAACATTTATATCTCTGAAGTTCGGGTGCATCAACCTAGTGTTAAAGGTCATGAAGATTTTGTCTTTTTGAACCGACGTGGAAGACAGTTAACCAGGGCTATGATTTTTACTATCATTAAACAATTGGTTGAAAAATCCGGCATAAAAAAAACAGTGAGTCCGCATACTTTTCGTCATTCTTTTGCAACGCATTTATTACAAAACGGTGCTGATCTGAGAGCCATTCAGCAAATGCTAGGTCATGAAAGTATTACCACAACAGAAATATATATGCACCTTGATAAAAGTGATCTGAGTAAGATTTTAAATCAATATCATCCAAGGAAACATTGATTTTTGATGAATTTAAGGTATATTAGAATCGTCCTTTAACTATTACCATAACACTATGAAGAATGCTGTTGTATTCACAGTCATCTATTTTATCTTATTAACATTAGAACTCATTGCCGGTACTTTGGATGAATTTTATTCCTTTAGATATATAACCAAGCCCCTTCTAACTATTTCCCTTGGCTTTTATGTTATTTTAAACAAAAGGCTATATAGTCATTTGTCAAACTTTATATTGCTGGCCCTTCTATTTTCACTTATTGGAGATGTTTTCCTGTTGATGAATGAGTCTTATTTTATTTTAGGACTTCTTGCTTTTTTCGTTGCACATATCATGTACATAAGTGCCTTCTTTAAAACGAAGTTTTTTAATTTCAGAAGATTTTTAACCATTACAGCTATTCTCTTGGCATTCGCTACTCCTATGCTATATTTAATAATCCCAAATGCGGGAAGTTTACTTCCCTATATTGTTCTTTATGTGATTGTGTTAATGGTTATGGTAAAGACCATGTATTTACGCAAAGGATATGTTAATCCTTTGAGCTATAAACTAGCCATCTCTGGTGCAACCTTGTTTCTTATCTCAGATTCCCTCTTGGCCATCAATAAATTTGTCTTTGAGATTCAACACATCAATCTTTTAGTTATGAGCACCTACGGAATCGCCCAGTTCTTAATAATTAACGGGGCCCTTTTTGAAAAAAGAAACAAACAAAGCTTATTCAAATATTTTCAGCGACAAACCAGCTCATAAAAACTGAATTTATCTTTTTAAAACGATAAACCTAAAAAACACTTCTCAATTCTTCAGGTGCCATCTTTTAAAGCATTTAAATCATCTCACAAAAATCAAGTAGACTTTTTATAAGGCCTGATAATTAATCGAGCTTCTCTGTCAAATCGAATGTAATTATAGGCCCAATTAATAAACACGACCATTCGATTTCTAAACCCAATCAAAAAGAAAAGATGAATGAACATCCATACAAACCATGCAAAAACTCCCTGAAATTTAAAATTCGGAAGATCTACAACCGCCTTATTTCTACCAATCGTAGCCATTGACCCTTTATCAAAATAATTAAAGGGCTTCATCGGTTTATTACTCAACAGACGTTCTAAATTTATACCAAGATGCTTTCCTTGTTGTATAGCAGGTTGAGCCATCATCGGATGACCATCCGGAAATTTCTCGGTACTCATAGCTGCGATATCCCCAACGGCAAAAATATCTTCGTAACCATCGACCTGGTTATACTGATTCACTCTAATTCTATTTCCCTTAACTATCAAATCTTCTGCATTCATCCCCTTCACTGTAGCTCCCATTACACCCGCACTCCAAATAAGCGTAGCTGTTTTAAAGGAAAGGTCTGATTTGGTGGAAACGGTTTCTCCATCGTAACCGGTAACTAATACGTTCTTCCAAACATGGACACCTAGTTTTTCCAGAAACTGTTCCGCTTTTTTAGAGGCTACCGGACTCATCTCTTGTAGAACCCTATCAGACGCCTGTATAAGGTTGATCTGAACACGCCTGGTATCAAGATCGGGATAATCTTTAGGTAAAATTCCTTTTTTAATTTCAGCTAATGCTCCTGCAAGTTCAACACCTGTTGGTCCGGCTCCGACAATGACAAAGTTCATCAACATATCTTGTTCATCAATACTATCGGTCAGTAAAGCCTGCTCAAAATTCTCAAGTATAAGACTTCTCAGGTTTAAAGACTGAGGGATCGTTTTCATAGCCATACCATTCTCTTTGATAGACTGATTTCCATAGTAATTGGTCTTGGAGCCTGTAGCTATCACCAAATAATCATAGGATAACTCTCCTATATCTGTTTTTACCTTTTTCTGCTCCGGAAGTACTTCTTCAACATCGGCTAACCTGAAATAAAAGTTGCGATACTGAGATAAGATTTTCCGAATGGGATAAGCTATCGAATCTGGTTCCAGAGCTCCGGTAGATACCTGATATAATAAAGGTTGAAAAGTGTGATAATTATGTCGGTCGAGCATCACGACCTGGACATCTTTTTTTGAAAGCTTTTTTGCCAGTGAAATCCCGGCAAAACCTCCTCCGATTATTACGATACGAGGGGTACTTGTTTTGGGAATATTCATACGGTTTTCTTGTGATATAAAAATACTAAAGAATACGGTATTAAAAGAAAAGGAATCCGTTTATTTTTCAGGCGATGACACCCCATCCATAACCGGTTAATTTAAAGGCAAATAAGACTTCTAAAGAAGGCTCTCAATACATTCTCAACGAACTATTTTAAGGAATAATATTTGTTTTTACACTTACTATTGTAACATTTATTTATATTGAGCTACTAACTTTATAAACCATGAAACCGAATCAGTGACCAAAGAACTTGAACATAGCTTCGTTACTCATTTAGAAAAGAATCAAAATATTGTTCACAAGGTATGTAGAATCTATACCAATAATGAAGCGGCACATAATGATTTATTTCAGGAGATCACTATTCAGTTATGGAAGGCTTATCCTAAGTTCAGAGGGGAAGCTAAATTTACTACCTGGATGTATCGGGTAGCCCTAAATACGGCTATAACACTTTATAGAAAATCAAAGAGATCGATTCAAACCCAAGATTTTGAGGGCGTATCTCATAAAATAAAATTCGAGCAATACGACGATACGGAAGAACAGCAGCTAAAGTTAATGTACAAAGCTATAAAGCAATTAAACGACATTGACAAGGCACTGGTGTTCCTATACTTAGAAGACAAAAACTATGCTGAAATATCAGATACTCTGGGGATAAGCGAAGTTAACGCACGTGTGAAGATGAACAGGATTAAAACAAAATTAAAAACCATTTTGAACCCATGATGGACGAATTAGATTTGTTAAAAAAAGATTGGAAAAGCAGGGAAAAGGATCTTCCCAGGCTTTCACATGATGATATATATAAAATGATATGGAAGAAATCTTCTTCTAATATTAAATGGATTTTCATTATAAGTGCCATAGAGTTCTTGGTCGGTATTCTCATTACGGTATTCTATCACCCGGCCAGGGATGAATTTAAATTACCGCAAATTGTAGATATTATCACTAAAGGCTCCATGATTGTAGCCGTGTACTATATGATTAGATTTTACCTCAATTATAAAAAAGTTTCCGCTGCCTCCACTGTTAAAGGTCTTTTAGATGCGATTATGAAGGCTCGTAAAACGGTAAAAACCTATATTATTATTATGATGTCCCTCGGTGGAATTGCCTCTATTATAGCCTCTGTTTATACCTACATAAATCAAAAAGGTGGATGGGAAAGTTTCAATGAAAACGCACACACCAATGACTACCTATTGATTGCCATGGTAGCGGTAATTGCCACGGTACTTGTACTCGGCATCTTCTTACTTATCTATTTCCTGTTATATGGAATTTTAATGAAGCGTTTAAAAAATAATTACAAAGAAATAAAGAAAATAGAGGTATAAGCTCACAGCCTCAGGTTTGTACGAAATACTGATTAATTTTAATAATTATAGCTTTTAATACCTGAATTGACGGGTTTTATTCATTTCCTCGTATGCCAGTAATTCTTCTTCAGGAATTACTTTGAGAAACGATGGGTGTTGTTCAATTGCGTATTCTAATTTCTCAACAATTTCTTCAACGGTTTCCTTTTCGTAATCAATTTGTAGCGGTTCCTTTATGACCATGGATTGTAATATCCCCTTCTTTTTAACTCTTAAACCTTTTCTATCAAAGGAACGTCTGAAACCATCTATTACAATAGGAACAACAATAGGTTTATACTGTTTAATAATGTGAGCAGTACCCTTCCTGATAGGCTTCCAAGGCTTAGTGGTTCCCTGTGGAAAAGTGATCACCCAACCGTCTTCCAGGGCTACACCTATATTTTCGGTATCCTGAAGATTGACATCTCTTTTTATATTCTTGCCCTTCTCCCGCCAGGTACGCTCAACAGTTATCGCGCCTGCATAGGCTAAAATTTTAGGTAATAATCCGGAGCGCATTGTTTCCTTAGCAGCTACATAATAAATATTGAGCTTAGGATTCCATAGGTACCCTACATTTTTTATAGAATCAGTTCTATTGGATAATGAGGCATTAAAAACATGAAACATCGCTACCACATCTGCAAAATAAGTTTGATGGTTCGAAACAAACAACACACCGTTTTCCGGTAAGTTTCTTAAAACATCTGATCCTTCAATTTGCAATTGATTAAAGCCTCGATACCGTTGATGAGTTAACCCACCGGCGATTCGTATAAGCCATTTTTTTAAAAACAATATATGTCCGAAAGGATTCTTTTTGAACATCCCCATTACACCATCTTTTATCTTAGGGCAAAGCTACTAAACTTATTCTTAATAAACCGATTTAATAATTTCCTTAACCTCACTTAGCATCATTGCAGTCGCTCCCCAAACGGTATATTCATTGAGTTTAAATGCAGGGACATCTATATTCCTGGCGTATGAGGTAGTTAAGTTCTTGTTGAACACTGTCTCGTCTTTTAAAAGATCGACCACTGGGATTTCTAAGATTTCTTCCACCTCCTGTTCTTCTAAAACAAATTTTGGAGTTTCGTGGGTAATGCCCATAAATGGAGTTACTAAAAAGTTACTCGGGGGTATGTACACATCAGATAACTCCTTAAAAACCTTTACCTTTTTTGCATCTACTCCTACTTCCTCTTCTGTTTCACGTAAAGCCGTGGCTTGTAAATTCTCATCTATTAATTCAACTTTACCACCAGGAAAGCCCACCTGATTTGAATGCACACCTTTATACTCTTTACGTAATATTAAAATGAAATTTGTTACACCATTATAATCAGGATAAAAAAGGGAAAGTACTGCTGCCCTTCTGGGATTTTGCTCATCAAATTTTAGTGCCTCCAACTCTTTCTTACGAAGGAGAGGAGCCATTTTATAATGAGATACTTCGCCAGGAAGTTTCAGATTTGTTATTTTTGGTACCAACTGATTAAAATCTTCAAATTTCATGATGCTTAAAAATAGCTTTATTACAATATTACTACTAATAATTCTAAGTGCCTGCAACGGGAATAAAGAAAAAAAAGAGGGATCTAAAGCTTCCGCCAATGAAGTAGCCATAGATTCGGCAGCTTTGGAACAAGCAAGGTTAGATTCCATTGCAAAAGAAGAAGAGGCATTTAAACTTACTGATGAAAACGCTATTGAATTTTTCTTTGAATATTCTAAAAAACATAAAGAAGATAAAGTAAAGGTAACCACTCAATATGGAAGTTTTATAATAGACCTTTTTGAAGAAACCCCCTATCATAGAGCCAACTTTATTTACCTTACCAAAAAAGGATATTTCAATGGCACCTATTTCCATCGGGTGGTAAAAGATTTTATAATTCAGGGTGGTAATTCTGATGAATGGGAGATTGCTAACAGAAGGAAAGAAATCGGTAGTTATTTACTCCCTCCAGACACCAAAAAGGGGTTCAAGCACCACAGAGGAGTTGTCTCCATGCCGAGTAGTGAAGTTGACAATCCACATAAATTTGCCTCACCATATGAATTCTTTATTGTATGTAGCAATCCTGGATCTTATCATTTAGATGGTGATTTCACCGCCTTTGGAAGGGTGGTTGAAGGTATGGACGTGGTTGATAAAATTAATAATCTACCTACAGATGCTGGTGAATGGCCATTAGAAAACGCTTCGATGACTGTAGAGATTATTGAATAATTTCAATTAGCATTATTAATTTAATCTTTTTCTTTATTCTCTATAGAAGGTAGGGCTAACTTATACTTAACCGCCAATAATCGAATAATAATTACTATGGCTATAGGTGCAGCATAGATTATATCCGACTTGATAGGAAGTTCATTCAGAACAAAATAACTAATACCTCCAATTATGCAGGCAGTGGCATAAATTTCTTTTCCTTCAAATATAACCGGGATCTCATTACATAGTATATCTCGCACTACCCCTCCAAAACAAGCGGTTATAGTTCCGAGAACAACACACATAAAAGGATTAAGTCCGGCTTCCATTCCCTTTTCAACTCCTACTACCGTATACAGGCCAATACCAATCGTATCAAAAAGAAAAAGAGAAGTTCGCAGATATCGTAATTGTTTTCTAAATAGAATGGCAAAAATCACTGATCCCACTATTACATACATATAGGTATAATTGATAAGCCAAAAAACAGGCGTCTTACCTATAATTATATCCCTGATGGTTCCTCCTCCCGTTGCGGTTACGAATGCTATAATAAAAACTCCAAACGGATCGAGCTTCTTATTCATTGCTGCATAAACCCCTGAAATAGCAAAGGCTATGGTTCCTAAAATATCTACGATATAATAAAACATTACATGGACTGAGTATAATAATTATAATCTTTCAAAACGGTGTCTATAAAAACCTGAGTGTCGTATCCTTCAGCCTTCACACCTATCACCTCTTCAACCTTTGATTTTAATTTCATCAAAGTAACATGATCTAATGATTTTTTCGCAGTTAGCAAGGTTTCCTTAATGATGCGCACATCATTATCAGAGAGATTGATAACTGAGGGATAGGTAGGGACATACTTATCGGATAATTTCTCTAATATAGTGTGATTGATGGTTATTTTGTCTTTCAAACTGATCACAGCAGTTCCAGCCGAAATATCCCCTAAACGTTGATTTCTGTCATTAACAATTACAGTTACCAAACCAATAATTCCACCCATCATATTAATATCAATGATTCTAAAGAACCACCGCATAATATAATCTGCAAAAGAGGCTTGGTACCCATCTATCTTCACTACTTTTATCTTTAGCAATCGTTTGCCTAAGGTCTGACCCTCTAACAAAGATTCAAAAACCAAGGTATAAAATATTACCGGCAGGAAAAAAATCAATATAAAAGCTATTCTTGACCAATCATCCCACCCCATCATGAACCGCTCTACACTAAACAAATTAAACAGCAATTGAAATACAACGACTGAATATGCTATTTTTATAATCAGATCTACAGCATAGGCCAGTATACGCTCTCCAACAGAAGCCGCCGTAAAGTTTATATTTACATTTTGGGTAGTATTTATTTGTAGTTCTGTCATTTTATTTTTTTACCTTAGCTCGCCATGAGAGAAGTTGCGTTCATCAAGCAAAATAAAGAAAAATGGCTAGATTTTGAAAAAGCCATTTTTAAAAATCAATTAAAAGATCCAGACGAACTGGCTTCCCTGTATGTGCACATCATAAATGATTTGTCTTACGCTCAGACCTATTACCCTAAGAGTAAGGTAACTACCTACCTCAATCAATTAGCAGCCAAAGCCTTTCAAAAAATTTACAAAACAAAAAGAGAAGATACGAACAGATTTGTTCATTTTTGGAAAACAGAGATTCCTTTAATCGTATATCAGTATCGAAGATATATATTATACTCCTTTCTTATATTCATTACGTTTATGGCTATAGGAGCTGTATCTGCAGCTCATGATGATACCTTTGTAAGGTTAATTTTAGGAGATCACTATGTGAATATGACTCAGGAAAACATTAAAAATGGCGATCCGGTGGCTGTATACAAGAGTGGCAGTAATTGGGGAAGCTTTATTGGCATCACCCTAAATAATCTTTATGTTGGAATTAAAGCCTTTTTATTTGGTGTTTTCGGTGGATTAGGTACTGGTTTAGTGCTATGTTTTAATGGTATTATGATAGGAGCTTTTCAATATATGTTTCACAGTGAAGGAGTTTTATGGGAAAGCGTTAGGGGTATTTGGATACATGGATCTATGGAAATTTTTGCCATTATGATAGAGGGTGCGGCCGGATTAATTTTGGGAGCCAGTATTTTATTTCCCAAAACATTCAGTCGATTCAATTCTTTTAAGACAGGTATAAAAGACGGAGTTAAAATATTAATCAGCACATTTCCATTTACAATTGCAGCAGGATTCCTTGAAGGTTATGTCACCAGGTATTCGAATATTATGACAAACTGGCTCTCTATTGGAATCATTCTTATTACATTGTCTGCCATATCCTTTTATTACTTAATTTATCCAACCATTGTAACCCGAAAACTTAAATTAGAACATGGAACTATATAAGTCGAGAACTTTTGGAGATTTTTTCTCTGATACTTTTGCTTTTCTTAAACAAAATGGGAAACATTTCTTTAAACAGTACTTTATAATTAACGGTGTGTTTATCCTTGCTTTCATAGCAGTATTATTCATGGGATTCTACTTTTTTGGTGACTTTCTGGGTTTATCAGGGGTACAGGCTTCCAGTGTTGACTTTGAAAACTTTGCCAATGAAAATGCCGGAGTTTTTATCCTGCTAATAAGTCTGCTAATTATAATAGTTACCATCATATCAGTTGTAAATTATACATTTACGCCTTTTTATTTAAAACTTTATGAGGCCAATGGTAAAAACTTTTCCACGAAAGACATAATAGCTACTTACAAGGAAAACATTGGAAAGGTCATTCTCTTTTTTCTGGTATGTATTCTTTTAATGATTCCCACTGCAATAGTAGCCGCAATACCTTATATAATATTAATGTTCACTTTTGTGGGCGTATATTGGATGGTTGGTATTATTATGTTTATTTATAATGGTGCTTTTCTTGAATACATTCATAGTAAAAAAGGGGTTTTTGAAAGTTTTGGATATAGTATGAGCCTGATTTTCGGCAAGAAATTCTGGCATGCATCAGGAGCTATCTGGCTGTTTTATTTAATGATCGGTATTGTCATGCTTATACCCTTTTTATTCCTTTACTTCTTTGTCATCGTTTCTGTTTTAACAGAGCAGAATCTTGATCAAAACCCTGGCAGCAATATAACTTTCCTGGTGATATTATTAATTGTTTATGCACTGATTTTAATATTAGCCATCATTGCAAATAACTTTATTCAACTTAACCAGGGGATCGTTTTTTATAGTCTTAAGGAAGAAAAAGAAAATATCAATACTAAAAGTGTTATTGACCAAATCGGAACCTCTACTGAATAATTTTTATGAAGAACCACTTATTTTTCTTTTTAATAATTCTAAATCTGAGTTGTTTATATCCTCAAAGTGCCAATGTTAGTCTAAAGGATACGCTAAGCATAGATCAGAGTATTGTTTCTTCAAGAAACTTTGAAAACGGATTTAAAGAAAAATACACGGGTAAGGCTTATGACTACGAAGAGGCTGTAGCCAGCAAAGGATGGTTTACCAGGTTTAAAGAATGGTTGGCAGAATCGTTGAGTAATCTTTTTGATATTGATCAAGGTACAGATGCTGAGAGTCTAGCCGATTCGGTTATTAAAACATTCTATGTACTCATCATCATTGCTGTCATTTTTATTATTGTAAAGTTAATAATGAATAAAGAAGGTAGATGGGTTTTTGGTAAATCAGCTAATAAATCCATTCTAAAAGTTGACGATATTGAGAATAATATTCACACCACCGATTTTAATACTTTAATTTTTAACGCTGTTAATGAAACGAATTATAGATTAGCAGTACGTTATTATTACTTATGGCTCTTGAAAGAGCTTACTAACTATCATCTGATAACCTATGATGTAGAAAAAACCAATAGTGATTACTTAAATGAAATAACCAATGAACAAATAAAGGCTAATTTTAATTATGCTTCTTATTTATACAATTACATTTGGTATGGGGAGTTTAAAGTAAGTAAGGAAGATTTCGAAAAAGTTTCCAGGAATTTTGTGCAACTTATTAATTCTGTTTCCTCATGAACAAAACCTTAAAAGTGTACATTGGAGTCTTAATTCTCTTAATTATTGGAATTTTTGTTTTAGAAATAACCAAACCAACTCCGATTGATTGGTCGCCAACCTTCAACGAAAAACACACCAAACCTTATGGGCTAAAAGTACTTTATCAGGAGCTCCCCTCCCTTTTTAAAAATCAGGAGCTATTAGATATAAACATTACTCCTTTTGAATATTTTGATAATACATTTGATCAGGTCGATTCAACCTATGGTATAAAAGGTTCCTATCTATATATTCACGATGATTATATGGTAGATGAAGTATCTGCCGAAAAACTATTGGATTTTGCCGGTGAAGGTAATTCCATTTTTATTTCCTCCACACAATTCCCACAAACCCTTAAAGACTCTTTAGACTTTAAAATAAAATACGAATATAGTTTTAGTGGTAAAGCAACCTTAACACTTGCAAATCCACAATTTAGTCGTGACAGTATTACCATTGACAAAAATGCCCAGGATATTTATTTTAAGGAACTGGATTCTCTGACAACTATTGTACTGGGATTTCATTCGATTTCAAACGAAGCTGACATTTTGGACATTAATCAAAAAGAGGCCTTAAAAGATCATATCAACTTCGTTAAAATTAACTACAAGAGTGGAACGTTTTATTTACATACTCAACCCTATGCCTTCACTAATTATTATCTTTTGAAAGAAAATAATTTTAAATATATAGAGAATGTAATGTCTTACCTCCCCGATCAAACAATTCTATTTGATTCCGTAAATAAGGAAGGAAAAGAACTAGGCTCATCACCCTTTCGGTTTATTCTATCAGAACCTTCCTTGAAATGGGCATGGTATATCTGTTTAATTGTTCTGATAACATTTATGGTCTTTAATGCTAAAAGAAAACAACGAACCATTAGAATCATAAAGGCTTTACCAAACACTACAGTTGACTTTACAAAAACAGTAGCCAATTTATATTACGAAACAAAAGACCACTCAAACCTTATTAATAAAAAAATAACCTATTTCCTTGAGAAAATAAGAACTGATTATTTTATCGACACAGATAATCTGGATGACAAATTTGCCAAAAACCTGGCTTTAAAAGCAGGAAAAAACAAAGAAAGTATGCTTAAACTTGTAAGGCTTATTAAGTATTTAAAATCCAGAGGTTCACATAGCGAGGCACATTTACTTGAATTGAATAAACAGATAGAAGAATTTTACAATACCAACTAATTATGGAACATCAAGAAGATAAAAAATCAATAGATAACGCTAATGTACAGTTTGAAAACAGAATCGATCTTTCAGAATTACAAGAAGCGGTAGGTAAGATAAAGTCCGAATTATCAAAAGTAATTGTCGGTCAAAAAGGAATGATCGATATGCTTATCACGGCGCTTTTGTCCAATGGGCATGTACTAATTGAAGGTGTGCCTGGAGTAGCTAAAACAATTACTGCCAAATTATTGGCCAAGGCATTAACGGTAGATTTCAGCCGCATTCAGTTTACTCCGGATTTAATGCCATCAGATATATTGGGGACTTCGATCTTCGATCTCAAGAAATCTGAATTTGAATTTAAAAAAGGTCCGATTTTCGCCAACATGATTTTAATCGATGAAATTAACAGGGCTCCTGCCAAAACACAGGCAGCATTATTTGAAGTAATGGAAGAGCGACAAATAACTATCGACGGACAAAAATTTCCTATGTCGCCACCATTTATGGTTTTAGCTACCCAAAACCCTGTGGAACAAGAAGGCACTTATCGTTTACCAGAAGCCCAATTAGATCGATTTATTTTCAAAATAGATATAGATTATCCATCGGTAGACGAAGAAGTGGAAATTATCAGTAGAGAACACAAATTAAAGGAAGCTAAAAAAACAGATAAAGTTACGGCGTTTTTAAATGGAGAACAGGTTGCCAGATATCAAAGTATAGTAAATGAAATAATAGTCGAACCACACTTATTAAAATATATCGCAGAACTCATTGTTAATACACGTAACAACCAATTCTTATATCTGGGAGCTTCGCCGAGAGCCTCTATTGCAATTCTTAAAGCATCAAAGGCCTATGCAGCTATGAACGGTAGGGATTTTGTAACACCGGAAGATATAAAACAAGTGGCCGTTCCTGTTTTACAGCATCGTATAATTGTAACCCCCGAACGTGAAATGGAAGGTGTAAGCGCTAAGCAAATTGTTCAGCAAATTATTCAGGCTGTTGAAATACCACGCTAATTAATATGAGGTTTCTTCGATCATTTTACATAGAAAACAGATGCTATTATTTCTTTCTGGCAGTGATAGTACTTTTTGTACTGAGCTTTATTTTTCCTAAGCTTTTTTTTATTGCCCAATTATCATTATTTATTGTTTTAACTTTCTTCCTACTAGACATTGTTACCGTTTTTAGTACCAATAAAGGAATCTATGCCAAAAGAGTACTTCCAGAAAAGTTTTCAAATGGTGACAGCAACCCTATTACAATAAAAATAGAGAACAGATATACTTTTCCAATTTTTACACGAATAATTGATGAAATCCCGGAGCAATTTCAAATAAGAGATTTTAAAATTGACAGAAAACTTGCCGCATCAAAAGAATATACAATTAAATATGATCTAAGACCTACGGAAAGAGGTGAATACCATTTTGGAAAATTGAACCTCTACGTAAAGTCTTTTTTAGGCTTGGTTGCCAAACGTTATACATTTTCAGAAGATGAAATGGTTCCAACCTATCCTGCATTTCTACAGTTAAAAAAATATGACCTCCTAGCATTTACAAACAATCTCCACCAGTATGGTATAAAAAAAATCAGACGCATCGGACATACGATGGAGTTTGAACAAATTAAAGAATATGTACAAGGCGATGATATCCGAACTATTAATTGGAAGGCTACAGCCAAGAAAAACCAATTAATGGTTAATCAATTCCAGGATGAAAAGTCGCAACCTGTGTACTCAATTATTGATAAGGGAAGGATAATGAAAATGCCCTTTGAAGAATTAAGCCTGTTAGACTACGCTATTAACGCCACCCTGGTCATGAGCAATGTGATATTAAAAAAACAGGATAAAGCAGGTATGTTTACTTTTTCTAAAAAAGTTGACAATATTGTTGTAGCGGAGAGAAGAAATAGCCAGATGAACCTTATTCTTGAAAGTTTATATAACGTAACCACTAATTTTTTTGAATCTGATTATAGCAAGCTTTATGGAAGTATAAAAAGAAATATTTCTCAAAGAAGTTTATTTCTGCTTTATACGAACTTCGAAACCCTGGATGGTTTACACAGACAATTACCCTACTTAAAGGGAATCGCAAAAAGTCATTTACTCGTTGTGATCTTTTTTAAGAACACAGAATTAAATCAATTAATAGAAAATAAAGCAGAAACTGTACAACAGGTATACGACAAGGTAATAGCCGAAAAGTTTGCCTTTGAAAAGAGATTGATAGTCAACGAACTCAAAAAATATGGTATCCATTCAATTTTGACCTCACCGGAAAACTTAACCATAGATACCATAAATAAATATTTAGAGATTAAGGCCAGAGGATTATTATAGTAATACACTTGATGATCGCTTCTTATTTAAAATGAGTGATTCCAATGCATAACAGATTTATATTCTCATTAATGCATTACGACAATATGGGAGTATTATTAATACGAAATATTTAAGGCATGAAATTAAAACCACATAACTCAAAAGATTTTACATTCAACAAGGACCACGATGCTATTCAAGTTAAAAATTTACGGGTAAGTGCTGCTTTTTATGAAAAAGTGTTTGGTCTGAAAGAAATCTATAACGCCGGATTAGGTGAAAATTTTAAATGGTATCAGCTAAATGACAAAGTACAAATTCATCTCATAGAAAGTGAAGAAGACTTCAAACCTCATAAAGGCGTTCACATGGCTTTAAATATAAATAACCTTGAGGGTTTTATGAAATTCTTAAATGCAGAGAAAATACATTTTGAAAATTGGCCAGGTGAAATGAATACTACCAATACAAGACCAGATGGAATTAAACAGATCTATATAAAGGATCCAGATGGGTATTGGATAGAAGTAAACGACAATCGTCTTTAACTAATATAAAAGGAGCCTGTGCTTGTACAGGCTCCCTTTATTAAATAATCTTTAGAATTTATATTTTCTCTCCTAACCATGCTTTCATCATCCAAACTGTCTTCTCTTGTTCGGTAATAAAGTCACTCATCATTGAATTAGTTCCTTCATCGCCGGCC
Organism: Zhouia amylolytica AD3; assembly: GCF_000511935.2. Taxonomy (NCBI): domain Bacteria; kingdom Pseudomonadati; phylum Bacteroidota; class Flavobacteriia; order Flavobacteriales; family Flavobacteriaceae; genus Zhouia; species Zhouia amylolytica. The sequence goes on along the minus strand of NZ_AYXY01000002.1, from coordinate 73,541 downwards.
TCATCAGATTTATCTAAAATCACTCGTTCAATTTTTAGCAGCTCAGTCAATGAATTTATCACTAATTTCACAGATTTCTCATCTTCGTGAATATCTTTTCCCACTGGAACCTTTGCCGCGTTAACATAGTCTTCAAAAGTATGCAATGGAGTACCTCCTAATGTAAGAACCCTTTCTGCCACTTCGTCTACCTTTACTTGCGCATCATTATAAAGCTCTTCAAACTTCGCATGTAAATCGAAAAATCGCTTTCCTCTGATATTCCAGTGAATTCCTCTTAAATTTTGATAATATACCTGAAAATTGGCTAATAAATTATTTAGATCTATTACCAATTCATTTGTTTTTTGTGTGTTTAACCCTAAACTGTTTAAGCTCATAAATACTTTACTTTTATATTTTATTTTCTACATAAAAATACAAATATTAATAGCGAATAGCTATAAGTTTAATTGATAGTTTTTATATTTTTATCACTCAAAACTATATATAATGACAATTACACAACTTCAATATGTTTTAGCAGTAGCTGAGCATCATAATTTTACACTTGCTGCAGAAAAAAGCTTTGTAACACAGCCAACCTTAAGTATGCAGATACAAAAGTTAGAAGAAGAGTTAGGAGTACAAGTTTTCGACCGTACAAAAAAACCTATTCAACTAACCGAAGTAGGAAAGAAAATTGTAGAACAAGCGAGAAACATTGTCAATGAATCTCACAGAATTAAAGACATTGTTGATCAGCAAAAAGGTTTTGTAGGAGGTGAATTTAAATTAGGAATCATTCCTACGATAACACCTACATTGCTTCCCATGTTTCTAAAAAACTTTGTCAATAAGTATCCAAAAATCAATTTAAAAATTGAGGAACAAACCACGGAAACCATAATACAAAATTTGCATGAAGGTCATTTAGATGCTGCAATTGCAGCTACTCCACTCGGTAATGACAATATTAAAGAACGTGTACTTTATTATGAGCCCTTTGTTGCTTATTTACCTCAAGGACATGAATTAAACAAAAAAGAAAAATTAAATATAGAGGACATCAATACCGACGAATTACTACTACTGGAAGATGGACATTGTTTTAGAAACAGTGTTATCAATTTATGTAAAAACAAAAATAAACTAAAAGATGAAAAATTCTTTTTAGAAACAGGGAGTTTTGAAACTATGATTAAGCTTACTGACGAAGGTTTGGGAATGACTCTTTTACCTTATTTACACACCTTGGATATTAAAGGAGAGCAACGTAAACAATTACGCTTTTTTGAAGAACCTAGCCCAGCAAGGGAAGTTAGCTTAATATATCACAAGAGCGAATTAAAATTACACATAATTGACGCACTGCGCGATGTCATTGCCTCGGTGATAAGAGGAGCAATAGCATTTCACAATGTACAAATAATCAGCCCAATGCCTGACAAAAAAGCCAGCTAAACAAAAAATTAAAAGCCCTCTTTTAGAGGGCTTTTGTTATGCTTTTAAATAGATTAAACATTGAGATAATTCCGGTTTTTCATTAATGAATTGTTGGAGCCATAATCTTAACTCATCCAATTCATAAGGAAGCAACCTTGAGGCTGCCTTTTCTAATTCTTTACAGAACAAAACCGTATCGAAACTTACTTTTTGTAACACCATTTTGGTGTACTCATACATTGCTCTTGGCATGATATGAATATTAGATTTAGGTAATAATGGTTTATTTAGTTTAACGTATCTAATATACGAAATATTGCAAAATGTAGCTTAAAAAATACGTTAAATAAAAAACCTAAAATCTGTTATCTCCATCTAACAGATCACCGATACCTCCTAAAACACTTCCCTCTCCTTTGTCCTTACCACCTGCACGAGGTGCCGCAGCCAATACACGTCCAGCCAACCTGCTAAAGGGTAATGACTGAATATAAACTACTCCGGGTCCTCTTAAACTTGCAAAAAATAATCCTTCCCCTCCAAAGACAGTATTCCTAATTCCTCCGACAAATTCGATATCGTAATCTACCTCTTGTGTAAATCCAACGATACATCCGGTATCAACCTTTAAGACTTCACCTGGAGCCAATTCTTTTCGAGACAAGGTACCACCGGCATGAACAAAGGCCATTCCATCACCTTCAAGCTTCTGCATTATAAAGCCTTCTCCTCCAAAAAGCCCTCTGCCTAATCGTTTTGAAAACTCTATCCCTACAGAAACACCCTTAGCAGCACAAAGGAATGCATCCTTTTGACAAATAAACTTCCCTTGATAATTCGTAAGATCAATAGGTACGATCTTACCAGGATAGGGAGCTGCAAAGCTTACTTTTTTCTTTCCACTTTCTACATTTAAAAAAGCAGTCATAAATAAACTTTCGCCCGTTAATAATCGTTTACCCGCAGAAAATAATTTCCCTAAAACCCCACTCGTTTGATTAGAGCCATCTCCAAAAATAGTGTCCATTTTAATTCCACTATCCATCATCATAAAACTGCCTGCTTCCGCTACTACAGCTTCTTGTGGATCAAGTTCTATTTCTACAAATTGCATTTCTTCTCCATAAATATGAAAATCAATTTCGTGTGCTGTCATGTTTATTATTTTAAAGTTTATAATCAATTAGTCAACAAAAAAGCGACGGTGTTACACCGAAGCCCATATCAATACACTATGGTGATGGACTTTTATTTTGTTATTGTAAAACATATAGGTAATAAGCCTGCAAAAAATTTATGCTCAGTAACATGTAAAACAACTTACAAAATACATTACCCATCGACTCATTAACATTATAAATGTTCTGTTATACAGAATAAATGTATAAAATCATTTAATACAGGAATAGAGCGTTAACCAACACTTTTAAAGCCTTTTTGAAAACTATGACTATTTTTTAATTAAATCCCCTTCCCCCTACTTGTTGGTTTTAGCCTTTAGCGTCCACTCGAAGTTAAAGGTTGATACCACATCGCCATTTTCATCCACACCTATGGATTTCATCCAAATGGTCTGACCTTCTCCAGTTTCAATTGCTTCCTTAATGGCGGTATTTACCAATTTTCCGTCTTTACAAGTAAACGTGATTCTTCCTACTGCCTTCTTTGAAAAATTAGCGTTCATATTTAGAACCAACATTGAAATCGGCTTTTTATTTTCTTTTATTTGGTTCATAACTAAGACACCTGTGGTCATTTCAGCAGCCATTCCCTGGACGGCCCAAAACATAGATTTGAATGGATTTTGATTAATCCACCGATGTTTCACACGTACTTTGCAATGAGATTCATTTATTTCTTTCACTCTTATACCACATAACCAGGCTGATGGCAATTTAAACATTGTAAAAGTATTTAGTTTACTCGGAGTCATAGTCTATTTGGAATATTTCATTGCTCTAATGTATTGAATTTAATTGAACTAATTATCATCTCTAAAATCTTAATATTTTGTTAAATTTTAGTACTTTGTTTTGCATAATACCTTCTTTTAGATATATATTTGCATAAGAAATTAATAGGTAAACCATAAAACAATAAATTCAATCAATCAAAAACTAATGAACTCATCAATCACTAAACATCAAAAAACCTTGTCAGCTATTATCCACCTGTCGACATTTTCGAAGTATTTTATTCCTTTCGGGAACTTTATTCTTCCATTGGTACTTTGGACTTCGAATAAAAATGATTCCGATTTTGTGGATTACAATGGCAAACAAGCATTAAATTTTCAGATCAGTATCCTATTATACAGTTTAGCGCTTGGAGCCATTTCTGTTATAATAGCATTATTCTCAGCATGGGAGTTCGTTCATTTCGTTGATATATTTGAACACAACACGCATCAAATCGATATAGATTTGGATAATATCTTTCATCTAGGTAGTGGTTTGTTTTTTATTGGCATCATTGGCAGTTTACTTCTGGGACTTTTGGTTCTGGATGTATTTTGTACCATTTTGGCTACCATTAAAGCTAAGGATGGCATAGCTTATAAATACCCGTTAACTATTAATTTTTTAAAATAAATTCATCAATCACAACATCATCAATCAAAAAACGAACAGTTTAACTTAAAGCATTATGAAACCATGAATATAGAAAACACAAAGGCACAAATGCGAAAAGGGGTACTGGAGTATTGCATCTTATCCATTTTAAAAGGCGAAGACAAATATGCTTCAGAAATATTAAGTACTCTTAAAGACGCAAAGATGCTTGTGGTAGAAGGTACCATATATCCGCTGCTAACAAGATTAAAGAATGCTGGATTACTCAGCTATCGCTGGGAAGAATCTACATCTGGTCCACCTAGGAAGTATTATTCTTTAACCGAAAACGGTAAAATCTTTTTAAAGGAACTAAACAATACGTGGAACGAATTACGAAACGCTGTAAACCTAGTAACTAGCCATAAAACTCACGACAATGAATAAGACAATAAACATAAATCTTGCAAACACGTTTTTTCATATAGATGAAGACGCTTACGCAAAACTTCAGCGATATCTTGAAGCAATAAGAAGGTCGTTTACTGACTCTGAAGGACGCGATGAAATTATAGCTGATATAGAAGCGCGTATAGCTGAATTATTCACAGAGCGTCAGCAACACGACCGCCAGGTAATTTCAACCAAAGAAGTGGATGAGGTTATAACTATCATGGGACAACCGGAAGATTATCTTGTAGATGAAGAGATCTTTGATGATGCTCCTAAGGCTAAGGCTAGAACTAGAGGCACACATAAAGAACAGAAGAAACTTTACAGAGATACTGACAACAAATACATTAGTGGTGTTTCCTCTGGTTTAGGACATTACCTAGGTATAGACACCATTTGGATTCGATTATTATGGATCTTACTAACATTCGCCTCAGGCTTCACTTTTATATTTGTTTACGTACTGTTTTGGGTGTTAGTTCCCGAAGCAAAAACAACCGCCGAGAAATTAGCTATGACCGGGGAAGAGGTAAACATTAGTAATATTGAAAAAAAAATTAAAGAGGGTTTCGATAATGTTGCCGACAAAGTTAAAAATGTAGACTATGAAAAAGTAGGGACGAAAGTAAAAAGTAGTACAGACACCTTTTTCGATGCAATAGGAAATGTCTTTATGTTCATATTTAAGATTTTCGCAAAACTCATTGGTATATTATTGCTAATCATTTCAGCATCTACATTAATAGGGTTATTTATTGGATTATTCACCGCGGGCACTATAGACATGTTTGGTATGGGACAACCTTGGATGGAATTTGTTCAGGCATCAGTAGAAGCTCCTATCTGGTTAATTTCAGCCATGATGTTTTTTGCGGTAGGCATCCCTTTCTTTTTCTTGTTTTATTTAGGCCTAAAAATCCTCGTAAGTAATGTAAAGTCAATTGGAAGTATTGCAAAGTTTACTTTACTTGGTTTATGGATTATTTCGATTATCGGTTTAACAATTTTTGGACTAAAAACCGCTTCGGTACACACCGTTACAGGTAGTGAAACAATTAATGAAGCTTTATTCACGGATCCAACCGACACATTGGTAGTTGAAATGGTTGTTGCAGAAAACATCGATAACAGATATTACCGTAATTCAGATTTCGACATCATCAGAGATGGCTCTGAAAGAAAGATATACTCAGAAGACGTACACTTTCAGGTTAGATCCACCACAGATTCGGTTGCTACCATCAAAGTAATAAAAGAATCTCATGGAATGAACTATGACGATGCTAATCGAAATGCAACAGCAATTGAATACGATTACTCAATATCCGGTAATACCTTAAAACTGAACAACTTTTTAACAACCGATTACGCTAATAAATTTAGAGATCAAGAAGTGAACATTGTCATTTATATCCCAGAAGGAAGTACCATATACTTTGACAAAACAACGAAGCGAGGTATAAGCCGAATGTATAATAACGATCAAGGATTTCATAGTGGATATGCAATATCAGAACATTACTGGAGAATGAATGATGACACACTGGAATGTCTCGATTGTGAGGAGAATGATGATGTGAAGGAGGAAGAAAAAGATACTGTAATTAACAAAATTAAAATTGATGCCAAAGGCATTGATATCAATGTAAAAGATAAATCAGGAGACTCATTTAAAATGAAAGTGGATGAGTCTGGTGTTCAAATTAAATCAAACTAATCAATTCATCAATCAAAAAACAAACAGATCATGGGAATTTTAATTAAAGTATTAGTAGTAGCTATTCTATCAATACTATTGTCATCATGTCAATTCGATTTAAATTTAGGATCGGGAGAAAAAGGAAATGGCAATGTCGTTAATGAAGATCGTGTTGCTTCAGAGTCATTTACAATAGTTGATGCATCGGAAGGACTTGATGTTGTCATTATTCAAGGAGATAACACTTCTGTCAAGGTTGAAGCTGATGAAAACATCATTAACCTTATACAAACAGAAATCAGTAATAACAGATTAAAAATACATACTTCATCACCAGTAGGCTGGGCTAAATCAAAAAAGGTCATTGTCACTTTACCGATTGTTACGACCCTAGAAAGTTCAAGTGGTGCTGATATTGAAGTGGAGGGGGAATTAAACTCAGACCATATAAAACTCGATGCCAGTAGTGGTTCAGATATTCATGTTACTTTAAAAGCAAATAAAGTAGAAGCCAGTACGAGCAGTGGTGCAGATATTAAGATCTACGGTTCAACCGAAAGCCTTTATGCGAATGCCAGTAGCGGAAGTGACATTAAAGCAAGTAATCTAACGGCACTAAATGCATATGCCAAAGCAAGTAGTGGTGCAGATATTAGTGTAAATTGCACGGAATTACTTGATGCGAAATCTAGCTCCGGAGGTGATATTCACTATGACGGAAATCCCAAAGTCATAGATAAAAAGGGATCCTTTGGAGGTGATATCCAAGGAAATTAAAACTATAGCCAACCAAGTAAAAAAGGTTGAACCAGATATGGTTCAACCTTTTTGATTTTTGAATATAATGAAGCGTTTAAGTGTCTTTCAGAATGAGTCGAAAATCAATATTTATAATATCATCCACTTTAATAATACCAAACATTTTTTTCGGTGGTTCCAGTTTAAAATCACTGATGTTCAATTTTAGAACCCCTGAAACCTTTAAGTTATTTCCATTCAATTTTGTAATACCAACCGGCACTCTATAAGACTTGGTTATCCCGGCAATCTTTATATCAGTTAAAACATCTGCTTCAGTCCCTCCAATATTTAACACCTTATCTATCTTTAATAGAATTCTTGGATGTTGGTCTGATTTCACCAGAATATTAAAATCACGGTTAATGGGTTTACTCCCACAATCAAAACAATTGTTATCCAATTTTAGAACTGTTTGTCTGAAATCTAAACTTTTTTGATTTCTTTGATACACAACTGTTATTGGACCCGTTAACTTTTCAATCTTATAGTTACATTCAAACCTATTTATATTAGTTGACCCTGAAATTGTCAATTCACTCTCGTTAGCTATTTTCACAACCTTTTCATTAACCAACACAGGTTTTAAAGTTGTAAATGCCATTCCAAAATAAACTATTGGGATTAAGAGTAAACTTTTCATAACTGTTAATTTACAATTTTATGGAATGCTCCGCAATGCCTAAAGTATTGCGGAGCATCTAGTTATATTTAAGTGGATCTGACTAATTCCATTTTAGAAACTAATAGCAGCCTCAAGAACAAATCCGTTAAACTTACCATCCTCAAGAAGATCTCCAGTAGGATAATCGTTGTAGTTCTGAGTTACATATTCTGCTTTCATTAGTATATTCTTTGTCATAAACCAACCTCCTCCAACATTGAATCTGTTGATTGACACATCATCTCCACTTGCCAATTCAGCATTCACTGTATTGTAACGAGTTCCGATATAAAAGTTTTCAGAATTTCCGAATCTGTATAATAATTCACCTGCGTATTGTTGAGTATTTCTTCTATCAGTCTCCCCTAGGGCTTGTCCATTAGTTAATTCAACGGTTCCGAAAAATTCTAATCCGCCATATTTTAAGAATGGATTGAACATGATGGCAGTAATTTTATTTTTAAATCCAGGATCAAAACGGCTTGCTCTAAAATTATCGCCTGAAGCCCCTTCTGCTTGCATAACATTGTAGTATCTGGCACCAGCTCTGTCTGCTGTATAAAGATATACACTTGGAGCATATCCTGTGTTATAAAGTGAACCGGTTAATCTGAATCTAAAATCTTCATTAATTTGCTTGTCATATCCAAGTTTGGCTAAAAATGCAGCACCACCTGTTGTACCGTTAGATTCTTTTACACTTTGGTTTAGTTTACCGTTACTGAATCCTAACATTCCAAACCAAGGACCTCTGAAATAATATACCTCTGCTCCAACCTCTGTTGTAAATGAATCCATAATCAAGTTACCTACGAATGGATTGTATAAAGACATTGAGTTATCAGATCTTCTAAAGTGGGCATCGCCATAGTTGTTCTCCATATGTCCGATTTTAATTCTCATATGGTCCATTAAATCACTGGCAAAACCTTCTTTTATGAAATCCAATTTGTCAATTTGAAAATACCCTCCTTTTACATAAGGTTCATGGTGGTGTCTAGATGATAAATAGGTTCTTAAATGCATTCTTACACCATCATAAAGAGCTACATCCAAATCAAGATTTGCAGTCGCCAGGTTAAAATTGCTTCCAATTTCTTGCAATGGTACCGTTCCTGAATTTTCATTATCTAAAGCTTGGAATTGTAAAGTTGAAGATCCACCAATTCTTACGTGTACTCCATCAAAATTTGAAGTACTATTATCTTTTACGGCTTCAAAATCATTAATACCTCTTTGATCGGGTTGTCTAAAATTGTCTAAATCACGATTACTCTGGGCATACATATTGACACCTGTTAATATGAGCACAGCAATGACTAAATTCTTGATAATTGATTTCATAGATGTTTAATTTTTAATTTATACTATTCGGTTAGGGTTGTTTTTATTTTTATTGTTACTTCATTACCTGTTGTTATTGTTCCAAATAAGGCTGTAGGTGGTTCAATATTGTAATCTGTCATCTTTATTTTCTTGGAACCAGTCAATTTTACAGTTCCTGCATTAATTTCCATCTGCAAAGGCAAGGTGATGCGCTTTGTAGTCCCGGAAATGGTTAAATCCCCTTCAAGTTTTACGTCATACTTGTTATTTCCTTTTGCAGTGGTTTCTTTTACTTTAATCAGGTTAAACTTTATAGTTTTATACTTTTTAGCATTTAAAGCTTTATAAGTATTTTTATCCATCCCAGACTTTCCACTCTTCAGACTTTCTGTTTCAACACTGAAATTTAATTTCGCAATTTCCGCATTGTCAATGGACTTAAAAGTTATTACTCCCGATTGATTTTCTGCCTTAATTTCCCAATCATGTATATTTGAAGTTCCTTCAACAATTAATGCTGAGGTCTGTTTTGCAACTTTGTATTCTTGAGCTACGCCCAAATGAACTCCCATGATCAAACAGAAAAGAATTAATAACTTTGATATGCTGCTTTTGTACTTCATGACTCTAATAGATTTATGTATTATTTACACTACAAAGATTTTCATAATGCGTGAAGGAAAAGATGATATTTGTCAGTAATATGATAGAACTGATATATGTCAGTTTACCCATGTTTTAACAAATTCAGGTTTGTTTTATTCAAAACTTAACTATGGAAGATTACGTACAGCTAATCCAAAATAAATTTAATACTCTAAATCAATAAGTTGGATGATAGAACAATAATTTTAGCTATCTTCCTTAATCAAAAAGAAGTACTCTTTTCATGGAAATTGTTTTAAAAAAATATGTTTTAGAACTAAAAAATACATTTGGTATTTCAAGGCAATCACGCGATTATCAAGAGAGTTTAATAGTATGTTTAAGTTTAAATGGTAAAACTGGTTATGGTGAAGCAGCTGCTAATTCCTATTATCATATTACGGTTGATGAAATGATCGAGGAATGTGGTTCTTTAAAAAACGATCTGGAGAATTACAACTTTTCAACTCCCTCTGATCTGCACAATTGGCTTAGTTCAAAAAATCTTTCGAATTTTTTAAGGTGTGCCATAGATCTGGCAGCCTACGACCTCTATGGTAAATTACAGCAAAAACCCTTGTATAAAATATGGAACACCTCTATTGATAATTATCCAATTACAAACTATACCATAGGAATAGCCCCCATTGAGGAAATGATTGATAAAATGTTAAGCTTCCCATGGCCTTTATATAAAATTAAATTAGGGACTAGTAATGATCTGGAAATAGTTGAAACACTTAGAAAGTATACAAAAAGTACCTTTAGAGTCGATGCAAATTGTGCCTGGGATGCAGAAGAAACTATTTATAACTCGAAGAATTTAAAAAAACTAGGAGTTGAATTTATAGAACAGCCTTTGGAAGCTTCAAATTGGACAGGCAATAAAAAAGTATTTAAAGAAAGTGCTCTGCCTATCATTGCAGATGAAAGCTGTATAACCGAAAACGATGTTGAAAAATGTTATGGACATTTTGATGGAATTAACATCAAACTTACCAAATGTGGAGGACTTACCCCTGCCCTTAGGATGATAAAAAGAGCCCAAAAACTAAAATTAAAGACGATGGTAGGATGTATGACTGAATCTACTGTTGGAATATCAGCCATAGCGCAACTCCTTCCTCAATTAGATTACGTAGATATGGACGGGGCAATGTTACTTAAAAATGATATTGCTAAAGGAGTGCAAATCACAGACAATGGAAAAGTTATTTTCCCCTCCCTGGGAGGAAGTGGAATCAGCTTACTTTAATTATTAAAAAAGTCGCATTTGATTTAAATCAAATGCGACTTCATATGTTATTAGGTAAAACTTATAAATTATCGTTCAACTTCTTCGAAAGACTCTTTAGCGGCCAAATACCTTTCTGCGTCAAGGGCAGCCATACATCCAGTTCCAGCAGCTGTTACCGCCTGCCTGTATACATGATCAGCAGCATCCCCTGAAACGAACACACCTTCTACATTCGTCTTTGATGTACCTGGTTCATTTATAATATAACCCGTTTCATCCAAATCTATATAACCCTTAAAAATATCTGTATTTGGCTTATGTCCAATTGCAACAAAAAATCCGGTAGCTGGTAATTCTTGTGTTTCTCCAGTAACATTATTCTTTACTCTAACTCCGGTTACCACTTGTCCATCTCCTAAAACCTCATCGGTTTCGGTATTAAACATAATTTCTATATTCTGGGTATTTCGAACTCTGGCTTCCATAATTTTAGAAGCTCTGAATTCATCTCTTCTCACCAACATGGTAACTTTTTTACATAACTTCGATAAGTAATGTGCTTCTTCGCAAGCTGAATCTCCAGCTCCAACAATAACAACTTCTTGGTTTCGGTAGAAAAATCCATCACATACAGCACATGCCGAAACACCACCACCTAGTTTAAGATATTTTTGCTCGGAAGGCAATCCTAAATATTTAGCAGATGCCCCTGTTGAAATAATTACGGTGTCACAATGTATTTCCTTAGTTTCATTAACCCAAACCTTATGGATAGGTCCGGAAAAATCAACTTTAGTAATCCACCCGTCTCTAACATCAGTTTCGAAACGCTCAGCTTGATTTCTCAACTCGACCATCATTTCAGGCCCTGTAATACCCTCAGGATACCCTGGGAAATTTTCAACTTCATTCGTAGTTGTTAATTGACCCCCCGGTTGAGAACCTTGATATAAAACAGGTGACATGTTAGCTCTGGCAGCATAAATAGCCGCTGTATATCCCGCAGGACCAGAACCTATTATAAGACACTTAACTCTTTCAATTACTTCAGACATAATTTAAATATTTACTATCTCGGACAAAAGTAACTTTTTGGTTTATATAGCAATGTTAAAAGTTATTAAAAGTTATTATTTCATTATTGAAAACAACAATCATAGATAAAATTGCTACATCCAAAATTTAAAGTTTAAACAAAAATTCCGTAAATTTAAGAGAATAACACGCTGATAATGAACACTAATAATATATCACTATGAAAAATTACCTATTACCATTTATCATCTTAAGCGCACTGTTTCTAATTAGTGCCACAAGTCCAAAAATTCAACCACAAAACCATACGCTCGAAGGAGCTTGGGAACTCATAAGCTTTTATAACTACAACGAAGACAATGAAATTTCTGATACCGTTCCAACCTCTGAAGGTTATAGACAAATAAAAATGTATCAGGCCGGTAAGGTAATGTGGACCCGTTATGTCCCTAAAGACTCCATTGAATGGTTTGGATATGGATCATACACCAACACAGATAGCGAACTGGTAGAAACTTTAGAATACGGTTCTAATTCTATGATGAGAATTATTGATACACTAAGAGTATTTAAATTTGAGCTGGTATTAGGAAAGGAGCACTTTACACAAATTACGGTAGATGATGATGGGCAGCGCGTTTTTTCTGAAAACTATAAACGTCTTAATTAAAAAAAAAGAAGGGATAAGGCTTGTACCTTATCCCCATATACCTACATTACCTTCGTTTTACCAGGTGATGGAATTATATAAGTTCCATCAGACGTTGGCTTAACCGGAGCTTCAGAATTCCAGTCTAGATTGTCAGGCACCAAAGCCAAATCAGAATTTAATGCTTCCTCCCATTTAATTACTTTCCCTGAATAAGTAGCCATTCTTCCCATTATCGCAGTCATGGTACTTTTTGCTCCATGTTCTGCATCCGCTATTAGGCCGCCATTTCGTATCGATTCAAATAATCTGTTGTGTTCTTGTTGATAGGGATTAGGATCATTGAAACCGGCATATTTATAGACCTCTTTTCCATCTAAGCCTTTAATATAGGTTGCCCCGGCATCATTTGTTTCTATAAATCCTTTCGTCCCTTGAAATACCTCTCCAACCTTATACATCGTACCAGGTTGATGACGACATTGACTTGAAATAACCGCTCCATTGGCATATTTAAACTCTACAAAATGATGATCAAAAATCTCTCCATATTCTTTTCCTGTTCGTACCTGGCGTCCACCCATTCCCTGTGCAGAAATCGGAAAATCTCCGACAAACCAGTTTGCAATATCAATATTATGAATATGTTGCTCCAAAATATGATCTCCGCATAACCAATTAAAATAATACCAATTACGCATTTGATATTCCAATTCAGTTTGCTCTGGCTTACGCTTTCGAACCCAAACACCTCCTCCGTTCCAATATACCTGCCCTGATACTATCTGACCAACTGAACCCTCTGCTATTTTATTGGCCATGTCAATATAATTATTTTGGTATCTACGCTGCAATCCTACCACAACGTTTAGCTTCTTCTCTTTCGCCAACCTCGCTGTTTCCAATACTTTCCTTACTCCAGGAACATCTGTTGCTACGGGCTTCTCCATAAACACATGCTTCCCTGTTTTAATAGCATATTCGAAATGTTGCGGTCTAAAGCCTGGAGGGGTAGTTAAAATAACCACATCTGCCAAATCCATCGCTTTTTGAGCAGCATCAAAGCCAACAAATTGATTTTTCTCTTTTACTTTTATCTTTTTTGTTTCCTTAAATTCTTTAGATAAATTCCTTAAACTTGATTGCAATCTATCTTCAAACGCATCTGCCATCGCTACAAGTTCTACATTATCATCTGCTTTAAGTGCCTGGGCAGCAGCTCCAGTACCTCGTCCCCCACAACCAATTAGAGCCAATTTTAGCTTTTTATTATTAAGGACATTAACCATACCATGCATTTGCGACATAGGCAACATCATCCCTCCTAAAAGAAGAGAAGTATTTTTACAAAAAGTTCTTCTGGAGTTTCCCTCCGATAGTTTAGATAAAATTAATTCATCACTTTTGCTCATAATTTAATTGTTATAGTGGTTAATATTTTATTCGATCTCTTTAGGTCCCCAAAATTTTTCGTAATCTTTTGTATCAGGCGCCTCTTTCACTCTAACGATCCTAAATCCAACATGTGGTGCGTCTGTATGCCACCATTTACTTTTCGGAAATTGAGGATCCCTGCGCTTCCATTGATCTGTAGAAGCCAGACGGAAAGCACTGCGTAACGCGTTCGGCTCATCTATCCATGAACCACCTCGAACTACTGTAGGATATTCATCTTCCGGGAAGATAATCGGATCAACAACCTTCTTCTTTTTAAACTTTTTATATGCTTCTTCCTGGTATCCGTCTAAAACCAATTCTGCTACATTTCCGTGCATATCATACAATCCCCATGCATTTGGTTCCTTTTGTCCCACTTTATGATAACTTCCACCACTATTACTCTGATACCAGGCATGGTCATCTAATTTTTCATTAGATGCACCAAAAGAATACGCTGAATTTGTACCTGCTCTACAGGCATACTCCCACTCAGCCTCGGTAGGCAGTCTGTAGAAATGTCCTGTTTTTGCAGAAAGCCATTCACAAAATTTAGATGCGGCCAGCCGCGTAACATTTACAATGGGTAAACCACTCCCTGTACCCATTCCCATACTCATATCAACATAAGGAATTGTAGCGCCAGAAATAGCATCTATGTCTACTGACACTTCCGCATCCTCCGAAATGCTTCCTACATTATCAATCTCTCTGTTCAAATACAAATAGAATAAATCCCATGTAATTTCATATTTAGACATCCAAAATGAAGTAATTTCAACTTCATGGCTGGGAGATTCATCATCTTTTGCGTTAACATCTTTTGAAGAACTGCCCATCTCAAATACCCCTCCCGGGATTGACATCATATCTATTTTTAAATCAGAACCTGAAATATCCTGAGTGTATCCATCAGGATTTTGTGCAAACGAGATATGGCAAAACATTAAAAAAATTAATAAAGAGAGTGTAGTTTTAAACATTTTGTTAGTAGATCTTAGATTAATCAAGATCTAAAAATGCATTTTTTTTACCAAAAAAGCAATTATTCAAAAGAATACCACTTAATTAGAAAAGAAAAAGATATTTTTCACATTACGAATCAATCGATAAAGATACAGATTCATATAATTTAGGTATATAAACGTTATACTGATACCGTTTATGAATTTCAGTTTTTAGCACTTTCATAGCTCCCTCTTCTCCATGAACTAAGAAAAGCCTTTCGGGTTTTTTTTCAAGGTTGGACAACCAATTAAGAAGCTCGTTTTGATCTGCATGAGCAGATAAAGAAGATATCGATTCAACTTTAGCTTTCACAGGATAATATTTCCCGAAAAACTTAAGCTCCTTTACACCTTCCTGTAAAGCCCTCCCACGAGTACCCTCTGCCTGAAAGCCAACTAATAATATAGTGGTATTTTCCTCGTCAATGAGTTGTTGTAAATAAGTCAAAACTCGCCCCCCGGTAACCATTCCACTTCCTGCAATTATAATTTTGGGCTGCTTATTGTCGATAACCTCCCATGTTTCCCGGTAGGAGGAAACAAAATTCACATGATGAATCATAGCTTTAAACTCTGAAACATTTATCTTATGCCAATTCTCGTAATTTAGGAAAACATCCAACACCCGATCTCCCATAGGGCTATCAACAAAAATAGGAATGTTAGGAATTTTATTTTTTTTATACATTCTCCAAAGAATAATAAGCAATGTTTGAATTCGTTCTACTGCAAAACTTGGTATTATAAAATTCCCCCTATTATAAATAGTTGAATTAATGAGATCTACCAACTTATTTTCCACAGGCTCTCTGGAGTGCAATCGGTCTCCATATGTTGATTCAAGAAACAAGTAATCTGCTTTTTCAGGTTTCTCCGGAATATCAAGCAATACATCCTGTTCCCTTCCTACATCTCCTGAGAAAACAAAATACTTCCCATTTATAACTAGCTCCACAAAGGTTGCTCCTAAAATATGACCGTTATAACGAAATCTCACTGAAACTTGCTCAGCGAGATTAATCCAATTATTCTTTGGTTGAGATTGAAATAATGAAAGTGTATTTCCCACATCCTCCAGAGTATATAAGGGTAAGGCCGGATGATGTTTAGAATAACCTTCCTCATTAGCCTTTTCTGCTTCTTCTTCTTGTATTTTGGCACTGTCCTCAAGAATTATCTTGGCAATTGCTAAAGTTGGTTCCGTGCCAAGTATTTTACCTTGAAAACCTTGATTAACGATCTTGGGTAAATAACCTACATGATCCAAATGACCATGAGTTATTAATATATAGTCTATAGAGCTTGCATTAAAAGGTAAATCCTTCCAGTTCTCCTCACGCAATAGCTTTTCACCCTGAAATAATCCACAATCTACCATAACAATACAGTCATCGAGCTCTATTAAGTATTTCGAGCCTGTAACTGTTTGAGCGGCACCATAAAAATGGACTTTGACCTTATTAGTTTTCATCAATCACATAACTGTTTCATATAAGAAATAATCCGTTCCTTCCGTTCTTCAGAAATACCTAGATGATCTAACATAAATCCTTGGTTAATTAAATCACGACATAGCACAATTCCGTGTTCCAGAAGAAAATCTTTTTCTCTCCCGGATAGTAAAGAAGAACAAGTAACCGGATGCAAGCCAAGACGGTTAATTCTATCCTTTAAACTGTTTTCATTTGGATAGTCCCAGCTCATTAAATATAACCCGGCACAAATACCAAATTGAATTGCATCAGTAGTAAATCTAGTGTTCGTAACAACCCAACCCTCCCTTAAGGTTCGGTCATCTTTCCAGGTGGCTTTAACATCATTGTACCGTGAATGAATATAAAGAGGAACTTTAACATTACATTTGTTAGTACGGTCAGAGTGAAATTTGCATTCCACTAAATACCCCGAATTATTCTTAAATGCAACAACATCAATTTCATGATCTACACAGGCTCCTTTAACAATCAACCCTACCGAGCACTCATAACCCGAATAAGTAAGAATTCCTGCTATAAACCGTTCAAAGGGAAATCCGGTCGGTCCTAATTCATAAATTGCTTTTTTCAATTTATATTTCGATGCATATACCTCCTTATTTTTTTTTAACATCGCATAGGCACGATTATAAATTTCTTCGGTGGTTATACCCGTATATAGCTCATCGTAAACTGTATCTACTATTTTAGAAATCAGATCGTGTCCTGCCCCTGTATGCTTTAAAGAAGCTCTAAGCTTATCGAACGAAAAATTTACTACTTCACCTGATCTTTTCTGAACCTTAAAAACTTTTTCAGTTTCCATACCAAAAGGATTAATTACCTTTCAGGAGTTATAATAGTCATTCACTAATGCCATAATTTGGTTTTCGGTCATACTATCAGCCTTCTCTACGCCTTTAATTTTGGAAGCCATAGATTTGTAATGGCTCTGTATATGTTTGGCTAATTTCAAATTAGTATCAGCAGGACCAAACAAAGCTATAGCATCAACATTCTCTAATTTTTCAACTATATCATCAAAATACCTTTTTAACTGATGCTTTTCTCGTTCTGAATATTTACTATCCTGAACCACATCTTGAGGCCCCCATTTATTTTTAGATCTCGATCCGCCTACAGGATGAAAATTTTCAACTTCAGAATTAACAATTTCCATACTCCTTTCTGTACCCTTTAGGTAAACAACATATGCTTTCATTTTGTCAACCCATATACCAATATTCGTTGCCATAATCTTAAGGATTTATAATTAAACATTTATTCGTGAATTTTTAATAGAACTACCAAACCAAAATTAAAACATCTTAACTGTTTTTAGTATGACATTCCTCACCTAAAAACAACTAAGCCTTTATTTTTCATCAAGTTACAATTTAACAGGATGATTTAAAAATTTTTGATAATCTTCAGGAGTATCTAAGTCATCCAGTAATCCAATTTCATCAATAACTTCGATATGATCACTATTAATTTCCTTCAAAAAATGCTTAGCCCCTTTATCACCACTTAACTGAGTTAAGCAACCAAAATACTTTAAAGGAAATAGTACGGGAACTCCATTACCACTTTTGTATTTAGAAGCGATTATTTTAGAAGGATCTTCCTTGAATAAAGCAATAAGTTTATTTATATATTTAAAATCAACTTTTGGTTGATCACCTAATATTAGTAGTAGACCACTAAATTCCTCTTCTAATAAAGAAATTTGTTCAACCCCAACAGCAATACTCGTTCCCAATCCATCTTGCCATTCTGAGTTATACAAAATCTTTACGCCATTCGGCAATCCGGTATTTTCAATCTCCTTCCCATATGCACCTAACACACAAAATACTTTTTTAGCGGAAGATTTTAAAGCATTTTCTATAACGGTATTAATAAGGTTTTGTTTTCCTAAAGACAATAACTGTTTAGGCTCACCCATTCGGGAAGAACTACCGGCTGCCAATATAAGGATTGCTACATCAGTCAATTTTACTAATTTGATTAGATTTCAATTTCTTAAGCGAATAGGATTCCTTGTTTCTTGTTACACTCAAAATTTCGGATAATATTGAAATTGCAATTTCTTCAGGAGTCTCAGATCCTATATTTAACCCCGCTGGACTACAGACTTTCTCTAAAAATGAAAATGAAATATCGGGTATGTAATTTAAAAGCTCATGTTGAAGTTGCTCCCATCTTTTGAAAGAACCTAGCATTCCCAAATAACAAAATTCTTTCTCATGTAACTTAATTAGATATTGTAAATCAGTTACATAATTATGATTCATTAATACCACCGCTGTTTGCATATCCAAATCAGTTAAATCGATCATTTCCGGATTCTCCGCCAGTACTCTGGTAGCTCCGGGAAAATCAGAGATTGACTTTGGATCCTTAATAGATGAAACAACGGTTACCTCCCATCCCAATATCGAAGCCATGGTACAGAGCTTAACAGCATCATGCTCAGCTCCCAGAATTAATAATTTGAATCTTGGCTTGAACGACTGTTTGAAAAGATCATTATCCGAAATGGAAATTTGTTCCTTGGAAAACTTAAAAGATTGCTGATCCGAAAAGGACAATACCGATCCAAAATCTCCGGTGATTTCCTCTTCTTGCCTTTTGAAATAAGAAGTTATTTGAAATGAATTTCTTGCCTCCATTTGAATTAAGAATTCAGAATAAAACGATTTCGAAACATCAAATGGTTCTATGAGTATGTATAAGACACCTTCACATCCAAGCCGATAACGACCATCATAAGTAATCACTTTTGATCGGTTAGATTGAAAAACACTTTGAGCTCTCCTGCATATTTCCTTTTCTACACATCCTCCACTTACAGCTCCGGTAGAATTTCCATGTTCATCTATTAACATGCGTACTCCTGGCTTTCGATAAGAAGATCCTTCTAAATGCACTACCGATGCTAAAACACATTTAATGCCATTTTCTTTTTTATTTCGGGCTATTTTAACCAGTTGAAGAAACTCGTGAGTCATACTTAACCATCTAAAATTATATCACCCTAAGATAGTAATATTAAACCATAATTATGAAATAATAAGAAATTGAGAAGGAAAAGATCAAACCCCCGAAAGGTAATAACCTTAAATTAAAGAAAAAAAAATACGGGCGCAATGTTTACCCAAACTTACCCGGCGCCCGTATAGAAGTGAACATTAAATCTATTCGGTTCGAATATAGTATTTCAAAATCAATGAGCATGCCTCTGTATCGATGAAATGCACAAATTTTAGATTAAAATATTAAAAGCCTTTGATTCGTTTAATTGAAGATTCAAATAACGTGGTTAGTTTAAAAAAAAAGCCGGAATTTAAATTCCGGCTTTTTAATTATTTTTTAGACTCTTCTACAGAAACTTTTCTAAACTCTTTAAAAAGTTTACTTAATTCAAGAGCAGATTTACGAGCCCTTGTTCCTGCAGCTTTATTTCCCTTTTCAACTTGCAATGCTGCTTCACTTTTAAAAGTCTCAATTTCCGAGTCAATCTTTTCTAATAAATCTTTCATGTAAATACGTGTTTTAAATTTTTATAGTGCGAAAATAAATTTATTTAGCATTCTTGAGAGTTGAATCTAAAAGAATTCTTCAACAATATTAGTAGGCTTGGAGCTAACTATTTTATTATCAAAAAAATATTAAAAAAAATAATACCCCAGACAACTCCATATTTATCCCTATCTACTTCAAGCCAGCTAAAATATTAAGTTTCTTAAGGCGTTTCAGGCCTTAAAATAGCTCGTAACACATCAACTACCTTACCAATAAAAGACAAGTTTATAAAATACGTCTTCAAAAATTAACACCATAAAAATGTCAAATGAGTACTTCTTAGAAGTTCAAGGGTTTTGTAGATTCCCTTATTACAAGAGATGTTTTCAGTTTTTGAGTGGAAAATTCCTCCATACTATCCTCTTTGTTGTTTTCAATACGTTGTATCAGTTTGTGGGTCGCTTGCTCTCCTATAAATTTCCCATGTTGACTAACAGAAGTAATTCTTGGAGACACATATTGCGGAAGTTGACCATTTGTAAAACCAATTATAGATAAATCCTCTGGAATTTCATACCCCAAAGACATCGCTATTTTCATTGCATTAATTGCACTAAACTCTTCTAGGCCTAATATCCCATCGACTCTGTTTCTTGTTAAAAGTGCCCTTACCTCAGCTTCAAAAAGTTCTTCTTCAAATATTTTAATGATTAAGTTTGGATTAGGTGGGAGTCCATTTTTCTCTAAAGCTGTCAGATACCCTTTGAGTCTTTGTTTACCTATATTTAAATTATCAAGAGGCGAAATAATGGCTATATTCTTACATCCGGTTCTAATCAAATGTGTTGTAGCCTCAAATGCACCATTAAAGTCGTCAATAATCACCTTATCACATGCAACCAAATCGGTTACCCTATCAAACATAACAATAGGGATGCCGTTGTCGGCAAACGACTTTAAATGTTCATAATCCCCAGATTTTTCCGTCCCTTCAGATAGTGATATCAATAACCCGGATACCAAACCTCTTTCCAGTATTTCAATGGTATTCTTTTCTTTTGCCAATGACTCATTTGAAATACAACTGATTAAATTATAACCATTTTCATTAGCAACCTTTTCTATCCCACTAAAAACTTGAGCAAAAAAATAGTTGAGTATGTTGGGTATGACCACACCTATCGTCCGATTGTCTTTCTTCCTAAGGTTTCGAGCATAAGGGTTAGGGCGATAGTTATTACTTCTTGCATACTCCTTAATTTTTGCTTTAAGTGCAATGCTAATATCATGGCTATCATTTAGTGCCTTCGATACCGTTGAAATCGAAACATTAAAATGCAGTGCTATATCCTTTAAAGTAATCGATCTTTTCACATGTTAAATATAAAATTTCTAATTGAAACAACTAACCCCACGCTCTTCATTCCATTTTTTACTCAACCGATTTAGTAAATGACCTTCTCAACCCTACAAACAAACACAATTTACTGATTAACAGCACCCTAGAGTTAATCTCAAAACAAAATACCATCAAATTAAAATCACCTTAAATAGTTACCATAATCTCATTTTAGTAGCATTAATTCTACTTATATAATAATTTTATAAGGAATTTACTGAAATACACATAATGTACGCAATTGGATACGATATAGGAAGTTCATCTATCAAAGCAGCCTTAGTTAACCTCAAAACTGGTAAATGTGAGACGATAGTTCAGTTACCCGAAAAGGAAATGGATATTATAGCTAAAAAAATCGGGTGGGCCGAGCAAAATCCGGAAATCTGGTGGCGATATGTATGCCAGGCAACGAAACTTATTTTGCAAAAAACTAAAATCAACCCAAAGAACATCACGGATATCGGTATTTCTTATCAAATGCATGGCCTTATTACATTAGATAAAAATGGAAATCCTGTTAGAGATGCAATAATTTGGTGTGATAGTAGAGCCGTTGATATTGGACAGAAAGCTTTAAACGACTTGGGATCGGAAAAATGCGCTTTGAACCTTCTGAATTCACCAGCTAATTTTACTGCATCCAAACTCCGATGGGTAAAAGAAAACGAACCTGAGAATTTTTCTAAGACATTCAAATTCATGCTGCCTGGTGATTATATAGCCTATAAACTATCAGGTAGTATGCAGACAACAGCTTCAGGTTTATCAGAAGGAATTTTATGGGATTTCAATAATAATTCCATAGCCGGCTTTTTATTGGATTATTATGGAATTCCGGAATCAATGATTCCTGAACTAGTTCCTACCTTCTCCAGTGCCGCTAAAGTTTCTAAAAAAGGCGCTGCGGAGACCGGACTGGTTGCAGGAACCAGAATAAGTTACAGATCGGGCGACCAACCTAATAACGCTTTATCATTGAACGTATTTAATCCAGGAGAAACCGCAGCTACAGGTGGTACATCCGGAGTTGTTTATGCAATAACAGATCAACTGTCTTCAAAAGAAATAACACGAATAAACAGTTTTGCTCATGTTAATCATTCAGCCACAGAATCCCGCATCGGGAAACTCTTAAATATCAATGGAGCAGGAATTTCGTTTAAATGGTTGAAAAGTATTTTAAATATTGATGATTACACTTTAATGAATCAGGAAGCCTCAACTTCTGAAATTGGAAGTGCTGGCCTATGTTGCTTTCCTTTTGGGAACGGAAGTGAACGCATGTTTGATAATCGACAAGTACATGGACACTTTCATGACATAAACTTTAATATCCATGACAGATCGCATTTAATACGAGCTACACTGGAAGGAATTGCATTTTCATTTGTATACGGTATGGAAATTTTAAAACAAGAAGGGGTAAGTATGGACATACTAAAAGTGGGAAATGATAATTTATTCAGATCGGAAATATTCTCCAATACTATCGCTCATACTGCCAATATTCCAATTGAAGTCTACAATACAACCGGAGCAATTGGTGCTGCCCGGGCTTGTTTAATGACCATCAGCTCATATGACGAATTCTCTGAAAAAATAAAAGCAAATGATTATATAAAAACTTACAACCTACTAGCGCCTAATATTCCCTATAAGGACGCCTACAAAAACTGGAAAAATAAACTTACTAACATACTTAAATAACTATTATGAGTACAAGTAACAAGAACTACTTTAATAATATTTCACATATTCCTTTCGAAGGTAGAGAATCTACAAACCCTCTGGCATTCAAATATTATGATCCGGAACACGTTGTAGCCGGAAAAAAAATGAAAGACCATTTTAAATTTGCAATGGCCTACTGGCATACTCTCTGTGCAGATGGAACCGACCCCTTTGGTGCACCGACCTTATCTCAACCATGGAATAAAAGTTCAGATCCAATTCAAAGAGCATTCGACAAAGTTGATGCAGGTTTTGAATTTCTAACCAAAATGGGATTCGAATATTACTGCTTTCACGACGTAGACCTGGTCGATGAAGCACCATCCCTTTTGGAAACAGAAAAACGCCTGGAAAAAGTTGTTGAATACCTAAAAAGTAAGCAAAAAGAAACTGGCATAAAACTACTTTGGGGCACCTCTAATTGCTTTTCTCACCCTCGGTATATGAATGGAGCAGCAACGAACCCCGACTTCAAGGTATTAGCCAGAGCTGGAGCCCAGATTAAAATAGCAATGGATATTACAAAAGAACTTGGAGGTGAAAACTATGTCTTTTGGGGAGGTCGCGAAGGTTATATGTCTTTACTCAATACTGACATGAAAAGGGAGCTAGATCATATGGGACAATTTTTATCCATTGCAAGAGATTATGGTCGCAGTCAGGGTTTTAAAGGAAACTTCCTGATTGAACCTAAACCAATGGAGCCCACTAAGCATCAATATGACTTCGATAGTGCAACCGTAGTAGGGTTTATTAATGAACATAATTTACAAGAAGATTTTAAAATAAATGTAGAAGTGAATCATGCTACCTTGGCTCAACATACTTTTCAACACGAATTACAGGTTGCTGCAAATGCTGGCCTCTTGGGAAGTATCGATGCCAATAGAGGTGATTATCAAAATGGCTGGGATACAGATCAATTTCCAAATAATGTTCTGGAAATCACCGAAGCCATGTTAGTATTTCTACAAGAAGGAGGCTTGCAGGGAGGCGGTGTAAATTTTGATGCCAAAATCAGAAGAAACTCTACAGATCTGGAAGATCTGTTTTTCGCACATATTTCAGGGGCTGATGCTTTTGCCAAAGCCTTGCTGGCGGCAGATGCGATTTTACAACATTCACCCTACCAAAAAATGGTTTCAGATAGATACAGTTCTTTTGATTCAGGAAAAGGAAAAGAATTTGAACAAGGAAAATTGAACTTAACTGAACTTTACAATCTTGCCCATGATTTTGGAGAACTTGAACTAAAAAGCGGTAAACAAGAACTATTTGAAAGTATCATCAATCAATACGTATAAAATAGAAACATATGCAATCATACTTAGAAACCGCTGACTGGATAGTTTTAGGAATTTACCTATTAGCACTAATTGGCGTTGCTGTTTGGGTAGTTTTACAAAAAAATAAGAATACCGAAGATTACTTTTTAGCAGGAAGAAATGTTGGCTGGTTTGTAATAGGCGCATCCATTTTTGCTTCGAATATAGGATCCGAACATGTAGTAGGTTTGGCAGGTACAGGTTTTGAGTCCGGAATGCCTATGGCGCATTATGAATTACACGCCTGGATTGTACTCTTATTAGGATGGTTATTTCTTCCATTTTACATTCGAAGTGGTGCCTTTACTATGCCCGAATTTCTCGAGAAAAGATTTGATAGCCGTTCCAGATGGTTCCTGTCTGTCTTTTCCTTGGTGGCCTATGTACTTACGAAAGTATCAATCACTATTTATGCAGGTGGCATTGTAGTTTCAGAGTTATTAGGCATACCTTTTTGGTATGGTGCCATTGGTATTGTGATATTTACAGGTCTTTATACTGTAATTGGAGGAATGAAAGCTGTTATATACACCGAAACATTGCAAACCATTGTCCTGATCTTAGGTTCATGTATTATAACTTATTTGGGACTTCAGGAAGTTGGTGGATGGAGTCAGCTAACAGAAACGGTTAGAATTAATAGTCCTGAACATTTTAACATGTGGCGACCAATGAGCGACCCCGATTTCCCATGGACCGGATTACTTTTCGGAGGCACTATAGTGGGGATTTGGTACTGGTGTACAGATCAGTATATTGTACAACGAACCCTGGCCGCACATAACTTAAAGGTAGGACGCAGAGGGGCTATATTTGGAGCCTATCTTAAGCTTTTACCTATATTTATTTTTCTCATTCCGGGCATCATTGCATTTGCGCTATCAATCCAAAACCCTGAAATATTTGGTTTAGAAAAAGCAGATCGAGCATTCCCGATGCTGGTCACCAAATTGCTACCAGTTGGGTTAAAAGGCCTTGTAGCCGGTGGATTAATGGCTGCACTTATGAGTTCATTAGCTTCCGTATTTAACTCGTGCTCTACTATTTTTACAATTGATATCTATAAAAAACTTCATCCGGCAAAAAGTGAACGTCAACTACTGTCCATTGGTAAAATTGCAACAGCAATTATAGTACTATTGGGTATTATATGGATTCCTATTATGCAAAAAATAGGTGGTGGAGTTATGTATCAATACCTGCAAAATGTACAGTCGTATATTGCCCCGCCGGTAACAGCAGTATTTCTCTTGGGTATTACATGGAAAAGAGTGAATTCTAAAGCTGCAATAACCACTCTTATGGTAGGACTGTTTCTCTTAATACTTCGTTTGGGTTCAGAGATTTATTTTCAACAAGATATTGTACAATTCAAAAGCACGGGAACTCATTCCGCCTCTGGAATATTATATGGCTTTGCATCGATAAACTTTGCACACATGGCCATTTTTATGTTTATATTTTCTGTTATCCTATGTATTTCAATCACACTACTCACAAACCAACCTAACTATCAATTAATTAAAGGATTATCTTTCGGAACACTTTCACTCGAGGATAAAAAAATCACGAAATCAAGTTATGGCACTATCGATATAATACTATCCATAATTCTCGTAATAATAGTGATTTCAATTCTTTCATATTTTACAGGCTAGAGGAAGGTATCAATTAACTAAATATTACAAAGGCCTCTTGAACTTATAGAGGCCTTTTCAATAAATTATTCCTTCTGGGAATTTAAATTTAATACCACATATTTGATTTTCGTTCTGTTATGGGTATAAGTTATAAATACATTACCATTGTTCATCTGAATTATAGCCGGATAACTATACTCCCCATCCTCTTTCTCCTCTAGGGTATAAATATTTTGCCAGACATCACCATCTTTTGAATAGGCTAATTTTAATTCATTCCTGCCTTCCCACCAGTCTTTACCGCTAACCATAGGATTGTATACTAATAAGTGACCTCCATTTTTCAGGGTTACCGCATCAATTCCAGAGTTAGGATTTGCTACAGTGGTCTTTTTAAGATGAGACCAGGATTCACCTCCATCGAAACTTTCACTTTCCAAAAGTACATTTTGATCACTGCGGATTAAAGCTTTAATACTTCCTTCATTCAATTTTAATAATGTTGGCTGAATTGCCCTGAAGTCAGACTTCTGATCTACCAATACCTTCTCCCAATGATAGCCCCCATCTTTAGAAATTTCCATATGTACCTTCCAAACAGCTCCATCTTCAGTACTCGATGGACTTACTATAGTCCCATCTTCAAATTGGAATGGCTTATTTTTTATTGGTCCCAAAATACCCTTAGGAAGTTTTTTGCTTTCCGTCCATGTTTTTCCTTCGTCCTGCGATGTTTTATACATTCCCCACCAATCACTAGGAGATGGCCCTACTTTATAAAACAAAAATAAAACGCCGGATTTGTTTTTAAATAAAACCGGATTCCATGTCGGATAACGATGGGTATCATCTACAAGGCCATCAGCTACTTTTACTGGTTTTGTCCAGGTTGATCCATCGAAGACAGCGTTATAAATACTAACATCAACATGCCTCTCGTGAGTACCACCAAACCATGCCGCCATAATTGTACCATTTTCAAGCTCAACAACGGTAGAGGAATGACATTGGGGAATTGGAAAATTGTTATAAATAAATCCCTCTTTTAAAATTTTTACTTCCGGCAGTATCTCAATTTCTTGTGCCTGAAAAAATTGAGAAAACGCAATAAATAATAGTGATAATAAGTGTTTGTTCATCCTCGAATATAAACATTCACGGAATATTTACGGCATCCACTAATGTAAAATAACAAATATCAGTTGCTGTATTAAACAATCAATATAAAACCCTATTACCCATAAGTAACAATCCAATGGTATAAAGTTTTTTTATCGATGTCAAATTTCTTGGCGATAGCCTGAATACTTTTACCATCTTTATTTTCCTTAACCATTGCTAATATTTCATCCATAGTATATGGTTCCTTTTTCATAGAAGACTAATTTCTTGGTTTGGTTTGGTTCATGTAATTTGTAAAAAAATACCGGGGCCCTGTAATTGAATATGAAGAGATAGTATACCCAATAAACTACTGATTTATAGAACTTTTTAAAAAAGACCCCGGCTTGATGGTAATTCAAAACAACTTTAGTCACTAACCTAAAACTAACTCTCGCCTAGAGATTACCAATTACTTTATTTTTTAATCGTTTATACTTATCGACAGTTTCATGATATTTTTCTCTTATCGACTCGTGATGTTCTTTATAAAAAACATCACAATCCACATCCTGACACTCCTTCTGCCCTTCCAGAGTAAAACGATAGTTATATAAAGCACTTATATCACTTCTGTTTTCCTCCAAATAGGCATCAAAAGAATATTCCAGGGCATGCTCAACAAGATATTGTTGTGCAATGTCTTTTAAAGTCATTAATTCTTTAGCTATAAATTCTAAATGCTCAATCCAATTAGAGACTTCAGTATAATCTTTTCTAATCCTATCTATTTCAAAAGAGTCCTCTGTATTTAAAATATTCATTGTCTTTTATAAAATAATATTTGCATCTATAAATCCTGAAGGCTGCTTAACTTCCGTGATAGTAATTTGCTTTGACCCACCTGGAAATTCCCAATCAATGATGTCTCCTTTAGCATATCCAATTACTGCGGCTCCCATAGGCGTTAAAATCGATACTTTATTGGTTTTAAAATCACCATCACTCGGCATTACAAGGGTAAATTGCTTTTGCCAACCATCAGTTGAGGCAACAGTGATTACTGAATTAAAACGAATAACATCCTCTGGCATAAATTCCTCGCTGTAAACTAAAGCGGTTGTTAGTTCCTGCTTTAATCTGTATATAGATTTACCACGAGCATCTTCTTGACCATAACCTGCCGTATTTAAAAGACGTTTCAGAATTACAAACTCCTTTTTTTCTATAACAATACCCTCATATTTCATAGCTACTTTTTTATATATCATGGAAATATACCACGTTGAATATAGGCTCTTTCAATTCGCTCAATCGCAATGCTAAATGCAGCATTACGCATACTAATATTTCTTTCTTGAGAAGTATCCCATACATTTTCAAAAACCGTTCTTAATTTCTTTTCTAGCTTCTCAAGAACCTCATCTAACAACCATAACTCGCCATTCCTGTTTTGCAACCATTCAAAATAACTGGCAATAACACCTCCTGAATTACAAAGAACATCCGGTATGATCTGAACCCCTCTTGCTAAGAGCATTTGCTCTCCTTCATAATTAGTTGGTCCATTAGCTCCTTCAGCTATTAGATAGGCCTTGATTTTATCAGCATTCTCATCAGTAATTTGATTTCCCAGTGCAGCTGGTATACAGATATCAGCACTAATTTCAAAAAACTGATCCTGAAGCAAAGTAGAGGCTTTTGTATAACCCTTAATCATCCCGTCATTACTTTTGGAATAATTCAATAAATCCTCAACATCTATACCCTCTTCATTAGAAATAGTAGCATAAGCATCCTGCACACCTACTAAATGTGCTCCCTCCTTTTCTAAAAAATAAGCTGCCCAGTATCCTACATTTCCAAATCCCTGAACAATAAATTTTTTCCCGCTAAGGTTTAGGTTATTCTTTTCCGCCCAGAATTTTATATTTAAAAACACACCGTATCCTGTTGCCCTGTCTCTTCCTTCCAAACCTCCTGAACCAACTGGTTTACCCGTTACTACATGTTGATTTTTAGATCTTTCCGACGGCGCTTTAGTAGACATATACGTATCAGCTATCCATGCCATAGTTTGCTGATTGGTATTAACATCAGGTGCAGGTATATCGTGCTCAGGTCCTATATTTTCCCCTAAAGCATAGGTAAACCTTCTGGTAATTCGCTCCAGTTCCGCTTGTGAATATTTTGACGGATCTATTTGAATCCCCCCCTTAGCACCACCATAAGGCAATCCGGCCAATGAAGTTTTCCAGGTCATCCACATGGCTAAGGCCTTTGCTGCATCGATATCTACTGTTGGATGATACCTTAGCCCTCCTTTATATGGACCTAAAGCATTATTATGCTGTACCCTGTATCCTGTAAATATCTCAACATCTCCATTATCCATTTTCACTGGAAAACGTATAATTAATTCGTTATTAGAAATACTTAGAATCTTTCTAATATTCGGATTTAAATTGATCTGATCTGCGGCAGTATTGAATTGCTGAATAACATTCTCAAACATGCCTTTCTTTTTCTCTTTTGTAACCATTTCAATAATTCTTTTATTCAATTTGTTTTAAGTAGTATGTGTCTAATTGTTCTCGACTTCTGAATTAAATTCACTACATGACCAAATCATTCCTTTCCCTTGAATAAACACACAATCAGAAAAGTTGATACAAGTAGCACAAATGTTAATTTGATTTTGCATGGCCTTTAAAAATTATTTCTATGTATAAGGCAAGCTATATGCCATAAAGAATAGAACTCAGGCACAACAAAACACAAGCGGCTGAAAAACAGACGATTGAGTGTTATTTTATTTTTAAGAAAGAATCTTGTTGTGGGGATAATTTCCCCAGGTGGGGAGATTTCCCCCTATTAACTATTGTATTTTTTGTCGTAGTGTTTTACGATCTATTTGAAGAATTTCAGCGGCTTTGGTCTTATTATTATCGACTGCAGCCAAGACTCTTAAAATATATTCCTTTTCCATTTCTCTTAAAGGCAACCATCCTTCTTGTGAAAAGTTAATTTTATATTTAAGATGATCCGGAAGATCCATTACCTCAATTGTTTTATCACACATAATAATAGCTCTCTGAACAACATTCTCCAGTTCGCGTATATTACCAGGCCAATCATATCTTTCCAGAACTTCCAGCGCAGCTTTTGATATTGGTGTAATTCGGTCTTTATACTCCGGACCATATTTTTTAATAAATCTATCCACCAATAAGGAAATATCAGACTTACGCTCCCTTAAGGGTGGTACATTAATTTGTACCACTGATAAACGATAGTATAAGTCCTCTCTAAATTCATTTTTTGCAATTAATTCCTTCAAATCACTATTAGTAGCCGCTATAATGCGCAAATCAACTTTCTCTACCTTTTGTGATCCTATTCTGGTTATCTCTTTCTCCTGAAGCGCTCTTAAGAGTCTGGATTGAACAGCTAAAGAAGCATTACCTATTTCATCCAAAAATATAGTTCCATGATTTGCAGCCTGAAAAAAACCTTGCCTGTTCGCATCAGCACCGGTAAAAGCTCCCTTTACATAACCGAACAACTCTGATTCCAACAAATTTTCAGGAATAGCCCCACAGTTTACAGCAATAAATGGTGCGCGGGAAAACTTACCGGAGTAATGAATGGCTCTTGCTACGAGCTCCTTACCGGTACCACTTTCACCATTAATAAAAATTGTAGCTTTGTTGTCCTTAACACGATCGATGATTTCAAAAACTTCTTTAATTTCCGAGGATTCACCGATGAGCTCCCCATAATTCGAACTCGAACTAAAATCTCTGGGCTTACTGCTAGTTTTTATCTTTTTACTGCCTTTAAATGATTTTAAGACAGCTTGCTTTAATTCTTCATGTGTAAATGGTTTTACCAGATAATCTATAGCTCCTGATTTAATAACATTCAAAGCATCATTTACAGATGGATAACCTGAAACTACTAATATTGGAATTAACGGATAATTTTCGGCAACATACTTAACTAATTCATGTCCGTCTATTCCGGGCATCTTTAAGTCTGTAATGAGTAAATCAATATCCGTTTCCCGTAATATGGCTACTGCCTCTTTCACAGAAATAGCATTATAGGTATGATAATGAAGCGACTGTAAATGCCTTTGTAACATTTCAAGTATATTTACATCATCATCAACGACAAGTATATTTTCTCTCTGTAAACTCATGAATTACTTTTTGGGAAATCAACCACAAAAATAGTTCCTTTTGGATGATTCTTCCGATATGTAATAGAACCTTGGTGACTTTTTATTATTCCATGAACAACGCTTAGACCTAAACCCGATCCTTCACCTACCGGCTTCGTCGTGTAAAATGGATCAAATATTTTTTCCGCATCAGCAATTATACCCGGCCCTTCATCGCTAATACCTAGTTGAATATTTTCTGGATAGTCTTCCAAGGTTATTTTTATAAACCCTTGCTTGGGAGAAAAATAAATGGCATTGAGAACAAGGTTAAAAATAACCTGGGTCAATTGAATCGTATCAACCTTCAAATAGATACGATCATTATTGTGATCAAATTGATGTCGAATTTCTTTTTTGGCAAAAACAGGCTTCAAAAGCTCAATGGCTTCTTCAATAACCGGAACAATATTTACCTCATCTTTTTGCTGTGGCATTTCGCAGGCAAAAAACATGAGCTTTTTTACAACCTCCCGAGAAAAAATTGCACTATTGATTATCTTGTCCAGATCAGAGATCAAGGCTGGTTCATTTTGTATTCTGTTTTTCAAAAGCTCTGAATACCCTAATATGTTTGCTAAAGGTGTATTGAGCTCATGAGCAATTCCAGCGGTAATTTCTCCTAAAATACTTAACCGATCATTTCGCTCGATCTGTCGCTGAATCTTTTGCTCATTTTCTTTGATTTGTTTTCGCTCAAGAACATTTCCAATCTCAATACCTATATTCTGAAGCAAAAGGGCCTCTTCAGGAAGAAAATCTGCCAAAGTGTACAACTCCGACGGATAGAAAACGGTAATGGCTCCTTCAACTTTATTAAAAACCTTTATTGGCATTTGTTGGAAAACACTCGAACTACTAAATAGTTCAGTTTTTACCTGATAGTCTCCCGTTTTTATTTCTACACTGGTATCCTCAGGATACCTCCAGGCTTTCTTTACACAAAATGCTATAGATTCAAGAGAAGACTCAATATCATTATAATTAGCATTTGCCACGATCGATGTTACCTCATATAAACAGGTAAGTTCTTTAATCCGTTCTTTTAATTTTTCCTCCGTTGAAGTCATAAAACAAGTAGGGTATACTGTTAGACAAAGATACGCCCTTAATTTAACCAAAAAACATTAAGATCGTAATCAGATGCTGTGATCATCAATTAGAATCCAAATCCTAATGAAAAGGCAATTCGCATTCCATCCGAAGAATCAAATACACCCAAATTGGCCGTAATCATTTCTGTTGCATTCATGAAAAAACCGCCCCCATAAGAATTATGCCATTTGCTTGATTCATCATCCTTCAACCAAATTCGTCCATAATCAAACGAACCATAAATACCCACACGTACAGGCACTAAAGCTGTTTTCACCTGACTAAAACTATATCTTAGATCTGTGTTTTGATAAACGGAATTTTTACCGGTAAATCGTTGATTCCGATACCCTCTTAAACCATCTGTTCCTCCTATCGAAGCTGCCTGATAAAATTCATAATCATCTCCTAATATGAAATGTCCTTTCATTCGGGTTCCTAAAACCAGTTTTCCTGAATGTTCTACCTTTTGAACCAATACCAAATCAGGAATCAAATACCCAAAACCACGATCGTTCATATCAAGGTTCTTTTTATAACCTGCTTCCAAATGAAATTTAATTCCATTAGTAGGATATGCCCTGTTGTCATAATTAATAAAATCATATTGGGCATGCACCCCAGCATACTGTACTTCGTCGAATAAGTATACGGGTAATACATTGATTTCGGAAATAAATCGATTCTCAGTATCATCTACCTCAATAGATTCATAATTAATCCCTAATGTTACCTTAGAACCGCGTTCTGAATTCCATATAAGTTGTGGCATTAGACGAAATGTTCGAGTTTTAACCCGATTATAATCAAGCCCGAGTTCATCGTCAGGGTTTCCGGTTTCATTACCAAAACCAAAAAAGTTAAGAGTAAAATTTGGACTGTTAAATTGGGCTTTAATACCCAAATTAAATTCACCCAATACATGAGCAAACTCTCCGGTATAATTAAGCTCATATCCATTGGTAGCAAAATAATAAGCTGCATTAAATCTATGTTGCGAAGTAAATGGGTTTCGCTCAAACCCAAAGGTAGTATAGGTGTCAACGAACCCTAATTTTAAACCATCATCAGGATTAGCCCCCAATAAGGGAACAATCTGATTCGTATTTGCTTTAAGCTTCTTGTAATTATAAACATTAGTCTCATAATCATCCGTTAAAATCACCTTAGCTTTGGTAGCATTATCGAGATTGTTTTTTTTTGATTTGTAATCATAAATAACAATTTTCCTCCCTTCTTCAACCATATAATCATCATTATTCTGCCCACCAATCAACCGTATGGTTATATGCCGGTTCTTTCCCTTTACAACAAAAGTGTCATCATCATCTAACCCATAAATCCATAATTCTTTAGTTTGTCCAGGATCATATTCCTTATGATGAAATCGATCTTTGATAGTATCATCTTTCTTTCTAAATATGGAAACGACCACATTACCATTGTCCAGAGCGGATATCTCTATATAATCATCTTTATTGGTACCCGTAATAACTCCATACTTACTAATTAACTTATAATAACGGTTGGCTATTTTCTGCAAATTAGCCCTTCGTTGCCTGAGCAATTCTTTAATTTCAAGTACCGTCTCATCTTGAACCTCTGAAGGCATAAAGGCCATGGCTTCTTCAATAACCTCATCAGTAACATTCTCTTCTATAAACCTTACCTGAGCATCCCATACTTCTTTACCAATATCTGTTAAAAACGCCATGTCCAAAGGATAAGGTTCCATATTAACTCCTTTTACATCTTTAAGATCCGGACTATACTTGCGTAATAATCGTGCAGCTGGAATTAAATTTACCCCAACCCCTAACATAAGTCCATCCGACATTTTAGAAAAGGCCTGATCCCGGTCTCGTGGCAGTGGTCTGTAGACCTTTTTACCATCTTCCTTAAACTCCATCCACCTCCATTGATCATGGTGTCTGTCCCAGTCTCCAATCAACATATCAAATAATCGGGCTCTTATGTAATTAGTCTGATCAATCACAACATCTTCATCTGAATGTATCTCTTTAATCACATCAAGAGTACTGATTATGTCTCCTGTGAAATTTCCTTCAGCCAAATGTAAATGCCCCTCCGAAGCATGTTCCTCCAAAAGATAAAGCTCATTCCCAAATTCAGAATTAAAGTTCCCCAAGGCCGGTTGTTTTGGCACATAAAACAACTGTGGATTCAGATGATAAACACCAGCAGCATCAGACAAAGTTGCTATGGCAATCGGGGCATAAGGATGTGAACCTGTAAAAACATACTCAATTAGCTTTTGCGTTTCTGTATGTTCATATTGCCCCTTCAAATAATTATCACTGAACACCGCCGCCTGAATATATTGGGTTGCACTTTTACGAACAGCCCTCATGACGAATCGCTTTCCTTCAGAATCTTCGAAATGCAATGATTTAGATTGTGTCCCACCCCCTTTCCTTGTTGGTTTCAATCCACCATACAAAGTATCTAACAATACTGTTTTAGCCTTAACCGGGGTACTAAAATATTTACTGTATCTGTCACCCCAGAAAAGTTTATATAATTTAGACTTCGAAGTCTCTTCCTTACTATATACTTCTGAAATAACAGAATCCTGATACTGTTGTGGAAAATCAAAAGTAGAGGCTTTTGTTGATTCCTTAATTTGTCTTTCAAATACTATAGAATTTGTACTACCGTCAATAAACCTTAGATCTATTGAGCCATTCTTGTACATGGTCATCATAGCGTAACCATGGGCAGGATACCCAAAATCTTGATTATTTCGCTTCCTTACCGGAGTACTTTTAGAACCCGATCCACTGACAACCTGTTTTAAATTATCAGAAGCGATGTATTGTAAACTATGTTCATGTCCTGAAAGAAAAATCACATTCTCATTGTGTTGTGCCGCAGTAATTAATTTTTTACGCAAGTCATTGTAAAAACGGTTAGACATATCAGCATTCACAACTCCTGTGGTGGTTCTCAACACATTCTTTAAGGTTCCTAATATAGGAATTGGCTTTAAATGGTCATTAAAAGAATAACTTCCTCCATGAGGTCCATTACTATACATGGGATGATGAATAGCTACTAATGTAGTCTTACCACGTGCCTTCTTAATTTCACTCGTAAATTCATCTAAAAAATGATCTCGTGTCTTTATTTCACATTCATCATTAATGGTAGGATGCCGATCCCAGTTTGTGATATACCAGTGAGAATCGACAATTAACAGTACTGTTTTATCATCGATATTCACCTTTTCGATGGGACAACCATTCTCTGGTAAAAAAGAATCTTTTCCTAATGCATCCTCTACATACTTTTCTTGTCTTTTTAACCCCTTAACACCACTATACCAATCATGGTTTCCAGGAATAAAGTACACACTGCCGGGAAATTTTTTTGCTGCATCAGTTTGAAGCTTCAAGGCCAATTCCGCTTGATCTCTTTCTGGATTATCATCTCCAGGAAGTCCATCCGGATAAATGTTATCACCTAAAAATATCAAAAAATCCTCCTTAGATGCCGATGCAAATCGCTCTGTCATTGCCAGTAATGCTTCAGGTGCTTTACCATTTTTAGGATAACCCGCATCGCCTATAAGATAAAAGGTATGGGCTATTTCATCATAATGATCAACATGATTATTAGAATCCTTTTCAGCGTTAATCTTATAAGTGGCGCATGATGATAGGATTAAAAGTGCCAATACAATTAAAAAACGTGCCATAAAAAATTGTTTAACCAACCTTAAAAAATTAGAAGTTCCCGATGTCAGAAATACGAATACTTTTAACAAGAGAGTACCTTATTTTATATAAAGTTACATCAAAAAAAGAAAGTAGCGGAAATTTCGTAAAAACTGTAATTGAATGACTCATAAAAAATAAGGCCCAACAAACGCTGGGCCTTAAACCAAATAAACCAAACTACATAGTTATAAAACCATGTACTCTTAAATATTATAAATACGAAGTAAAATCTTTTTGTTTTATGATATCGATACTTTGCATATTCAAATATCTCTCTTTTAGTCTTCTATAATCAATAACGCTTTTTATGCTAAAAACAATCAAAATAATAAGTCCTGTTATTTGTAGTAGTGATACTATTAATAAGATTGCGATTTCCAAGGGTTGTAGTTTTTTTAATTCTCTTATATCTATTAAGACACAAAAAAGTAGAATTGGTCACATTGTTATAAACTTTATTCTAACAAATTCCTCAACACACAATTAATAAACATATTAACCTTCTAAAATCTCCACTTTCTTACTGGCAACCTGTTTAATTGGGTATACTGTTTTTTGATTATTGCTCATCAACACCAAACAAATATTATCAATGGCTATAATTTCACCCTCGACCTTATCTATCTTTATTCGCTGACCAATTTGAAAGTTCTTTCTTGAGTAAAAGCCAAGCAAAAGCCTAAGAATAACATCTCTCGATCCCAGTCCCAAAGCTAAAGTGAAGGCCAACAAAAAAGCACCCATGATTAAAAACATGTTATTAGTAATAACACTCGTATCGATTCCAGCCTGACTCAAAGACATGATTGCAACAATCACAAATAAAATATAAAAAACAATCTGACTTATGGCTTTTGAACCATTCAAATCAAATGCCTTAATAAGACTTGCCAGGGCATTTCGGAGGAGTCCGGCTCCATAAATTCCTAAAACAAATATTAGAATGGCACTAAAGAATTTTGGAAGATAGGCAATCAATTTTCCGATCTCATTTGATATCATTGTTAATCCAAGCATGTCAGCCCCAATAATTACAAAAACCAAAATTAAAAACCATTTAGCAAAGAATAGAATTACTTTGGTTGGCTCTAATTTTATCGTTGATAATAGAATGGGATTATTTTCGTAAAACTTTTTAGCCAAATCATCTATACGCGTTAATTTCAATGACTTTTTAATCACAAACAATATCATTTTCAATGCAAGCCAGCCAACAATAATTAGTACAATCCCACCTATTAACTTGGGGGTAACTTCATAAATACTCTCTAACAAATTCTCTAATAATCTTAAATCAATGGTAGTTTTCATTATCTAACAGGTTTTACTGGATTAATTATTTTTATTTCTTCTGGCAATCATTAATAGTTCTTCCAAAGACTCTGGATATTTAACAGCAAATAAATCGGCCAGGTCTAGAGTCAACTTAATCATGGCAACATCGCTCATTACCTTATCCTTAATTACTTCAGGTAATTTTTCGTTATGTATTACTTTCTTAAAAGGATTTTCCATAACTAAAGATTTTTATAGATTTCAATCAATCGGCTCTTGGCCCTACTCAAACGCATCTTAACTGCACTCTCTCCAATATCTAATGATTCTTTTATTTCTTTAATACTAAAATCATCCTGATATTTCATCAACAATATCATTTTGGCATCAGGGTCTATTAACTTTAGAGCCTTCTCCAACTTATCCGATTTAAGATCAAATATATCTTCATCACTAATCTCAACAGACTCCCCGGAAAAGTGCCCCATCTCTTCTGAGCTTATAAATTTCTCCTTACGTTTCTTGAGTTCCCTTTGTACATAGTTGACACAAAAATTATATGTAAATGAATACAGCCAGGTGGAAAATTTAGATTTACCCTTAAAAGTTCTCAACTTAACGAATAAGTGTACAAAGACATCATGAGTGAGATCTTGGGCTTCTTCAGTTGATTTTGAAAAACTCAGGCATTTGTTATATACAACATCAGCATAACGATCGTAAAGTATAGCAAATAAATGTGTGTTATTCGTTTTAACAATGCGGCCTACAAGATCTTCATCCGTTAAATTCTTATCAATTTTTGCTTGTTCCAAACTTATGGATTATTAACATAGTGCTATCACTATATTTTGACACATAAGATTTAATTAAGTCACTTTAAGAAAAATATTTTTTGGGTAGGGTATGAACGATTAGTCCAAGATATCTAAAATTCCTTTCATTTAATTTTTAAGTATTGAAGCGTCTAAAAGCAGTAGGCTGCTTAATCCCTGAATTGGCATTTGGAAAAACACATGCTTATCTTTTTAATAACAAATTTTCATAAAACTATCATAAATTTAATAGTAATACTATTATTGATAGAACTGTTACTTTTATTTCTAAAGGAATTGTATTTTATTTGCAAAAAAAATGAGCCATGAATACATTATTACGAGACTTAAAAATTTCAATTAATGAAGGTATTTATCTCAAAGATCCTCAAAGTACAGATCTTGGAAGACGAATTATTCAACATTCAATAGAATTAATAGATGAAATCGGTTTTGAAGATTTCACCTTCAGGAAGCTGGGGAACAGAATTAAGTCTAATGAAAGTTCTTTATATCGCTACTTTGAAAATAAACATAAACTCTTGGTATACCTCACCTCATGGTACTGGGGATGGAAAGAATATCAACTTGTATTTACAACAAATAGCATATCCGACCCCAAAAATAAGTTAATTAAGGCCATTGAAGTACTGAGTGAAGTCGTAAAGGAAGACAATAAATTTGAACATATTAACGAGGTCAGTTTAAATAATATCATTATTAATGATTCCGCTAAATCATTCCTGACAAAAAACGTAGACAAAGAAAATAAAGAAGGGTATTTCCAAACCTATAAAAGACTGGTGAACAGATTAAGGGAAATGATTTTAGAAGTAAATCCTAAGTACCCTTATCCTAGTTCATTGGCCAGTAACATAATTGATGGATCAATTCATCAACACTTTATCATCACGCATTTTAAATCCCTTCATGAATACGAGGAGTATAAAAAACCATCTGACTTTTTTGTTGACATGGTTGATAAAATTTTAAATTAATGGAAGAAAATAATTCTCAAAAACTAAATACCTGGAAACGACTTACTGGTTTATTAAAACTGGATAAAAAAGATTTCCTGCAAATTCTATACTATGCGATCCTGGCGGGGTTACTTAGTCTCTCTGTTCCCCTGGGAATTCAGGCGATTGTTAATCTGATACAAGGCGCCAGAATTTCAACCTCGTGGATTGTCTTAATACTGCTGGTAACACTCGGTGTTTCCTTTGTTGGAATATTCCAGTTGATGCAGGTTCGAATTTTAGAAAATATTCAACAAAAAATATTTACCAGAGCGTCCTTTGAGTTTTCATATCGTTTTCCAAAAATCAAAATGGAACAGCTCAAAAATTTCTATCCGCCAGAACTGGCAAACAGATTTTTTGATGTACTTACTATTCAAAAAGCATTACCAAAGATTGTATTGGATTTTCCTGCAGCCCTGGTACAAATAATTTTCGGACTGATTTTACTGTCGTTGTATCATCCACTCTTTATAGTTTACGGTTTCCTAATGGTCTTTCTTATCTATGTGGTATTTCGATTAACAGCTAAAAAAGGACTGGCAACGAGCATTGTAGAAAGTAAGTACAAATATAAGGTCGCTCACTGGTTTCAGGAGATTGCCAGAACATTGGTGAGCTTTAAAATTTCCGGTAATACCAATCATGCGATAAATAGAAATGATGAACTTGTCTGTCATTACCTTGACGCCAGAGAAAGTCATTTTAGAATCATACGGATTCAATTTATCTTAATGATAGGATTCAAGGTATTGGTAACCGCAGGATTGCTAATTATTGGTGGAATACTGGTGCTGAATCAACAAATGAACATCGGCCAATTTGTGGCGGCTGAAATTATAATTCTCTTAATTATTAGCTCTGTTGAAAAAATGATCACAGGTCTGGAATCATTTTATGACATACTAACCTCGTTAGAGAAACTTGGTCAGGTGGTTGACAAAGAACTCGAAAGTCAGGAAGGTGAAGCTCCGTTTGCCATAAATCAACCTATATCTAT
Source organism: Zhouia amylolytica AD3 (assembly GCF_000511935.2). NCBI lineage: Bacteria > Pseudomonadati > Bacteroidota > Flavobacteriia > Flavobacteriales > Flavobacteriaceae > Zhouia > Zhouia amylolytica. Next base: position 33,243 of record NZ_AYXY01000002.1, on the reverse strand, counting down.
TCAACTTCATAATGTAGCTTTCAAAGGCTTTAATAATAAAACGATCCTGGAAAATATTAATCTAAAAATAAACCCTAATGACAAAATACTTATTCAAGGTAAAAATGGCTCTGGAAAGTCCACGTTATTAAAACTAATAGCTGGTCTTATAGAACCATCAAGAGGAGATATATACCTGAATGATATATCTAAACATAGTATTAATCTCAACCATTACAGGGCTCGTTTGGGTCAATCCCTTAGTGAGGAAACACCTTTTGAAGGTACCCTCTATGACAATCTGACCTTTGGAAATAAAGACATTACTACAGAAGAAATACATTGGGCAATTAAAAACATGAGGTTACTTGATTTTGTAAGGAAATTGCCTGATGGGTTAAACACTGTACTTTATCCTGAAGGTTTGGGCATTCCTTATTCTGTATCAAAAAAGATAGTATTGGCCCGAAGTATCCTTAGAAAACCTGCTGTACTTATTTTGGACGATCCACTAGATCAAATGGATTTTGAAGAAGAAAAAGGAATTATTGAGTTTTTATTTAGTAAAGAACACAATTGGTCAATCATCGTAACTAGCAGAGACCCGATTTGGGAAAAATACTGCAATCAGGTTTTCGAACTTGATAATGGAATATTAAACAAAACATCTGGAAGTCATGTTGAATATAACGCATAATGCTTTAAATGAAAAGGTCGACCTTCGAAACTTCAAAGCTGGTAAAAAGGTTTTGAAAGATCGAAAGTACAAACCATTTAACAGGTTTGTGATCATACTTAGCATCCTGGCTATTATGATCCTTTTCATACCTTGGACACAAACCGTCTCAGGAGCCGGATACGTTACGACCTTAAAACCAAATCAACGTCCACAAACCATTCAATCACCAATCCCTGGAAGAATTGAAGAATGGTTTGTAAGTGAAGGTGATTTTGTGGAAAAAGGAGATACCATCTTATTCATATCCGAAGTAAAACAGGAATACTTTGATCCAAACCTAATAAATCGGACAGAGCAACAATTAGATGCAAAAAAACAATCTGTAGGCTCCTATGAGCAAAAAATAAAATCGTTAAGTTCACAGGTAAATGCTTTGGTTACCGAGAAAAATTTGAAGCTAAAACAAGCTAAAAATAAAATTGAGCAAACAAGGCTAAAGTTGGTTAGTGACAGTATCGACCTCGAAGCTGCCAAAACCAATTTGTCTATCGCTGAAAGTCAATACAATCGTACAGAACAACTTCAAAAAGAAGGATTGAAATCCGTTGCCAGTGTTGAAGATAAGAAACTAAAGCTTCAAGAGACTCAGGCTAAATTAATTTCACAGAAGAACAAACTTCTGGCAAGTCGCAATGATTTGATTAATGCAGAACTCGATATCAGTAGAATTTCAGCTACCTACAACGACAAAATAAGTAAGGCTGAAAGCGATCGTGCAACAGCCGAAACAGATCGATTTCAAACCATTGCAGATGTTAGTAAATTAGAAACCTCCTATGCTAATTATCAAAAAAGGAATGATCTGTACTATGTAAGAGCCCCACAGTCTGGTTATATCAATAAAGTTCTTCAAAGTGGAATTGGGGAAACATTCAAAGAAGGAGAAAAATTAGTGAGCATTATGCCCGCTGATTATGATATAGCAGTGGAAACTTATATCAGCCCTATAGATTTGCCCCTCCTTCATATAGGAGAAAAGGTAAGAGTTCGATTTGATGGATGGCCGGCAATAGTATTTAGTGGTTGGCCAAATATATCTTATGGTACCTATGGAGCTAAAATAGTCGCAATAGAAAATTACATTAGTGATAATGGTAAATACCGTGTTTTACTCGCTCCCGATGAAAAAGAACAGGAATGGCCTCAACAAATGCGTATCGGAGCCGGAGCCAGCACCATTGCGTTATTAGAAAATGTGCCTATCTGGTATGAATTATGGCGTAAATTAAATGGTTTTCCTCCAAATTATTATACCCCAAAAAATTCACAATCTGAATCCAAAAAAGGTTAATGAAAAATCTATTATTGATTATATCGACACTTTGTTTCTTCCCCTGGTCTGTACAAGGACAGACCAAAGATACGCTATACCTGGGTTTTGAAGAATACCTTCAATTGGTAAAAGCTTATCATCCCATTGTTAAACAAGCAAAACTCATTGACGAAACAGCAAAGGCTAAACTTCGTAAAGCCAGAGGTTCCTTCGATCCAAAAATTGAAGGAAGTCTGGCTAAAAAACAATATAAAGATCAAAAGTATTACGAACTTCTTAACACCAGTTTTAAAATCCCAACCTGGTTTGGTGTTGAGCTTAAAGCAAGCTATGATAAAAATTCTGGTGTGTATTTAAATCCTCAAAACACCCTGCCGGACGACGGTATGATAACCGCTGGAATCGCCATCCCAATAGGCCAGGACCTTTTAATTAATGAAAGAACAACAACCCTTAAACAAGCTAAACTATATCAGGAACAAGCTAAATTCGATCAGGATATAGCTATTAATGAAATCCTTTTTAATGCAGCTATAACGTATTTTAATTGGCTACAAACTTATACTGAGGTAAAAATATTTAAGAGTTTTACTAAGAATGCCGAAGTAAGATTAAAAGGTGTTGTTCAGAGCTACAATGCAGGTGATAAACCTGCCATAGATACCGTAGAAGCAGGTATTAGTCATCAAAAACGTTTACTTGAGCTGGAGCAGGCCAATTTAAATTTGAAAAAGGCTTCCCTAAAGTTGTCTGGTTTTTTATGGGCTGAAGAGAATACACCTATTGAGCTCAAGGAGAACATCTACCCAACAAAAGTATCACAGGATCAATTAGAGGAGGTCCTTGAAACCAATCAGGTTTTACAATCAGAAAACATTGAAAATCATCCCAAAATTAAATCTCTTGGGTTGAAGATTGAATCCCTGGAATATGAAAGACGATTAAAACTAAATAAATTATTACCGGATATAGATCTTCAGTATAATTTTTTAAACGGAAGTAATCAGTGGGATTATTTTATAAATGATAATTACAAGATAGGTGTTCAGGTTAGTGTTCCCCTCTTTTTAAGAAAAGAACGAGGAGAATTAGAGCTTGCAAAACTGAAAAAAGCAAATGCTAAGTTCGATTTGATCAACACGGAAATTATTCTGGAAAACAAAATTAAGAGCATATTGATTGAAATCAATACGCTCAAAAAGCAAATAGAGCAAATGCAGCTCCTAGTAAAAAGCCATCAAACAATGGTGAACGCAGAAAATCGCAAATTTGAATTAGGCGGTAGTAGCTTGTTCCTGATAAACACGAGAGAGAACAACCTAATAGAAGCCAATATGAAACAGATTCAACTAAACAATAAATTATTAAAACTTCAAGCTGAATTATTCAGAGTGTGGGCTATCATACCTCAATTTACAGAAGGCTGAAGACCCCATTGAATATTCTCAAATATCTTGATTACAAAACACAATTAGTGTAGCAGCTTCAACATACCCTTCAGCAAGTAATTGATCGTTTAAATCACACCCTTTTTGATGATGTTAATGTTTGGAACTATACTTAAATTTATATATTAAGCAGGGACTATACTATTTTTGAAAAGCATTACACTTTTATAATATAAAAACAGCACCTGGAACCTAGAAGTTTACACTTCTTGCGTCACAATATTTTCCAACCCCCTCATACCAAAAACACACAACACACTTAAAATCAGCTAACTATATGATTTAAATCATAGTTATAAGAAATTGAAGGTTGTAATTTTAAACAGCATTAAACTTATAAATAATAGATTATGAAACGTGTTTTATTACCAACCGACTTCTCAGAAAGTGCCTGGAATGCGATTCATTATGGTTTGAAACTTTTAAAAGATGAAGAATGCCATTTCTGTTTACTAAACACTTTTGACGTTTTATATGCTTCAAATTTGGTTAGCGCCAACCAGGTGAGCCCTGCCTTTGATACAGCCATGAGCGTAAGTCAGGCTTCATTAAAAGAGACTTTACACAAATTAGAACTTTTAGAGAATCCTAACCACAGTTTCGAAATAATATCCAGAAACAATTTCTTTTTAGATGCTGTTAAAGATGTGGTGGAAGAAAAAAACATCGAATTGATCATTATGGGAACTAAAGGATCCCGAAATAATAAAGGAGTAGGATTTGGAAGCAATGCCGTATTAGTGATTGAAAAAGTAACAAAATGCCCGGTATTAGTAATTCCAAAAAAGTCTAAATTTTATGGATTCAAAGAAGTTATTTTACCATCCTCCTATGAAGAAGCCTATACTGACGATTCGTTAAAACCAATCAAAGATATAATTACAAGATATCAATCGAATATCAGAATTCTGCATATTCGGGAAAAAGACGAATTATCAGAAGAACAAAAAGCTAACAAATTTGCACTGGAAGATCAATTAGAAGGTTTGCATTATACATTCCATGCTTTATCTAATATTGATCCAGCCATGGGAATTAAATGCTTTACTGAGAGCATGCAAGGTGATTTAGTGGCACTAATAAGTAAAGAACATAGTTTTTGGTCAAGATTTAAAGAGTCTCTAACCATTAAGAGTGTTAATTATCATCCAAAAGCTCCACTATTGGTAATACACCAGGCATCATAAATTTTCATAAAAAAGCAGGGGCTTTAAAAACCCCTGCTCCACAGGAAATGTAAATTCATTTTTTTCTCGGTGTAAGGTCAACTCAGTAGTCGACAGTACGCTTTTCCATTTCAAAAATGCATTTACTCTCCTGAAAGAATCATTTATTTAATCACAACTTAAAACCAAATCAAATATAATATCAAAACGAAGTTTCAACTATGACAATTATCAATAATAAAGCATTTTTTTAAAATAATTTCCTAATGGTAAATGCATCCTCAATTTTTACGAAGCTGGCTTTATTTTATCAAACTTTTTAAAATTCAATTATGCATGCTGTAAACCAAAAAAATATTCAAATTCCGGTAAATGGTATTAGTCTCCCAGGAATCCTGACTCTGGTTAGCAACCCAAAAGGGATTATTATATTTTCACACGGAAGTGGTAGCAGCAGGCTAAGTCCACGAAATACTTTTGTTGCCAATGAATTGAACAATAACGGATTTGCTACCCTGCTATTTGATTTGCTAACCGTTGAGGAAGATGCCATATACGAAAATAGATTTAACATTGACTTGCTTACTGATAGGTTGGTTATCATCACCAGGTGGATACAGCATCAAGAAGAAACTTCTAAACTACCCATTGGGTATTTTGGAGCAAGTACAGGCGCTGCTTCAGCTTTAAAAGCCACCGCCTTATTAGGTACCGATATTCGTGCTGTGGTCTCTCGGGGAGGTAGACCGGATTTAGTTTTGGACGCTGAACTTAATAATGTAAGATCACCTGTATTATTAATTATTGGCAGTCTGGATCACACGGTAATCAACTTAAATCAAAAAGCTTTCCATGCAATCAATGGAATTAAGAAAATAGAAATCATTCCCGGAGCAAATCACCTATTCGAAGCCCCGGGAAAATTAAAGGAAGTAACCAAACATGCCACTTATTGGTTTACTGATTATGTACCTAAAGAATAGTTGTTATGTTTAAAAACAGAATTGAAGCCGCAACAATGCTCGCAGAAAAATTACTGTCATATAAAGAGCGGCCGGATACTATCATCTTAGCCATTCCTAGAGGTGGAATCCCCGTAGGAGCAACCATTGCAAAAATCTTACAACTACCAATGGATATTGTATTAACTAAAAAAATAGGACATCCATACAACACGGAATTTGCAATTGGAGCCCTCAGTTTAGAAAGTGTCGTATTAGGTCATGACGCTGATAATGTATCTAAAAATTATATTAATAATCAAATAATTCAATTACGCGAGACGTTACAAAAAAAATACGATACCTATTATCAAGGCATAAAACGAAAAACATTAACCAATAAAACTGTTATTTTAACAGATGATGGAATCGCTACCGGAAATACCATTATAGCTACAATTAACCTGATTGCAAAAGAACGCCCTTCCAAAATAATAATAGCAGTACCTGTGTCCTCTATTTCCGCTTTCAATAAAATCAAGAATACACCTCATGTAGATCAAATGATCGCCTTAGAGCAGCCCGCTGACTTTTATGCAGTAGGTCAATATTACAAAGATTTCAGTCCGGTTAAAGACAGTGAAGCCATCAAACTTTTCAAAGAATTTTCAAATTAGTTATAACAAACACCCTATGGAATGACATCCCTCATTTTAATCACAAATAATTGAAAGTAAATTAGTTACTACCAAAATTCATTTAAAAACAATAATAATGAGCCTCAACATAAAAAAGTTCAAAGACATATTGTTAAGCGATATAGCAAGTGTAGGTGGAAAAAATGCATCATTAGGTGAACTTTACAATGAGTTATCGGAAGAAGGAGTGAATGTACCAAATGGCTTTGCGACTACAGCAGCGGCCTATTGGAATTTTTTAAGCGAAAATAAAATAAACAAAAAACTTGAAATTACTCTAAAAGAACTTGATAGAATAAATTACTCCAACCTGTCCGAAATTGGTACTAAGGCTCGTCAACTTATTTTAAATGGTCAGTTTTCAAATCAATTTATAAACGATATCATCAAAGCGTATCATGATATTACCGATAATAAGCAAGCTATTGAAGTGGCCGTTCGAAGTAGTGCAACGGCAGAAGACTTACCCAATGCCAGTTTTGCCGGACAACACGATAGTTTTCTGAATATAAAGGGGAATGACCAATTATTAATTACCGTAAAAAAATGTTTTGCCTCCCTATATACGAATAGAGCTATTAAATACCGTGAAGATAATGGATTTAAACACGAGGATGTAGCCCTCTCTGTTGGAGTTCAAATAATGGTTCGTTCTGATAAAGGTTGTTCGGGAGTAGGTTTTACCTTAGATCCTGAATCTGGATTTGATAAGGTGGTATTACTTTCAGGTGTTTGGGGCCTGGGTGAAAATATGGTACAGGGAACGGTAAACCCAGACGAATTTATAATACATAAACCTACACTACTAAAGGGTTTCTCAGGTATTATTCAAAAAAAACTGGGACTAAAAGAAAAAACCATGATCTATGCAACCTCCCAAGATCAGGCTTCCACTATTAACATAGATACTCCCATTCAAAAACAAAGTGAATTTATATTGTCAGATGAAGAAATAAGACAACTGGCTCATTGGAGTATCTTAATTGAACATCATTACCAAAAACCCATGGATATCGAATGGGCGAAAGATGGAAATAATAATGAATTATACATCATTCAAGCCCGCCCGGAAACGATTCATAAAAGTCAACAAAAAACGACCTATACCAGCTATAAATTAAAAGAAAAAGGAAATATGCTGGTCAAAGGGAATGCCATTGGACGAAAGATTGTCCATGGAAAAGTTAGATTGCTGTCTTCCCCGGCTGAAGGATACAAACTACAAACAGGAGACGTTATCGTTACTGATGCAATTACACCAGATTGGGATCCCTTATTAAAGAAAGTAAATGCCATAATCACCAATAAAGGCGGACGAACAAGCCATGCTGCTATTGTAGCTCGTGAATTAGATGTGCCGGCTATAGTAGGATGCATAAATGCAACAGAAGTTGTAACAGATAATCAGGAAATTACAGTTTCATGTGCCTCTGGACATACCGGATATATTTACCCGGGCATTATACCTTTTGAAGAATCTCATCTTGATTTCTCAACCATTGATAAACATAAAACAGAAGCGAAACTAATTCTCTCAGACCCCGATAAAGCCTTTGAGTTATCATTCTATCCAAACGATGGGGTAGGCCTGTTAAGAATGGAGTTCATAATTACCCACCTCATCAAGGTTCATCCCATGGCATTAATTGCATTTGAAATTATAAAAGATGAAGCTGCAAAACAACAGATCAAAACTATGACAAGCAGCTATAATTCTAAACGAGAATATTTTATCGATAAACTTTCTAAGGGAATTGCAACAATTGCTGCTGCCTTTTACCCAAAAGAAGTGATAGTACGCTTAAGTGATTTCAAAACAAATGAATACGCAAATCTTATCGGAGGAAAGCAATTTGAACCCTCTGAAGAAAATCCTATGCTGGGTTTTCGTGGAGCCTCTCGCTACTATAGTGACGCTTATAAAGAGGGATTTAAACTCGAATGTCAAGCCATTAAAAGAGTTCGTGATGATATGGGGTTTACTAATTTGAAGGTTATGGTCCCCTTTTGCAGAACTCTTAGTGAAGGTAAAAGGGTCATTGAAATCATGAAAGAGAATGGCCTTGAACAAGGACAGAACCAATTAGAAATCTATTGTATGCTTGAAATTCCTGGCAATGTAATCCTGGCCGAAGAGTATGCCGCCATTTTTGATGGTTTTTCAATTGGCTCCAATGACCTTACCCAATTAACCTTAGGAGTAGATAGAGATTCAGCCCTGATATCCGATCTCTTTAATGAAAATGATCCTGCAGCCAAAAAAATGATTGCTATGGCCATTGCAAAAGCGAGAAAATCTCATACTACAATAGGCTTATGTGGACAAGCTCCAAGTGATTATCCTGATTTTGCCAGGTTTTTGGTCCAATCTGGTATTAATAGTATATCCTTTAATCCCGATGCATTGATACAAGGAATTCAAAACATTAACAAAGCCGAGGCGATTACACTTAACAAAGAATGACTTAGCATATGAAAGCAATGATCTTAAAGGAACTCACCTCCCTGGAAGAAAACCAAAACCCCCTGGAATTGGTTGATATTCCAATTCCGGTTCCAAAACCCGATGAGCTACTTGTTAAAGTTTCATTCTGCGGTGTTTGTCATACGGAGTTAGATGAAATTGAGGGATGAACCTCTCCACCCCGATTACCCATAGTACCTGGTCACCAGGTAATTGGTGTGGTTGAAAAACTTGGAAGTGATTGCTCTAAATTCAAACCTGGGGATCGCGTGGGTGTAGCATGGATTTATAATGCATGTGGTGAATGTTGGTACTGTTTAAGTGGACAAGAAAATCTATGTGATCACTTTCAGGCTACCGGAAGAGATGTTAATGGTGGCTATGCTGAATATATGACTGCCAATGAAAAACATACCTACAGTATTCCATCCAATTTAACAGACCCTGATGCCGCTCCATTATTATGTGCTGGAGCGATAGGCTATCGATCTTTATTACTAAGTGGTGTAAAAAACAATCAAATTTTAGGACTTACAGGATTTGGAGCATCCGGACATTTGGTAATGAAATTAGTAAAACACCTTTATCCACAAACAAAAGTTTATGTTTTTGCACGTAATGAATCTCAGAGAAACTTTGCAAGATCAATGGGAGCAGAATGGTGTGGCGATATCACAGAAAAGGCCCCTGAAAAAGCCAATGCTATCATCGATACGACCCCGGTGTGGAAACCTGTGATTGAAGGTCTTGATAACCTTCAAAAGGGAGGACGTTTCATTATTAATGCTATCCGTAAGCAAAATACAGATAAAGAATATTTACTCAAACTTTCTTATAAAAAACACATGTGGATGGAAAAAGAAATTAAAACTGTTGCTAACATTACAGGTAAAAATGTAAACGACTTTTTAAAAATAGCAAGTATTGCAGCCATTAAACCTACCAATGAAATCTATCCCCTAGAGCAGGCAAACGTAGCACTCCTTAAAATTTATAAAGGAGCGTCAAAAGGTTCAAAAGTCCTGCAAATCAACCCATAGAAGTTACTTTTATTTGGTTCCTACTGAGCAAGCCACCCTCCGTCTACTGCCATGGCATGACCTGTTATGAAAGATGCAGCATCAGAACAGAGAAAACAAACGGCTTCCGCAACCTCCTCCGGAAGGCCCATTCTTCCAACAGGTTCCAAATTTTCAAACTTCTCCTCCTCCTCTTTTATTTTTCCGGTTACACGATCTATCATTGGGGTTTTAATCACGCCCGGACAAACTGCATTAACTCGAATACCTTCTCTTGCATATTCTAAAGCAGCGGTCTTTGTCAATCCTATTATTCCGTGTTTGGAAACAACATAAGCTGGCATTCCCATAAAACCCATCATTCCAGCAACTGACGATGTATTCACTATTGAGCCTTTCTTTTGTTTCAACATAAGGGGAATTTCATACTTCATACATAACCAGATCCCCGTCAAATTTATATTCAAAACCTTATTCCAGTTTTTAACGGAGCAATCAGCAGTCTTAGCTTGTTCTCCCTCGACACCAGCATTATTGAAGGCAAAGTCCAATTGCCCGTAAACCTTAGCTACCCTGCCGATCATAGCTTTTACTGCATTTTCATCAGCTACATCACATTCAATAAAAATAGCTTCTCCTCCTAACTTTTTAATAGAATTCAAAGTTTCATCATCCTTTACACAATCCACAAGAACCACCTGAGCTCCTTTTTGTGCAAAAGCCACCGCAGTGGCCTTTCCTATACCAAAACTGCTTCCTGTAATTAAAGCCACTTTATTTTTAAAAAGGAGTTCCATTATCATTTTATAAAAGACCAATTTAATCCGACTAACAAAAAATTAAAATGACTAAAAAAAGGCCCTGGAATGATTTAAATCACCTAAACAAAAAAACCAAAACATTAATTTTATTGAACTGATTTATAGATGATTAAATATTCCAATGAAACGAGTTTTATTACCAACTGATTTTTCCGATGGCGCATGGAATGCCATTCAGTATGCCGTAATGTTATTGCAGCATAAGAAATGTACATTTTATATTCTCAATGTTTTTTCAGTCCCCCTTACAACAGCCAACATGATGGCTCCAGAACCCGGAAACCCGTCATACGATGAAGCCTCAAAGAAATCCAATGAGAAATTAAAAATCATATTAAAAAAATTGAAGTCCAAAGAAAATCCCAGACATCATTTCATCCTGGAATCAAAAAATAATTTCCTTATAGATGCCATAAACAACATCGTAGAACAAAATGCTATTGATTTGATTATTATGGGAACAAAAGGTGTAAAAAATATTAAAGGTACTTCTTACGGCAGCAATGCCGTTGCTGTTATGGAAAAAACAATGAATTGTCCGGTAGTCGTTGTTCCTGAAAAAGCTAATTTTAAAGGGCTAAAAGAAGTTGTATTCCCAACATCATACGAATTTGCCAGTAAAAGTGGAGAAATAAAAACCTTTATTGATTTCATCAAAGACTATGAATCCACAATTAAAATCTTACATATCAATGAAAATGAAGAATTATCCAACACTCAAATTGAAAACAAAAAACTACTTGAAGAAAAACTTAGCGGTTTGGAATATACAGTTCATGCCCTTACAAACATTGAGCCTGCATTAGGAGTGAGTTGTTTTGCTCAGAGTCGGGAAGCCGACCTTATAGCACTGGTAAACAGAAAACATAGCTTCTTTTATAGACTGATGGAAAAACAAACATTAAAAGGTATTAGTCATTACAGTAATATACCTCTTCTGATAATGCATCATTCATAATTAATTTCATCTGTTTAAAATTAAACATAAGAAGCTCGAAAGGCATTTAATTTCAAATCAATTTCCTTTGCTCACAAGTATACCCTCTTTTTCAAGGGCTTTTACCATGCTTTCAACATAGTCATTAACACTAGACCCTAGATCCTGAGGATCCACCATATCAAAATTTGCAACCCAAACTAATGAAGATTCGCCGGATTCTTCATTCAAACTAAATAATGAAGACTCGATATGATAAACCTTATACTTTTCATAATAACCAGGGTTATAATAAATATCCTGATAAACAAAATAGTATCCCCTAAATCTCCTCCAATAATAATCAGTTTTGGCATAACCCTCACTATAAGCTTGCCGTTCGTCTATACCTTTAACCGCAGAAACCAATATTGCATCAAACTTCCGATCTAATAAGTTCTGTATTTCTTCCTGAATCTGTGCCTCCGATTGCTTGTTTTCAATAAACCTCTCCGGAAAAATTAATGTGCTGGTACTTGCTAAAACACCCCGCGATCTGAATTCGTTTGCCAATTTATCTTCAAACATCCTTTGTGCCGTTAAATTAGGAGTAACACCAATGATCAAGACTTTTTTAGGTGTGTATTCCCGATAAGATTCATTTCTCCAACTACCAGTCATTTTTACCGAGGAACAACCAAAACATAACAAAGTAAAACTAATCAATACTATAGTCTTATAATACGTGTAATGTGATTGTATTTTTGAAAATTCACCCATAATTCCAAAGATTAAATGAGGTACATTTACCTTAACATAATTTACAACCAACAAACTGATTAAAAAATGATTATCATCATTAAACCATATAAACTTCCAACAATCACTTACCTATAAAATATGAATCATCAATCAAGCGATATAGGTCATTTTTTTCAACTTTTAGGTTCGCTAATTTTGATATAATCCTTGAACATTTTATTAATAATTAAAACCTGGAATCATGAAAAATTTATGGAGCTGGATGATCATTGCAATTGTTGGTTGTATGACCACAACATGGGCACAAGACATTGAACTATCTGAAGTGGTAGTAAGTGCTGTTAACTATAAATACCTTCAAAGTATTGGTTCTGAAGATGCGGCTATTCCAGTAAAATTACTGGAAGAAAAAGTGGCGCATTACGACCTTAAAGGTTCAGAATTATACAGTGATGAATACGACACCTACACCGTTTCATTTTACATCCCACAAGGTACCATTGTGGCTGTTTATGATAAAGATGGTAATATTATTAAAACCATTGAAAGGTTTAAAAATATTAACCTCCCTAAAGAGGTAAATCAGGCATTGTATAAAAGATTTCCCGGATGGACAGTAAAAGGAGATGTTTACAGGGTGAGTTATCGACAGGGACAAGAGATTTCTAAAAAAATATATAAATTGAAACTGGAAAATGGCGACCAACTCATTAAAGTGAAATCAGATGAGAAAGGTAATTTCATGTAATATAAACACAAAGGGTGTTTTTTTAAGAAGTCTCTTTTCTTAACCATTGAGGCGATACAAAAAATTTGAACACTTATTCAAATAATATCAAAAAACACCCTTTTCATATCATCCTTTATTATGAAACCATATCGATATAATTCTAATTTCGACCACATCAATAAAATCGACCGAATTCGTTTCAACAACCTCACTTTTAGTAATTTAAATTAAGAAAACATGAGATATATCATTTTCACCAATGACAAAAATCACTACTTTCCAGTTAATTAATTAAAGTGCCGTTAAAAAATAAGTAGTGATGTGGAAAAGTGATGTATTTGCAGTTAATGGACAAAGTTCTCCATTGACTAAGGCCGTTAATTGGAACCTGGTTGAGGATATCGATGATATACTTCATTTTAAAAAAGGACAGTATATCTATTTCCAGGGCAGCTCTCCTCAGGGAATTTTCATAATAAAAAATGGAACTGTAAAAATTAGCAGAAATGCTTGTAATGGGAAAGAATTTGTAGTCAAAATAGCCTCAGATGGTCATATGTTCGGCCATATCAGTTTATTAAATCACAGTCGATATAATAATTCTGCGGTAGCACTAGAAGATACTACAGTTCTATTTATTCATAAAACTAATTTCTTAGAAACTATTAAAAAACAGGAAGGCCTGTTCGAACATTTTATACAACAGTTATGTTCCCATATTATCAAAATTGAACAAAAAGCAACCAACATGGCGTATAAACCCGTGAGAGGAAGGCTTGCACAACTATTATTATCCCTAGATAATCAGTTAAACAATGATAGTACAGATGAAGAAATACCTCATAGTTTATTTATGACCAGGGCAGACATGGCTGGATTAATCGGTACAGTCAAAGAAACAGTAAACAGGATCCTTTCGGAATTTCGACAAGAAGGTATCATAGACACCAATGGTACCAAGATTTATATCTTAAACGCCAAAAAACTTTTAGAAATTTCACATCTATATGATTAACTGATGTAGCTGACAAGAAAAAAATATTGTATAAGTTGGCCTTTAAGAATATTTCACATTTTTTTCATGAAGTCATGATTTCCAACAACTTCAAGGCTTTTTCATTTAGAGACATGCTCCTTCTCCCAACATCCTTTAAAGGTATAGTGATAATTTCTTGTCTTTGAAAACCAACCATTACATTTTTAGCACCCTTATTTAAAAAGGTTACAGCCATATTACCTAATTGAGTTGCCAGAATACGATCAAAGGCTGTAGGAGATCCACCGCGTTGTATATGACCTAGAATGGAAATTCTGATTTCCTTATTCCCTAAATAGTTCGTTATTTCCTCTGCCACCCTTCTTGCACCACCGGTTTCATCACCTTCAGCAACAATTAAGATTAATGAACTTCTCTTCTCATGCCAATTTCGTCTCAGATTATCTAGTAAATAAACATGATCCATATGAGTCTCTGGAATCAAAATTCCCTCGGCACCTGTCGCAAGACCAGTTCCATAGGCTATATATCCCGCGTCACGACCCATAACTTCTACAATAAAAATACGATTATGGGACTCTGCAGTATCACGTAGTTTATCCACTGCTGAAACAGCCGTATTTAAAGCCGTATCATAACCAATGGAATAATCGGTACCCGAAATATCATTATCTATTGTTTTGGGAATTCCAATAATGGAAATGTCATTGTACTCCTTTGAAAAAATGCTAGTTCCCTTCAACGACCCGTCACCTCCAATAACAATTAAATGATCTATGTCCTTTTGTTTTAGTTGCTCATATGCTAAAAATCGACCTTCCTTAATCTTAAATTGTTCACTACGAGAAGTCTTTAAAATGGTCCCTCCTAAGTGTATGATGTCATTTACATCAGTAAGGTCAAGTTTCATAACTCGCCCGGTAATTAATCCCTCATAACCATCTCGAACTCCTAAAACGCTATAGTTATAATATATCGCAGTCCTTACAACAGCATTGATACAAGCATTTAAACCCGGAGCATCCCCGCCGGAAGTTAAAACAGCTATTTTTCGTTTTCTCTGCTCCATTTTTACCAAAGTCTCAAAAACAATTTGTCAGATACAAACAGTAAGCGGGAATTCGTAAATTCCCGCTTAACTTAAAATCTCACTTTTAAGTATGATTTTAAACTTCAAGCTACTGTTATTATGGCTTCATCATCCAACCATAGTGTTTTCAGAATCTAACTAAGAATCATAAGACTTATTCCAATAAGTGCAAAAACAACACCTAAGTTTCAAAAATCAATATAACACCTAGCTTGACTAAGAGTTAGTCAACCTTTTATCCCTAACTTGATACTATCAAAGATAGGTGTCAGAATAACATGAATACAATGACATTCATTATATACATTAGTGATTCTGATCATTCTGGTTCAGTGATTTTATAAATTTAATTTCGTAAAGATTACTTTGATGTTATTACGTCTCGCCAAACCACCATTTAGGCTTCGCAGGTTTCTCCTTTAGATCATACTTCTTAATTGCAAACTTATCGATATGTCTTATTAAATCATCCACAGAATCGGTTACAAAAAGTAGCTCTCTGTCTTTTTTGCTGATACTCTCCTCCTCTTCCATACGATGAATATGATGGCATAGCTCTTTGTGATAATCAGAATCAAAAATAACCACAGGAAAATTTTCAATTATTTTCGTCTGTATGAGCGTAAGAGACTCGAAAAGTTCATCAAGAGTACCCATCCCTCCGGGCATTACCACAAAGGCATATGAATATTTGACCAAAATAACTTTACGAACAAAAAAGTAAGGGATATTAATCCATTTATGTAAATATGGGTTAGGAATTTGCTCTAACGGTAACTTAATATTACATCCTACAGATTTTCCTCCGGCCAGATAAGCCCCTTTGTTCGCTGCCTCCATGATCCCCGGGCCACCTCCGGTCATTACTGTAAAACCCATTTTTGCCAAAGCTGCTCCAATGTGCTCAGCATTCTTGTAATGCTCAGAATCTTTATTAAATCTTGCAGAACCAAATATGGTCACACAAGGCCCTACAAAATGCATCGCCCGGAAAGCTCTTATAAAATGATATTGTACCCGGAAAGAAAACAACAACTCCCTTAATCGGGATAAAGGACCTCTAACAAATAATGATTCACTGGATACAAGGGTTTTCTTCGGTATGGTATTCATATCAGCGCAAATTAAATGGTTTCAACAACTAAGTTATTTATAATCAACCTGATTCTCAATGACATTTATCCATGCTTTTTACTTCATTCAATTTTGGGGATCCCTGCAAGAAATCTTCAACAATAAAAAGTGAAGCACCGATAATCAAAGTAGTACATAAATCATTTTATTTTCAACCCTCATCTAAAATTTAACCGATGGCCTATAGACAATGAATGATTCGTCTAAAATAAGGTGATTTTTGATCTAAATATGTTAATGAGGTAGGTCTTCCTTCTTAGTCTTTACAAGAAAGCTTAATTTGTGTGCCAACAAATATTATTAATAATTAATCCATATGAAAAAGATAGTAAGTAGAGCTATTGTTGTCTTGCTCCTTTGGCCCCTTTTGGGTATAGGACAAGAAGTGGTTAAAAACAATCAGCAAGATTTTGATCCCATTATGTATAGGCAAGGATCGGCATATAGAGCGGCATCCGGAGAGCCGGGACCTGAATATTGGCAAAATGAAGCCGATTATAAAATCGATGTTTCCTTAAATGATGTAACACATACAATTTCTGGAGAAATAAAACTAACCTACACAAATAATAGTCCCCAAGACTTAGATTACATTTGGCTATACCTATCCCAAAATCGATTCAAGAAAGAATCCAGAGGAACGCTTACAACTCCTATACAAGGAAACAGGTATTCTGGTGATACCGATAAAGGCTATACGATCTCAGACCTTAAGGCAAAAATAGGACGAAGTGAAGCCCTCAATTCCTACATAATTACAGACACCAGAATGCAGGTCACATTAGACAAACCAATACCTGCCAATGGAGGGGTTGCAACTATTAGCATGAATTTCTCCTATGAAATTCCGGAATCTGGAATGGATAGAATGGGACAACAAAAAACTAAAAACGGAATTATCTATTCCCTGGCGCAATGGTATCCGAGGGTTGCTGTTTATGACGATGTTAAAGGATGGAATACCGAACCTTACTTAGGGGCTGGAGAATTCTATTGCGAATATGGCGATTTCGATTATAAAATTACTGTGCCTTACAACCATATCGTGGCTGGGTCAGGTAAGTTACTCAACGAAAAAGAAGTAATGACCAAAACGCAAATAAACAGAATGCGCCAGGCAGAAAAAAGCCAGAAATCAGTTTATATAATTACACCTGAAGAAGTAACCGACTATGCAAATACACGTCCTAAACAAGAAGGAACAATTACATGGCATTTTGCAATGGAAAACACCAGAGATGTAGCTTTTGCTTCTTCAAAAGCATTTGTTTGGGACGCAGCAAAAATTGAGCTTGCCAGTGAGAACAAATGTGTCGCACAATCTGTGTATCCAATTGAAGTTTCTGGTAATGATGCCTGGGGACGCTCTACAGAATACACCAAAGCCGCCATAGAACACTATTCTAATAAGTGGTTTGAATACCCATATTCCAATGCCGTTAATGTTGCTTCGAATGTTGGGGGAATGGAATATCCCGGACTCAGCTTTTGTAAAGTAACAGCAAAAACTAATGGCCTTTGGGGAGTTACCAATCACGAGTTCGGACATAACTGGTTTCCAATGATCGTTGGATCAAATGAAAGACTATACCCATGGATGGATGAAGGTTTCAACAGCTTTATTAACACCTATGCCCACCTCGAGTTCAACAACGGAGAGTATAAAGGCAATGCCAGAAAACCGAGAGCCAACTTAACATACTTTTCTAAAAAAACGAGAGAAGGTATTAATACGTATCCTGATATTGTGGATACCAGAAATTTAGGTAATACCGCTTACTATAAGCCTGCATTAGGACTTTATATGTTACGAGAATACATCTTAGGTCCGGAACGTTTTGACTATGCATTCAGAACCTACATTAAAAACTGGGCTTATAAACATCCGCAACCTTCAGACTTTTTCAATACTATAGAAAATGCAGCAGGTGAAAATTTAAATTGGTTTTGGAGAGGATGGTTCTATGGTAATGGGAATATTGACCTCGCCATAACAGGTGCCCATAAACAAAATGGAGGGTATATCATATCCTTAAGTAACCTTGGTGAAATACCAATGCCCGTACATATGAAAATTTTGTTTGAAGATGGAACCAATAAAACCCTGGTGATGCCGGTAGAAATTTGGCATCGAGGAGATACCTGGAATTATTTTTATAAAACAGATAAAGAAATAAAAAGCATCCAGATAGATCCCGAAAGGCTTATACCTGATATCAATAGTGCTAACGATAGTTGGCCATCAAATTCTTCAGGAAATTAATAAACACATAAAAGAGGCTTCTAATAGAAGCCTCTTTTTTAGTTACCTATAAAGAACTTTGTATTATAGACTAGTATCATAATGCCTGTTTTCTACTACTCTTTAATCATACCTTTTTGCGAAGCGACCTTCATAGCATTTAGGTTCTAAGATTAAGAAAGCTGCGATGCTCATTTTAAATCAAAAGTATAGAATTTCCGAAGCCTCTTATATGGTGGGTTACAATGATGCCCAATATTTCACCCGATGTTTCAAACAAGAGTTTGGTTTATCTCCTTCAGAATTAAAGAAGATGAGTCACAAAAAAGGTATTGAAGAAGCTATAAATTACCTTCAAAATTTATAAGCATGCAATAATCCTGTCAAAAATTAGTCCCCGATAGATTTTATTTTTTCATAGATCAACTGGGCTATTTCAAGATACCCAGCTTTATTGGGATGAACGCCATCCTTTTCTGTAAATAATTCTGGTCTATGTTGCAAAGGCGTATTCAAGTCCATGAACACCACATCCTTTTCCTTAGCTACCCCCTTAATTATCTTTATCAGGGTTTGAAGACGAGGTTTCCTTATAATCAAACCATTTTTTCGTGTATCACTCAACCCGGGAGTTTCCAAAACCATAGGAGTTGGAGCACATATAATAATCTCTGGTTTGCTTGGCAATAATTCTAATCGATCAATTAGATCCCGATAGTCATCGGCAAATTCATCTTGGTACTCCCAGCACTTACGATCACCACAAGTTCCCATTCCACAAGTATCATTGGTGCCCAGACTTATAACAATTACATCCGGATTTGAAGCTTCTATTTTAGATAGCTGATTCCATACAGTAGGCCTTCCCTTTCTGAGCAGCGTACAACTACTAACTCCAAAATTCTCTACTTCATACCCCGCTCCCAATAGCGTCTGTAACTGGGCAGGATAAGAGTGTAAATCTCTTTGTTCCAATCGAGCACCATGAGTGATACTATCCCCTACACATGCCACTTTAGTAGTTTTGGTTTCATCCTCTCCAAATAAAAAGAAGATCGATAGCACAATACATCCAATTACTTTTAATGGATTCATCATTAGTGAATTAATTATTAATATTAAAAACTTCAAAAGTCTCTATCTGCGGAACCCCTGCCGATTCTTTAACCTTAAGACGTATATTAGAAACCTCGAGCCTGTGAAAAGAATGAATAAACTTATGACCGATAACCGATCCTTCAAAGAGTATTTCCCACCCACGTTCAGTCTGTGCTTCAACTATAAATGCACGCACACGTTCTCCTTTCGATATATCTTCTTTAATTATAAAATGGTTGATTTCCTTGGGCTTCTTAAAGGACATCGTTAATTTCTTTCCAGTTCCATTAGTGTTAGCTAAAGGCTCATTAAATCTTCGCTTAATTTCTTTTCCCCACTCCCTTAATCGCTGTACATCCGGTTCAGGCATCAATCCATCCGGATTTGGCGTAAGACCCATAATTAAAGTTGAATTTCTACCCACCGATTTATAATACATCTCCATCAAATGTTCCAAAGGAAAAATATGTGCCTCGTCTCTTGGTTCCCAAAACCATTCATGTCGCCCATTGTATCCTCTTAATGGGGCATCACTCATTGCCGGCATATAGTATTTCCCTTCTGGAAAACCATGCTTTATAGGCTTGAATCCCACATCATCTCCACGATTTGCAAACCACGAAGGTTGATTGTAAGTCCCCCAACACGGATAAGGTACAGTCCCGCTTTCAGATCCACCCCAGCGAATATCAGAACGATCTAAATTATGATAGAAAATAGCTCCCGGCTGATTGCGCTCAATGATAGAAAGCACATCAGGTCCGCCTTGTTCAGGCCCATGAGCCCCGCCATCGAACCAAATAATGGCTAGATCACCATAGTTCGAGGTTAATTCCTCCACCATCCCCTCACACATGCGATTGTAGTGTTGTTGTCTGTTCTTTGAAAATTCACTATTACCCTGAACTTTAAAATCGTGAATACCATAAAAAGAATTCCATCGGATCCCAATATAAATACCCGGTTGTATACCATATTTACGGCAAGAAGCTACAAAGTCACGAACAATATCTCCCTTACCTTCCTGAAAATTCAACGCTTTCATGCTATATGGGTTCACCTCAGATTGGTAAAGTGCAAATCCTGTCTCATGAGTGGCAGTAAGGATAGCGATCTTAGCCCCCATATCCTTGGCTGCCCTGATCCACTGATCAGTATCTAACTTTTCAGGATTGAAAATATTATGATCAGGAATTGGTGTAATCCTGTTTTTTCGCTGGTTGTATTGCTCCCCATCAAAAACATGAAGATCATAATGAAAAACAGCCACAAGCTCAGCCTGCTGCCAGGCCAATTGGGCCTTATTAGGTAGAGGAACAACACTCTCTGTTGATTGCCCCGTAACATTCTGACTTACAATAAAATATATGACAAATAATAAGTAAACGCTATACTTCATTTTTTTCTTTTGAATAACAACAATTAAATCCAATTAGCAAGATTGATAAAATGCTTTAAAAAGGCCAAACTAAATATTTTAGTACAAAAGACCTAATTAATTGTAATTTTAATTAAAGGTTGATCTTGAAAACATAACAAACAGTACGTTCATCACCATAAACATTCCAGCCACTCGGACCGTATAAATAAGCGGGCTTTCCATCCATCATAAGTATCTTGGGTCTTTCCAGCTTCGGAGCTGATCCGTATATTTTAACAACCTTGTCAGGATCATATCCTTTATAATAGTCCGGAATCTTTAAATATCCAATGGAAGCATCTTTAATATCAAAGGTTATTCCATCCTGAGATTTCCATAGGGTACCTCCTCCCACAACACCGGTATTATGACCATGATTATCGGTGGTTAATAAATAAACTGAATCATTATAATAAAAAACCACCCCATCTTCCAGGGTTCCATTATTAGCCGTCACCGGCTTGTCCTGAATAACATAAGGTCCTTCAATATCTTCTGCAATAGCCAACCCATATTTGAGACCTGATGGTCCCATAGATTTAAAATACAAATAATACTTATTGTTAAAAACTAATAGTGAAGGATTCACTATGCCATTCCCTGACTTATAATTCCATTTCGAAGCATCTTCGGTATTTAAAATAAGTCCATCCTTACCAACCTTTTTCCAGGGTCCGTATGGAGATGCTGCAATAGCCATCCCTATTGACTGATTGGCCGGATGTGGAGGTTGATGATAATCGGTATTACCGATATATAATAAAACATATTTTTTACCAATTTTCCTGATTTCCGGATTATGCGGAGCATAACGATCCCAGGTATCCCTTCCGGTTCCCTTAAGAACCACATCAGAAAATTCAAAAGGTCCCTCGGGATGATCCGCAACATAGTGAGCTATTTCAGAAGACTTCCTCCATGCCGGATCTACATTTTTCTCCGGCCATCTTGCAACATATAGATGTACCTTACCATCCTCACCCATAATAGGAGCCGCCCCCCATAGTGTATAGTTTTCATCTTCAACCGCAACACCTTTCCACTCCAGATTCTTAGCTATAAAAGAAAGTTGATGAGATGAGTCCTGAGCCCATAGGAAATGATGAACAGATCCAATTAATATACATATGATTAACCTTAAAAAATTAATTGCTTTCATGTGCTTGATATTGTGTTACAGCTTCGATATAGGCTAAATATATTACTATTTCATAATCAGGAAAAACTGTTCGGAAAGAATTCATATATACCAATACGTAAAAATCGGACCTAAGTCCGATTTTGATGCTATCATAATTGCTCAAAAACATATCAGGAAATTCGTTCTTTAGCCTCATCATACTCCTCTTTGGTGATTTCTCCTCGGGCATACCGCTTCTTCAAAATCTCCAGTGCTGAATCTTCATTCGAACTATTATTTATACCCTTCTGTGAAGCACTTCTTAAACTGAGCCATACAACAATTAATATAATTGCAATCCAGAATACCCAACCGATTCCATGCATCCCCCATCCGTGCCAATTCCAGTCATTCATCATTACGATTTCTTTTTATAAACGTATTCAATGCTCACGCAATCATATATCCCATATTTAATTATTATGGTGATGTTGTTCCATGTGCATTTGCCTAGATTTATCATTCCCCATCATTTCATTTTCATGCATGAGGTCTTTCATCATACGCATCATATGTTCATTACCCATCATCATACTGCCCATAGCCTTGCATGCCGTGGTATCTTCAGTAGCCATTTTCATCATATGCTGCATCATAGTTCCCATCATTTTTGGGTTTCCTCTCATCAAATCAACCATTTGGTTACCCTGTATCATATCATACATCATAACAGAATCACCACGCATCATTTGCATGGCATGATCGTTCTTTTTAATATGGTCCATCATATTCATCATCATTTCATGATCTTCTACAATAGCTGCCATAATTTCATTTTGTTTCGTTTCGTCTTTTAACATTTCATCTGCCTGAACATTTTTTTCCTGAGCACAACCCAGCAAAACCATCGTCATAATGAATGCCAAACAAAATCCGATTTCAGTTTTCATTGCCTTTGTTTTTATAATTCAAACAACACAATTTAACAACTAAACACCTGAATTAAAATGACTTATATCATCACTAAAACTACCTCCATAAGGTGAAGATCCTAAAACATTCCTAAAAATCAATGACCCATGCTTTATTATTTTTCATTCTTTGGATAAAAACTAACCCCATTATGGAGAGTAGAACTTATCTTCCCAAACAATTACAATCAGAAGATTGGCAAATCAGGTATCAAACATCATTCTTGTACCTTTTCCCTCATTCCGGTA
Source organism: Zhouia amylolytica AD3 (assembly GCF_000511935.2). Classification (NCBI taxonomy): domain Bacteria; kingdom Pseudomonadati; phylum Bacteroidota; class Flavobacteriia; order Flavobacteriales; family Flavobacteriaceae; genus Zhouia; species Zhouia amylolytica. Next base: position 9,966 of record NZ_AYXY01000002.1, on the reverse strand, counting down.
TGTATCAGCCATAAAAAAACTCAGGTAACACAAAGACTACCTGAGTTTATAATAGTAAATATATTACTGAAAAAATTAGAATCTTACACTAACCTTTCCTCTCAAATAAAAAGGTGTTCCCGGAGTAAAATGAATTTCCTCAACAGGTGCTGGTTCATTGAATAAACGACTTTCAGTGGCAAATTGAGTTTCGTTCCACTCGGTATCAAATAGATTCTCTATAATAATACCAAAGGTCCAGTTTCTCAGTGAATAATTAATATTAAAATCCGAAACAAAGTAACCTTCAGCCACAATAGAGTCATCTTCATTAGCAGGACGGTCGTCCACATACTTATAGGTTAAACTTCCCGAAAAATTCCCCAGATTATCAATGAGCAGCCCTCCAACCGAAGTGAAGTCCGGCGCCAAAGGAATGTAATTTGCTCCTTCTGGTGCATCCACACTTCTTCCTTTACTTAAATTAACATCAGCATATACGTAAAGCCAGGGAAGCGCCTGATAACGAGCACCAAAATCAACACCAAGTCTTCTGGTTTCTCCACTAGGTTCTACGATAGCTGCATCACCAACATACACAAACTCCTGATCCAGGTACAACCACCACAAAGTAGCATTCAGTGCAAGCTTATTAAAGGGCTTATAAATCGTTCCTAAATCAGCACCATAGGCGGTTGGCAAAATATCTTCTCCCTCATTAGCTACTACCACTCGGGCATCATTAGAATGGAAGCCTAAACCGGTTTTTAAGAATAATTGCCAATTTGAATTTACAGAATAAACAGTGTTCAACTTCGGACTTAATGCGACTTTAGATTCACTTTTATTATCGTAGACTTCCGTTAACTTATTGTGATAATCAAACTTAAAATAATCAACCCTTAATGCCGGGTTAATCATCCACTTTCCGACCTTGAATTCAGTATTCACGAAACCATAGGTATTCACCTCGTCAACATCTCCGTAAGCATATCTTTCCAGAATTTCCTTCCTGTTCAAGGTATGCGAAAGTTGCACATCATCAACATTATCATATCGAAATCCTACGCCTGCCTGATAAGCAAAATCAATGGTTTCAGTCAGCGATATACGTTCTTCCTCATAGATACTTTCTGCACCGGCAATCAACCTGCTTTCCTTCTGCTGAATTTGATCTCCATTAACCGGGTCGTCAAGAAAAAAAGTAAAGTTCGAGAATAATTCAAAATCATACTGCGATATATAAGCCTTTGTTTTTACCGCCTTACTATCGTCTAATAATTTAACATGATTAAGTAAAAAATTAGTTCTGCTGGTCGATCCCCCTTCAGTATCATCAATGGCACCAAATCGATCGATGATTCCATTGTCTACCGCCCTCTGGGGTATTTGTCCTGAGGCATCCCACTTACTTTGAAAATGAGACAACGTTAACAAAAATTCTTCATCATTGCTAAGCTTGTAATTATAACGCCCCATTACATTGATTCGATTAAAATCCTGTGGGGAATCAAACGGACCATCAGTTAAATACAGTTCAGAAGCAACATAAGCATTGCTCTTATCCGTATCTAAAAGCTTAAACAAACCGACAAAACGATTGGTATTGAACTGACCTGCTTCTAAAGAGATTAAATTTTGGTCTATTGATTTTCGCAGGTGTAAATCGATATAACCTGCAGTTGTAAAATCACCGTGATCAGCATAATACGGACCTTTCCCGAAATTTATGTCTTCAAGGGTTTCAGGAATAACAAAATGCAAATCCGAATATCCCTGGCCATGTGCATGTGAAACCATATTTACTGGCATCCCGTCTACACTTATAGACACATCTGTACCATGGTCTATATCAAAACCCCTTAAAAAAATTTGCTCTGCTTTTCCGCCACCGGCATGTTGACCGATGATAAGTCCTGGAACTTTTCTCAAAATCTCTTGAGAAGATTTTATTGGATTGGTTTGTATATCGACGTCTACAAAACTATTTAATGAATTCACCTCCGAAACCAAAACGATCTGATCTAAAGAAATATTAGCGGCACTTAATATAATATCCTTTTCTGAAGATAAATCCTTTTTAGTCACTACCACATATTTTGAAGCATATCCCAATCTGGAAAACACAATAGAGTCGCCGGTAGTGGTTTTATCTAATACAAAAAGACCTACTTCATTCGAATGCGAATGACTTCCGGAAGTAATATTAAAAACACTTACATCAGATAGCTGTTCATCCGATTCATTAAATACTCTTCCTTTTAAAGTTTGAGCATAAGACATGCTCATAGTAAGCATGACGATTGCTCCTATTATTTTTTTCATTAATAATGGATTAAAAAAATTAATTATAGAGTTTCCTCCCAACTTATAAATTGAATGTATAGTCTACCTTACCATATAAATGGCAGACAACTATTTTTAAAAATTTAGAAAGCTCTTGGCGGTGGAATAATTATAGGGAGGTCAATGGAAAAATAATTAGCGATTACACCCCAATTATTTTTTTTCTGAACAGCCGTATGGCTAAATAATACATTATAAACACCCGATGGATAATGCTTGTCGAGCATTTCAAATACAAAAAATTCTTTTTGCTGGTTTTTACGATCTTCTTCTGGAGAAAACAAAGACGCTATCAAGGAAAGGTGGCTATGATCATGATTATCAGCAGATTCATGATAATGAGAATCATCTTTTTCTAACTGAAAATCATGAGTATGTTTTTCAGTATGATGGTGATGATTGTTTAAAACATTTTCAATTCCATGAGATAAACTATGGACTACAGTAATGACCTGATTTTTTAAAGGCATAAATAGATAGGCAAAGAGTACAATGATTAACAACCATCGTAACATGACATCCCTTATATTGACAAATAACCTGGCTATAGTATTTTAATTTTATCTCGGGGTAAAAGCGAGTACCTGCAAAGGTAATCGCAAGATTTAATCTTAAAGTAGTATTAATCATAAAAATGATTAAATCTTTATGTTGGGCAAAAGGAAACTGCACAACATACAGCACATTCATATTCTTTTCTCAAGGATGATCAGAACATGGTATAAGGAAGTGATGACTTGTAAACTAATTGATTCAACTGAGTCCTAAATTGGGTAGGACAACAATCACGCTAGAAAAAAATGCCTTTTTCTAACCTTTGGGCAAACATATTTTTTATTTTGCGAACCATTCTCAAAATTTACTGAGAATAAATTTTTACTAAGACGTAACCCAATCAAAACAATGAAAAAAAAATTTCCGACATTTTGCTTGTCATTATCAATCATAATAAGTGTGATTTCATGTAATTCAAAACCAAAAGAGAAGAAAAATAAAGAACACAATACCACGGTACAAAAAATTAATTTCGACCAGGGAAAGAACATTTCCTTGCCCTATATGGTTTCTACCAATGAAACGACCCTGATGTCTTGGGTGACAAAAGTAAACGATTCCATATCCCAGCTTAATTATGCAACCCTTGAAGATGGTAATTGGAGTAGTCCAAAGAAAATTGTCCAAGGACAAAATTGGTTCGTCAATTGGGCGGATTATCCTATGATTGTTGAAAATAACGGAACGCTATTGGCTCATTTCCTCAAGAAATCATCAGATGAAACCTTTGCCTATGACATCAAATTGAACTTGCAAAAAAGTCAGGATTCAACCTGGCAAACCGAGTTGCCACTGTATTCAGACGAAACTAAAACCGAACATGGTTTTATGACCCTGCTTCCTTATAAGGAGCATTCATTTTTTGTTACCTGGTTGGATGGTAGAAACATGGCGGCAGATCCTAAAAAAGAATCAGGACATGCAGGTCACCATGGAACGATGAGTATAAGAGCTGCCGAAATTGATAAAGATGGAACGGTTATAAGTGAACAAATTCTGGACAGTAATACCTGTACCTGTTGCCAAACTACAGCAACCATAACCAGTAATGGTCCCATTGTACTTTATAGAGATAGGACGGATGATGAGATAAGGGATATTGCCATTACCAGGTTGGTGGATGGAGAATGGACCACCCCTAAATTTATCCATGATGATGGCTGGGTAATAGGTGGGTGCCCTGTAAATGGACCGAAAGTCGATGCTATTGGTGATGATGTGGCCGCAGCATGGTTTACTGCAGCTAATGATCAAGCCCAGGTAAAGGTCGCTTTTTCTGAAAATGCCGGAGCGTCCTTCCTAAAACCTATCCTGGTGAGTAATGTCGGAACCCTAGGAAGGGTTGACATTGTAATGACAGATTCAGACCATGCAATCGTAAGCTGGATGGAATCCATTGATAACCTAACCTACCTCAAGGCGATGAAAGTAAACAAACTTGGGGAAAAATTTGAGCCGATAATCATCTCTAAAATGGATATGTCCAGAAGCTCTGGATTCCCTCAAATGGAGCGTACGGGAAACAAAATTTTGTTTGCCTGGACCAAAGTTGGTGACGGTACTTCCGAAATCGAAGCCGCTTATGTGGAGTTAAAAGCATTCTCAAACCAATCCCTGGGTTCTTGGGAATAAACACCTTTTTAATGGTTACTATTAATACATTATTGTAGAATTAATTTTCGATAATAAAGAATATCAATTCTAAAAAGAGTTACTATTGAAAACACGTTTAACTTAGAATAATTAAGTTTGAAATTTTCTCCATCAATGGATAAAACATTGCTTTGAGGTTTCAGACCATAGCGTATGTAAAAAGTAAAGCATCTACGCTAACTGAAAAAATAAGACTTATATCATTCTTTGGACTAAAGATCAAATACCCACTGCCAAATATTTCTGGTCTATCACGATGTATAATAAACAAAACGATATTGCCGGCAACTATTCAGTATAAAACCCTGAAAATAAATAATCCAGAAACTAACTTCCAGTTCCAAAACATCCTTTTTATTTATGCATAAAAACCTGTGATCCTTAGGAAAAGGTGATGACTGGTACTTGGCTACTACCAGTCATTAATTGGCTACTACCAGTCATTAAAAAGTAAAATAAATTATAATTATTTATACATAAGCAACGAAACATTTTTTATTGAGTAGGATATTTACTACCTTAATCTTTCTAGTGCTATTTCAAGTATTTAAACAGTCAGGATTAGATTAATTAGCAAAACAGTTACAAACCCCATTAGTTAACTATAATAGCGTGTTATTCACTAGAAATTTTGATTTTGCCGCCGAACCAACAAATATTATAAAGCAAACCATTAACATTCAACTTGTAATACCTATCAGTCTTAATAAAAATGGAAATTGGTTTTACGAGCTATTTTACCAATGATTTCTCAAAATGATGTTTAAAACTACGGGCAATTTGACACTGTTATATCAAGTACTTTTTATACTTGTAAATCTTATATTTTTCAGTTCGTGTTCCTTGGTACGTGTAGAAAGTGCACAAACACCATTATCCGTGAGTGATCTAAACACCAGATTACTTACCCAACAATATGCAAAAGATGCTATAGCTGAAATAGAAAAAACTGCCGACACCATTATTGCAACAAATCCCAGTCTCGATGTTCAAAAGAAAATGCTGGAATGGAAAATTTATTCGGCCCAACGATTTAAATCATTTGCTTTTCAAACCTCTCCAAAGCTAGCTTGAAGTGATGTCTGGTCGTTCATGATAGAAACAAATGATTTTTTTAATAAAAGCACCAATAAGATACTATTAGGCGCTGATACCATCAGAGTACAACAAGTTAATCAACAGAATATTGATAAAATTGCCAAAATAGCATCAAGTGTATATAATCCTAAAGCATTTAAAAATTATAGGGATTTTATCTATCGTTATGCCCAAACACACCCCATAAACGATTTTAAGTTTGAACATCAGAGCATACGAGACGATTACCTTCTATATACCAATACACCAGATTCTCTGGCCATTCAAACTGTGGGTTCACTATCAGAGGTGGTTGCTGACATGTCTAATAGGATTGATTTTGGAACAGACCTCACGGGTAAACAATTAAAATGGAGCACACAGTTATATCTTAAAGAAAAAGGAATAGATTCAATCGAAATACAAAATCGTATAGCAGCCTTCGATGATCAAGTTAACCGTTTGTTAATCGTTGCCGAAAACGCTCCGGAAACCATCGACACTGCCATCATATCATTTAGAAATCAGCTCGATCCCTTGTTTTATGGTATGCAGCAAGAAATTGAAGAGTCTATGATTCGTCTTTCCGAAGACCGGATAGCACTTGAATTAATGATCGAAAGAGAAAGAATCGCATTAGATTCAATTATTATGCGTGAAAGAAAAGCGCTTACAGACGAAGCTAAAATCATTGCTGATATCGGTGTAAAAAACGGAATGTCTGAATTACGAAAAACAATTTCTTCACTTCTTTTATATGCCGTTATTTTTCTCGTTATACTTCTCGGACTACCTTTTTATTTGGGATACCTAACCGGAAAAAATCGAAATAAAGAAAAAAACAAAGATTCATAATATGAATTATAGAATTTCACCTTTTACTTTTTTGAAATATTACATTAATATACCTTTTTTAGCTTTAATAGCCGGCGGTAAGTCTGTTTCACCAAGTATTTCTCTTAAATCAATTTCTATTACTCTACATAAAGAAAGCATTGGAATATCATTAGCCATACTTGAAAATGGATTTTCAGAATAATCACCCACTAATTCCATAGCAATATATATCCAACCTACTAAAGCCACTATGGGCACAGACAGCCAAAAACCAAGTTGCCCAACAATCATTTCAGGAACCATACTGAATGGTAAAAAAGCAATAAATATCCCGACAAAATATCTACTCATATTAGCATATTGCCTTGGTAATGGGAATTTTTTTATACGTTCATTTTTTCCTTGAAGAGCGTAAAAGGTTCTTAGCACATTTTCCATTTCCATATGCCGAAAATCATCGATTAGATTATGCCCTCTTAATTGAGTAAGATCCCTTGATTGCTCGTTAATTATTTGTGTGGCGGTATTAGCTGCATTGACTAAACGTTCGTGTTCATCTGGCAGTAAAAATGTTTCGAGGCTACTTCTTGTTTCAGCATCATCAATAAGGCCTACTCCAAATTGCTTTTGATATTTCTCTGCTGCCTTACCAATGTGACCTGATTGCTTGATGTGTTCCCAGGATGTAGGCACTAATAACTGACTTCTGTGTGCATACAACCAGGCAATATGTCGGTAGATAAGTTTTTTCTTGATACTTTTTATTTCACTATCTGGTATATCGTTCTTTGTGAACTGATTAGTAATAAATCCATCAACCATCATCCCCCAACTACGACTATCGTTTACAATACCTCCCCATATTTTACGTGCTTCCCACAACCTGTCATAAGACTGATTATTTTTAAAACCTACATAAAATGCCACCGCCGTACCTATAACCGAAACCGGAACCCAGGGTATTTTGAATGTAATAAAATTGAAGTGATATAAGGCTGCTATACCACCCATTAATGGAATAAGCCATAGAAAATGATGTCCTGCCATTTTCATTAATCGTGAAAAACTGATATTCTTTGTAACAATCATATTCTATAGATTATTTTTTACCGCTAAGGTTTATTGGATTGTGTGTTGAAAAAAAGCAATCCCTCTAATTTAAGACAATTTTTTTTTACAAAACTTCTGAAAATAAGCCTTCTATAATTTCATTCAACATTTAATACAGAATGCCCTAGATTAGCCCGACAGCTACTTCATCCTGAATCGTTGTATAAATAAAATCGGTACAACTAAGGATGCTCATACCGGCGTATCACCAAAAACTTGCACCCTATACTATTTGCTTTTTGAAAATATAGCACCTTTTCCTTTTCTTCATACCGTCTAACTTAATAATAATTCATAACTGCAAGAATTAAAATCCTTATTTAGCCGATTTTGCATCTTATTGCCGTGAAGTATAAAATGATATAAAAAAATACAAACTCTTTCCTTAGCTTTGTTTTTGATCAATATTCAAGGATGGAAACACCCCATTTCAGGCATAGTTAAGGCATGGTTGAAGCATAGTTAAAGTATGGATAAAGTATGAACACATCGATTCAGATTCAATCAAGTATAAAATGTTTCCAAACTTTCTCATAACCTTCCGTGATCCTGAATTCGTTTTGTTGGGATCAATCTCAAAAGTTGTGTGCGAATTGAATAATAGATTAAGATCTTTGCAAAAAAATAATAGTATTCGGATTATTTCTAGACCTCTTATACCTGATATTGCCCGAAGTATTAATCACCGAGACTGTTTAAAAAAGTGTGTCATAAGTTTTAATTAAATAATTATCTTATGATCACGATGTCAGCAAAAAACAAATTCAACAAAGAGGAGCTGGAGCAACTCTTTGAAGGAGCATTGGAGCAGCTCAAAAGCACTAAGAAATTAGAGGGATCTGATGGGGCGTTTACCCCATTATTAAAGAAATTACTAGAGGCCAGTATGGAAGGTGAGATGGATGCTCACCTAAAAGACAGCCGGCCCAATCGCCGTAATGGCAAAGGCAGTAAAAAGGTTAAAACGAGCTTTGGAGAGGTTCCCCTTGAGCCCCCCAGAGACCGTGACGGCACCTATGAGCCGGAGATACTCCCCAAGCGACAGCGAAGCCTCGGTCCGGCCCTAGAACAAAAGATCTTGAGCCTGTATTCCATGGGCATGAGTTACCGTGACATTGCCTCGCATATCAAGGAGATGTACGACATGGAACTCTCTCCTGCCCAACTCACGGCCATTACGGACCGTATTTGGCCTGAGATCGAAGAATGGCGTAGTCGTCCTTTGGATCAGGTGTATCCTTTTGTATGGCTGGATGCATTGTTTTACAAGGTCAGACAAGATGGCCAGATCAAAAGCATGGCAGCTTATCTGGTTTTAGGGATGAATGTGGAAGGCGAAAAAGATCTGTTGGGCATTTATCTTTCCCAGAGTGAAAGTGCTACCTTTTGGCTGAGTGTTTTAAGCGATTTACAGGCGCGAGGAGTGGAAGATATTCTTATAGCCAGTATAGATAACCTGAAGGGTTTTAGAGAAGCCATACAGGCAGTTTTCCCCGCAACAGACATACAGCTTTGCATTGTACATCAAATACGCAACGCCATCCGTTATGTACCATTTACGGATTCCAGGGAGGTTGTCAGGGACATGAAGTCAATCTATAAGGCCAATACCTTAGAGCAGGCAGAACTGGCCCTAGAGAACTTTGAAGATAAGTGGAAAAAGAAGTATCCTGCGATGGTTCGTTCCTGGAAGAACAATTGGGAAGGACTCTCAACATTCTTTAATTATCATCCGGAAATAAGGAACATCATGTACACTACCAATTCAATAGAAGGGTTTAATCGTCAAATAAGAAAGGCTACTAAAACCAAGGGAGCATTACCATCAGAAAGAGCCTTACTTAAATTACTATATTTGGTAAGCATAAGAACAACAAGGAAATGGTCGAGACCCAGAAGTTGGACCAAAGTCATTAATATCCTAATCATTACTTACCCGGAAAGACTGGGAATAACTTAGAAATAAAAATGACACACTTAATTAAACATAACCTAATCACCCACTTCAATCCGGTTTCCCATCAAACAAACCAGAGAACACTACATATGTATTTTAAATCGATCTGATTCAGAATCCATTAATATAGTAACCGGAACCAGACCATTCTGTTCTTTACCAATGTCATTCCGCATTTATTGCGGAATCCACTCTCCACTCATCACTCTCACATGTCATTCCTCATTCGTCATACAATCTCGTGATGCGATGCTTAATTCATTATTCCTTCAAAAATCAATCACAATTTTTGTACAAACACAAAATTATGCATGATCCGTTTGTTGCCCAACTAAGCTGAACAAAGCTGGCGCTTTAATTCCTTCTCAAAGAAAATGAATAGCTTCAGTGGATGGATTACCTCCGGTGATCCTGAAGTGGGATCGTTGCCCATCTAAGCTGAACAAAGCTGG
>NZ_AYXY01000001.1:7500-524084 GCF_000511935.2 Zhouia amylolytica AD3 | reverse complement strand
CGGGCTTAAATTAAAACCTCCTTACACCCTATTCTTACTGTTATTCTTTAACTTTCAACTGTTTATGCACACCTAATTGCACACTAAAACCTAATAAAGAACTTAAGAGATATAATTTGATCTCTTTCAATCTTATAAAGATATGAAAATTATTAAATAGTGGTTTTATTCAAATATGTCTGTATTCGCTTTATGATTAAGAGGCTTTACTGAATTTATCAGTTCTTCGAAAAATAAAGTTGCATTTTGTATTGATGTTCAAATATTTATAAATCAAAACCTTAAAAGTTAGGGCAAAAACCTGACTTAGATTTTTTAATTTAAATCTTTAAATTATGCTCCAAACAGAAGCTAATACAAAGACATATAAGATGCTACACAACAAGGTTAAATCTGGAGGAATTGTATCTACGGTCTCAAAATCAATATCAATTCGACAAAGGTTTAGCGATTCACTTGCATAAAATATTCTTTTTGATACTGTTCTGCAGTGGTATCATCAAACGCTTTTGAAATTGTCAACCGAGCCAGTAAATAGCTTACGGTAGATTCAGCCCCTTGATTTAAGTTAACACAGGTTTGCTCTAAACCGTCATAACATCCCCCTGTGTGTGGATTATAAATAATCTGGCGTAGGTGATTTGCTCCCAAGAACCAATTGAAGGCTATTATCATTTTACTATAATATTCTTCTTCTTCAAAAACTTCATAAAACTTACTTAAAGCCAAAATGGTGTACGCAATATCAATGGGTTGCTCCGCACCAAACTTGTCTAAAACAAGTTCATCAGTTTTATTGATCCAACTCTTATTTGAAATTACCCTAATACTCTCCTTCTTAAATATATATGATATAAGAAAATCAAACGAAGACTTAGCTATTTCTTTATATATCGGATCTTTAGTTATCATCCAACTACATAAAAGAGCCTCGGGTATTACACTATTCGCATAAGAGAAATAGCTTTCAAACCAAAACCAACCGTCTCTTGATTCATGTCTATACATTTGAACCAATCTATCAGATAGTTTCCGTATAATCTCAACAGATGATAAATCTATATGCTCTGAATTACTATAATACAATCCCTTAATAATAAACGCCATAGATCGAGTTGATTTAATCTCAATTGCATTGGCTATCGCTTCTCTAAAAATCTGTTCTAATCTAGGACGTAAAATTTGGTAATTTGAAGGTAAAAGATGAATCATAGACATAAAATATCCCAAAGTCCATATTGCCCTCCCATTGGCATCATCCAGATTCTCAGTTTCATTTTGTTTAGAAAAAGTTCTATTGTACTTTACATAATTTAAAAACCGCCCATTTTTCTGGAAACAAAATTCAATGAAATTGAAATATATTTCAATTAAGTCTAATACTTTTTTATCAGAGCTTAACTTAAAGTATTGACATAGTACCAGTAAAGCCCTTGCGTTATCATCTAATGTATAGCCGGAAGTACTATCAGGTTTATTCATTATTGAAAATTGCAACATTCCAAAGTCAGTAGTCATCTTTTTAAGATGCTTTAAATTGATTGGTGGTATATTATAAATAAGTGAAATTTTATCTGAATCTATTTTTTCAAAAAGAAGAGCATGTTTAATAGCCGAATTTTCCCAAGCTGTAGATGCCATCTCATGTAATCCGTATGAACTGTAACTATCTCTTAGTTTTCTATCATCTAAAAGAGAAATCACGGCATTAGCCAATTGAGCTGGACTTTCAAAATCAACTATAATTCCCCCTCCACCTTTTAAGACCTCTTTAGCATGTGGTATAGGAGTCGAAACTATAGGGCATCCGCAACTGATGGCATAAGAGAAAGTACCACTTACAGCCTGAAATGGATCATTAGAAGTAAATAAATAAACATCTGTAAGTTGTAAATATTCAAGTAATTGATTTAAGTGTAAAAACTCATTTATAAACTTTACATGCCTGTGAATTCCAAGAGCAGAAACTTTCTTTTCAAGCATCAAACGATAATTGTCTCCCTCTTGCATTAAAACTGAGGGGTGTGTTTTTCCTATAATCAGAAAAATTACATCATGGTGAGTATTTATAATAGACGGAAGTGCCTCTAAAGTAGACTCTATATTTTTCCCCCTGCCCAAAAGTCCAAAAGTAGAAAGAACTTTTTTCCCTTTAAGCTCATATCTCTCTTTTAAAAGCTCCTTGTCAATATGATCTATTAAATGTGTTCCATGTGGAATAATCAATATTTTAGTTTGCATTAATCCATAATCACTTTGAAGAGTCTTTTCAGAAAATTTTGTCATTACAATAACCCACTCTGCCAATGATGCTATTCGTTTGACATTATTCCTTCGTATTTTATCCGGATTTGGCAAGACAGTATGAAAAACTACAATAATAGGTTTTGAAATTTTGTCTAATAGACGTATAAATTTTTCTTCCCTTTCACGAAATAAGCCAAACTCATGTTGTATAACTACAATAGAAACATTTATGTCCTTATTAATAGTTTCTGCCAAATTATTGAATGATGAATCTTCATGTGTATTAAGTTTATATTTAACATCAGAAGAATATCTGAATTTTTGATCTAATGTTTCTAAAGCACAAACACTTACAGAAAATGATTTATCAAACTTCCTATTTAAGGTTTGAACCAAATCTTTAGTATACGTTGCAATACCACATTCCCGAGGTGGGTAGGTTGATATAATTAATACTTCAGGAGGAATTGTCTTTTTAATAGAAGGATCAGTTATATTTTTTGACTTCATCCAGTTTAAATTATGACCTCTCTGATGTGATAGTTTATTTTTTTTATTAGTTGCTGTCGTTTTCATGATTCACTGTATTTAATAAAAGTTCATTTATCAATTGGGATAATTCAATCGAGGCAGTTGCTATTCTTTCATCAGCAGCACCGTAATAAATATATAATGTGCCATTTATAATTAAAGAACCAGATGGAAAGCATACGTTATTTACATTACCTTCCCTTTCCCAATCCAACTCCGGTTTAAACAATGGATAAGGAAGTCTAGCAATTTCTTTTTTGGGATTATCTATATCTAAAAGACTTGCACAAACCGTGTAAACATATCCGTTAATTGTATCGTAAACACCGTGATATATTACTAGCCACCCAAAATTAGTTTCTATTGGCGGACATCCCCCTCCAACATAACAAACCTCATGTGCATATTTAGGAGAAATAACTATAAATTCTCTAATATTCATAATGTAATACTTCCAAAATTTTTCAGCTAAATCTTCTATATTTTTTATTTCAACTATTTGTATATCTGGTTTTATACGATGTAAGAAGCATATTTTCCCATGAATTCTCCTCGGAAAAAAAACCACATTTTTATCCCACAAGTAATTTCTTTTGTGAACATAATCGAATTTATTATACCGAAAATACTTTTCATTAATGATTGCTTTAAACTTTATTAATTGGGTAAATAGATCGTAATTAATTTTTGGTACAATTATCCCTCTTTTAACCCATGTTTTCAAATCTTTAGAAGTAGCCAAAGCACCAAGAGCATTAATTCCATCATAAGCAGTATAAGATATATAATAAGTGTTTTTCAACTTCACAATTCTTGGGTCCTCTACACCATTTGACTCATACTGAAAGTTTGGTAAAATAATAGGGGTTTTCCTCCTTCTTTCTACTATTATTGGACTTCTTAATTTACAATATCCAATTGTTGAGTAATTAAATTGGTTTACTGCCCTGTAAAAAAGATGTATGCCTTTTTGATCTTGAATTACCGCTGGATTCATTACTCCTTTGTTTTCAAAATCAAGCGATGATTTTTCTAATAAGACACCCTCCCTTTTTACAGTTAACATGATTCGTTAGTTTTAAAATAACTTATAAATGTTACTTGGCTGGGAAGAAATTTGCCAGACTAAAACTCGTCATAGCTTGATTATTAAACAATTAATAGAGCCTGATCATATTTTTAATAGAACTTCAATCACTAAAAGATATTTCTGACATCTATCGCCTTTAATTTAGAACATCTCTTTCAAAACCAATTTTACTACACTTTCAATTTACCTTATGCGTTTTACATTCTTCGATGAAAACGTTCTTTTAATTTAATTTTCGAATCTTACTATTTTTATTGGGCTAACTAGCTTAAATTAATAACTATCAAAGGGGCCAAGTAGATATATAGATAGGCTTAACTCAATAATAGGGAAACACTCGCGCCTAACATGCATGCCTGAAAATCAATTAGTTACCAACAAAAACATTCAGATATCTATAATTTATATTCATTTACTTAAAGATCGGTAAAAAGATGTTCAAATTATTATATAATCTCGCAAATAAATTACATAACTAACTGATTTTTAACAAACTTAATCATTCTTTCCCTTTATGGGATATAACCGAACCAAACATGTCTAATCAATTAAATAACAGATGAATTTTTATCCATTTTAGCATGATTTTTTTATTAAGCCCTAGCATGAATGACACTTATATATAAAAAAAATGCTTAGGTAGTTAGTTCTCTTTCAAAATATACCTCTTCCTTATCCTCAGGAGAATCCTTTACAAAACAATAATATATTTTATTAAGAAAAGCTCGTACAATTAAAGGTTTCGTTGGATTAACTTTAGAATAAACTGTTTGCCCGGCTTTATAGCGTTTATTTTCAGTAGATTTTTTATTTAAATGTAATGTATTTAGCTCCAGGTTTAAATCAATAAAGAGCATTTTGAACCTTTGGGTTGCAATTATTAGGTAATCTGTATGTTTGGGTATCACCATAGTGTCTCCTAACTTCAAAAAAGTCACTTCATCATCTATTATTATTTTAGCATTTCCTTCTATAATCTGAAAAAATATGGAAGACGCAGACTTCTCTCCGGCCAATTCCATTCCTATATCAAAAGACATGGCTTTGATCTCCCCTGTTTTTTTCTTTAACACTGTAATCTTAGATATAGCGTTTGAAGTGTAGGTTAGTTTTTCTGCTATATCAAAAGAAATTAATTTTTTAAACTGTGAATCATTCATGACGTATATATTAAAATTAAATTATAGAACCATCCATGAAAACTGGTATAGCTACTATTTAAGGACTCTTTTACAGAGCCCCTGCTTACATTATTTAGCGGTTAAACTTTTCTTTAAACTCGCTAATAATCCCTCCCTTCAAAAGAATTTCTACCTGACGATTACTCATACTATGTCTGGTTTCAAATTCAAACAATTTTCCGGATACACTACTCACACTTATCAGAATCTCACTTCTGTTTCTTATAGAGGTTCTTAAATTTTTAAAACCTAATATATTTCCTTGTTCCATCCTACTATAATCTTGTTCATTTATAAATTCAAGGGGAAGTATTCCAAAGTTTATCAGGTTTTGCCATGCGATTCTTGCATACGACCTGGCTATCACACACACTTGACCTAAATATTTCGGGGCTAAAGCAGCATGTTCCCTACTCGATCCTTGTGCATAATTTTCTCCTGCTATTACAACATGTCCACCATATACAGGCTTAGACTTAATTGCTCTATTATAAAAAGTAACATCTATAACCGAATAAGTATACTTGCTTATTTCCGGTATATTACTCCGAAATGGCAAAACATCTGCTCCCGCTCTAAGAATTTCATCTGTGGATATATTATCTCCCATTTTTAATAATACAGGGATGTTATATTCATTCAATATAGATGAAAAATGAGGTAACTCTTTTATATTAGGACCTTTCTTTAACTGCACTTCAAGGCCGTTTTCTAAAGGAGGTGCCAAAAGATCTGTATTTATGATTTCTTTTTCCGGGCTTGTATATTTAGAATATGGTATGTTAAACAATTTGCCAAGATCTCTGGGGTCGGTAATCTTTCCTGTTAATGCTGATGCGGCTGCTGTTTCAGGACTACACAAATACACCTGATCATTTTCTGTTCCAGATCTGCCCGGAAAATTCCTTGGCATAGTTCTTAAACTTATGGTATTTGAGGATGGGGCTTGCCCCATTCCGATACATCCCATACATCCTGATTGGTGAAATCTAGCTCCTGCTTTAATTAAATTAGCAAAACTATGGTTCTTGATCATGTTTTGAATAAGCTGTCTCGATGTCGGATTTATATCCAATGATACCTGATTATTAATTGTTTTGTCCTTTACGATATACCCGGCTATCCAGAAGTCTCGTAACCCGGGGTTAGCAGACGACCCTATAACAACCTGATTTACAGATCTTCCGGAAACTTCTTTTACAGCAACTACATTTCCCGGACTGGAAGGTAATGCTATTAACGGTTCTAAATCATCTAGGATAATTTCTTCATTAAGATCGTATTCACAACCTTTATCTGAAATAATTTCAACCCAGTCTTCAGCCCTTCCTTGGGCTTTTAAATAACGGTATGTCCTATTATCGCTGGGAAAAACGGTACTGGTGGCACCTAATTCTGCTCCCATATTAGCAATAACATGCCTATCCATTGCACTAAGACTTTTTAATCCATCTCCATAATATTCTATTATCTTGCCAATACCTCCCTTTACTCCATGTCGCCGTAACATTTCTAAAATAATATCTTTAGCACTTACCCACTCGGGAAGTTTTCCTGTAAGTTTCACTCCCATAATTTCCGGCATTTTCACATAATAAGGTTCACCGGCGATGACTGAAGCCACATCTAGCCCTCCTGTACCAATGGCGAGCATTCCTAGGGATCCGGCTGCACAAGTATGGCTATCTGAACCTAGCAATGTTTTACCGGGGATTCCGAAGCGCTCCATATGAACAGGGTGACTTACACCGTTGCCCGGACGACTATACCATAATCCAAATCTTTGAGCAGCTGATAAGAGAAATAAATGATCGTCGGCATTTTTATGATCGGTTTGTAACAAATTATGATCTACATACTGAACTGCTATTTCTGTTTTAGCCTTTTGTAACCCCATCGCTTCCAATTCAAGCTGTACAAGGGTTCCTGTTGCATCTTGTAAAAGAGCTTGGTCTATCCTTATCCCAATTTCCTTTCCGGGAATAAGTTCACCTTTAATGAGGTGATCCTTGATTAGTTTTTGAGTTACATTGTTTGAATACATGCCTATCGATTTTTTTAGCAGATTGAATGTACAGAGAAAACTCTTCTTAGTAATTACTCCATAAACAAATGGATATACTAAAATGAGAGTGAAGGGCTCCTTTTAAAGTTAAGCAAAGTATATGAATGTAAATAATTTATTACCAGATATTTAGAAACAAAAACCAATCTTTTAACAAATTATTACACATAACCCTGTAAGAACCTTTATATTCTGAACGTAACTGTAATTTATATAAATCATTTCAGGAAATATATAACACTATTTATATTTTGTCTTTTAACTTTGTTAAGCATCTACTAATAAATAAAACCTCTTCAATTAAGCCAAAGAAGCCTTATATTGTTAAAATTTGGTCAGAATAAAAGCCCTTTGGTTGAATATAATAATGCGCTGAATTGATTTTAAATTTGTAATTGTAAATATCTTCTAAACATCAAACCTCTCTATTATCATAACAGAGATCAATTCAATCAATTTGTTGAACACACTCCTTGTTAAGAAAAATGTATCCACGATAGTTATCCAGGTATTTTAAAGCCAATTCAAGCACAGGATAACCATTTAAAAATATAATAATTGATTAATTCTTAAAACGTAATATTGTGAAAACTCCAAAATTCTATACAAATAAACCATCTCACTTTTCAAAAGTACTTAGAAAGAGGGTTAACCACTATTTTAATACTAATGATATAAGTAAACACGCAAACCATAGTATGGTATTCAAAACTATATTAATGCTTTCTCTTTATATAATTCCATTGACATTAATAAGTTTAGGATTTATCCATCAGGTATACTTCTTATTCATAATGTATATCATTAGTGGATTGGGAATGGCAGGTATAGGAATGGGGGTAATGCACGATGCTATTCACGGTTCGTATTCAAAAAAGAAAAAAATTAATAAATATCTGGGATACACCATGAACTTAATAGGGGCAAATATGACCGTATGGAGAATTCAGCATAATGTTTTGCATCATACTTATACGAACATACAGGGGGCTGATGACGATATAAATGTTCCGTTTTTTTTAAGGTTTTCACCTCATACAAAGAGAAATTGGCTGCATAAATTTCAATTTATCTATGTATGGTTTTTTTATAGCATATCTACTTTATTATGGATTACTGTTAAGGATTTTATTAGGATATATAGGTATTACAAAAAAGGCTTACTAGGCTCAAAAAAGGAATATCATAACGAACTATTTAAATTAATTTCATGGAAAATTCTATATTACTCTTATGCCCTAATACTACCAATTTTATTCACCCCACTACCTGCATGGATTGTTTTAATGGCTTTTATTTCCATGCACCTTGTTACAGGCCTTTTAATTAGTTGTATATTTCAGGTTGCTCATGTTATGCCTGATACCGCATATCCTATAGCTGACGAAAAAGGAATTATGGAAAATGACTGGATTGTGCATCAATTAATTACAACTAGTAACTTTTCTCCACGGAGCAAACTATTTTCTTGGTTGATTGGCGGATTGAATTACCAAATTGAACACCATTTGTTTCCCTACATTTGCCATATTCATTATCGAAAAATTTCGCAGATAGTATCAGACACGGCAAAAGAGCACGGACTCCCATATCTTACAAAAAAGACCTTTATAGCAGCCATTAAAGATCATATTAAAATGCTCCGTAAGCTAGGTGGTAAAAGTTTTGTTAGTCATTCTTAGTCATAAACAAGCTTAATATGCGGCTAAAAAAAAGGTCGCCAGTTTTTTTTACAAATCTAAAGTTCTTTTTTCCACATATTTTTCTTTTTAAGAACAACACCCAAAACCCCACATATTACACCATTCAAAAATGAAACATGAAAAATCATCTCAACCTTATAAATAAAAACACCTAAACACCATACTGATAAAAAAAATAGCGATAATAAATAAAAAAGATAACGCATAATTTTAGTGTTATTGTATTAAACATAAAGCTTAAACACTTTAACTGTCACATTGAGCATTGTGTCATTTTCTTGCAATAGTACATTTTGTCTAAACTGCTTTTTTTGAATTATTCGTACCCACTTTTAATTACAGTCATAATCATTTTAAAGCGTCCGTTTGGTCTTATGAGATTTGGTTTATGAGCCGGAATAATTACAGATTCTCCTGTATTAAGGGTTAAAGGTATTTCATCAATTATTATTTTGGCTTTCCCCTCTATAACTTGCACAAAAGTATCGAATGGGGACGTGCTTTCCATGAGCCCCTCCCCGTTGTCAAAAGACATTACACTAATATTTCCTGTCGTTTTTTTTAATATAGTTTTAATAACAACAGAATTAGGTATATACTCTATAATTTCCACGGTAATATATACTTTTGATCTTTCAATCTCCTGATTATCCGAAAAAGTTTTCTGGTCGTTCATTTTTGTGTTGTGAGTTACGAAAGAATTGGAAGTCTAAATCGAATATTCTATGTTGGTTGAGTAAATATGTAATCTACCCTATAAACAAAAAAGTCTTCTGATAGTCAGGCTGTAATTCTATATTTCTTAGAAAATACTTCCCTGGTTACTTAAATTAAAAGTGAGGATGTTTTTGGTAAAAAGTATCTAATACAAAGTTCAGTTATAAGAACTAAATACTATTACACTTTCCCTGAAATATATTATATAATTATGTGAATTACAGATCTTCTAACGGAATTCGCTTTTTTCGTTTTAACTTTTTGAAAAATGTGGGGGTCAAACCAGTAACTTTTTTAAACTGCGCAGATAAATGGGCAACACTGCTATAATTCAATTTATATGATATTTCAGTTAGATTAAGTTCATCATATAACAATAATTCTTTTACCCTTTCTATTTTATGTGCTATTATGTACTGTTCAACTGTAATTCCTGTAGCTTCAGAAAAAAGATTCGACAAATAAGTGTAATCATAATTTAACTTCTTACGTATATAAAGGGAATGTTTAATTTTCGGAAACTCCTCTTCGTAATGAACCATTTCAATAATTACTTTTTTTAGCTTTTCAATCAAAATAGATTTTTTATCGTCCATTATTTCCAACCCCGCTTTCAATAGAATGGCTTTTAACTGATTAAGCTTTTCTTTCTCTATAGAACCTATGATATCTACCTCTCCCAAATGAATTTGCCCATAAAGAATTCCTAAATTATCTAATTCTGCTTTTACAAGCATTTTACATCGAATGGAAACCATATACTTAATGAATAGTTTCATCTTTCAAATTTTATTATTTTTCTAACGCTGATCTAGATATATTAACAGACAAATAGTTTTTCAAACTAATTTCACGCTATTATTGGGTTCTTTCACCTTTAGCATTGCCATTGAAAATCTATTCACTAAATTCAATCTTAATCGCTTTACTTCTGAGTTTTAGATCTCATTGGATTCAACATGTTGATCATGATTTTTTCACAAAAAACCTTCAATGAATCCAACTCCGTCTATGTACATTTCGTAATAAAAAGGGTGTTTATCTTCCTTCTAAATGTAACAATATTTACTTGAAAATCATACTTTATTGATCAGATTGGCTAAAATCTGAAAAACTTAGCTGTCTCTTAAATTGGGTAAGGCTACACTTTTAGGGAAAGCTACAAACCGACATGGTTAAGAGGGTGCTTGTACACCCGCAAGGTGAGGTTACAATAACACTCACTAAATGCCATGAGCATATACAACAAGTGTCCAATTTAGAAATATAGGTGGGATTGGTAACAACCATTCACTAAATGCAAAAAAATTATACAAAGGTCGGGCTTCCTTATTTTGATTTTTCAGCACTCTTTTAATAAAAAAGAGCCCCCAAATCCTTACCGAAATAAACTGATCGCTAGGATATTCGCAGCCGTCAATCGCGGGACACCATATGTCAACGTATACGGACACGCCTCCTAACTATTATTTTTTCCTTCAATATTACCCCCCCACAAAATGACGGGGTATATTGATAGGGAAAAATAATACACAATATTGATCAAATTTAATTTGGAAAATTCATAGAATACTAATACTGCTTTGCTTGGTGAAATATCATTTTTCCGTGAAAAACTCGTTGATTTCACTGAGCTGAACATACTTTTCCGTGAAAAAGGTGGTATGATTTCAGCTACTTTAAAACCAAAGTGCTTGTGTTTTTTGATGCCATGGAATAACGTAGGTCACCATCCTAATTATGTTTTTTAGTAAAAAATGATCCATTTTTACTGGGCTCACGATGCTTTTTAGTAAAAAACATGAGAATTTCCATAATTTAAAATTTGTCCAAATCTCCTATTCACAAAGGGATTTGCGAAGCAAAATAAACTAGTAGCGCCGCATTTGCGCGCTACCCTCTTGCTATTCATTATAATCAGTCCCTACTAGTCATAACTCATACTAACTAGCTCAAAAATTTCATGCTTAACGGGTGCTTTTTCACACATATCACAATTATCAATTGCTAACTATTTATAGCCTTGTCCATTTCTTTTTCTTTAAACCGCTCCAACAATCTGTCAATATCGTCACTTATTTTAGTCTCGACAATCCTTGCATATATTTGAGTAGTAGTAAGCTTAGAATGTCCTAGTAATTTAGAAACCGTTTCTATCGGTACGCCATTTGATAGCATTACGGTAGTTGCAAAAGTATGTCTGGCTACATGGAAAGTCATATGCTTATAAATTTTACACATTCCTGCGATCTCTTTCAGGTATTTATTGGTCTTTTGGTTGGAACTTAAGGGCAATAAAGAATCTTCAAAACCTGCACTATTTAAGCCACTATACTTTTCAATAATTTCTAATGCCTTAGGTAGTAACGGAACTTTAACAGACTCATTGGTTTTCTCCCTTTTTGTATAGATCCAATACCTCCCGTCGATACCCTGAACTATATTGCTTAAAGTAAGATCCTTTACATCCACATACGACAAGCCTGTATAGCAAGAAAAAACAAAACAATCTTTTACCCGTTCCAACCGCTGACTTTTAAACTCCGTTCCTTCTAACAATTTTAATTCCCTATTAGTTAAATAAGCTCTATCGTACTTGTTATACTTTAATTTAAACTGACTAAAGGGATTCTTTGGCATCCATTCCAACTTCACCGCCAAGTTCAGTATTTTCTTGAAGCGTTCCAGATGCTTCATAACGCCATTATTAGACATCATTAATTCCTGTTTGGAATTTTTATAATGACGTAGATAATACTCAAAATCGGTAATAAGCTCATAATTTAATTGTTTTAGGTAGATATCCTTTGTCCTTCGCTTCCTTTGTAAAAACTTATAAAGATACTTTTCGGTGGTATAATAATTCTTCATGGTTCCTGGTTTGAGTACCATTCCCATTTTATCATGATGATAAGTTATCAGCTCCCGAAGTGTTTTACTAGTATTGTCCTCTCCCAGGAAACGAGACTTAATTGCTTCAGAAGATATGAGAGCCTCTTCAGACAACAATTCCTTATAACAGTTTAATAGTTTACTAAAAACTTCATCTAAATAAGCATTTAAAGCCCTTGATGTCGATGAACTACCTCTTGCCCTACTCCTATGACTATCCCAATCTTTAAAGTGAATAGAGCGTTTTAAACTAATTTCTGAACGTTTACCACTAACAGTGATTCGTGCATAGATAGTAAGTTGATTTGGATTACTTCTTGATTTTCTGGTAAAGAAAATGACGGTAAAAGTCTGTTTTGATTTCATTTTTAATGACTTTAGGTTAACAATGATTTGTTAAATCGAAAGCCAAATCATACCCGAAAGTCCTTTAAAGATAGTACAATTCCAATGAAACATTGCACACCGAATTGCACACCTATTATATGATTTTAAATGATATCAAATGAATGCATAAAAAACAAAAAACACTGAAAATCAAAAGATTAACAGTGTTTTGTCGTGACCTATTTCTAGGTTCGTCGGGGTGGCAGGATTCGAACCTGCGACCTCCTCGTCCCAAACGAGGCGCGATAACCGGGCTACGCTACACCCCGAAAAAATTTCAATATGTTGGTATTAATTTAATAAGGATTTAAACCATACCCCCGAGTCATTTTCGGAGTGCAAATATAGTACATTAATCGATAAAAAAAACTTTTCTGTTTAGTTTTTAAGAGACATTATTTGTAATTTTCCAAAAAAGCTTGGTTATGAATAAATTCCACCAATATATCATTCTGGGAATTACCCTGGTATCTTGCGCCCAAAACAAGGACACCGAAATAAAAACACCTGAGAATATTAACTATAAAACTGAGTTGGTAGTCTCCGACCTCACCAACCCCTGGGGTATGGCATTTCTTCCCGATAATAGCATCCTGATCACCGAAAAATCAGGAGAATTAATTCATTTTAAAAACGGAGAAAAAACCATCATAAATAACACCCCTACCATATACAACCGAGGACAGGGAGGCTTATTAGATATCGCTCTGCACCCTGATTACAGTGAAAACGGATGGATCTACCTATCATACGCATCTGAAATGGGAGAAGGTTCCGGTGGAAATACCGCGATTTTAAGAGCCAAACTACAAGGGAATTCTTTAGTAGAAAATCAACTCTTATATAAAGCTGAACCAAACTCCACAAGAGGACAGCACTTTGGATCCAGAATTGAATTCGATAATCAAAATTACCTATATTTCTCCGTTGGAGACCGAGGTAACCGAGATGTAAACCCTCAGGATATTACCAGGGATGGCGGTAAAATATATCGCCTTAACGATGACGGTTCAATCCCTACTGACAATCCTTTCTATGAAGACCCTACCGCTAAAAAAGCAATATTCAGCTATGGCCATAGAAATCCACAGGGCATGATTAAACATCCGCAAACCGGTGAGATATGGACCCATGAGCATGGACCCCAAGGAGGTGATGAAATCAATATCATTAAAAAAGGCGCTAATTATGGTTGGCCCGTTATCAGCTATGGTATCAACTATGATGGTTCGTCCTTTACCGATATTACCGAAAAAGAAGGTATGGAACAACCCCTATACTATTGGGTACCTTCCATTGCCCCCTGCGGAATGGATTTTGTAACCTCCGATAAATATCCCGACTGGAAAGGTGACTTACTGGTAGGCTCCCTGAAATTCCAATACCTGGAGCGACTTATTCTTGAAAACAACGAAGTCGTACAAAGAATTAAACTCTTTGATGGTATCGGAAGACTGCGAAACGTAAAGCAAGCACCTGATGGATATATATATGTCGCCGTAGAAAACGAAGGCCTCTATAGAATTGTTCCTGAATAAATTATTTTTCAGCGTCTATAGCCGCCTTTACAGAGCCATATTTTTTCAGTAATGCAAGAGCACGGTCTTTATCAATATGCAATTCCTCCATAATAAAACGGGCACCACGATCAACTAATTTATTGTTGTTAAGTTGCATATTCACCATTTTATTACCCTCTACCCTGCCTATTTTAATCATTAAGGCCGTAGAGATCATATTTAAAACCAACTTCTGAGAAGTTCCACTCTTCATTCGCGTACTCCCCGTAACAAACTCTGGCCCTACGTTCACCTCGATAGGAATGTCTACCGATGTTGCCAAAGGAGAGCCCGGGTTATTGGTAATACACGCTGTTAAAATCCCATTCGCACGAGCATCTTTAACACCTCCTATAACGTATGGTGTAGTCCCGGAGGCTGCTATACCCACCACCACATCTTTAGCTGTAATACGATGCTCCTTAAGGTCAATCCAGGCTTGCTTGGTATCATCCTCTGCAAATTCTACAGCCTTCCTGATAGCTGTATCCCCTCCCGCAATCAAGCCAATGACCCTTTCATGAGGCAGTCCAAAGGTTGGTGGAATTTCAGAAGCGTCTAAAATCCCCAATCTACCACTGGTTCCGGCACCTATATAAAAGAGTCTGCCCCCATCTACAAATCTAATGGCCAGTTCATCAACCAGTTTAGATATGGCAGGAACCACCTCGCGAACAGCAAGTGCCACCTTTTGATCTTCATTATTCATATTCAGAAGAATATCATCAGTCGACATGTTCTCTAACTGATCATACAATGATGTTTGCTCCGTGATTTTATGGTATGCGCTCATGAAATATAAAATTAGATTCTTTTGTTACAAAGTTATAAATTTGAAGAAAGCACTTTAATAAATTTATTTTCCTTTGAAAAACACCTATCATGTTATCGGATTAATGTCCGGAACTTCACTCGACGGACTCGACTTGGCTTATTGCAAATTCAATAAAAATGACCAGCAATGGAGTTTTGAATTACTCAAAGGGAAAAGTATCGCCTATAAAGAAGCCTTTAAAGCCAAACTTAAAAACACAATAAACCTTCCGGCTTCAGAACTATTACACTTTAATAATCAATATGGAACCTGGTTGGGAAAACAAGTCGATTTGTTTATTAAAGACCATAACTTGTCAGTAGATTTTTTAGCAAGTCACGGACATACCGTTTTTCATCAAACCAACATAGGCCTAACCTATCAAATCGGTTCAGGGCAACACCTGGCCAATACATCGGGTATAAAAACCATCTGTGACTTTAGAACAAATGATGTAGCCTTGGGAGGTCAGGGCGCTCCTTTAGTACCAATTGGCGATGCACTCTTGTTCTCTGATTATAAGTTTTGTTTAAATCTCGGAGGAATTAGTAATATTTCTTTTAATGTTAATAATGAAAGAAATGCCTACGATATCGCTCCGGTAAATATGCTTCTTAATTACCTGACCAATAAGATCAACCTCGACTATGACAAAGGTGGAGCAATCGCAGCAAAAGGAAATCTAAATACCGAACTCCTCGAGAAACTGAATGCTTTGGAATTTTATAAATTACCATATCCCAAATCCCTGGGCTATGAATGGTTTTCAGAACAAGTGTTGCCCATAGTGGAAAGCGTTAATGACACCTTTGAAAACCTCCTTAACACCGCCGTACATCATATTACCGATCAAATTGCCAAATCGATAAACATGATAAAATATACCCCAAAGCCTAAACTTTTAATTACCGGTGGAGGAGCAAAAAATAGCTTTTTAATTGAGGTATTAGCAAAGAAACTACCCCGGGTAGATATTGTCGTTCCAGACGAAAATATAATAGATTTTAAAGAAGCAATTATATTCGCCTTTATGGGCGTTTTAAGAGACCTTAATGAAATAAATTGCCTGAAATCAGTAACCGGGGCTCGTAAAGACTCCAGTTCAGGAGTTATCTTTTACCCGAGCTAATTATTAACCTCATTTTTTTACATTTGCAAAAACAAAACACTTTATGCTCATCATAGGTATTGCTGGAGGGACAGGTTGTGGAAAAACAACGGTTGTAAATCAAATTATTAATGAATTACCGGAAAATGAAGTCGGAGTTATTTCACAAGACTCTTATTACCAGGACACCTCGCATTTGTCTTACGATGAACGTACTAAAATAAATTTTGACCATCCAAGAGCAATCGATTTCGGTCTCTTGGTACAACATCTGAAAGAACTTAAAGAAAATAAACCTGTACATCAACCTGTATATTCTTTTGTTAAACATAACAGAACCCAGGACACCATACTTACCCACCCCAGAAAGGTTATGATTGTTGAAGGAATTCTTATCTTAACCAACAAAGAGCTAAGAGATATGTTCGATATAAAAATATTTGTACATGCAGACTCTGATGAAAGACTCATCCGTAGAATAAAAAGAGATATTAATGAACGAGGCAGAGATATTGAGGAAGTCCTTACGCGCTATCAAACAACACTAAAACCAATGCATCAGCAATTTATTGAACCAACCAAAGAATATGCTGATATTATAATTCCAAACAATAAATACAACACCGTAGCTGTTGATATTGTACGTACAATCATTAATGAGCGTATTTCATTATAAGAACACGGTAATACTTGAACACAGTGAAGTTTAAAAAGTTAAAAAATAAAAAGTGGTTTTCATTCGTAAGTAACATTTATGTACTTATACTTACCGTCTTTGTAATATGGATGCTATTTTTTGACGCAAATTCACTTTTGACACATATTGAACTTCAACAGGAAATTAATAAATTAGAGAAACAGAAGGAACACTTGCAAAAAGAGATTGCAAAAGATAAGAAGACTATAAATAAGCTTAAAAACGAACAAGAGCTGGAACGCTTCGGAAGAGAAGAGTATTATTTAAAAAAGGATAACGAAGAAATTTATATCATTGAAAATGCAGACAGCCTGAAAAAATAAAGCCCTGGTAAGGCTTGAGAAGGTTAAAAACACCTTCCTCCTGAAGTATCGTTCAACAGTATAGTCGACCTATCACAAACCATTAACACACACAACTAATGAGTAAAAAACTTTTTAACGAGTTTAGTGAGATAACTTCTAAAGAGTGGAAACAAAAAATACAGTTCGATCTTAAAGGTGCTGATTACAACGAAACTTTAATTTGGAATACCCCTGAAGGGATTGATGTAAAACCCTTTTATCACGCTGAAGATTTTGATCAGCTCCCTCCCACTTCGAATACAGATGTTACCAACTGGAATATAGGTCAAAAAATATATGCTGGCAATGAAAAATTAGCCAACGAAAAGGCGCTGGACATAATTGAAAGAGGCGCAGAAAGCCTGATCTTTACAATTCCATCGAAAGATATTGATTTTGATTTACTCCTTCAAAATATCAACTTAAGATCAATACCTGTTTATTTGGAGTTTGAATTCTTGTCCGTCGATGCGATTAAAAAGTTAAAGTCCTTTATCTCCGGAAAAGAAACTCAGATTTATCTCAATATTGATATCATTGGACACCTTGCCAAAACAGGAAACTGGTATCAAAACTTAAAGAATGATTTTAATACCCTTGAAGAGATTCTAACCATAAGCAAGGGCGTTTTTAAAAGTACGATTAATGTAAATCTGTCTTTATATCAGAATGCTGGTGCGAACATGGTTCAACAACTCGCATATACCCTGGCACATGCAAATGAATATTTAAACCGATTTCCTCAGGAAACAATTACGTTTAATACAGCCATAGGCAGTAACTACTTTTTTGAAATTGCCAAACTAAAAGCGCTCAGATTATTATGGTTGTCACTTGCTCCGGAATACAATAATCAATCGGAATGCCATATTATAGCTACGCCTTCAAAACGTAACAAAACCCTATACGATTACAATGTAAACATGCTGCGAACCACTACAGAATGCATGAGCGCTGTATTAGGAGGAGCAAATATGATTTATAATGCACCCTACGACAATATTTATCATAAGGATAATGAATTTGGGGAACGCATAGCAAGAAACCAACTCCTCATCCTTAAATCGGAAAGTTATTTTAATAAAGTCTCAAACCCTGCAGACGGGACTTATTACATCGAAAGCATTACGGATCAATTAGCTGAAAAAGCACTTGATTTATTTAAACAGATTGAAACAAGCGGCGGATTTTTAAAACAACTTAAAAACCATACCATTCAGAAAAAAATAAAAGAAGCTGCAGAAACAGAAGAAAACCTGTTTATCAATAATAAGGAAACTCTAATTGGCACCAATAAATATCAGAATCCGGAAGATCAAATGAAAAATGATCTTGAACTATATCCGTTCATGAAAAGACAACCCGGTAAAACTTTAATTGAACCCATTCTGGAAAAAAGATTGGCCGAAGCCCTGGAGCAGGAAAGATTAAAATCAGAAGCCTGATAGAATTCTATAAATAAAAAATTCTGTATCAACCACACACTAAAACAATGAGCAGAAAAGACATTCAACATATCACTATAAAAAAGGCTGCCAAACGCAAAGAAGTAGCCTACACTCCATTTAAAACTGCGGAAGGAATAGGAATTAAAAGCACCTACACCCCTGAAGATATTAAAGAGCTGGAGCATATTAATTTTGCTGCTGGAACCCCCCCTTATCTGAGAGGACCATACTCCACCATGTACGTAAGGAGACCATGGACGATCAGACAATATGCAGGGTTCTCCACTGCAGAAGAAAGCAATGCTTTTTATAGAAGGAACCTGGCGGCAGGTCAAAAAGGACTTTCAGTAGCTTTCGATTTGGCTACCCACAGAGGATACGATTCAGACCACGAAAGAGTGGTGGGTGATGTCGGGAAAGCAGGAGTTGCCATAGACACCGTAGAAGATATGAAAATTCTCTTCGATCAAATCCCTTTGGATAAAATGTCCGTGTCCATGACCATGAATGGAGCTGTATTGCCGATAATGGCCTTCTATATTGTGGCAGCAGAAGAACAAGGTGTAAAGCCTGAATTACTTTCCGGAACCATACAAAATGACATCCTGAAAGAGTTCATGGTTAGAAATACGTATATATACCCACCCAAACACTCCATGAAAGTCATTGCTGATATATTTGAATTTACCAGCAAAAACATGCCTAAATTCAACAGTATCAGTATTTCGGGATACCACATGCAAGAAGCTGGGGCAACCGCGGATATTGAATTGGCTTATACCTTGGCTGATGGTTTGGAATATATAAGAACCGGACTTAAAGCGGGTATGAACATTGACAAGTTCGCTCCTCGCCTATCCTTTTTCTGGGCGATCGGAATGAATCACTTTATGGAAATTGCCAAAATGAGGGCAGGAAGAATGCTATGGGCTAAACTGGTAAAACAATTCAACCCGGAAAACCCTAAATCACTGGCTTTAAGAACTCATTGCCAAACAAGTGGCTGGAGCTTAACAGAGCAAGATCCTTTTAATAATGTGGCAAGAACATGTATCGAAGCCGCTGCTGCAGCATTCGGCGGAACACAAAGCCTACATACCAATGCCCTGGATGAAGCCATTGCGCTTCCAACCGATTTTTCTGCTCGTATTGCCAGAAATACTCAACTATTCCTCCAGGAAGAAACTAAAATTACTAAGACGGTAGATCCTTGGGCCGGAAGTTATTTTATAGAAAATCTAACAGACCAAATAGCACGTAAAGCCTGGAAGCTCATAGAAGAAGTTGAAGAATTAGGAGGTATGACCAAAGCTATAGAGGCAGGTATCCCTAAAATGAGAATTGAAGAGGCTGCCGCTCGGAAACAGGCACGTATTGATAGCGGTCAAGACATCATCGTTGGGGTTAATAAATTTAGGCTGGAACAAGAGGATCCGCTGCAAATTTTGGAGGTTGATAACCAAGAGGTAAGAAGACAGCAAATTGAACGTCTTAACCAGCTAAAACAACAGAGAGATAATGATGCTGTAATTGCTGCACTCGAAGAATTAACCGATTGCACAGAAACAGGCAACGGAAATTTACTAGCTTTGGCAATAGATGCTGCAAGAAAAAGAGCTTCATTAGGCGAGATCAGCGATGCGCTTGAAAAAGTATATGGGAGATATAAAGCTAAAATTCAATCTACTAGCGGAGTGTACAGTAAAGAAATAAAAAACGACGAAAGCTTCGAACGAGCTCGGCAATTAGCAGATAAATTTGCTGAAATAGAAGGCCGTAGACCACGTATTATGATAGCAAAGATGGGGCAAGACGGACACGATAGAGGCGCTAAAGTAGTAGCTACCGGTTATGCAGACCTTGGGTTCGACGTCGATATAGGCCCCTTATTTCAAACCCCTCAGGAAGCAGCAAAACAAGCCGTTGAAAATGATGTGCATGTGCTGGGAGTTTCATCCCTGGCAGCAGGTCATAAAACATTGGTTCCTCAGGTTATCAGCGAACTAAAAAAATACGGTCGTGATGATATCATGGTCATTGTTGGAGGTGTAATACCACAACAAGATTACCAGTTCCTTTTCGATGAGGGCGCAGTAGCCGTTTTTGGACCTGGTACTAAAATTAGTGATGCAGCCATAAAAATCCTTGAAATTCTCATAGACTAACCTCCTGTTTTTCACAGGAGATTGAGAAAATAATTTTTTTACAATAATAATTAAGACAATTTTGTCCTTTTAATGTTTTGTTTATACCTTTGTCCAGATCTTTTAATTGAATCTTTGGAAAAAATAGCCCGTTGAAACAGCTACCAAAGTAAACAACAATTAGATCGTTAAAGACCGTACAAATTTTTTTACCAATAAACAGGATAAATTTATCCTAAATAATGTATTACTATGAACAGAGAACGTAAACTATGGATTGGATTTGCATTGGTGATGCTAATTTCCTTTAGTGTACTTGGCTACTACGGCTATCAGATTTATCAGGAATCACCCCCTATTCCTAAACTAATTGTTTCAGAAAACAACGAGGTCATCTTTACTCAAGAAGACATTAAAGACGGTCAGAATATCTGGCAAAGTATTGGTGGGCAAGAAGTGGGTTCAATATGGGGTCATGGCGCGTATGTCGCCCCAGACTGGACAGCCGATTGGTTACATCGCGAAGCACTATTTATTTTAAATAAGTATGCTCAAAATGATTTTCAAACTAATTATGATGAGTTAAACCCTGAACAACAAGCTGCTTTAAAAATACGTTTACAAAACAACCTCCGACCAAACACTTACGATGAATCAACACAAACAATTACGGTCTCAGAAGAGCGTGTAGAAGCAATAAAACATCTGAGTGATTACTACAAAGGACTATTTACAAACGACCCCAAGTTCAATCAACTAAGAAAAGACTATGCCATCCCAATAAACAGCATTTCAGATGAAACAAAAATGTCTAAAATGAATGCTTTTTTCTTTTGGGCCACCTGGGCTACAGTAACCGAACGTCCCGGCAGCAATATTTCCTACACCCACAATTGGCCCGCCGACGAACTCGTTGGTAACAAACCTACCCGAGACCTGCTGGCATGGTCCGGGGTTAGTATTATACTGTTAATACTATGCATAGGTATTATGGTATTCTACCATGTAAAATCAGGTGAAGATGAAAATATACCTGCTCCTGCTGAAGATCCATTACTAAAACAGGGAATTACGCCATCCATGAAATTGGTTAAAAAATATTTCTGGATTGTGAGTTTACTCATGGTACTACAAATGGTCTTAGGTATTGTAACTGCTCATTACGGCGTTGAAGGCGATGGATTTTATGGAATTCCATTAGACCAGATCCTACCGTACTCCATCTCCAGAACATGGCATACACAATTAGCTATTTTCTGGATCGCCACGGCATGGTTAGCTACAGGACTTTATATAGCTCCCGCCGTTTCAGGTAAAGACCCTAAATTTCAAACATTCGGAATCAACTTTTTATTCATAGCGCTATTAGTTATAGTCTTAGGCTCTATGGCCGGACAATGGATGGGCGTCATGCAAAAGCTAAATCTGGTTGATAACTTTTGGTTTGGACATCAGGGATATGAATATGTCGACCTAGGCAGATTTTGGCAAATATTCCTTCTTATCGGTCTCTTCTTATGGCTAGCGCTAATGACCAGACCATTAATCCCTGTCTTGAAGAAAAAAACAAAAGAAAAGAACCTCATCATCATGTTCTTGATATCCTGTACAGCAATAGCTTCTTTCTACGCAGCCGGACTCATGTGGGGAAGACAAACAAACATAGCCATCGCCGAATACTGGAGATGGTGGGTGGTACACCTTTGGGTAGAAGGTTTCTTTGAAGTATTTGCAACCGTGGTTATTGCGTTCTTATTCGTTCGTCTGGGACTCCTTAAAACAAAAACGGCTACACTTAATGTGCTATTAGCGACCATTATATTCATGTCAGGAGGAATTTTAGGAACCTTTCATCACCTGTACTTTACCGGAACCCCTACTGCTGTTATGGCACTGGGAGCAACCTTTAGCGCCCTGGAAATCGTACCCTTAACACTTATTGGTTATGAGGCTTACCATAATTATAAACTATCCAAAGCCACAAAATGGCTGGAAGATTATAAATGGCCTATTTACTTTATGATTGCCGTAGCATTCTGGAACTTCCTGGGAGCAGGTATCTTTGGTTTTATTATTAATCCTCCTATAGCCCTATACTATGTCCAGGGACTAAACACAACACCACTGCATGGTCATACCGCATTATTTGGAGTCTATGGCATGCTAGGTATCGGATTAATGCTATTTGTTCTGAGAAGTTTATATCGAAACATTCAGTGGAATGATAAACTGCTAAAAATTAGCTTCTGGTCACTTAATATTGGGCTCTTAGCCATGGCTTTACTAAGCCTGCTCCCTATTGGAGTCTGGCAAGCCATAGAAAGTATAGAACACGGAATGTGGTATGCCCGATCTGCAGAACTTCTCCAACACCCGACAATGAACATTTTAAAATGGATGCGTTCTGTAGGAGATATCATTTTTGCAGTAGGGATGGTAGCCACATGTTGGTTTGTATTTCAATTAACATTAAAAAATAAAAAGATTAGATCATGAAAACATTAGTAAACAAACAAATCGGAGAATATGTCGCAGAAGATTACAGAACCGCCGCAGTATTCTCAAAATACGGAATTGATTTTTGTTGCAGAGGAAACAGAACAATTAACGAAGTATGCACAAAAAAAGGCATCGATCAGGATATACTCATACATAGCTTAAATGAAGTGCTTAAAAACAAATCTGGCGAATCAATTGATTATAGGTCATGGCCATTGGATTTGCTTATTGACTATATTGAAAAAAAACATCACAGATATGTTGAGCAAACCATTCCGGTTCTTTTACAATATCTGGATAAATTAAGACGAGTTCATGGTGAACGTCATCCTGAATTATTTGATGTTTACAAACTCTTTTCAGGTTCAGCCGGAGATTTAGCCCAACACATGAAAAAAGAGGAATTAGTGTTATTTCCTTTTGTGAAAAAAATGGTCAAAGCTCAACTTACCGGCGAAGCTATCGAAGCTCCTCATTTTGGAACCGTAGGGAACCCGATTGAAATGATGAAACATGAACACGATAATGAAGGAGTACGTTTTAGGGAAATTGCTAAAATAACAGATAATTACACACCCCCAGCAGATGCATGTAACACCTACAAGGTTGCTTTTAAAATGCTTGATGAATTTGAAAAAGATTTACATCTGCATATACATTTAGAAAATAATATTTTATTCCCAGCGGCTACAAAACTTGAAAAGCTGTTCGCAGCAGAGGCTTGAATTTGATTGGTTTTAACTAATCCGGAGGGAATATTAGTAGTTCCCTCCGGATTTTATATTTTGAATAAGTACCTTTATCTGTTAAACCGTTGTTTTCCATGTTAAAAAAACTGACTGTAGTTTGTCTAATTAATTTTTTAATCGCTGCCTTAATGGGACTAACAATGCGCTTGGCATTTATATCCCCTCTTAACATTAACTATCGATTTCTGACACATGGGCATTCTCATGTCGCCATGTTGGGATGGGTATACTTAATGCTGTTTACGTTTATTGTCCATTTTTATATTCCGAATCCTAAAAAAGTTTACGGAAGACTATTTTGGTTAACTGAGATATCAGTAATAGGAATGATGATTAGTTTCCCGTTACAAGGGTATGCGGCAATTTCTATAAGTTTTTCGACCCTTCATATTTTTTGCAGTTACTTTTTTGTATATCGCATTTGGAAAGATCTGGGTGCAAAACCTTTTTTTAGTATTAAACTCTTAAAAACCGCTCTTATTTTTATGCTCATCTCAACCATTGGGGTTTGGTGCCTGGGTCCTGCAATGGTTATAGCCGGCCCTTCATCACCATGGTACCAGATAGCGATACAATTCTTTTTACATTTTCAGTTTAATGGCTGGTTTCTAATTGCCGTACTGGCACTTTTAATAAAACAGTTTGAAAAACTGGGACTACTGATAGACAATCACAACTTCAAAAAATTTTATCAACTATTGATAATCGCTACAATTTGTACAATATCATTACCCGTAAGCTGGTACTTAAAACATGTAATATTTAGCTGGATAAATGGCTTGGGGGTAATCCTGCAACTTGGGGCATTAGGGTATTTCATCAAATTCATGAGACCATTGTTAAAAGCCTTTTGGCTACGTACAAACTTAATAGCTAAGCATGGGTTGCGCTTTGCCTTAGCATGTTTTGTGCTTAAAATAATTATTCAATCCTTCTCTCTTATCCCCGAGATTGCCAGTATTTCTTTTCAGATTAAAAATTTTGTTATAGGGTTCATTCACCTAACCATGCTTGGAGTGATTACAGGTTTTTTATTCGCCTTTATGCCACAAACAAACCTTATTCGTAATACGCTGAAATGGTTCGGTTTTGGGTTTTATCTTTTTTTATATGGCTTTTTAGGTACCGAACTTATTTTATTTATCCAAGGGGTACTATTCTATCTTCAGATAGGTTTAATTGATTCATATTACCAAATTTTATTTGTCTTGAGTAGTTTCTTACCCGCCGGCATTTTTTGTATTCTTGTGGGAGTCTATAAAAATAAAATTAACAACAATGAAACGACAACCATTAAAACGACATAAGGCATTGCAACCACTTAGTCGGGAACATCATCAAGGATTACTGTTAGCATGGAAGATCAGAAATGGATTTCAAAAAGGAGTCTCACCGAAACGAATTAAAGTTTACGCAGACTGGTTTTATGAAAATCACTTGATTCCACATTTTAAAATAGAAGAAAATTATATCTTCCCTTTACTCGGATCTGAACATGAGTACATCGATAGAGCCATGGCAGATCATCAAGAATTACACCTGTTATTTGAACAAGAATACGATCTTGACAATGTACTTCATCGTATTGAACAAAAACTCGAGGAACACATTCGTTTTGAAGAACGTATCCTCTTCCCTGAAATTCAAAAAACCACCGATGAAGAAGAAATGAATAAAATTGAAAAAATTCATCATGAGATGCCCTTTCAAGACAATCCCGATGATGAATTTTGGAAATAATAGCTGCGTCTAATTAATTTTTGGCGGTATTAAATATAGTAGGGTTGAAATTAACACTTATCCACGCCCAATTTTGAGTGTTGCCAGAATCTCCGCCCTTTAAAAGCTCCATAGAATCACTTCCGAACATCTGTGAATATCCAAGTGCTAACCCAATATTTTTATGCACTTTGTAATTAGCCACCAAATCTACCTCTGTACCTAAATAATTATCGGCTTCCGAAACACCATCAAGAATAGTACCTGCCGACCAGAATAAATGTGGCTGAACCGAAATATCAAATCTATCTCTTTTATAGAAAATCTTAGCATACACATCAGTAAGCCCCACCGAATTAATATGATTTCCTACATAGAAATAATCCATAAATCCATTAAAAGCATGATTCGTCCCAAATAACGGGTTAAATGCATTATTATCACCTGAAGTATCATCCATGTCATTCCCTGAAAGATATTCACCTCCCAAACCTGCAATCCATGTATTTGTAATATTCCAATAGATATTGGTACAAAAGTTAAAAGCACTTACATCGGCATCATTGCGTTCTCCAAACTGACCATAAGCACCCAAATCACCATACCACGAGTCATATTTAAACTTATAAAATCCTCCCACTGTTTGCATATACTGTGTGGTTCGATCCCCGGAAGTGTTTTCTTCAAATTCAAATCCGGTATTTAAGGCAAGTAAACTTAATTGCGAAGAAGTAAAGTCTGTATGATACCATAACAATTGCATATTTTTAAAATTATTCAAGGTATAAGGAGTCTCCACTACAACCTCAGCTTCAGAACTTACGGAAAGAGCAAAATCTAACCTGCTTTTTTCGTTGGGTTTGAATGTAGTAAGAAAAGCATCATGTGAACGCCCTTGCTGCGCCCAGTCAACAGCCCCTAAAATCCTTTGGTTATCATATGACAATCGCTGACGCCCCAGTTTAAAACTCCATTTATCATTCATACGATAAATACCATAAGCCTCATAAACCATTACATTGTTTTGATCAGTAGAAGTCAAAGTAGGTACATCTCCCCAAACCCTTATATTTTGTAAGGATAATTTTAATTCGATTTGTTCTTGCTTGAAACCAAAATTTATTCTTGATCGTTGAGAAACAAGAGAAGTAGAATTTTGATCATCAGAAAGCAATGTTTTAAAACCATTTCTATATTCAAAACGAGGTCTTAATTGTATATCAGTCTTAAATTCTTGGGCAAAAAGCATGTGAGAGAACACACAAAAAACAAGAAGGGTAGCTATTTTTTTCATATATATCAATTTTACAATCAATGATTTACACTAAAGTTATAATTCTTTTTTTAATTTCAACACAGCATCGTTTATATGTTTCACAGTTTGATCCGAATTCACTCCAAGTCCCTCTTGCTGGAAAACCATTTCTCCATGCTGATCAAAAACAGTAATAATATTAGAATGCGAAAAATCTATAGGCGAAATTTCTTTATAGCTAACAGCCACAACAGCAGCAAATTCCCTGGTATTTTCTTCAGTTGATCGTAAAAACATCCAGGGATCGGCATCCATGTAGTTCTCTTTAGCAAAAACCTTTAAGCGCTCCGGAGTATCTATTTCAGGGTCAATACTCACAAAGATCATTTTAACCCTTTCCTTTGCTTCAGCGGTAAGACGCTTCTCAATATTCCGCATGTCAGCGACCAAACGAGGGCAGGCAGCCTTACACGACGTATAAATCATCACCATTACAAGAACTTCACCCTGTAAATCCTTTAAATGAAGATCTTGCCCATTTTGATTCGTCCATCTTGAATTTAAATTAAAAATAGACATCTCAGAAATTTTAACCGAAGCTGTTTCCTTAACAGAGTCTCCCTGAACCAACTTTAAGTCCATTTCACAAACCGGACAAACCCCTGCCTCCTCATACATCTTATTTCCTTCGCAATGCATAGGGCACTCATATACATTTACAACACCCTCTTGGACCTTTACATTATTTTCCTTGCAAGACACAAGAAGTAGTAAAATAATTGAAACTATATATCTTATTCTCATATGTGTTTAATTTAATTCACATCTTTTACGCATCTAAAACCCAGATTCTTAATCGCATATCGCGCCTTTATACTTCCTCTGAATGCGTAACGCATAAAGGCCGCATAATTCATAAGATCTGTGGCACCGATAGCTGCACTACCACAAAATAAATTACTGTCTTTATCTACATCTTTTCTTGATTCACCGGATATCAGTACCGAATTAAAATCAAGGGTCCACTCCCACACCAATCCGTGCAAATCATAAACTCCCCAAATATTTTTAGAGTTCTCACCTATAAGATTGTTATATGTTTTCGGAGTTTCATACCACGCTAAAATTTGCTGATTGTAAGATTTCTTCACTCTGGCATCTCGCAGTTCTTTATCGGCCATAGCTACATATTCCCATTCGTCAATAGTCGGCAATCGTTTGCCCATACATTCACAATAAGCCTTCGCCGCAAACCAGGACACATAAGTTACCGGACTTTTTAGATTTACCCCACTTTTAAGATCATGGTCATTTAACCAGTTGTTAAGGTAATTTTCCTCTGCAAATAGCTTTTTCACCTTAGATTTTTGCCATTGCGGGTTCAACGCTATAAACTTGAGAAACTCAGCATTGGTAACCGGAAAAATATCAATTTCAAAATCTTTAACTTCAACTACGATTGAATCACGCCCGTATAATGGAATATACCTGCTGCCCTCTATAAAAACCATACCCTTAGATTGACAACACACAATGCCATAATAAAACAAACAACCTATAAAAAATAGCCTTCTAAGGGTATTGATTTTCATATCTAAAACATTTATAAATTCGAATTACTTCTTACTTTATTCACCATTTCTGGGGTGACTACCTGCTCTGAATTATCCCAACTATTATATACATAAGTCAAAACATTGGCGATTTCCTCATCAGTTAAATTTTGACGGGTCATAACACTGTTATACTTTTCACCATTAACCGTAATCTCCCCTGTTAATCCATTTAATACTACACCTATGGCTCTATCCACATCAGCATTTAAATAATCTGACTTTGACAATGGAGGAAAAGCACCTGCCACTCCTTGTCCCTCAGCCTGATGACAAGCAAAACATGTTTGCATATAGGTTTGTTTACCAAATTTCAATTGCTCCGCTAAGGTTTTAGCTGTTACCTCAGCTTCAACAAATTCCTCCGTAGTTGGCATAGATTGAATACCTCCGCCTTCCGGCAAATAAATATCATCTCTCAATTCACCGGAATAAATAGTTTTATCCTTCTCTCCCTGTACCTTTAGCATCCCTAATGCTCCCTTATTGAAAGCTCTGAATATCGAATGATCTACCAGAATAAATGTTCCAGGCACATCAACCTTAAACTCAACAATAGCAGCTCCTCCAGCCGGAATCAGAGTGGTCTGAACATTTTCATTGATTCGGTTCCCTCCTTCAATATGAACTTTATCAAATATTTCACCGATTACATGAAAGGAAGAGACCAGGTTTGGACCACCGTTCCCGACAAACAACCTAATCGTTTCCCCTACATTAGCAGTTATAGCATTATCTCCCGTTAGAGCTCCAACCTTTCCATTAAACACTACATAGTCAGCATTCTCATTAACCGCCTTTTGCATATCAAAAGGCTGTAACCCCCTTTCACCATTCTTTCCTTCTGTATAAAAATCACCCTGCATGATGTAATACTCTTTATCCACCAAGGGTAGTCCCCCCTCAGGTTCCACCAAAATCAAACCATACATGCCATTAGCAATATGCATCCCCACAGGAGCAGTTGCACAGTGATAAACATATAGACCCGGATTTAAAACCTTAAATGAAAATACCTTTTCATGGCCCGGTGCAACAAATGATGATTCCGCACCACCCCCCGGACCAGTAACAGCATGCAGATCAATATTATGTGGTAATTTATTGTCCGGATGATTTTTTAAATGAAACTCAACTTCATCACCAACTCTGGTTCGGATAAAACTTCCAGGAACTGTTCCCCCAAAAGTCCAGTATACATAACGCACACCATTGGTCATTTCCCCTTCTTTTTCAAGAATTTCCATATCGACAATAAGCTTCTTTGCCTTCCGCTCTCCAACAGGTCTGGGAACTTTAGGAGGCGAGGTCAGCTCCGCTTGCATTTCCTGAAAAACAGGAATATCAATAGCACTGGCTAGTTCTTTTTTTTCATCATTAGCGCATGAAAATAAAAGAACACCAATAAACAACAGGACTCCAGGCCTTTTCAAAAAAGACACTGTAATAAATGATGTAATGAGATGATTCATAGATAAAATATTAGATTACTTAATTAAACAAGATTAAAAGACCTTTATGTCTTATTATCGAATCTGTTTTATTCATATTTACTCGGTAAAGATATTTGGTTTAAACAGACCTAAAGATGACATTTATCATTTATCACAAAAACAACAACAATATTTTTTTAGACGGTATATAGCAGTTACCCCACCCCAACAAACGGAAATAATTTCATACATTTAACTCTATAAAAACTATCAAAAATGAATTTTAAAAATAAAATGCTTCGCGATGGAGCACTCAAAGATAAAAGTATTGTGGTAACCGGTGGCGGAAGCGGATTGGGTAAAGCCATGTCTAAATATTTCTTAGAACTTGGAGCTCATGTCGCCATTACTTCAAGAAATATTGAAAAACTTAGAGATACTGCAAAAGAACTTGAAGCAGAAACAGGAGGAACGTGCCTCCCTCTGCAATGTGATGTAAGACATTACGATCAGGTGGAAGCCATGCGGAAAAAAGCCGTAGAAGAATTTGGTAAAATAGACGTTCTTCTAAACAATGCTGCCGGAAACTTTATTTCGCCTACCGAAAGATTGTCGGCAAATGCATTCGACACCATTATAGATATTGTTCTTAAAGGATCTAAAAACTGCACCTTGGCCTTTGGTAAACACTGGATTGACACTAAACAAGAAAACACCAACATCCTGAATATTGTAACCACCTACGCTTGGACCGGTTCTGCATATGTAGTTCCATCAGCTACTGCCAAAGCCGGTGTTTTAGCCATGACAAGAAGCTTAGCTGTAGAATGGGCTAAGTACGGAATTCGATCCAATGCTATAGCTCCGGGTCCATTCCCAACAAAAGGAGCTTGGGACAGACTGCTTCCCGGTGATTTAAAAGAAAAATTTGATCTCGCCAAAAAAGTACCCCTAAAACGAGTAGGTGATCATCAGGAATTAGCCAATCTGGCAGCCTATCTGGTTTCAGATTTTTCAGCATATA
Source organism: Zhouia amylolytica AD3 (assembly GCF_000511935.2). Classification (NCBI taxonomy): domain Bacteria; kingdom Pseudomonadati; phylum Bacteroidota; class Flavobacteriia; order Flavobacteriales; family Flavobacteriaceae; genus Zhouia; species Zhouia amylolytica. Next base: position 492,865 of record NZ_AYXY01000001.1, on the reverse strand, counting down.
TTAATGGAGAAGTGATTACAATAGATGGAGGCGAATGGTTAAAAGGAGCTGGTCAGTTCAACCTGCTTGAAGCAGTCCCTGATCAGATGTGGGATATGCTGGAGGCAATGATTAAAGCTAAAAAGAATAAATAATATAGTTTTTCTGTAAATTAACGTATCCGAAATTGAAGTGTTAATAAAATACATTTTCAAAACCCACAAATAGTTGTATTTTTACTGCTATAAATGAAGATATCCATGGGCAAAATTATTGCTATAGCAAATCAAAAAGGAGGAGTAGGTAAAACCACAACCTCCGTTAATCTAGCCGCTGCATTGGGCGTTCTTGAAAAGAAAGTTCTTTTAATTGACGCCGATCCCCAAGCCAATGCTACTTCAGGATTAGGTCTTGATGTGGAAACTATTGAAAAAGGTTCTTATCAACTTTTGGAACATACGCATTCTGCAGAAGAGACTATTGTTAAAACAAATTCTCCGAATGTAGATCTTATTCCGGCACATATAGACTTGGTGGCCATAGAAATTGAGTTAGTCGATAAAGACAAACGTGAGTACATGCTCAAAAATGCTATCGAAAGCGTTAAAGACAATTACGATTATATTCTTATTGACTGTGCCCCTTCTTTAGGCCTCTTAACCTTAAATGCACTTACCTGTGCTGATTCTGTAATTATCCCTATACAATGTGAGTATTTCGCTTTGGAAGGACTTGGTAAACTTTTAAACACTATTAAGAGTGTCCAAAAACTTCACAATCAAAATCTTGATATTGAAGGCTTACTCCTTACCATGTATGATTCCAGATTACGTCTGTCAAATCAGGTGGTGGAAGAGGTGCAAAAACATTTTAGCGATATGGTTTTCGATACCATTATTCAAAGAAATGTGCGCCTGAGTGAAGCTCCAAGTTTTGGAGAAACCATTATTAATTACGATGCAACAAGTAAAGGTGCTTCAAATTACCTAAATTTGGCGCATGAAATTATAAAAAAGAATAAGGAGACTGTTTAATGGCAAAAGCAACGAAAAAACAAGCATTAGGAAGAGGATTGTCAGCATTATTAAAAGATCCTGAAAATGATATTCAATCAGCTGAGGATAAAAATGCGGACAAAGTAGTTGGTAATATTGTTGAATTGGACGTTGAAAGTATTGAGCTTAACCCGTTTCAGCCAAGAACAAATTTTAACGAAGAAACCTTAACAGAACTTTCAACCTCAATAAGAGAATTAGGAGTTATCCAACCTATCACGGTTCGAAAAATAGACTTCAACAAGTATCAATTGGTCTCAGGTGAACGTCGTTTAAGAGCTTCTAAATTAGCCGGGCTGAAAACAGTACCTGCTTATATTAGAATAGCAAACGATCAGGAATCTTTAGAAATGGCATTGGTAGAAAATATCCAACGCCAGGATTTAGATGCTATTGAAATTGCTTTATCTTATCAGCGATTGATCGATGAGATTAACCTTACTCAGGAACAAATGAGTGAAAGAGTTGGTAAAAAACGTTCTACCATCACCAATTACTTACGCTTGTTAAAGCTTGATCCTATCATCCAAACCGGTATTCGGGATGGTTTCCTGTCCATGGGACATGGTAGGGCTATAATTAATATCGAAAATAAATCACTTCAGCTAGAAATTTACGAGCGAATACTTGGCGACTCCTTGTCCGTAAGACAAACTGAAGAACTGGTTCGTGCATACCAAAATAAAGACACATCAAAAAAGAGTAAATCATCAGAGTCCGAAAAGGTTCCAGAATATATTTCAGATAGCCTTGAAGATCTAACAGAATACTTTTCTACCAAAATAGACGTTAAAGTAGCAAAGAGTGGTAAAGGAAAATTAATCATTCCATTCCACTCTAAAGAAGATTTTTTACGCCTTAAAAAATTATTTGAGTAGTGCTAAAGCAGCTATTTTTTTTAACATTTCTCTTGTGCCTCTTTAACACGATCTCAGCACAAGAGAAAAAAACGGATACACTTCGTGTTTCTATAGATTCTGTACAAAAAACATTCAGTAAACGAGAACTTCGAAAGCAACGTCGGGATAGCATTAAAGATGCTAATTACAAACTTGATCCTTTATCTCCGAGTAGAGCTGCATTTTACTCCGCTGTACTTCCAGGATTAGGTCAGGCATATAATAAACGTTACTGGAAGATTCCTATTGTATATGGAGCCATAGGAACAGGCGTCTATTTTTATCTTGAAAACACCAAACAGTATGACCGTTACCGAGATGCATATAAAAGTAGACTTGCCGGCTTTAATACCGATGAATTCTGGGGAACAGATGCCGACGGCAACCCAAAAAACACCCCAGACCTTAGTGAAGATGCACTAAGAGATGCTCAGGAATTTTATCAAAAAAACAAAGACCTTTCCCTTTTAATAACAATAGGTCTTTATGCCCTGAATATTATCGATGCTAATGTCGACGCCCATCTAAAACAATACAACATGAGCGACGACCTTACCTTAAAGCCATACATGGAGATTAACGAAATCAATTTTAACAAAAATTACGGTTTAACCCTCACATTCAAATTTTAAACAAATGAAAATTGCATTACTAGGATACGGAAAAATGGGAAAAATGATAGAGCAAATTGCACTATCGCGAGGACATGAAATTGTCCTGAAAGTAGATGCAAATGACAAAGAATACGATATCGCTCTTGCTGATGTGGCTATAGACTTTAGCATTCCTACCTCAGCTTTCAATAATATTACGAATTGCTTTAAAAATAACGTACCAGTCATTTCTGGAACAACAGGCTGGTTAGATCAGTATAAAGAAGCTGTCGATATATGCTCCGCAAACAATGGAGCTTTTATTTACGCTTCTAACTTTAGTCTGGGAGTCAATGTATTCTTTCAACTTAATGAATATTTGGCCAAACTAATGAAAAACCTTTCTCAGTATAATGTGAGTATGGAAGAAATTCACCATACACAGAAACTAGATGCCCCAAGTGGTACTGCGATCACCCTAGCGGAAGGCATTATCAACAATACTTCGCTTTCAGGATGGAAGCTGGACAAAGCTGATGCAAACGAAGTACCTATAGTCGCTAAAAGAATAGTGAATGTACCTGGTACTCATACAGTATCATATCAAAGTGAAGTTGATTCCATCGACATTACTCATACAGCTCATAACAGAGAAGGATTTGCCCTTGGTGCCGTAATTGCCGCTGAATGGATTATCGGAAAACATGGGGTATTCAGTATGAAAGACGTGTTAAATATTGGTTAACTCCGTAACAAAACACCTTTAAAGTACACTAAGAACAATAAACACCTATATCATGACAATGACACAATGGTTTATATTTTTTCTGATTTTACAAGTAATTCACTTTGCGGGTACCTGGAAATTATATGTTAAAGCGGGAAGACAAGCCTGGGAAGCTATTATCCCAATATATAATGCGGTAATCTTAATGAAAATAATCAACAGGCCTAAATGGTGGGTTATTTTATTATTCATCCCCATTATTAACTTAATAATGTTTCCAGTGGTATGGGTAGAAACAATTCGAAGTTTCGGCAGACACAACAAAGCTGATACTTGGCTTGTAGTATTGACTTTAGGACTTTACATTTTTTATATAAATTATGCCACAGATGTAAATTACATTGAAGAAAGAAGTTTAAAACCAAGAACAGCAACTGGAGAATGGATAAGTTCTATTTTATTCGCAGTGGTCGCTGCTACACTGGTACATACCTATTTCATTCAGCCTTATGTTATCCCTACGTCTTCTCTCGAAAAAACACTATTGGTAGGTGACTTTCTTTTTGTAAGCAAATTTCACTATGGTGCCAGAACACCAATGACTACGGTTTCATTACCTATGGTGCACGATACCATACCAAAACTTGGTATTAAATCTTATGTTCATGAAAATGATGCTAACAAAGCAGAAAACTCTTTACTTAATAAATTACAATTACCGTATTTCAGACTTCCGGGATTTCAGGATGTAAAGCGAAACGAAATTGTCGTTTTCAATTGGCCGGCAGATACAGTTGAACAATTTTTCAAACACACCAACAAAAAAATACGTAAACCAATTGATAAAAAATCAAATTACGTAAAAAGGTGTGTTGGTATTCCAGGTGATTCCTTGGAAATCAAAGACGGATACATATACATAAATGGAGAGAGAACAGTTCTTCCGGAAAGAGCAAAACCTCAATTCACATATTTTGCTAAGGTAAAGCAAGGAAGTAACATCAACCCGCAATACATGTACGAACGCTACGGTGTTACCGACCCTATCTTTCCCCAACAAAATGGCATTTATGCTTTTACAGCCTTAACAGAAGATGCAGCAGACCAATTAAAAAACAATCCCAATATAGAGAGTATTCAACGGTATGTAGAACCAAAACCAGAAACGAATCAAGGTGTCTTTCCAGGCGCTCCACAGTTCGCTTGGAATCAAGACCAATTCGGCCCAATCTATATCCCTAAAAAAGGACAAACCATTGATATTTCTCTGGAGACCTTACCACTCTATAAAAAAATCATTGAAGAATATGAGGGGAACGAATTAAAAGTCTCTGGAAATCAAATCCTCATAAATGGTAAGACAACCACTCAATACACATTTAATCAAGACTATTACTGGATGATGGGTGACAACCGTCATCGTTCGGAAGATAGCCGCTTTTGGGGATACGTACCCGAAGACCATATAGTAGGAAAACCTGTTTTTGTATGGATGAGCTGGGACAGCAATGCTTCAGGCCTTGATAAAATTCGATGGGAACGTCTCTTTACTACCGTTAATGGTGATGGCAAGCCGGTTTCTTATTTTAAATATTTCGTAATACTGCTCGTAGGTTATTTAATCTTTGCTGAGATCAGAAAAAGAAAAAAGAAAAAAGCGTAACACTATAAAATAGTCGTGAAAGCATTATTGCACCCAACATACTTCCCGTCAATTTCCCATTTTGTAACCATTGCAAATAAGGAAATTATATTTGAGGTTGAAGACAATTACCAAAAGCAAACCTATAGGAATCGAACCTTCATATACAGCCCAAACGGAAAGCAGCTATTAAGCATACCTATAAAACATGCTAAAGGCACGGGAAGACGAAAATATAAAGATGTTCAGATAGATAATGGTTTCAGTTGGAAGAAGCAACACTGGAAGTCGATAGAAACAGCCTATCGCACCTCACCATACTTTGAATTTTATGAAGATGAGATTGCTCCGATCTTTCAAAAAAAGCATCGGTTCTTAATGGATTTAAATTTCGAGACTATTGAACTGATATCCGAATGCCTTCAATTTGAAATAGAAATTCAAAAAACTGACACCTTTCAAATTAACCCTGAAAACAATATTATAGATTTCAGGTCTCTGGTTGAATCGAAAAAGGAACCTATTTTTAATTTCGACAATTATATACAAGTATTCGGCGATAAACATGGCTTCATAGAAAACCTTAGCATTATTGATTTACTGTTCAATGAAGGTCCTAATGCCATAAGTTATTTAGAATCACAACCTTCTCTTTAATTGGAAGCTATTCGTTTTATTATTCATTATGGAATTCACTTTTTAGTACCGATTCTGATTGCATTTATTTTTTATAGATCAAATTGGAAAAAGAGTTTAGTAATCCTAATAAGTGCAATTATTATAGATATTGATCACGTATGGGCAAATCCTATATTTGACCCCAACCGCTGCAGCATAAATTTTCACCTGTTACACTCCTATCCATTTATATTCATGTATACCCTGCTCCTTTTTAACAATAAATCAAGGATTTATGGAATTGCATTACTTTTACACATCCTGGCAGATACTACAGATTGCATACTTTCAAAAACTATAATCTAATTGTGCTTTTTATAGGATAGTGATCAGAAAGCTTCTGATCATAATTTTTATGCGATAAAACCTCAATCGTATCATCTATCAAAATAAAATCTATTCGAAGTGGAAAAAACTTAAATACAAAGGTCCTTCCTAAACCTTTACCCTGCTCTTCAAAAGTATCTTTCATGTCTCCTCGAATAAGTTTAAAAATATTTGAAGAAGAAGTATTATTAAAATCGCCACAAATTATTTTCTTATAATGACAGAGTTTTTTATGCTCCGCCACCATTTCGGCCTGTGTTTGTTGCATGGCAAATGTATTACCAATACGTTTGAATAAGCGTTCTGAATTTTTTTTTGTAAGTGCTTCCTCATCAGGATTGATTCGATGCGATTCCAAATGAAGATTGTAAACACGAATGGTATCATTACCTTTCCTCAAATCAACATACATACCGTTATTCCCATTCCCCGGAAAATCGAGCACACCCTTGTTTATTATTGGATACTTGGAAAAGACAGCATTTCCATTTTTGTTTTTTCGGTGTTTATAAACTGTATACTTGTATGGGTAATTCACAAAAACCTCTTCTTTATCCTTGTGAAAATCCTGAAAACAAATCACATCCGGAGCCTCACTATTTACAAAGTTGATAATATCCTGATCCACATCATCACCAGGAATCCACTCATACAAATTAAACAACCTTACATTAAAACTCATTACTTTGAGTACCCCCTCACGAACAGAACTTTCTTCATTTCCTGAAAATCTGTAAAATGCCTTGAGATGTCCATACCCCATTAACAGAATTATTAAAGACAGTAAGAATTGCCTTTTAAACTGTAAAACCCAATAGCAAACAAAAACAATATTTATTGTAATGAAAATTGGAACAGACAAACTAAAGACAGATAGTGTAGGAAAGCTTTTTGGAAACACATAAGGCAAGGCATATGAAAGCAACAACAATGCCGCAAAAAGAGAATTTATAAGGAAAATAAACCTATTAAACCAGTTCAGCTTTTTCATACACTACTCTTTTCCCGCACGGAACAGAAAGTCTTTTTCTTCCTTGGTTAAACTATCATAGCCACTCTTGCTAATCTTATCTAGAATTTCATCTATCTTTCGTTGATACTCATTCTTACTTATAGTCGATTTATTTTGGGCAGCTGATTTATTCTTATGAACCGTTTTTAAAGGAGATTTTTTAGATCTTTTGAAGAAATTTACCATCGAATCCACTCCTTTTTCAAATCCACTACCTATATCCTTACCCTCTCCCAACTTTTTTGCATACACAAATCCTAATAAGGCCCCACCTAAATGGGCTATATGGCCTCCGGCATTACCCATCGGAATTTGAATTAAATCCAGTAAAACGAAAAAAGCACCTAAATGCCATAGTTTAATATTGAAAAAAATCACTCTTACCTCTTGATAAGGCATATAGGTACAAATAAATATCAATACTGCCATCACTGCAGCAGAAGCACCTATTAGAGCAGTATTAATGCCCGAAAAGGCAGGAAACAAATTATAACTCAATAAAAACAATAAACCTCCCGTAATAGCCCCTAGGAAATATACATTTAAAAACATTCGAGGTTTAAACAAATTGAGAAAAATTCTACCGGTAAAATACAACAGAATCATATTCCAGAAAATATGCATAAAACCAGCATGAAAGAAGGCATACGAAACAATAGACCAAGGCTGAAGAATAAAGTCAGAAAAACTTTTTGGCAACTGAAACCACTGAACAATTACATCCTGTCTTTGCTGCATTAAAAAAACAAACAAAGCATTAAGTATAAAAATAGCAACATTGATGGCTATCAACTTCTCAGCAATCGATAAGGTCTTAAACTTGTATTGTATGTCTTTTGTTATACTCATCCTATCTATCCCATCTGTTTTTATTAAATTGATTTCGCTTCCAGTACCACATCATTATAAAGCCAAACAAAGCACCCCCAACATGCGCAAAATGAGCAATTGGACCTATAGAATACTGTGTGAAACCAAAGAATAAATCTCCTAGTATTAAGATAGGAACAAAATATTTAGCTTTAATAGGAATTGGGAGGAAAATTAACATTAATTCGGCGTTTGGAAACATCATTGCGAATGCTACAAGAATCCCATAAAGGGCCCCTGACGCACCAACAGCCACAGAATTAAAGGCAAAATATCCTTCATCGTAAATTTCTTGTATACGATCCAACCTCAACCCGTCATATACTCCCGAATTCAATGTAGATACCACTTGGTCGTGAGGCAAACTAAGTAAAGCCTTTATCTGATCGTTGCTAAATCCAAGTCCGTGCATAATCTCCGAAGCTTGAAAAAATTGGTAAAAATTAAAGGCCGTATATACGATTGCAGAACCTACACCCGCAAAAATGTAAAAAAAGAGAAATTTATTCCTACCCCACATTTGCTCCAGCGGGGTACCAAACATCCATAAACCAAACATATTGAACAAAATATGCGCAAAAATAATACCTCCATTAGCGGTAAAGGTTGCATGCATAAACATATGCGTTATAACTTGCCAGGGTTTAAACGTATCATTTAATGGAAAATGTAACGCTAATATTGCATCGAGATCTATTCCAGATTTTCTGAGCACTATGGTAGCCACCCAGAAAAGGGCATTAATAATTATTAGATGTTTTACAGTTTCTGAAATTCTTCCCATGTATTACATAAATTTTTTATCGAGATCGTTTGCTGTCATTGTTACAAAGGTCGGCCTGTTAAAAGGAGATAAGTTAGGCTCCTTACAGGCAAATAAATTATGAACTAACGCTTCTTGAGAAGCCTTATTTAAAACATCTCCTGTTCGTACAGCCAAAGTCTTACTCAAGGTTTTAGCCAATAAGTCTGTTTGAGAAAACCCATTTTCTGGCACCTCTTCTTTGAAATCAGCCAATAATTGATCCAAAACACCTCCAACTTCGCTCTCTGAAACATTCATTGGAATTCCCCCTACTTCTACTGAATCCTCTTCAAAGTTAGAAAACATAAAACCAGTATTCTCCAGACTTTCTTTTAACTCCTTCAACAATCCAATTTCCGACTTAGAAAACTTAAGATTCAACGGAAATAACAATTGCTGACTAACAGCTTCTTTAACGGTTATATCTTTCAAAAATTGTTCGTATAAAACCCGCTGGTGCGCCTTCGATTGATCTATAACAACCATTCCTGATTTTATAGAAGTAACAATATATTTCCGCTGTAATTGAAATGTAACCGCCGAACTTTCCTCTTCATTGGTTTCATCAAAAAGTGATCCGGTTACTACCTCTGACTCCATTTCAATAGAAGAAAAATCATCTTGACCAGAACCCTCGTCAAGTCCTACAAATAAACTTTCCCAATCACTACTTTTCTCTTTTTTAAATGATGAAGGTTTATGGTTTGATCCTCCATTAACCTCTTCCTCAAACGGATTAAAGTTAGCATCCACCTCAATGGTCGGCATATCTGCTTTTTTACCTTCAAAATCATAAGGAGTGTCAAGATTAGGATCTCTTTCGAAATCCAGGATTGGCGCAACGTTAAATTGTCCTAAACTATGCTTGACCGCCGATCGCATGATAGCATATATAGCATGCTCATCATCAAATTTTATTTCTGTTTTGGTCGGATGAATATTAATATCGATAGATGAAGGATCAATAGCTAGATATAAAAAATAACTTGGATGAACCTGATCTTTAACTAACCCCTCGAAGGCTGAAGAAATAGCATGATTTAAATAAGAGCTCTTAATAAACCGATTATTCACAAAGAAAAATTGCTCTCCTCTTGTTTTCTTGGCAAACTCAGGTTTGAAAACAAATCCTGAAAGTTTCACAACTTCAGTATCCTCTTCAACGGGAACGAGTTTTTCATTAGTCTTATTACCAAAAATATGAACGATTCGTTGTCTTATATTGGTACTTGGCAAATTAAATATTTCACCTCCGTTATTATACAATTCGAAATGTATATCCGGGTGGGTCAAAGCAACACGATGAAACTCATCTATAATATGCCTTAACTCAACATTATTCGATTTAAGAAAGTTCCGTCTTGCCGGAATATTAAAAAATAAATTTTTCACGGCTATAGAGGTCCCTTTTGGCATTACATTAACCTCTTGATCAACAACTTTACCACCCTCAATATGAATATAAGTCCCTACCTCCTCATCCGAACGTTTCGTGTTCATATCCACATGAGCTATGGCAGCAATTGAGGCTAAAGCCTCACCCCTAAAGCCCTTGGTTTGTAATTGAAATAAATCTTCTGCAGAAGCAATTTTAGAAGTAGCATGTCGCTCAAATGAAAGCCGTGCATCCGTTGCACTCATTCCAACACCATTATCAATAACTTGAATAAGCGTTTTTCCGGCATCCTTAACGATTAATTTAATTTCAGTAGCTGAAGCATCTATGGCATTTTCCAGCAACTCCTTTACGACCGAAGCTGGTCGCTGAACCACCTCACCTGCAGCAATTTGATTAGCAACATGATCAGGTAAAAGTTTAATAACATCTGCCATTAAAACAAGGTATCGAGGTTAATATTCTTTAAGGCCACATAGGCGAACATCAGTAACAATATAAGAATTACTACAAATCGAACTCTTGAATTGTTATTTGATTTCACTCTTCGGTTTGCTTTCCAGTCTTCACGAAAGCTTTTCCTTCTGTAACCCTCAAAATATTCTCTATCCGATTTTTTTGAATGTTTCTCCTTTAATTTTTCCAAACGCTCTTTGCGCTCATCATAATATCGAGGAGTGTAAGAATATGATTTATTACCTTGTTGTTTAAAAAGAGTTGGAAGCCTCATCGTCTATCTACTTATACTATTCTCAAAAATACTTAAAATGAAATAGAATACCCGGTTATATCTGCTAAAAATTGTTAACAAATAAAAGCGATGCTGACTATGAGAAGTTTAATCAGGTAATTAATTTCCTAAAGCAGCCATTTTAACAGCTGCTATAGCTGCTTCCGTTCCTTTATTCCCATGTTTACCCCCACTTCTGTCTATTGCCTGCAGAAGGGTATTATCTGTTAAAACACAGAAAATAACGGGAACATCATAACGAACATTTAAATCCTTGATACCATTGGCAGTAGCACTACAAACAAAATCAAAATGTTTCGTCTCTCCTTGTATAACACTCCCAATAGCAATTACAGCATCTAAGGCCTGGGTTTCTATCATTTTTTTTGCTCCGAAGGTAAGCTCAAAACTACCAGGAACATCCCACTTCACAATATTAGACTCCAATGCTCCACAATCAATCAACGCCTCTTTCGCCCCTTGATACAAAGCATCTGTAATTTGTTCGTTCCATTCAGAAACAACAATCCCAAACCGAAATTCCTTCGCGCTTGGGATTGTTGCTTTATCGTAATGTGATAAATTTTTATTTTCAGTAGCCATTATTTTACACTTTCTACCTTACCTATGAAAATATCTATAGTCCTACCTTCTTCAGAATTAGGATATTCCTCCTTGATTCTTTTGAAGTATTTTAAAGCAGTCTTATGGTCTCCGCTACTCAAGGCTAAAGTTCCGGCCTTGAATAAAAAACGCGGAGTGGTAAAATCATTAGCATTATGTGCAATTGCTTTTTCATAATATCCCAAAGCATCCTCTGCTTGATTCAATTGAACAAAAGCATCACCAATTCCTCCTTTTGCTAATGCACCCAAAATAGGATCGTCAGATTTAAAGTTCTGTAAATGAGCTATAGCTTCCTCATATTTATTCATGTTCAGATAAGCCATTCCCGAACTGTATTCTGCCAAGTTAGCTGCCTTTGTACCCTTATATTTATCTATAATATCCAAAAGCCCGTACTTACCATTTGCTCCATTCAATGCAATATTAAACAAAGAATCCTTGTCTATAGCATTTACGGCCTCATCAAAATATTGTTGTGCAAAAAACATCTCATTTGAAGCTTCCGTTTCTTTCGGAGCATGTATAAATTGCTGATAACCTAAAACTCCTAAAGCTATAATAACTAGCCCAACGATACTTCCAAAAATATACTTCTGGTTTCTCGCAACCCATTCTTCAGTTTTAGAAGCTCCCTCATCTAACGTATTAAAAACTTCCGCAGTTGTGCTTTCCATTTCTTCTAGTTGAGCTTCTTCCTCTTTGTTTTTAGGCTTGTATCCTCTTCTTTTATAAGTTGCCATAATTATTATTTTTCTTCTAAATAACACAGCTGAATTTAATCAACCTGCATATATGATCTTTATTATAACTTTACGCATTAAGCGATGTGCGGCAAAAATATAATATTTATTGAAATGTAAAAGCGATTTTATTTGATATTTTTCGAATAATTTATAGCATATTTGCAAGTTCTGATCCGACAAACAAGTGAATCTTTATAAATGCATTTAAGAAAACTTTCTCTCATTAACTACAAAAACTTCGCGAGTCAGTCTTTTGAATTTGACAGAAAGATCAATTGTTTTGTTGGTAATAACGGTATCGGGAAAACAAATGTTTTAGACGCTATATACCACCTCTCTTTTGGTAAAAGTTACTTTAACCCTATTGCTACCCAAAACATTAAACACGGTGAGGATTTTCTTGTTATAGACGGTGACTTCGAAAAAGATGATCGAGCAGAAAAAGTTATTTGTAGCTACAAAAAAGGGCAAAAAAAAGTTATCAAAAGAAACAGTAAAATTTACGATAAAATTTCCGATCACATAGGCTTTTTACCATTAGTTATAATATCTCCTGCTGATCGCGATCTTATCATCGAAGGTAGTGAAACACGAAGAAAGTTTATCGACAGCGTGATTTCTCAAAGCAACAAAACCTACCTCACCAACCTCATCAACTATAATAAGGTTTTAGCACAACGAAATTCCTTACTGAAATATTTCGCAGCAAACAACACCTTTGACAACGAAACCTTAAGCATTTATAACGAACAACTTCACACTTTAGGAACCGAAATTTTCAATACCAGGAAAGAATTTCTTCAGAGTTTTATTCCGATTTTTAAAGCCCGTCATGCTGCCATATCAGGAAGATCCGAGGCTGTTAACCTTAATTACCAAAGCCAACTTTACGATAAACCACTGAAAGAGCTTTTTGAATCAAACCTTCAAAAAGATCGTGCACTGCAATATACAACTGTTGGCACACACAAAGATGACTTAAACTTTGAAATAGAAGGATTCCCCATCAAAAAGTTCGGAAGCCAAGGCCAACAGAAATCATTTCTCGTAGCTCTCAAACTTGCACAATTCGATTTTCTAAAAGAACAAGCTAAAGTAACCCCTATCCTACTACTTGATGACATATTCGATAAGTTGGATGAAGAACGAGTTGGTCAGATAATAAAACTTGTGGATAACGATGATTTCGGTCAGATATTTATAAGTGATACCCATGCAGACCGAACAGAGGCTGTAGTTAAAGAAACCCATCAAACCTATAAAATTTTTAAACTATGAGATCATTTCTGTATCTAATAGCTTTCATTTTTCTTTTTACTAATTGTACCACTCCGGTTAAAGAACAAATAAATAGCTTAAACGGCTATTGGGAAATCCACAAAGTTGAATTCCCGTCTGGAGAAACTAAGACCTACGATATTAACAAATTTGTCGATTTTATAGAATTAAAAACTGACACCTCCGGGATTCGCAAAAAACTAGCACCCAAAATTGACGGTTCTTTCTCATCGAATAATGATCATGAAGATTTTCGCGTATCAATCCAAAATAAACACCTTTATCTAATATACAGTACTCCCTTTGCTGAATGGAAAGAAGAAGTATTGAAAGTAAATAAAGATCAACTGATAGTGATTAACAAAGAAAAATTAAAGTACTTTTATAAAAGATACAAAAAACTTACCCTGAATTAATGGCCCGACGTAACGAACATATTTCATTAGCTGAAGCACTTAAAAGCTTTGTTGAAAACAGCAAACTTGAAAAAGGACTCGACAAACATAATGTAGAAGACGCCTGGGTAAACCTAATGGGACCGGGAGTAAATAACTACACATCCAACGTCCAACTAAAAGGTTCCGTTCTATACGTAACCCTGTCATCTTCGGTTCTCCGAGAGGAATTAAGCTATGGGAAAGAAAAAATAATCAATATGATAAATGAAGAATTAGGCAAAGATATTGTAGACAAAATTGTTTTGCGCTAAAGCTTAAAATCCTTAAAGTCCAATTCGTTAAAATTCTTAAAATGCCCATTCATCTGAATACGCTCTTTTGTAAGATTTAACTGGGTCACCACCGGTATAACCATCTTTAAGTGCGAACGCAAAAAGTGCAAACGTTGTCGTTCGGTTTTAATTTGAAGTAATTGATATTCCTGGGCAAGACTCAACCCTATTTTATGAGCAAATAAAAAGCTATTAAAACTATCTGTATCTATAGGATCCATTAAAACACCTAAATTCTTGTATAGCTCATTAATCAATACTACAACATTTTCCTTCTCCTCGCGTTTAGCTTCCCTGTCTATCTCCCGAAACTCCACAAGCCCACCAGAATACATTTTTCCGGGTAATGGATTTTCAAAACTTTTTAATTCAAAAATTCGATGTGCATTACATATAATATCCATCTCACCATTATCGTATTCCTTTACCACCTCCTCTAAAGTAACCTCCGTACCAAGTTTCAAATTCTTTTTATAGAAAATAGGTATCCCAAATGCCTTCCCTGTAACCTTACAATCATCAATGAGCTGCTTGTAACGATCTTCAAAAACATGAAGTAACAATCGTTCCCCGGGAAAAACAACAACTTCTAAAGGAAAAAATGGAATGGTAGTTTGCATGATGCTTTTTCTTAAATTTACAAAAAAAATAAAAGCTACAATTGATCGATGTTTGTTTTATAACAACTTGTTGTATTTTTATATTTTTTTTCAGTTTTATTTGTAATAACTCAATCTGTAAATACTTTTGTACTTTGAATAAAACTAATCAGAAGTATGAGATCGCAGGATTTATTAAACATTGCAAAAGAATATGGGAGTCCGGTGTATGTCTATGACGCCGAAAAAATCGCTTCTCAATATGAGAGGCTTACTTCTGCTTTTAAAAAAGTAAAACATCTCAAATTAAACTATGCTGCGAAGGCATTAAATAATATATCAATCCTTAAGTTTATGAACAGTCTGGGAAGCGGTTTAGATACCGTTTCTATTCAAGAAGTTCGCTTAGGGCTACTCGCAGGATTTAAACCGGAGGATATCATTTACACTCCAAACGGGGTTTCTCTGGAAGAAATTGAACAAGTCGCTGCATTAGGAGCACAAATAAACATCGATAACCTATCCATATTGGAGCAATTTGGTACCAAACATCCAAATGTCCCTGTATGTATCCGTATTAACCCGCATGTAATGGCTGGGGGAAATAGTAATATATCTGTAGGTCATATCGATTCAAAATTCGGCATAAGCATCCATCAAATACCGCACCTCTTGAGGATTGTAGAAAACACCAACATGAAGGTTAATGGTATTCACATGCATACTGGTAGCGATATTCTTGATATCGAAGTATTTTTATATGCCTCTGAAATACTGTTTGAAACCGCAAGAAATTTTAAAGATTTAGAATTTATAGATTTTGGTAGCGGATTTAAAGTGCCTTATAAAGAAGGTGATATTGAAACCAACGTTGAAGAGCTCGGTAAGAAACTTAGCAAAAGATTCAACGACTTTTGTAAAGAATATGGTAAAGACCTGACACTCGCTTTTGAACCGGGTAAATTTCTGGTAAGTGAGGCAGGACATTTTTTAGCATCAGTAAATGTTGTGAAGCAAACTACCTCTACCGTCTTTGCTGGTATTGACACCGGATTTAATCATTTAATTCGTCCAATGCTATACAACGCCCAGCACGACATTCAGAACATCTCAAACCCGGATGGTAAAGCGCGATTCTATTCTGTTGTGGGATACATTTGTGAAACAGATACCTTTGCCAATAATAGAAGGATTAATGAAATATCCGAAGGGGATATACTATGTTTTAAAAATGCTGGAGCTTATTGTTTTACAATGTCTAGTAATTACAATTCCAGATTCAGGCCAGCCGAAGTACTTTGGTATAAGAATGAAGCACATTTGATAAGAAAACGTGAAACTTTTGATGATTTAATTCGCAATCAGGTAGAGGTTAATTTTAACACACCTTCAGAAACCGATAAAGAATTGATTAAACCTTAATTTTAATTAGTTTCCAAATAAACCCAAAGCGCCAAATGTAAGTTTGGCGCTTTTTTTATGACTGAAACTCCTAAAGGTTTTTATTATCTTTGAAAAAATACAGCTTATCATTGCTTTTGAAAAACTATCATCTGCTGTGATCAAAATCTGTATTCTTTTTATAAATCTAAAAATCACTCAAATGTGAAGAAACAATTAATCTCTTCACCCCATATTGAAAAAACTATATAAATGAAAATGAAATTTATACTTACAGCTTTTCTAACCTGCTTCATTGCACTCTCAACTTCTTCATTTAAAAACAATGCTACTGAGATTGAATGGATGAGCTGGGAAGAAGCTATCAAAAAATCTGAGACCGATAAAAATCCTAAAAAAATATTTATTGATGTTTACACCGATTGGTGTGGATGGTGTAAAAAAATGGATAAAGACACCTTTAATCATTCCGAAGTAGCAAGTTATATGAATGATAATTTCTATATGGTTAAATTAGATGGTGAAGGAAAAGAGGATATTGAATATAAAGGCAACACTTTTAAATATGTTTCTTCAGGAAAAAGAGGCTATCATGAATTAGCCGCTTCCCTGCTACAAGGAAGACTAAGCTACCCCACAGTGGTCTTTCTGGATGAAAATCAGAAAATGCTATCACCGGTACCGGGCTATAAAAAACCAAAAGAGTTTTTAATGATTGCTAAATTCTTTGGCGATAATATCTATTTGGATAAAACATGGGAAGAATATCAAAAGGAATTTAAATAATGTGCTAACGAACTTAATGTAACTTTTTTAATCAAGTCCCTTTGTTTTTCCTGCATAAAAATCCGTATCTTTAAGTTCTTCCCCAATTGATAGAAGAACATAAAAAAATGATCATGAAAAAACTTTCTTTCGATCAATTCACAAAACGGATTTACATAAAAGCAAACCTGAAAAAGCTTTACTGGTGCTGGGCCACAGAAGAAGGCATTACAGCATGGTTTCTGCACACTTCTATTTACTCCAGAAATGGAAACAAACTAAAACCATATGAGTTTGTGGAGGCAGGCGATAATTACACTTGGAAATGGCATAATTGGGATGGAGAAGAGAATGGCCATATCATAGAAGCGAATGGAATTGACAAAATTGTTTTTTCCTTTGCTGGTGAATGCGAAGTAGAGGTAACACTTAAAAAGAGTGATGGTGCCACTTTACTCACCCTTACCCAATCTAAGATCCCTTTAGATGAGGATAATAAACTTAAAATTCATTACGGATGCAGTAATGGATGGACATTTTGGTTGGCAAATCTAAAAGCCTTTCTTGAATATGGAATTCATTTAAATGAAACCGAAATTGATCTCCGCAATAAAGATTTAGCAGGTTATGAATTTGTTAATATGTAAGTAATCGCTATGAGCAATCCCAATGTTAAGATCAGTAGTGTACAAATTCTTTCTAACGATTGGTATACCCTAAAAAAAGTACATTTTCAATATAAAACAAAAGACGGCATAACTCAATCCCAAAGCCGAGAGGTTTATGACCGTGGTAATGGAGCGGTAGTTCTTCTTTACAACAAAGGAACAAAAAACATCATACTTACTAAACAATTTAGAATGCCAACCTACCTCAATGAAAATCCCGATGGCATGATGATCGAAGCTCCGGCAGGCGTGTTGGATGAAGACGATCCCTCAGATTGTATAAAAAGAGAAATTGAAGAAGAAACAGGATTTCGTGTCAAAAAAGTAAAAAAACTTTTCGAATCTTACACCTCTCCCGGAGCGGTAACTGAGATACTTCATTTTTTCATAGCATATTACACATCCGACATGAAGGTTAATGAAGGAGGTGGAAAAGAAGATGAGCACGAAGACATCGAAGTACTTGAAATCTCTTTTCAAAAAGCACTGGATATGCTACACTCCGGAGAAATTAAAGATGCCAAAACTATGATGCTATTGCTTTATGCGAAAGCCTACAACAACCTCTTATAACCTCCCTAAACGCATATACATCGGAAAAGAAACCTTTTCCTTTTTCTGCCAAAAAGAAGCTAAAGAAGCTATAATCTCCTCAGTCGGATCCTTATGGCAATTATCAATATAACGCTGCACAGCCGACCATGAATAAAAATACCCCCTTAAATCATCCAAACTCCAGGTGTAAACCGATTTAAACTCCGGGCATACAATTTCGTTAAAAGGAAAATCAATATCCCTGTAGCCATGATCTAAAAGCTTTCTGTTTGAGGCAAAGAAATTCGAAAACATTAATTCATAAAATCGATCTATCTGCTTTCTTGCCTCATTGTCTTCAACTTTCACCCTACCATACCATATCACCGCGATCAACCCATTAGGCCTTAACACCCTTTTAACCTCTTTAAAAAATAACTCCGTGTCAAACCAATGTAAAGCCTGTGCCACAGTAACCAAATCAAAAAAGGCATCATTGAAAGGAATTGTTTCTGCCGGAGATAGACTGTAGCAAATATTATTTCTCTCAACAGCATTACTCAATTGTTTAACACTTACATCAATGGCATAAACCCTTTGGAAATATTCTGTAAGTTTTTCGGCAAAAATTCCAGTTCCGGTACCACAATCACAAGCACGCATATTGTCCGAAACATAACGCATTAGAAATTCGTATAAGGTATCCGGATACCTGGGTCTGTATTTAGCATATAAATCACTTTGTTTCGAAAAAATCTGAGAATTCATCTCATAAAGATACATGCTCTTTAATAGAATTTATATCTTAATGTCAGAAATAAACGTATGTAGTATTACAAAATCACTTCCTAAGCAACAGAAGCATGCAAGAACAGTCCCTCTATTATATAGCTGTTGTCCCCCCTGAGAATGAAGCAAATCAGGTAAAATCAATCAAAGAAGAATTGAAGTGTCGATATGGAATTCAACATGCACTGAAATCACCGGCGCATATCACACTTCAGATGCCCTTTCGAAGAAGCAGCACTGATGAAAATTTAATGATAAATACCCTTAAGGCATTTGCTGCAAAGAGACTTAGCTTTAATGTGAGCCTTAACGGCTTTAATCACTTTTCCAATCGGGTAATCTTCATTAGCGTTGAAGATCACCAACCGCTTATTACCCTGCACAATGTTTTAAAAAATACGCTAATTGCTTCCTTAAGCTTTACTGAAAAAGAAACCTCCGGCCCATTTCATCCCCATGTTACCATTGCCCACAGAGACCTTACACCTGAAATTTTTAATGCGATTTGGGCCACCTATAAAGCAAAAGATTTTACTATCACATTTAGAATAGATTCGCTTTGCCTGCTCAAACACAATGGAAAGAAATGGGATATATTCAAATCATTCCCTTTTAAATCAGATATAAAATCTTATTTTTGATTTAAATTAAGGTTTAGCTTGAAGCTAATTAAAAAGGAATTGTGTGAAAATCACAAGCTGACGCGCAACTGTAAATAACCATTTTTTTATGAAGATGTCACTGTTATTTTAATAATGGGAAGACCTTAAAAAAGTTATAAGCCAGGAGACTTGCCTTTACAAATAAAAACCAAAGTGCTTTCGCGTTTTAAAGCCAGGTCTGTGTTTTAAACCTTCCTGTACACTATAATTTAGTGTTATTGCTTTGATTCCTGCTGCACATAAAAAACATTAAAGGTGATGAAAACTTTAAAGTCATCAGGAGCTCCCTTGGTATGTTGGGATATTTATGGATCATTTATGAAAGACCAAACAAACCTGATCAACAAACAAAACGATCTCGAAGTACTTTCCTATTTGAAGAAATTAAACCGTTGGAAAACCGATATCCATTCAATAGTAGATCAAGTCCATTACGATGCATTAGTACTCACTGACACAAAGCAGGAAATAAAATGGATAAGTAAAGGCTTTAAACAGATGACCGGGTATTCTATAAAAAACACCATAGGAAGAAAACCTAAATTCCTTCAAGGTAAAGACACCTGCCCTACCACTCTAAACTTTATAAGAAGAATGTTAAGAGAACAAGTTCCGTTTTCTGCAAAACTTACGAACTACAGAAAAAATGGAGAAGCATACCATTGCCAAATTAATGTTATTCCACTAAAAAACAACCAAAACAGAACCACACATTTTATAGCGCTAGAAAATGAAACCCAATATAATAGATAATAGAAAAGTCACATCTGAAACAAGAATTTTCAAAGCTGTTTTCCCCAATACAACCAACCATTACGATACTCTTTTTGGTGGCACAGCTATGCAGCTTATGGACGAAACGGCATTTATTACTGCTACTCGATTTAGCAGACAACGCATGGTTACTGTAAGTAGCGACCGAATTGATTTTAAAAAACCTATACAAGCCGGAACGATTGTTGAACTTATCGGAAAAGTAAGCTCAGTTGGTAATACTAGTCTAAAAGTAAGAGTTGATATTTTCACGGAAGAAATGTATTCAGAGAAAAAAGAAAAATCTGTTTCTGGTGAATTTACCTTTGTAGCTATTGATGAAAATAAAAAACCAACCAATATTCTATAGCAACCATACATTTCCGTATCTTGAATTCAAATCACACTAAACTAAACAGATATGAATCAAGACAAAAATTTTCTGAACAGAAGGCGGTTCATCAAACAATCTTCAATATTTGCAATAACCGCAGGGTCGGCAATAACCTTCCCGGTAAACAGCTTTGCCAACTCTAGCATTAACACCTTCAATAATGATTTTAACATCATAGGTCCGAAAACAGGCTTCTCACCTCAAGTCGGAACCCTCGTTTCCATGCTCAACTGGATGCGTCATGTAATTTTGATGCCGGTACAAGGGATGAGCATAGAAGATCTTGATTATATCTATGATGAAAATTCAAATAGTATCGGAGCTATGTTACTCCATTTAGCAGCTACCGAACGATTCTATCAGATACACACATTTGAAGGGAAGAAATGGGGAAACTGGTCAAAAGAAGATATTAAAGAATGGTCCGTTGCTTCGGGGTTGGGAGAAGAAGCAAGAAAAACTATAAAAGGCCATGAACTTGGTTACTATTTAGACAAATTAAACAAGGTTAGAGAAAACTCACTTTTAGAACTGGCAAAAAAAGATGATGATTGGCTATTAACCGTCGATGATGATTGGCCATGGGGTCCTACCAATAATTACTGCAAATGGTTTCACGTATGCGAACATGAATCTAACCACAACGGACAGATAAAATGGATAAAAAGCCGACTTCCATCGCAATCCAAATAGTATCGACACCTAACCAAAAGATCAGGACTTATACATCTTAAACCTGTAAATTTAATGATTCGAAATCGATTTAGAGGCCCCTTTTGGATATCTGATGCTTTCAACTATCTCTCCGATTTCATCTGGTGGCCTTTTGGTCACTCTGGAAACAATGATGGCAACAATAAAATTGAGCAACATACCCACAGTACCAAATCCCTCTGGTGAAATCCCAAACCACCAGTAATCCGCTCCCGAAGTCGCCGGATCACCGATCCATTTTAACCTGAATTTGGCTATATAAAAACAAGTCACAAGGAGCCCCAAAACCATTCCTGCAATGGCTCCCTCTTTATTCATTCGTTTTGAAAATATACCGAGCACAATAGCCGGAAAGAAGGAAGCTGCTGCTAGGCCAAAAGCTAAAGCCACAACAGAGGCTACAAATCCAGGAGGATGAATTCCAAAATACCCGGCAACACAAACCGCCACCAACGCTGATCCCCGCGCTGCCCACAGTTCTGTTTTCTCAGAAATATCAGGCATAACCATCTTCTTTAATAAATCGTGAGAAACAGAAGATGAAATAACCAGTAATAAACCCGCAGCAGTAGATAGCGCTGCAGCCAATCCCCCGGCAGCCACCAGAGCTATTACCCAATTTGGTAACTTCGATATTTCAGGGTTTGCTAAAACAATAATATCCCTGTCAATATACAATTCATTAGCCTCCGGATCTGCCAAATATTGAATTTTACCATCATTATTTTTATCACTAAACTCCAACAAACCCGTTAACTCCCACTTTTTAAACCACCCGGGCATTCCCTCATAAGGTTGCTCACTCACCGTTTCTATCAAATTAGTCCTTGCAAATACCGCTATCGCAGGAGCTGTAGTATATAGAATCCCTATAAATATCAAGGCATAAAGTGCAGACTTACGAGCATCCCTTACTCTTGGAACAGTAAAAAACCGGACAATAACATGAGGAAGGCCCGCCGTACCAAGCATTAACGCCGCTGTTATAAAAAACACATCCGTAGTAGACTTACTGCCACTTGTATATTCATGAAACCCCAACTCCCGATGCAAACCATCCAACTTATCCAATAAAAAAGATCCGTCAGCTCCAACGTCACCGAAACCAAACTGAGGTATTGGATTACTGGTCATCTGAATAGACAGAAAAAATGCAGGAACCATGAAAGCAAATATCAAAACGCAATATTGAGCAACCTGGGTATAGGTTATTCCTTTCATTCCCCCCAATACTGCGTAGAAAAGCACAATAGCCATCCCAATAAACACTCCCGTATTTACATCAACCTCTAAAAACCTTGAAAATACAACCCCAACACCTCGCATTTGCCCGGCCACATAAGTGAAGGACACAAACAAAGCAGATATAACAGCTACAAGTCGTGCAATATTCGAGTAGTAGCGATCACCAATAAAATCAGGCACCGTAAACTTCCCGAATTTTCTTAAATAAGGAGCCAATAACAAGGCCAGTAAAACATAACCTCCGGTCCACCCCATCAAATATACAGAACCGTCATATCCAGCAAAAGAAATCAAGCCGGCCATCGAAATAAAGGAAGCTGCAGACATCCAGTCAGCTGCTGTGGCCATCCCATTTGCTAACGGTGATACGCCACCTCCGGCAACATAAAATTCCTTAGTAGATCCAGCTCTACTCCATATAGCAATACCAATATAGATCGCAAATGTAATAGCAACTAATAAGTAGGTCCAGGTTTGAACATTCATAAAAATCAGTCTTCGTTAAGTTCGTATTTTTTGTCAAGCTTATTCATTAGATAGACATATACAGCTATCAATATCACAAATACATAAATAGAGCCTTGTTGGGCAAACCAAAAACCTAACTTAAACCCCCAAAGACGGATGCTATTAAGTTCTTCAACTAATAAAATACCAAACCCATAAGAGACCATAAACCATAGTGTCAGAAGTATAAATAGGTACTTTAAATTATGCCTCCAATATTTTTTTAAAAGTTCATTATCCCTAACCATCTTTAATTTAAATTTTGATTTACCATTTAACAATAATAAAAAACAATATTCAAAAAATATGATTGACCCTTGTGTTTTTATCAAATTACACCAAAAAAACTACAAGATGCAATAGCACATAAAAATCAATAACTACAGCAATTGACAAAATTAAGCGTCCCCTTTTTTTAAACACAATCATTCCCCCCTCAAATCATGAAAAATTTATTGACGAAGCACCTAAAACCGATTGGTTAATTCACTAATATCATGTATCTTATAGTCACTTTCTAAAAGATCTTCATCATGATTGACAAATTTATGGAAGAAGCTATAAAACAGGCTCAAAAAAGTGCTCAGGAAGGAGGAATCCCTATAGGAGCTG
Organism: Zhouia amylolytica AD3; assembly: GCF_000511935.2. Classification (NCBI taxonomy): domain Bacteria; kingdom Pseudomonadati; phylum Bacteroidota; class Flavobacteriia; order Flavobacteriales; family Flavobacteriaceae; genus Zhouia; species Zhouia amylolytica. The sequence goes on along the minus strand of NZ_AYXY01000001.1, from coordinate 469,131 downwards.
TACTAGTATTAGATGAACAAATAATAGGTCGAGGTCACAATCAACGTATCCAAAAAGGAAGCCCGACTTTACACGCGGAAATAGACTGTTTGGAAAATGCTGGCAGATTATCTCCTGAGGAATACAAAAGATCTAAACTATATACCACGCTTTCCCCATGTCACATGTGCAGTGGGGCAGTTTTATTGTATAAAATTCCCGAAGTAATTATTGGTGAAAATATTTCATTTTTGGGTGCCGAAGAACTGCTAAAAAAAAACGGTGTGAAACTTTATGTCTTTAACGATGAGCGTTGTGTAAAAATAATGAAAGATTATATCGAAGATAACCCGAAACTCTGGAAAGAAGATATCGGAGAAAAATAATTCAATTATGAAATACTTCAGCATCATAATTTTATTAATCTCAGCTAGCATGACCTGCTGTAAAAGCGAGACAACTCAAAAAAACAACTCCGAAGGCACAGTGTTTTTGAATGAACTTCAAAATCAAAAAATCATTGACCTCACTTATTCATTTTCTAACAAATCAATATACTGGGTTACCGCAAAAGAGTTTGAATTACAAGTGGTTGCACAAGGACAAACTGACAAAGGGTTTTATTATGCTGCTAATAATTTCTCTACTGCAGAACACGGTGGAACCCATATCGATGCTCCCAGACATTTTTATGAAACCGGACAAACTGTAGACCAAATCCCCTTGTTCAATCTAATCGGCAATGCCATTAAAGTTAATGTCGTTCATAACACAAAGAACAACCCAGATTATCAGGTAAGTATTGATGACTTTAAAAATTGGGAACAACAGCATAATCAACCAATTCCGAATGGATCTATAGTAATTATTGAAACGGGTTTTGGAGCCTTTTATCCCGATAAACAAAAATATTTAGGAACCGTAAACAGAGGACCAGAGGCAGTTAAAGAGCTACATTTCCCTGGCTTATCACCAGAAGCTGCCTCCTGGCTTATTACAGAACGTAATATAAAAGCCGTTGGCTTAGATACACCAAGCATTGATTATGGAAAATCACAAGATTTTAAAAGCCATGTTATTCTGATGAGTAAAAATATTCCGGTTTTTGAAAATGTCGCTAATGTTGAACAACTACCGGATAGGGGATTTCAAATTATAGCACTACCCATTAAAATTGAAGGCGGTAGCGGTGGACCGTTGAGAATTATTGCCATTTTGGATGAACAAGCACCATATTACTAGTGGTAAAAGAATAAAATGAATGATTCAGGTAAAAAATCGATAGTTTATAAAAGCCCGGCATGGATAATAGCTGTAATTACAGCCTTAGTTTCTTTTATTCTCCCATTCATCTTTGCTGGAATGCTATTCCTGCTTGGAAAGCTCATCGGAATTTCAAATGAAGAAACAGGAAACTTTTTAGCCTACCTTCTAACTGGTATGGTAATAGCTCTAATGTGTTTCTTAATATGTAAGGCCCATCCCAAAGCTATTTGGTATGCACCAGTTATTTGTAACGCCATAACACTATGGATTGGTATTGGTCACCTTCTTAAAGGCAACTCCGCTATTACCATTCCGTTTGCAATTGGATGGTTCATTTCTATTGTGGCCGGAATCGCAGGCAAAAATGCAGGTAATACGAGCATCCCTGAACAACTAAATAAACCATGACATCAATCATTAAAACAATATAAACATGAACCTATACAATAAATATCTACTGCCAAAATTAATCGATTGGACTTGCAAGCAAAAGCCAAATCGATTACAGCGACAGAAGATTGTTCCATTAGCACACGGTAATGTATTGGAAATAGGTGTCGGCTCTGGATTAAACCTCCCTTTCTATGACAATGAAAAAGTAAAACATCTTATCGCCATCGATCCCTCATTAGAAGTTTGGAAACAAAACAATAATGACCCTAAAATACTTGGACTTCAATTTGACTTTTTAAGAGCATATGCAGATAACCTGCCCATAGAAAACAATGCCATAGACACAGTTGTCACCACATACACCATGTGTTCTATTAAAAATCTCGAACAAACTTTCATAGAATTACGAAGAGTCTTAAAACCTTCGGGGAAACTACTATTTTGTGAACACGGGAAAGCACCTGATAAGAATATTCAAAAATGGCAAAACCGAATCAATCCATTATGGAGGCGATTAGGAGGAGGATGCAATTTAAATCGTGACATTCCCGATATCATTAATAAAAATGGATTTATCATTCCCGACCTCCATACCATGTATATCCCGGGATGGAAACCCGCCAGTTTTAACTTTTGGGGAACCGCCTACCTAAAATGATAATGTATAAATATCTTTTAAATCAAAAACACCGCTTTCGAAGTAACTCAGGTTTTCTCCAAACCAAATAAATCATTATAATTCAATCGGTATATAAAAATCAACTACGGCCTTTTTTTCAGGATGCTCATTGAAGTTGTTATGATAAACTTCAAAAGGATTTGCAGCTGTTTTCTTATATCCATTTTCATTCATCCATAAAAAAAGACCCGTCCACGATTTTTCAAATTCATCCAATCCAATCTCAAAACAACCAACGATAAAAGTGCCTTTAGTTATTGAAGTCAACCCAACCTCTCCATAGAGTTTAACTGGTTTTCGCAGCAAAATAGCCGCACTCATCCTTACTTTTCTGGCCTCTGTCACCTTAAAACTATCATGATATATAGTCACCATTTTGGTATGCTCATTCATTAACCCTTGAGGCGTGGCCCAGCGAATCAATTTATCATACGCATTTTCTAATCCCGCAGGACCATTACATGACACATATGCTAAATCCATATTAGGTACATCCTGAATTTGAATTTTTGCGTTCATCTTTATCCATTTTTTAAGATTATTAATAACGCAAATGTATTTAGAACGATCAGGATAAACTTGTCCATTCTTGCTTTCAAGTTGACGAATCTTACTCAACCTGTTGGGATTTTGCTTTTTAAATAAAATCGGACTTACCCCATAATATTTTTTAAAAGCTCTGGAATAGGAAGAATTGTCACTAAATCCATAAGTATGAGCTATCTCAGTGGTAGACACATTTTTATGCAATAAATCTAAAACCGACTTTTCAATGCGACGTCTGGCTACATAAACATTCAGTGTCTCACCCAACATAAGTTTAAATATGCGATGAAAATGAAATGGAGAAAAACAGGCAACCTCAGAAACCACCCCTAAAGACAAATCTGATCCCAGGTTATTATCGATAAAGTCAAAAACGCGGTTAAGTCGTCTTATATATTCGGTATGTATTGCTTCATCCCTAACCTCCATATGCACTATACCCTTCCTAAATTAATCTTTAAGATCTTGAAGTCATTAAAATTCAGCTATCCGTTCCTTGGCAGCAAAAAATTCAATCATCATATCTTCAATAATTTGAGCTGCCGGCTTAATATCATGGATAAGCCCAGAAATTTGTCCTATTTCTAATTCGCCTTCATCCAAATCTCCTTCAAACATTCCTCGCTTTGCCCTTGCTCTTCCTAAAAGCGCTTTAAGCTCATTTACCGATGGACCCTTTTGATATAAAGACTCCACATCCCGAAAGAATTTATTTTTAAGCATTCTAACAGGAGCCAATTCTTTCAAAGTCAATTTGGTATCACCTTCCTTGGCAGCTACAACCAGCTCCTTGAATTTACTATGAGAAGAAGCCTCCTCACTGGCAACGAACCTGCTTCCCACTTGTACAGCATCAGCCCCTAAAACCATAGCAGCTAACATTCCACTACCAGTGGCTATACCCCCGGCAGCAATTAAAGGAATTTTAATCTGTTCCTTAACCATAGGAATTAAAGTAAAAGTTGTGGTCTCTTCTCTTCCATTATGTCCCCCCGCTTCAAAACCTTCAGCAACAACTGCATCAACGCCCGCTTCCTGCGCCTTTAATGCAAACTTAACACTACTGACAACATGCACTACAGTAATCCCATTCTCTTTTAAAAAAGCTGTATATGTTTTTGGGTTCCCTGCAGAAGTAAAAACAATACGAACTCCCTCATCAACTATAATCTTCATGAGCTTATCGATATCCGGATATAGCATGGGTATATTTACTCCAAAAGGCTTGTCGGTTGCATGTTTACATTTTTGAATATGTTCACGCAATACTTCAGGATACATCGATCCGGCTCCAATAATGCCTAAACCTCCTGCATTTGCAACGGCGGAAGCTAACCGCCAACCACTGGCCCAAATCATTCCCGCTTGAATAATAGGGTAATTAATTTGAAATAAATTGGTAATTCTATTTTGCATTATTGCTTGATAATTTTTAGTGTTTTTTCTGCGTTTTTTGAAGTTATTTTAGCAATATAAACACCACTATTCAAATGGGCAATGTTTATCTGATTATTTCTTGATGAAATATCCTTATTAAAAACCCATTTACCGAGTATATCGTACAGGTTAATTTCTGCATATTTGATTTGCTCAGGAAAAACAACCTCAAATTTACCCGAAGTTGGATTTGGAAAAACACTGAACTCTACGGAGGCAATTTCCTGTGAAAAATTAGCACCAGCAACCCAAAAACCTAAATTTGGAATTCCAAAACCATAAAGATTATTAGGATGATCATAAAGATGCCCGCTTTTTCTAACCAATTGAATTATCGCCTCATTGGAAAGTGATGGATTAGCTTGCCACAAACATGCCACAGCCCCAGCCACAACAGGTGATGAAAAAGAGGTTCCATTTGCATAACGCATGGAATCATCCGGTAATATTACTGCAGTGGCAACACCTTGAGCCATAACATCTGGCTTAACCCTTAGGTCAGCCGTTGGCCCTCTGGAACTAAAAGAGGCATAATTCCCCTCCGCATCTACCGCACCTACCGTGAGTACATCTGCGTCAGCCGGCGCCGTAACAATCTCCCAGGCTAAATTATTTCCTTCGTTTCCTGCAGAGGTCACCAAAAGCATCCCTTTGTCTAAAGCAATCCCGGCACCTTTTGATATAAATGTGGTCTGACCGTCCATCTCTTCTGGAAAATAACTATAATCAGGGTTATCAAAAGTACTATACCCAAGAGATGTATTGATTATATCCACACCTAAACTATCTGCACGCTCTGCAGCTTCTACCCAATAACTCTCCTCCACCGGTGTTTCCTGTTCTGCCTCCTCGGTCCTGAATAATACATACGAAGCATCAGGGGCCGAACCCATATAAATATCCTTAAGGTAGGCTGCCATAGTAGATAAGACCAAAGTTCCATGCTGGTTGCCCTTATAAGAAGAAATATCAGAAGTACGATCAACAAAATCATAACTATTCAAAAACCCGTTCCCCATTCTTAATTTCCGAAACGCTTCCATGAAATCAACCCCGGGAAATCCCGCATCTAAAACAGCTATCAATATCCCCTCACCTCTAAAACCAGCATTATGAAGTTCAGGCACCCCAATTTGAGTCAATTGAGCACTTGTGTAGCCAGAATTGATTATAGTTTCTTTATCAAACTTATTTTTATATATCCTCTGAGATTCACTCCGGCTTTTAAGAACTTCTCCATCATTTAACCTCTTATTGACAAAAACGATCTGACCTACAAAAGACAATCCATTTAAATTCTTAATAGCAGTAACCGAACCTGTAACATGTATACAATTAAACCATTTTGACTTAGCATGTACAGTAATTCCCTCTCGATTTGCAACCGCTGCTATATAAGGGTCATGGACAGGAACATCTTTATGGTCTATAAGAACATTATGGGCCTTTTTCCTTTCAATACTACGCGCTGATAAAATGGTCGATGGATTTTCTAACAAAGCAGACGCGTTAGGTTTATCTTTAAAGTATACCCGGGCATGTTCCTGAAAAGAGTATGCCTTAGAAACGATAATCAAAAAAAAGAGGAGTATCCATTTCATAGGTACCTATGCATTACATTAACAAATCCAGGATATGCTTAAAACGCTTTATCCAAAAAACCAACATAACATTTCAACCTAAGCCGATTATCACTCAACCCTAGTGCTCAGGTAAAATTACGAAATTACACCCGAACCTATCAATTCATCACCAATATAAAATGCCGCAAATTGACCCTCTGTAATAGCACTTTGAGGTAATTCAAAGTCTACATACAATCCACCATCAACCATATGTAAAGTAGCACTTTGTAAAGGTTGCCTGTAACGAATACGAGCCTGAACCTCTAAAGATTCATTAATTTGAAGGGCTAAATCTTCACGAACCCAATGCAGTTCATCAAGATTTACAAACAAAGTCCTCCTGAATAAACCTGGATGAGCCTTGCCCTGACCAGTATAAATTATATTCTCCGAAACATCCGTTTCAATCACAAACAAAGGCTCAGTGGTTCCTCCTACTGCCAATCCCTTGCGTTGTCCTTTGGTGAAATAATGAGCACCCTGATGTTTCCCCACAATTTTACCATCCGTTAATTGATATTGAGGCTTTTGTGAATAAAAAGATAATTCTTCCTCTATATTTTTAAATTCAGGCAACTCCTTATTATACTTACTGCTTTCAACAGGCACCTCTACAATAACACCTTCTTTAGGCTTGAGCTTTTGTTGAAGGAAATCCGGTAATCGTACCTTTCCTATAAAGCAAAGCCCTTGTGAATCTTTTTTTCCTGCAGTTATTAAATCATTCTCAGCTGCTATTTGCCGAACCTCTGGTTTTAATAAATCCCCAATAGGAAATAAAGCCTTTCCTAATTGTTCTTGTGATAATTGACATAAAAAATACGATTGATCTTTATTACTATCTTTTCCTGCCAACAATCGATAAACTTCCTTTCCGTTCTCTATAATAGTATCCTTCCTGCAATAATGACCGGTGGCAACATAATCAGCGCCCAAATCCAAAGCAATCTTCATGAATACATCAAACTTGATCTCCCGATTACAAAGAACATCAGGGTTTGGTGTACGCCCCCGTTCATATTCATTAAACATATAATCAACAATACGCTCCTTGTATTGTTCACTCAAATCAACGGTTTGAAATGGAATCCCCAACCTTTCTGCCACAATCATGGCATCATTGCTGTCTTCTAACCATGGGCACTCATTAGATATGGTAACCGAATCATCGTGCCAGTTCTTCATGAACAAACCAATCACATTATATCCTTGTTCCTTTAAAAGGTATGCAGTAACACTAGAATCTACTCCTCCCGACAAACCTACTACAACTGTTTTATCTCTATTCATCTCATTATTACACTTAAAGAATCATGAGTCGTAATGACCCATCAATACTTTCACAGATACTCCTAAAATATTCAGATTACAAAATTAAGAAATTTAAATTCTAAGCGTCTAAATATTTAATCGCTTACAATCCAATCTCCTAAAATTAAATCAATTTAAAAACGTTTAATTTTTTATAAAAAACATTAAACGTTAGTAAGCACACAATCAATGCTTCATTATCAGTGTTTTACGATTTTAAAATCATGTTAAAAGAACACTAAATTTTTAACATAACTTTGAAATTTCATTTTTGTTTAATAATTTTATAAATAAGTTAAACATAAATAAATTATAGCGTGATGAAACATTTATCAAAAATTATTCAAATTAGTATGTTAGCTTTCTTGCTGATGTTAACGTCGTGTAATGACGATGATGACGGAGGTGGAGAAATGATGACCGATCCTACAATTGCAGAGATTGCTGCAACAACACCTGAGTTCAGTTCCTTGTATGCCGCCTTATTAAAAGCAGGACTAGCTGCTACCCTCGATAGTCCGGGAACATACACAGTTTTTGCACCTACTAATACAGCATTCGATAATTTCCTGGATGCCAATGGGATTGCTACCATTGATGATGTACCAACAGATGTACTAACCAATTTATTATTGAATCACGTATTAAGTAGCGAAGTAACTTCTTCACAGATTACCACTGGCTACACTAATTCCTTGGCCACTGGACCAGACGATAACAATTTAAGCCTGTTTTTAGACACGACATCAGGCGTTGAAATTAATGGAGTAGCTTCAGTAGCAAATGGCGGAGCAGACGTAATGGCCTCAAACGGGGTGGTACATGTAGTGGACGCAGTTATCCCTACTCCTTCAGTTGTTGATCATGCCTTGGCCAACGACAACTTTTCAACCTTGGTAAGCGCGTTGACAAGACCTTCTTTTGGGTCAACTTACACAGATTTACTTTCTGGAACAGATGCGAGTCCATTTACAGTATTCGCACCAACCAACGAAGCCTTTGACAACCTTTTAATGGCACTGGGAGCAAACTCTTTAGATGATATCGATGATGAAACACTTCAAGAGGTTCTTAACTATCATGTAATCGCAGGGGCTAATGTTACTGCAGGATCCTTAACAGACGGACAAATGGCTACTACCTTTCAGGGTGAAGACCTGACTTTTGACCTTTCAGATGGAGCAAAAATTACCGACGCATCCGATGCGCAAGCCAACATCATTGCTACTGATGTACAGTGTAACAACGGTATTATTCATGCCGTAGACAAAGTATTGATACCTCAAACTGTTTGGGATGCTATAAATCCAACCATAGCAGGATTTGTTGCTATGAATGAGGATTATTCCTCCTTACTGGCAGCAGTCCAAAAGGCAGGACTTGTAGATGCTTTAAATGCAGAAGATGCTAATTTAACCGTTTTCGCACCAAATAATGCCGCTTTTGAAGCTTTCTTGAGCGCTAATGGCTTTGCTTCATTAGATGATGTCCCTGTAGATGTGGTTACTCAGATTTTACTAAATCATGTAATTAGTGGAGTGGCTCTTTCAGGAGACCTTTCTACAATGTATGCAAACACTTTGGCAACAAACGAAGACGGAGATAACCTTAGCTTATATATAAACACAGATAGTGGTGTTAGTTTAAATGGTGTATCAGAAGTTACCGCAGCAGATATTGAGGTGCGTAATGGGGTGATACATGCCGTTGATGCAGTTATTGGGTTACCAACTATTGTAACCTTCGCTACAGCTGATCCAAACTTCACTTCCTTAGTTGGAGCCCTTACTGCTGACGGTCAACCTGATTTTGTAGGAATACTTTCCGGAACAACCAATGCTCCATTTACAGTATTCGCTCCTGTTAATTCTGCTTTTGAAGCTTTAGCTTCTGTACCAAGTGGAGATGATTTAACAGCGGTACTACAACATCATGTCATTATCGAAAATAACATTCGTTCAGAAGACTTATCAGATGGAGCATCTGTCGCTACACTAGAAGGTGACAACATTACAGTAACGCTTCCTGGCACAGGTGATAATATAGCCGATCTAACCGATGGTAGCGGTAATTCCGGAATAGGAGTAATTGCCGTAGATGTTCAAGCTACAAATGGTGTCATTCACGCTATAAATGCAGTACTTCTTCCGGATACTACGAATTAATTAATAACTAGTAATTTAATTCATTCGTAAAAAAAAGCTCCGTGTTTTCACGGAGCTTTTAAATTTATTATTACTTCTTAGCATTCTTTTGCGCTTCTGCCTGTTCCATCATTTCACGCATCTTTCGCTGAAATTTACTTTCCTTCTTAGGCTTTTTCTTGTTCTCTTGAATTTTCGCATGAATTTTATCCTCATCGATCACATATTTCTTTATAAATAACATGATAAAGATGGTAATCAGGTTAGATATAAAATAATACAAACTTAATCCACTTGCATAATTGTTAAAGAAAAACAACATCAGCAATGGAGAGATATAAATCATTACTTTCATCATCTTACCCATATCCGGCATCCCCTCTTGGGTTGGTTGTTGCATCATTTGCTGTTGACCCGTAGTCATTCTCATGTAGAAAAATATAGCCACGGAAGCCAGAATAGGAAATAAACTAACATGATCTCCATAAAAAGGAATTTTAAATGGAAGTTTCGCAATGGTGTCATAAGATGATAAATCTTCTGCCCATAAAAAGCTCTTTTGCCTTAGCATGAATGCAGTAGGGAAAAACATAAACAACGCATAGAAAATCGGCAATTGCATTAAAGCAGGAATACAACCACTCATAGGATTCACACCCGCCTTTCCATACAACTTCATGGTCTCTTGCTGCTTCTTCATTGGCTGATCCTTATACTTCTCATTAATCTCATTCATTTCAGGGCGAATCACTTTCATTTTTGCTTGAGATAAATAAGATTTATAAGTGATTGGTGACATCAAAAGACGAACTAAAATAGTCATCACTATAATAGCAACACCATATGGTAAAAATGAACTTAAAACATCATAGAGCGGTGTAAATACGTACTTATTAATAACTCCAAATATCCCCCATCCAAACGGAACAGCATCCGCTAATTCCACATCTTTATACTCCTTTAAAATTTTAAAATCTGTTGGTCCATAATACCAGTTAAGGTTCTGATTAATCTCTCCACCTTGCCATTCCAACGGAATTGAAGTTGTATAAGCCTTGGTAAATTTAGCCTCGGCACTTTCCTCCTCAACAAGATCTTCAGAGGTTATATGAGCAGTTTTGAAAGGAACACTAGAAACCAAAGTAGCCATAAAAAAGTGATGTCGATAAGCCAACCATTTAGCATCCTCTATAGTTTCATCATCATTACCAGTCGGACTCAACTTACTCGTCTTGTCATCCTCGTGCTTGTAAGTCAAACGCGTGTACCTGTTTTCATAGGTAATACTCTTTGAATGTCGAATAGTTTTAAGATTCCAATCCAAAGTAACCGGCTGACTGGTATTAACCACACCACTTAAACCTTGTGATCTAATAGTGAAATCAACCATATAATCATCCGGCTTTAATTCATAGCGATACTCAAGGTACTTATCATTAGAAACCTTAAGCTTCATTGACAGAACCTGATTTTCTCCATTTTTGGTTAGCCGAGGCTCAAAAAATAAATCTTGAGTGTTTAAGTTTCTGTTGTCTGTAGTAGAAAAACTTAAATTGAAGGCAGCATTCCCATCTTTCACCAAATAAACGGGAATTGAATCATAAGTGGTGAAATTCTTCATTTTCGCCTCAACAATCTGCCCACCTTTATTGTTAATTTTAAGTTCGATGAGCTCATTAGCAAGGGTCGTAATATCATCTTTTGCTGAAGGCAATGCAGCAGAATAACCAAACGCCCCTAAGGCATCCTTGTAATTCGCCAAAGCCGCAGAATCCTGAGGTATTGTAGTTTCCGCAACACTCGAATCAACAGCATTATCCTCTAGTACTTTCGCCTTTTCTTTTTCTACTTGTTCTTGTTTAGCCTTTTCGGCCTGCAATTCTTCTTCAGTAGGTTTGTTAGTGTATAACACCCACATTAAAATGGCCCCAATAAGGACAAAGCCAACAATAGAATTGATATCAAACTTTTTTTCTTCCATCTAAATGAACTTAATTTTTTACACAACGAACGCCGAACAAAGTTCAGCGTCAACGAATACACAAAGATATATCCAAAACTCCGAATTATGCCATAGTGGCATGAGCTTTATCTTTCTTGTACTTTAATGCTGCCTTAACAAATGCCACAAACAAAGGATGTGGATTAGCTACAGTACTTTTATATTCAGGATGATATTGAACACCTACAAACCATGGATGCGATTCTAATTCAACTATTTCAACCAAGCCAGTTTTTGGATTAAACCCGGTAGCCTTAAGTCCTGCCGCTTCAATTTGTTGCTTGTATTTGTTATTAAACTCATACCTATGACGATGTCTTTCAGAAATTATTGTTTCCTTATAAACATCCTTAACTATACTTCCATCCTTTAATTCACAATCCCAGGCCCCTAATCGCATGGTCCCACCTTTGTACTCTACTCCTTGCTGATCTTCCATAAGGTCGATAACAGGATGCGTAGTTTTGGAATCCATCTCAGTTGAATTGGCATCTTCAAAACCTAGAACATTTCTTGAAAATTCAATAACAGACATTTGCATTCCAAGACAAATACCAAAGAAAGGAATGTTATGTTCTCGCGCATATTTAACAGCGTCTATTTTCCCTTCAATACCACGCTCTCCAAAACCTGGTGCAACCAAGATACCATCCAATCCAGTAATTTTTTCCGAAATGACCTTATCATCAATAAATTCAGAATGAATAGGCTCTACGTGAACTTTTACCTCGTTCTCCGCTCCAGCGTGAATAAATGCCTCTAAAATTGACTTATATGAATCTTGTAATTCAACATATTTACCAATTAAACCAATCTTAACCTCATGCTGAGGATTCTTATGACGTTGTAAAAATTGATTCCATTGAGTTAAATCTGGTTGAGCTTCCGCTGGTAAAGCTAATTTTTGAAGAGCAACCGTATCCAAACCTTCTTCGAGCATTAAATTAGGTACATCATAAATAGTTGATGCATCTATAGACTGAATAACAGCCTCACGCTTCACATTACAAAAAAGAGCTAACTTCTGTCTGAGTTCATCCGATAACTCATGCTCAGTTCGACATACTAAAACATCCGCCTTAATACCACTTTCCATTAAAGTTTTAACAGAATGTTGAGTAGGTTTTGTTTTTAATTCACCGGCAGCAGCCAAATAAGGAACTAAAGTAAGATGTATCACAATAGCATTATTATCACCAAGCTCCCATAATAATTGTCGTACCGCCTCTATATATGGTAAAGACTCAATATCACCTACGGTTCCTCCTATTTCAGTAATAACAATATCATACTCACCGGTATTTCCCAAAATCTGAATTCGATCCTTGATCTCATTCGTAATATGTGGAACTACCTGTACAGTCTTCCCTAAAAACTCACCTCTCCTTTCCTTCTCAATAACACTTTGGTAGATGCGTCCGGTTGTTACATTATTGGCTTGTGAAGTTCTTACATTAAGAAAACGTTCATAATGTCCTAGATCAAGATCCGTTTCAGCCCCATCATCGGTAACGTAACATTCCCCATGTTCATAGGGATTTAATGTTCCTGGATCGACATTAATATAAGGGTCTAATTTTTGTATGGTAGTCTTATAACCACGTGCTTGTAGCAATTTGGCCAATGAAGCCGCAATAATCCCTTTACCTAACGAAGAAGTTACACCACCCGTAACAAAAATGTATTTGGTATCTGCCATTATGAATTAAATGTTGTGTTGTTGTATTACGGCGGCAAAAGTACAAATTGCTAGCGGAATTTAACTAAAGATTTCCTTAAAAAATACAATCCAACAAAAAGAAAAACAGATCCACATAAAACCCTATATTTCAAATAATTCCAAAAAAACAAAGGAAATTAATAACGCTTTTGAATCTCCTTAATCAGCCCCTCCAAACCGTTAATCTTAATTTCGTGCATAGCCTTCATCTGCTCACCAAGTTTTCCTGCAGGGAACCCCTTCTGACTATACCAGGTGTAATATGGCTCAGGTAAATCCACAAGAAACCAATCCTTATACTTGCCAAAGGGCATTTTAGCCTTAGCAAGTTTAATCAAAAATTCATTATTTGGTAAAATCTCCAATTGATATTTATGATTTATTTACGTACTTCATTTAACTTTAAATAGGCGGTAAGCTGGTCATTTATTTTTTGCCGCCAAATTACTTGTGCAGATTCATTAACAGAAGCCTCAGTTTGTTTATCATAAATCTTTTGCACAGAGTCCATTTCCTTGGTAACATGATGGTACAACGTTTCTAACCCTTCCCCCACGTCACCTTCAAAATTTAATTCACTAATCTCATGGATTAATTTCTGAGCGTATAAGGCGGTAATATCAAAATGAAGTTGCTCATGAGCCAAAATAGCATTATTAACATAACGAGATTTATACCAACTGTCTCTGGTTGAAAAATAAGCAAATACCACTACGTCGTATTTACGATCATCACTTTCCTTTCTGGTAATAAGCTTATAGCCAATTCCACTGGAAGTTACGGCAACCGCTCTACTATCAACCACAGGCCTGCCTTTAAAATCAGCCCATGAAAGCTTTTGTCCGGCCTCCCATAGTATAATCTCCTTGGGGGCATCCTGAACAGACGCAAACAGTAAAAATAATATGAAAAATAAAAGCTTCATTAATCTTCAATACCAATTGCCATGAAATTAATCAAAAGAAGCTTTAGTTGATAATTACTTCACCTCCTTTATCTCTAAATCATCATATTTAACGATATAAGCTCCAGTATTTAAATACCCCCCTACATACTGTTTCTTATAATCAAACTTGTTTTCGAGATATTCAGTTTCTCCTACTTCAGAAGCAACCTGATAAAGATCTTTTTTATAAGCCAATCGCAATAAAACATCCATCATCAGATCAAAACCGCGAATAGCATATCTATTAGGATAGGTCCCAAAACGATCTTCATAGACTTTATGAAAATTATTATCTAACGAAGAAGGCTTATCTACAGTAGGATAGTGAAACTTTAATGCCGATAAATATGAATTCTTAATATCGTCACTAATCTCATAAGCATCACCCTTATGAGTCGTAAACATCACTATGGTACGCTCTTCATTTCGAAGTGAATTTAAAACATTGGTAATATTGGTTAACAAAGGAATACGATTAGACTCAACAATTACCCAATTCTCTTTCTCCATGGAAAGACTTTCTTCAAGAGCCTCCATTTGAACATAATTATCAGATTCTGTAGCAATTATCTGTGCTGAAGGTATCTTAGATTTTAATTGATTTCTAACGGCAGTATTTTTACTATCTGCAATAACAATTATATGTTTATCCTGACCTCTTTGAGCTATAAAATTAATCATTTGATCTCTTAGCACCTCATCTGAAGGTAAAGTCTGAAATACATTTTGATACAACTCAACCTTCTTACTTGTAAAGGGAGCAAATACAGGTAAATTTTCACTCCTCAAGCCATAGGATAATTTATTAAAAGATCGATAGGTAAAGGGCCCAATCACCGCATCATAATTTTTAAAAGAAGCACTATTAAGCAATCTGGAAATTCCAACCTCTGTACCCTCAGTATCTAACAAAGTAATTTCGGAGTTAACCCCTAATTTCTTAACAGAATCAATAGCGACTAACATTCCAGAATAAAAGTCAAGCGAAACATTTAGCAGACGATCCCGTTTTAATTTATCCTCCGCACCAGCTTCAGAATTAAAGTCAACTTCATTTAGCTTTAAAGGAATAGCCACTACAACTTTAGAAGTAAGCTGCTTGTTAACACTGTCAATCAAGGTAAATCTAGGCATTAGTTTCCCATCTGCCTGAATGTTGTAGTCCCCATAAGTTTCCTTTGGTAGTTTAAGTATCATTCCGGCTTTTAAACCTGCCTTGGCTTCTGGATTCAAGGCTACAATAGAATCCCGCTCCATACCAAATTTCACTTTTAGCCTGTAGAAACCCTCTTTTGGCTGGACGGAATAGTAATTATATTTTATATCATCAACCGTCTTTACACTATCCTGATGAACATCCGGTACAATAATCTCTTCGCCATCTTGTAAGACTGTACCCATTTCCGGGTTCAATTTTTCCAATTCAGGTACCGAAATCCCATGCTCATAAGCTATACGCCACTTACCTTCTTTAGGCTTTACGATATACCTTACAAGACCATCTGGCAAAGAATCTGTTTCCTTTACAGGCACATAAGTGACTTGGGGAATTCGAATTTTTTCACCCTTGTCTAGCTGACGACTATACAGTTCTTTATTATACCGTTTAATATCATCAACCTTTACGTTGTAACGTTTTGCTATACTAAAAAGAGTCTCTTTTTTTCTTACCTTATGAGTAACGAAAGTTACCTTCTCTTGAAAACGTTCATCATTTTCTACAGTGGAAGAACTAGGTATGATTAAGATTGTATTTTTTTCAACTCCCTTTTTAGCTTCCGGATTTAACTTTAAAATTGCATAAGGAGTGACCTTGTAATACTTCGCTATGCTCTCTATAGTTTCCCCTTCTTTTACTTGATGTGTTTTAAACTTATCTTGAGCAAATATCGAAACACTTAAAATAAAAGCTAAAAAAAATACAATCTGTTTATTCATACTTATATATTTATTCCCATTCTATGGTTGCTGGCGGTTTAGAACTAATATCATATACTACTCTATTAACGCCTTTTACCTTATTTATTATCTCATTAGACATTTTTTGTAAAAAATCGTACGGCAAATGTACCCAGTCTGCAGTCATTCCGTCAGTACTTTCCACTGCACGCAAAGCTACACATTTTTCATAAGTACGCTCATCTCCCATTACACCAACCGAATTCACAGGAAGCAAAATTGCACCAGCCTGCCAAACCGAATCATATAAGCCCCAGCTCTTTAGACCATTAATAAATACAGAATCAACCTCCTGTAAAATACTCACCTTTTCTGGAGTAATATCTCCCAAAATTCTAATTGCCAATCCTGGTCCTGGAAATGGATGCCTGCCTAACAATTCAGGATCTATTCCCATAGAAGCACCAACTCGCCTTACCTCATCTTTAAACAACATTCTCAATGGCTCAACAACTTTCAACTTCATAAAATCTGGTAAGCCCCCTACGTTGTGGTGACTTTTGATTGTTGCTGAAGGTCCATTCACAGAAATTGACTCAATTACATCCGGATAAATTGTTCCCTGTCCCAACCATTTGGCATCTTCAATTTTATGCGACTCGTCATCAAAAACTTCAATAAATACACGTCCTATGGTTTTTCTCTTTTCCTCAGGATCAGATATTCCTGCTAATGCATCCAAAAAGCGTGCCGAAGCATCAACGCCTTTTACATTAAGCCCCATACCCTCGTATTGATCCAATACACTTTGAAATTCGTTCTTACGAAGCAAGCCATTATTCACAAAAATACAATGAAGCTGATTTCCAATCGCCTTATTTAACAGCACAGCTGCTACAGTTGAGTCTACCCCTCCGGAAAGACCTAGAACTACCTTTTCCTTTCCTACCTTTTCCTTCAGCTCAGCAACCGTCATGTCAACAAAGTTATCTGGAGTCCATGACTGCTCTACTCCCGCTATTTTCACAAGGAAGTTCTCAAGTAATTGCTTACCATCCGTTGAATGATATACCTCCGGATGAAATTGAATCGCATACGTTTCCTCTCCTTCAATTCTATAAGCCGCATTCGCTACGTCATGAGTACTGGCAATACGAACCCCTCCGGTTGGAAGTTCTTTAATCGTATCACTATGACTCATCCAAACCTGGCTTCCTTCATGAATAGACTCAAAGAAAACTTCCCCGTCTTTCACATAAGAAAGATTAGCTCTACCATATTCTCGGGTATTCGATGGAGCTACATTTCCGCCACCAAAATGCGCGAGATACTGAGCACCATAGCATACCGCCAAAGTAGGAATCTTTCCTTTAATCTCAGAAAGATCAGGATGCGGAGCCTCTTCACTTCGAACCGAAAATGGACTTCCCGATAAAATGACAGCTCTGAAGCTGGAAATGTCTTCTGGTAAATTGTTGTAAGGATAAATCTCGCAGTAGATATTAAGCTCTCTTACACGTCGAGCTATTAATTGTGTGTACTGCGAACCGAAATCTAAAATTAGTACGTTGTGTTGCATGCGCAAAAATACTACTAAATGCTAAAAGCAAAAGGGTTTATTAAACTTTTTTATTCTACATTGAATCCAAAATGGCTTTGATATCATCCTCAGTGGTATCCGGATTGATAAAGCAGAACCTCGAAACAGTTTCATAAGTATCGCCATTCTTCCATTTGGTCGGAGTTACTAACGCAAATCCATCTTTATGATTTTTAAAAGTCCATTCTTTATAATCATCTGGAGTCCACCCCTTCCTTCTGTATAAAACACATGATAAGCCGGGTTCTCTGACCAACTCCAAATTAGGATCTTCTTCGATCATACGAGCTGCAGATTTAGCCAATGCTATTCCACGCTCTACTGCCCATTTATATTTAGCAGTTCCATGCATAGCCAATGAAAACCACAACGGTAATCCACGAACCCTCCTGGTTAACTGAATTTGATAATCTGCAGGATTAAACCCACGGGCACCTTCATCTTTAAAAATATCCAAATATGAACCTTCCTGCGAGTGTGCCTTTTTAGCCAATTCAGGCTCTTTATATATAACAGCTCCACAATCATATGGAGAAAATAACCATTTATGAGGATCAATAGTAATACTGTCTGCCTCTTCAATACCATTAAACAAATGTCTTACCGAATCTGCCGCTAATGCACCGCCCCCATAGGCAGCATCCACATGAAACCATAGGTTTTCCTTTTTACACACCTTAGCTACACCATCCAGTTCATCAACGATACCAGCATTCGTTGTACCCCCTGTAGCCACAACCGCAAATAAACGTTGACGCTCCTCAGGTGATAAATCGTTAATAGCGTTAGACAAATCTCCCCCTAATAAACGATCCTCAGAATCTACCAAATGTACATCCACATCAATAACCTGCGCCATAGCTTTAATTGAAGAATGAGCCCCAATGGAAGTAATAATAAGTCCTTTTTTTCCCTGGTTTGTAGCTTGTCTTCTCCAATGCTCCCTTGCAGTAACCATTGCAGATAAATTAGCAGCTGTACCACCGCTGGTAAAAACGCCAAACGAACCTTCAGGTAAACCAGTTAATGACACCAACCATTTCATCGCTTCATTTTCACAAAAGATCCCCCCGGCTCCTTCCATCCAATAGGCTCCATGAATACTTGATGCAGAGGTTACCAAATCAAACATCACAGCTGCTCTGGAGGGCGAGGCGGGCACAAAAGCCAAATGTCTCGGATGATCTATAGGTACGGTGGCCTTTACTAAAACATCTTTAAAAAGTTGTAATGCCTTTTCGCCTCCTATCCCCTCTTCCGTTACCGTTTCGCCAACAAGAGCCTTTAAATCTTCTTCCCGCATTGGCTTACCCAACTCAGGTGAGGTGTTCGTAATTCTATTAATGACATATTTTGCAATATCCAATGTCATTTCAACTACATCAATATCTATATTATGCATACTTCTATTTTTAGGACCACAAAGGTACGGTTTTGCAAAACTTTCAAAACCCATTTATACAAACTCATCTTAAAATTTAGTAACTTTATAGTAATATCCTTGTTATGATTCCTGATATTTTAGAAATAATAAAAACCGAATTAACCAAGGGCACAACAGTTGAAGGTCATCCATTTCGACTTTGCGCCATGGCAACTGTAGGTATCAATCATACAGCCAGAATCAGAACCGTTGTACTTAGAGACGTAGATGAAAATCTTAATCTTACTTTTTACACCGACAAACGCACAAAAAAAATCACGCATATAAGAGAAAACAAAAACGTCAGCTTATTGTTTTATCATCCAGGAATCAGAACTCAACTAAGAATTGAAGGGTTTGCTATGATAGAAGAAAATGAATCTGTCATTCAGGACTTATGGAGCAAGATACACAAGGATGCACAAAAAGACTACACCTCAGCAGAAGCTCCGGGCACAAAAATCGGAGACCCTGATTTTATAACCCACCTCGAAGACGAACATTATTTTACGGTAATCAGAGTGCTCTCTCAAAAAATAGATTATTTTGAACTAAAACCTAAAAAGCACGTACGTGCAGCATTCTCTTTTGAAGACGGTTATAAATGGAACGGAACCTTCCTGGTGCCTTAAAGCTTCACGATTAAAAATGCCTCTTTCAATGGGTCGAGATCTTCAAACAATTCCCTAAGTAAAGCCTTGCCATTTTCTGCATAAAACTCTGAAAAATTCTTAGTCCGTTCTTGTAAATTTCCATTTGGAAATAAAGTTTCTTGAATTGCTGTCATTCGACTTACCTCGTCCGACAATTTTCTTTTTTGAGCTTTAAGCAATCTTTTCTCAAGTTTATCAAGGCCTTTGAGTTGCTTAACCTCTTGAGCTTTTACAGCATTCAAAAAAGTTTCATCTGTCTTCTCAGCCAAAGCATACATCCCCTCGAACTGATTTTTGAGATGTGCGCGTTGAGGATCAAAATTAATATCAATATCGCTGATCTCCCTTACTCTTCTGTTAATAAAACTATGACGTTTTAAAAATAATAATGGATATGAAATTTCTAATCGCTTTAATTTATCATCCTCCTTTCCAGATACTAATAATGCCGAATTCCTCAATAATAAGATCGGAAATACTACACCAACTTTATTAAAAAAAGATTTCAATTGCAGCCAATAAGCCAACTCTCCTCCCCCTCCGATATAACAAAGGTTAGGCAGTATTACTTCCTGGTACAAAGGTCGCAGCAAAACATTCGGTGAAAAACGTTCAGGATAATCATGAAGTTCTTTAAGAATTTCAGTTTTTGAGAATTTCAGTTCAGTATCGTTAACAACAAAACCATCATCCGTTTTTACAATTCGTTCTCTTAAACCTTCTTTTAAATAAAAAAGATTTATTTCCCTCGGATTCACCTGAACACCATACCCCCTGGAAGATAAATCCTCAACAATATCAACAACCGCATTATAAGAATGTTGATGCAATAATTCATCAGCGGCATATGGAGAAAAAAGCCTTTTAAGACCTCTATCATTTCCGTCAACAATCACCAATCCATAGGCTCCAAATATTTCATTGGCCAAAAATCGAGTGGCAGCATCTAGGGTATCATGTTTCAAATAGGCCTCCTCAAACAATCTCCTCAACTCATCTGCATCCGAGCCTACGCCTAACTCGAGATTTAATAAATCAAAAACTTCCTGTAACCCCTCAGTTGACAAGGCTCCAACTGCTCCGGAAACCTCTTTATTCCATTGAAATTTCTTCCCCTTAAAATTGAAAAAATTAATTTCTTCAAAATCATGATCCTCAGTAGCCATCCAATAAACAGGAACAAAATTATAATCAGGATATGAGGCTTTTAATTTTTTAGTGAGATTTACAGTAGAAATAATTTTATACAAAAAATATAATGGACCGGTAAACAAGTTCAGCTGGTGACCTGTGGTAATGGTAAACGTCTTGGTCTGCGCTAAGGAATTCAAATTCGCATCTGTAGCTTCTGACACCTCAATCCCATGATACTGCGCTCTCAGGGAATCAACCAAAATCTTACGATGCTCTTCATTATATTCAGATTGCTTTTCTTCTATTTGCTTCTTAAAATTCTCTAATTCAGGATACCTGTTATATAAATGTTTAACCTCCTGTTTTTGCTCTAAATAATCTAAAATTAGATTGGAAAAATACCCGGTATCCTTAAAAGATATACTGTCTGCTAGCATAGAAATATAGTTCTTTTGATATTTTTAAGATTATTCCAGATCGTCATTCACATATCAAACCGTCACCTTGAAGAATAAACCTGCTTAAAAAAAGTAAAGATAAAACTCTTTAACATTCTAAAAACTAAAAATTCGTTAAGATTATAAAGAGTGTTTTTTATTATTTATTAGTAGCTTTGAAAGTATTAATCATCTACCTGAATGAAATCAACACTTCTAATAACACTAACTTTTCTGAGTTCTCTATTAACCTTTTCTCAGAACATTAAATCTCCTTCAGAATTCCTGGAGTATGATTTAGGAAAACGATTTTCAAGACATCATCAGGTTGTTGAATATTACGAATATTTAGCAGAGGCTACCCCGGAACAAGTCAAAATGATCGAATATGGTCAAACCTATGAAGGGAGAAGTTTAATATTGGTATATATTTCTTCTGAAGATAATATGATTAATTTAGAAACCATCAGAAACGCACATTTGAACTCTACCAAAAAAGATAATTCGAACGATAAAGCTATCGTTTGGCTAAGCTATAATGTACATGGAAATGAAGCTGTGAGTTCAGAAGCATCAATGCTTACCGCATACGAATTGATTACAAAAAAGAAGGAATGGCTTGAAAATACTATTGTCATAATAGACCCCTGTATAAATCCTGATGGAAGAGATCGTTATGTTAACTGGTATAATCAATTTAAAAACACCCCATTCAATGTAGACCCAAATAGCAAAGAACACCATGAGCCATGGCTCTCTGGCAGGCCGAACCATTATATGTTTGACTTAAACAGAGACTGGGCCTGGATTACACAAAAAGAAAGCCAACAACGATTGAAAGTCTTTAACAAATGGCTGCCACACATTCACGTCGATTTTCACGAACAGGGAGTAGATGCCCCGTATTATTTTGCTCCTGCAGCTGAACCACTCCATGAAGCCATAACAGACTGGCAGATTGAATTTCAGACAACAATTGGTGAAAATCATGCGAAATATTTTGATGCCAATGGATGGTTTTATTTCACCAAGGAAATCTTTGATTTATTATACCCAAGTTACGGAGATACCTACCCCACATACAATGGAGCTATAGGAATGACCTACGAACAAGGCGGAAGCGGTAGAGCAGGTCTGGGCGTTATTAATCGAAATGGAGACACGCTTACCCTTAAAGACCGTATTGCACATCATCATACTACAGGGCTCTCTACCATTGAAGTATCATCATTAAATGCAGACAAATTAAACAATGAGTTCAAAAAATTCCATGCGAAACAAGATTTTAAATTTAAAAGCTATATACTGTCCGGCAACAAAGATAAGATCCAACTACTGACAGAACTATTAGACGCCCATGAAATTGAATATGGCTACACCCCGGTTACAACAGTACGCGGATACGATTATAATAGCGGTAACAACAACACTTATAAAACCTCCGAAGATGATCTCGTTATCAGTACAGATCAATTCAAAGGTACACTTGTAAAGGTGCTCTTTGAGCCGAAAACCAAATTAAGCGACTCCCTGACCTACGATATTACAGCCTGGTCTTTACCTTACGCCTATGGATTAAACGCCATAGCCTCGGAACAAAAAATAACCTCAACTGCTCAAAATAAAACGAACGATGTTTTAAATAATATCGATTTTAACGAAAATGAATATGCTTATATCTGTAGGTGGGAAAGCATGAAGGATGCCCGCTTTTTGTCAGATCTTCTTAAAAACAAAATTAGAGTACGATTTACCACTGAACCATTCGAAGTGAATAACACAACTTTTAAAAGAGGAAGCTTGATTATTACAAAGGCTGACAATAAAAGTAATCCTGAATTTTTAACCATCCTAAAAGAAACAAGATTCAAACATAGTAGAGAACTTACCGTTGCTCCAACAGGATTGGTGGATACCGGCAAGGATTTTGGTTCTAGTGCAGTCAAAATGATTCACAATAACAAAGTAGCAGTTTTGACAGGAAAACCTTTTTCAAGTCTTAGTTTTGGTGAAATTTGGCATTACTTTGAACAACAACTTCACTACCCCATTACAGTTTTAGAACAAAGCTATTTTAACTATATAGATCTATACCAATATGATATCATCATACTTCCGGAAACAGCTGGGGTCATTGAGAAACAGACTATGGATAGAATCAAAAACTGGGTCAAGAATGGTGGAAAACTTGTAACCATAGGAAGAACTGTCAATTCCTTAGCTAAAGACAAAGACTTTAGCATAACACAAAAAAAGGACTCCGCGGAAAATGATGAAGACGCTGAAAATGGTAAGGATAATAGCGAAATGAACATAATCCCGTACAGTGGCAATGAAAGAAACTATATAAAAGAAATGATAACCGGAGCAATATTCAAAGCAAAAGTCGATAAAACACACCCATTAAGCTATGGATTTAACAACGACTATTTCACTCTTAAATTAAATAGTGACGCGTACGATTATCTCGAGGGTGGAAATGCTGTTTATATAGACCATGAAAACAAACCCTTTAACGGCTTTGCCGGAAGTGACGCTACGGATAAGCAAAAAAGAAGTGTAATAGTAGGGTCCCAAAAATACGGAAAAGGCAATATTATTATCATGGTAGACAATCCTTTATTTAGAGGTTTTTGGGAAAACGGTAAGCTTTTCATGGCCAACACCCTATTCTTTATGGGAAGCTAACCGTCCATTAAACCCAAAAAAAATTCTTATAAACTAGATTCCAAAAAGCAACTAGCTATTGTTTATATTTTTTCGTATCTTAACATTTAGAAATCTCACCCCCTTTAGCTTTCCCTACGAAATGTAAACCAATAGCATAGTAAAATGAAATCATTTTGTAGCATTCTGTTTGTTTGTGCTTTCGTATTCAACTTAAGCCTCTATAGCCAAAACACTTTATCGGAGAAAGACCGAGCTTTTGCAATAAAGCATCTGAATGAATCTAAAGCAGAATTATTAAAAGCAATTAAAGGATTATCTGAAGAACAGTTAAACTTTAAACCTTCTGAAAATTCATGGTCAATTGCTAATTGCGTTGAACATCTTGCGCTATCAGAAAACAATATTATGGGGGCAGTTAAAAAGTCCTTGGAAGAGAAACCAAGCACTGAATCCCTGAACGAATTAAAAACTAGCGACAAAGAATTAATTGACATGATTACGGATCGGTCCAGTAAGGTCAAAACATCCAAACCATTTGAACCAACAAATAGTTTTGGATCCTACGAAGAAACACTGAAAGCATTTAAGGATCGAAGAAAAAACAATATCACATTTGTAAAAAAAGACAAAATCAATTTACGAAATTACGTAATGGATTTGCCGTTTGGAAAAATTGATGCATTTCAGGGTATTCTATTTATGTCCGGACACACAAGTCGTCATGTAAAACAGATAAATGAAATTAAATCTAATGAAAGCTTTCCGGAATAACCAGCCAGCATACCACTTATAAACAACCAACCAAAAGAAGAGGCCTGTAATCAGAATTACAGGCCTCTTTTATTTTAGAATGCTTTATGCTATACTTTATCTACTGTAATTAGGAGCCTCTTTAGTAATGGTTATATTATGTGGATGACTCTCCTTAATTCCACTACCTGTTAACTTAACAAAGCGACCGGTTTCTTTAAGCGTATCAATATCTTTGGCACCACAATACCCCATACCGGCACGAAGACCTCCAATAAACTGATGCATACTCTCATTCAACTCTCCTTTATACGGAACACGCCCCACAATACCTTCAGGAACTAATTTTTTGATATCATCTTCAACATCCTGAAAATATCTGTCTTTACTACCTTTATTCATAGCCTCTACAGACCCCATTCCACGATAGGACTTAAACTTTCTTCCTTCAAAAATAATAGTTTCTCCAGGAGATTCTTTAGTACCTGCCAAAAGTGATCCAAGCATTACACAATCAGCACCGGCAGCAATAGCTTTAGGGATATCACCAGTATAACGAATACCTCCATCAGCAATTACCGGAACTCCAGTTCCTTTTAATGCAGCAGAAACCTCTAAAACCGCAGAAAGTTGAGGAAAACCAACACCTGCAACAACCCTTGTAGTACAAATAGAACCAGGACCAATACCTACCTTCACGGCATCTGCTCCATTATCTGCCAAATATTTAGCAGCTTCTGGAGTTGCTATATTTCCAACAACTACATCGAGATCAGGGTGCGCTTTTTTAACCTCTTTTAATACGGTAACAACACCTTTGGTATGTCCATGAGCCGTGTCTATTACAATAGCATCAATACCCGCATTTACGAGTACTCCTGCACGTTCCATAGCATCACTGGTAACTCCTACAGCAGCAGCAACTCTTAAACGACCATATTTATCTTTATTCGCAATAGGCTTTTGCGTTAATTTAGTAATATCTCTAAACGTAATTAACCCAACCAGCTTTTCTGCATCATTAACAACCGGAAGTTTTTCAATCTTATTTCCTTGTAAAATCTGTTCGGCATCCTTAAGTGAAGTTCCCTCAGCAACAGTTACCAGATTCTCACTCGTCATCACCTCAGTGATTGGTCGATCCTCATTTCGCTCGAAACGAAGATCTCTATTCGTAACAATCCCTTTTAAGAATCCACTATCATCAACGATTGGAATTCCTCCAATACTATGTTCTTTCATACACTGCTTCGCATCGGCAACCTTAGCTGTAAGCGGCAGAGTTACAGGATCTATGATCATACCACTTTCAGCACGCTTTACCTTACGCACCTCCAGGGCTTGTTGTTCAGCAGTCATGTTTTTATGTAAGACCCCGATTCCACCTTCTCTGGCCATTGCTATAGCCATAGCTGACTCGGTCACAGTATCCATAGCAGCAGCTACAATAGGTACATTCAGAGTAATGTTCTTAGTAAATTTTGCTTGGATATTTACTTCGCGGGGGAGTACCTCTGAGTAATTAGGTACGAGAAGAACGTCGTCGTAGGTTAGACCTTCGCCAACAAATTTAGCATCGTGAGCTTTCATATTGCAACTTGTGATTTTGTTGCACGCAAATATACTGCTTTTTTATAGATTAAATAATGCTTTAACTATTATTTAATTTTATCCCATTTAAGTTTCTGTTTATATTAAAACTTAAATTGCAAGGTAGCGTAATAAGTACGTGGTGCAGAAGGTATAATTCCAGGTCCTGGATACCCGGTTGCCCTGCGGGTAAAATAATTATTATCAGTTAAATTATTAATCCCTGTTTCAATCCTGAATCTGGAAAATGAATACGACAGAGCCAGATCCATAACATGGTAAGCTGGAATCTGCCCTTCAATTCCTCGCACATTATCATTCACATCAATTGGAGCATTTGAAGCATCCGTATATTGATCTGACAAGTACGTATACTGAACAGATGCTAAAAAGTTTTTATATCCGAATGAAGTACCGGTCTTTAAGTTCACATTGGGAACAAACTCAACCTTATTCCCTTCAACGCCCGGAATATCAGACTCGATATACTCCGAATTTGTAAAAGCTGAATTGACAAAAACACTCCATTTGTACTGAAGGTCACCATTAAAAAATGTTTTGTATATATTCCAGTCAATAAAACCTTCAAGACCGTACATAAAAGCCTTCCCTATATTACCACGGCTTCTAACAACCCTGTTATCTTCAGCTACCAGCACTTCACCAATTCTATCATTGTACATTAACCCAAAAACATTAGCGTCATATGACACCTTACCTCCCAATTGCCCTCTTGCACCTAAATCGGCGGTAAATCCTTTCTCATCCGATATATCCGGATCTACCTTAAAAGAAGGATTAGCTATTCGAATATCATTAAAAGTAACTGATCGGTAATTCTGAGAGAAATTACCATACAATTCCATACTATTTAACGGCTTATAACTAACGCCCAGTCCAAAAAGAACAAAAGAACGCTCTAAATTTTCATCTTCATAAACGGTTTCATTCTGTATTACATTCCCAGCATTATCTAAATTAATATTTTTATAAAACCCTTCTGCCTTGGTATCAATAAATTCAAATCTGAAACCTGGAGTAAGGGTGAACTTATCAGATAACCGAAAAATATTTTCACCGAAAAATGCCAGGTTTAAATTAGGAAATTTATAATCCGATTGATTCGGATAGTTCGGAAACTCTTCTGTATAAAACTCAAAATCCGGACCATTGCCAGAACTTCCCGGCCCCTGAATAGCAGTATTATCAGACTGGTAATACTTCGCTCCCAACAATAAAGCATTTTCTTTATCTTTAAGAGTATACTTATGAAGCATCCGTAGTTCCGCTCCCCAATTCACAAAATCTCCTGAAATTAAATCCCTCACAGTTCCCGGTTCATCGGGTTGTGAAACTCTGTTCGTCCTGAATCCCACACTTTCTCTCGAAGCATCTAATCCAAATAAATTCAAAGTAAACATCGTTTGTTCCGAAAATTGATGTTTTAATTTCAAAGCCAATAGATTCCAATCTACCGCAAACCAATTTCGTTCCCTGTTGCTTTGTGAAGGATCCTCTAAAAACATAACATCAGTGAGTCCCCCAGCCTGATGAGCTAAATAATTAAAATAGGTATAATCCAAACTTAGACTGGTTTGCTCACTAAACTGATAATTCAAATTGGCAAAAAAGTTTCTGGCATTAAACTCCGAGTTATCCTGATACCCATCTCCTTCTTTATAATTGAAATAAGTATAATAACTAAATTTTCCTACTGTACCACTTAAACTATTAAAACTTGTAAATAAACTATTAGAACCAAGTGTTTGTCTACTAACCCACTCTATCTTTTTATCAGCAACCGGTTCTTTCAGCTTAAAATTAACCAAACCTCCAAACTGCGTACCATATTGCAGCGATGCAGCTCCCCTGATAATTTGGATTTCATTCAAGGCCTCTGCCGGAGGAGTATAATAACTTTCAGGATACCCTAAAACATCAGCACTTATATCATACCCGTTCTGCCTGGTATTAAAATTGGCGGAACGATTAGGATCTAAGCCTCTCCCCCCAATATTCAATTGAAGTCCACCATCATCACCTTCATAGATATTTAAACCTACTACCTGAGAATACAATTGTCGTGGTGAATTAACCGCCAAATTACCCATTTGCTCACCAACCAAAACAACTTCATTCTTCTTACCGGCATAGATTGCGGTTTCCTCAATATCCTTTAATCGCTTAAGTGCAAAAAGTTCCTTCCTCTTTTGAGATAAAACTACTTCAGTCAACTCTACAGACAAAGGTGATAAAGCCAGGTCAAGAGTTAAAACCTCATCGCTCGAAACACTAACACTCCGCTGAACAGTATTATATTCATAACTAAAAAATATCAACTCGTATGAACCAGCCCCTAATCCGGTAAATTCATAAACACCATTTTCATTGGTTGAGACCAGTTTTTCAATGGTCTTATTATAAACCTCTACAAATGGTATAACAGTTCCTTTTTCAGCATCTGTCACCACTCCCTTAATGGTACTTTGAGAATACATGAAACCGGAAACGA
Source organism: Zhouia amylolytica AD3 (assembly GCF_000511935.2). Taxonomy (NCBI): domain Bacteria; kingdom Pseudomonadati; phylum Bacteroidota; class Flavobacteriia; order Flavobacteriales; family Flavobacteriaceae; genus Zhouia; species Zhouia amylolytica. Next base: position 440,415 of record NZ_AYXY01000001.1, on the reverse strand, counting down.
ACGCAAACAATAAAAAACTATAAACCTTTAATTTCATCATTAAATGGTAACAACCAGGATTTATGGGCAAAAGACTCTTTTTCCTTTGCCAGATTAACAGTTGGATCTATATATAATTGACTCAATCGTCCATTGAGCGCTACATAACATTCTACTCGAACCTCAGGATTATCTATTCCCATTTCCTCAAAATGATCATGTAAAAAATGAGCAAACTCTAAAATGAAGTCGGGTTGAAACGACATTTGCTTTTCCTGAAATGGAGTCAAAAAATTAGAATTATCTACATGATAAGATTTCTTCGTATTAGGGTCAGTTATAATAAAATTTGCATAACCAGCCTTTTCCATCAGCATAACCCGCCATGAGAAGCGAAACCCCTCTTCGGTCCAAAAAAGCTCACCCGGATACAATAAATACCTGAAAGGAAACAAAAGTTGTATAATTAAAAACAACATTAACAATCTGAGCTTAAACCTCACGTAGGGAATACGTGACATAACCAGCTTTTTCCCATTGTCAAAATACGACTTGGAAACTTTTAAATACTTTGATATAATTGATAAAAATCTATGATGCCAACGATCACTAAAGAATATTAGTGTTGAAAAAATCATTATAAACGGAAACATCCCAATCGGAAACATCACACGGGTTAGCACATGAAAAATAACCACTAAAGCAAAAGCAAACAATCTAGTCCTTTTAAAGAGTAGTAAAAAAGGAATTAATAGATCATAAAAGGCACCTATCCAACTAAAAGCATAATGAACCCACTCCTGCTCTAAAAAGCTACCTATTACAGGGATATTGTATTTCGATGGCAACCAAATTTTAAGAGGCAAAGCATGAAGCAACCAATCGGAATTAAGCTTTGCCAATCCGGCATAAAAATAGACAATACCCAATAACACTTTTACAATATCAATAGTCCATGCCGGAACTTTTTGATAAGCAATGTTTCCACGGTGTTTTGCATCAATGGAATAATAGGCATTTGCAGGTAGAAATATCATCACAAATGCCATTAAGCTAATAAAATAGTAATGGTTTAAATAAGTAGTCTTGTCCATCAATTCTATGTAGGTGAAACTTAGAAAAAAAGAAATAATAGCAAGACGGTATTTATATCCGAAGGCTACCGCAAGAGCTGAAAGACCACAAAAAACAAAAATCAGATAAGTATAGATTCCGATCGGTTTTACCCATTCAAATCCATAATACGAAAAGAAAAACTTAGGTTGAATATATAACTTATCCACCCAACCTAAACCCATAAACCTAACAATACTCAGGAACATGAGGAAACCAAAGAAAATACGAAAGACTGCTAAAGGTGCAGCCTCACGGTATTTATTAAAATATGTATTTTCTTCTGGATTCATTTATTAATTAATCACCATCAGCATCAACATAATCAACATTGATACTCATTGCCGAAAGCATATCAACCTTAAAGTATACTACATTACGCTGTAACTCATCATATACATTAAGAGCCACTGAATTATCACTTTGAACCTGAGCACTTATACTTTCAGAAAGTTGGTCAGCCATATTCTTGGCAGCAGAAAACTGAACATTTATCAAAAGTGCAAGGTTGTTACCTTCCTGAATATCGTTCAAGTATTCCAAATAAGATTTTAATGATGCTCCCTCAACACCTGATGCAAAAGCTCTTCCATTAAAAAAATCATTTGCAGCATCGATAGCATCTAATAAAAGTAACTTCGAAACATCATTTCTGTAATACCCTTCAACCTTTTCCGGTAATATAGTACCCCCGGAGAACACACCCGCTGGTATACCTATTTTACCAGCCCTAAGATTCTTTTCGAAATGGTAAATAAAATCATTCACCAACTTATTCGTCGAGCTGGTGGCCGTATTTCCTTTATTATTGATAAAATTATCCCTGTAAGTCCCTTTCCAATCAGCCAAAACCGCATCAGCCAAACTCTTCAAACGAACAGATAAATCAGTGAGATAAGTTTTATAATTAGATCCATTTAGATATAAATTCACAATTTCTGTATCCGTTTCAGCGATTCCATGAAGCATGTAATCAAGAGCTGGAAAACCTTGTTCATCTATATTTGAAAGTGCAGTAAGGTCATATGAGCCAGAAGCTATGTTTTGATTAATCCCATCAGCATCAACAGCGTTACCGTCTACCTGAGTCGGATAAATATTAGAATAACTATGCAGCTTCAGCTCTTCTGCTTTGCCAATTTCATACATCCCTACATACTGAAAAGCCCTGTAAGCTTCCAACCAGGCAACTCTTACATTATTTAAATTCGATTCATCAGGAGTCGTAACGAATACCTCAGCCTGAGCATTTAATGTAGCTAACTTTTCGGTATAATTCTCATAAGCAGGAATAATAATATTATCTGCCCAATTAATAAGCATTGCCTGCCTGTCAAATGAATCTTTACCCTGATTTCCTCCATCAGAATCATCTCCACTACTACAGCCCACTAAACCTGCGAAAGCCAAAAATAAAAGTATCCGTTTCATATTTTTAATTATTCTAAATAAAACTTTGCAAATATATAAAAATCAGACTCAAGAGAACACGCTCTTAAACCTGATTTTTATCATATGTTATTCGCTAATTGCAGCAGCTTCTACCGTAAATCCAAAAGCTTCAGCAATTTTTTGAGAAATAACATCTAAATTATCATTAAGATGATCAACATCCCAAAAACCATTTGTACCTCCTAATAAAGTTTCCAACATCCCGTCTACATCCTCTTTAGAAAGATATGGCGCTTCAGAGCTTGGATTTTGAGTATATCGCAAACTTAAAATAAAACCGTACCCTTCAGATAATGCATGAAAAGCGGCTGTAGCATCAGGAACTAAACTCTCTTTACCGCTTTGTAAATAATGTACTGCTCTTACCGCTACCACCAATGAAAGGTTCTCCTTAATTATTGCAGCCTGGCGATCTCTCTCTTCATAGTCCCCATTAACAATGGCGGCTCTACCAGCAATAAACGCCTCATCAATAGCGGCTCTAACACCTGAAAAGTCTGAATCAGCATCCACTTGACTGATATAACTATCCCAATATTTACCTCCACCGGCTCCATAAATGTATCCATAAGCTTCATCCCATTTATGCTCCATAGTAGTGTATAGTTCACCTTCCTCTAAAACCGCATTATCATTATTGGCTACATTTGAAGCTTCGTCTAAAACTGCTCCGCTTATGTAGTTATTTAAGATCTGATCTACAAATACAGCGCCCATTAATCCTTTAGCCATCACTTGTTCGATCTCTAAACCGTTACCATCTACTAAACGACTGCCATCTGCAATACCAGCAAAACCCGGCTCCGCATTAACTGCATTCGCCCCGTTAACCGAAGCTTCTGCTGCAGCTGACAACCAATTCTCAAATTGTTGTCTGACTGCTACCTGCTCAGCTGTTGAACCTCCACCATTCAAATTCACAAAATAATCTCTTGAGGCAGCGGTTTTACTCTTTAGTTGTTTTGAGGTTGCTTCATTTAAATCTGCACTCTCAAAAGGCGCATCTGTATTGCTATACATATTTGAAACCCTGTTAGCATCTAAAGGCCAATTATCTTGTGTTTTAAGATAAGTTCTTAATTCATCCAACATTAAAATCCTTGTGGTTTGCCCTCCATAACTTACAGTTGAAGCACCATCTCTTTCAAAAGTATAAGATGCAGGTATTTCGTATCCTAGGTTCACTCCATCATCATCCGATGAACATGAAGTGAATGCCATTGTTGTAATTGATAGTACTGAAAGCAGTAATCTTGATCTCATTATTCGTTTATTTAGACTTATTATTAATAACAGGGCAAATGTAAAAACGAATTTGAATTTAACAAAGTTTATTTAGATTAATTTTAAGTAAAAATTAAGAAAGGGATTGGATGTAGCTATTTTCCTAGTGGTAATTATTAAAAATCTTTATAGATTCATTATACGCACTCTCAAAACTCATGGCTTGTAAATTCGTTTCAACCTGGTTAACGTTAAAATAAGACAACAAACGTTCCGTAGGCATGTTTCCAGTTAGCTTATCCTTTGCCATCGGGCAGCCGCCATACCCCATAATAGCACCATCAAATCGCTTACAGCCTGCCTTATAGGCCGCATCAACCTTTTCATGCCAGCTATCAGGTGTTGTATGCAAATGAGCACCAAACTCAATCTGAGGATACTCGGGAATCAAATTAGAAAATAAATAAGTAATAACTTCAGGAGATGAAGAACCAACGGTATCCGACAATGACAAAATTCGTACACCCATAGAAGAAAGCTTTTCAGTCCATTCACCCACAATCTCAACATCCCAGGGATCTCCATAAGGATTGCCGAATCCCATTGATAAATAAGCGACCACCTCCTTATTCGATTTATCTGCAATTTCTAGTATTTCTTTTAAGACTTCAATACTCTCCGAAATCGTTTTATGCGTATTCCTCATTTGAAAGTTTTCAGATATTGAAAATGGATATCCCAAATAATCAATTTCTTTAAACCGTGAAGCATCATTAGCACCTCTAACATTAGCTACAATAGCGAGGAGCTTACTTTTCGTTACAGACAAATCTAGCTTCTCTAACACTTCAGCAGTATCAACCATCTGAGGAATTGCCCTTGGCGACACAAAACTCCCAAAATCTATGGTATCAAATCCCACCCTAAGTAAAGACTGAATGTAATCCACTTTTTTCTCGGTTGGAATAAAATCCTTTATGCCTTGCATAGCATCCCTCGGACACTCTATAATTTTCACTTCACTCATTGCATCAAAGATAGAAACGTTTTTCTTTAATAAAAACAATTTAATCTCATTAGAACTAAATAATCAACAGGATAATTAACTATATAATTATGTATCTTTAATAGCACACAATGATTAATCGAATGCTTACTAAACAACAAAAACAAAGTTATCGGGCCGAACTTTTCAAACACCTTGATGGTATCGTTACAGCTCCGACCGTCACAAGCCTTTATGAAAACAAGGTCATTGAATTTCTCAGTAAATTAAAAGATCCCGTAGAGATAAACGAAATTTCTTCAAAGTTCAATACCAACCCAGGATACTTAAATGTGGCTCTAAGAATTCTAAGCTCTCAAGGATGGTTAAATTACAAAGTAGATAATAAAAAAAACACCATCACCCTCAGTAGGAATAATAATACCGTAAAATTAAACGAATTTGCTCATCTATACATTCCTGTCAAAAATTTTTTAAAGAAAACAGAAAAAACAGGGCTGGCTGCACTAAATAAAGAAATTGTAAATACATTAATACAAAACTTTACTGAATTTCAAAAAGCAGGATCTGAATTTGAAAATATCAATCCATCAAACCAAAAAGTATACTATCAAATCCTAAAACACCTGGAAGGCATGATCGTTGGCCCGCTAATCGTTATACTGGGACAAGGAGGAATGTTTCACAAATACTTCATGGAAGCTTCGTTTAAACCCGAGGAGTACCATAAAGAAGCCAAAATTTTTGAAGAAGCCCTTAATATCCTTACCAAACTTTCATGGTTTTCAAAAACTAATGACACCTATAGTTTTACTGAAAAAGGATTGTTTTTTGCCAAAAGAGCCAGTGCATATGGCGTCACCGTTTCATACATACCTACCCTAAGAAATCTGGATCAATTAATATTTGGCGATCATTTACCGCTGAGAACACTTGAACCTAACAAACCCGAGCCACATGTTTACAGAGAAATGAATGTCTGGGGAAGCGGTGGCGCTCATGCTATTTATTTCAAAAAAATAGACGAGATTATTCTAAGTATATTCAATAAAGAACCCGTGGCTGAACAACCCAAAGGAATTTTAGACATGGGATGCGGAAATGGCGCATTTCTAATTCATCTTTATAACCTGATAGAAAAGCAAACCCTGAGAGGAAAAAACTTAGATGAATACCCACTGTTTTTAATAGGAGCAGACTACAACCAGGCAGCTTTAAAAGTCACACGTGCCAATATGATACAAGCCGATATCTGGGCAAAAGTAATTTGGGGAGATATTAGCGATCCCATACAATTAGAACAAACCCTTAAAAACGATTATAATATTAAATTAAAAGAATTACTAAACGTTCGAACATTTTTAGACCATAACAGGATTTGGAAACAACCTAAAGAAGAACCAACCTTCATAAGCAAATCAACAGGCGCATTCGCCTTCAAAGGTAAAACACTCAACAACAATGAAGTAGAACAAAATTTAACAGAACACCTTTCATTATGGAAACCCTATGTAGAAAAATTTGGACTCCTGGTTATTGAACTACACACCACCCCTCCCGACCTTACGGCCAAGAATCTGGGCAAAACAGCAGCTACCGCCTATGACGCTACACATGGCTATTCAGATCAGTATATCGTTGAAATTGATGTTTTCGAACAAGCTGCAGAAAGAGCCGGATTATACATCAACAAAGAATCCTTTGCTAAATTCCCGGATTCTGAATTAGCAAGCATTAGCATTTGTCTTTTAAAAGGATCTTAACGCAATAATGCCTTATTGATTTCTTTTACTAATTTGGGGCCTTCATAAATGAACCCGGTATAGACCTGAACAAGATCAGCACCGGCTTCTAGTTTTTCAATAGCATCCTCAGCAGAATGAATACCTCCAACCCCAATGATTGGGAATGCCTTATCACTTCTATTAGCCAAAAATCGAATAACTTCAGTAGCCCTGTTGGTCAGAGGCTTTCCACTTAATCCCCCTGTCTCCTTCTTATTTTCCGAAATCAGCCCGTCCCTGGAAATCGTCGTATTTGTAGCAATAACTCCGGCGATTTTAGTATCCTTTACAATCTCTATAATATCCAACAATTGTTCGTCCGTCAAATCAGGGGCAATCTTAAGCAAGATTGGCTTCTGAATTGTTTTTTGAGTATTTAATTCTTGTAAAGTATGTAAGAGATGCTTTAAAGGCTCCTTATCCTGCAAGGCCCTTAAATTGGGGGTATTAGGAGAACTAACGTTCACGACAAAATAATCGACATATTCGTAAAGCGTTTCAAAACAAATTTTATAATCATTTACAGCGTCTTCATTTGGGGTAACCTTGTTCTTACCTATGTTCCCCCCAATAAGGACCCCTTTGTTTTTCTTTAATCGCTCAACAGCATCTTCAACTCCACCATTATTAAAACCCATCCGATTGACAATTGCACTATCGGACTTCAACCTGAACAATCTCTTTTTTGGGTTTCCAGGCTGTGGTTTTGGAGTTAAGGTCCCAATTTCGATGAATCCAAAACCAAAATTAGAAAACTCATTAAATAAGCGCGCATCTTTATCAAATCCGGCAGCCAATCCAACAGGATTTTTAAACTTCAGTCCAAAAACTTCCTTTTCCAGACGTTCATCTTCAACCTTATAAATAGATCTGATCAATGCAGGTACACCTGGAATCTTATGAATGAATTTAATAACAGAAAATGTAAAATAATGAACCTTTTCCGGATCAAAAAGGAAAAGAATTGGACGGATAAAAAGTTTGTACATGCCGATTTTGTTTGGGCAAAAATAAGCTAAAAAAACACGAATGAAAAACTACTTTTAATTTTAAAATTACGAACGTATTAATTCTATCAAAACGCTAAATAAAAGCAAGTATAATGTCATGGTAATTAAAAACACAGGAGCTCCGTCAGACAAGCCATTCCATAATAAAGAATTATATAAACCCACTAAAAAGCAAGCTTAATGAACTAGATTATTAACGACCATGAACAGCTAAGAATATAAAATTGCCAATGAAATTATTTACTTTTGAAAAAAATAACACAACATGACAAACAAACAACAAGTAATAGACCGATTTACTAGTTATATTACCATAGACACACAATCAGATCCAAAAAGTGAAACTACACCTAGTACTAAAAAACAATGGGATCTGGCCAACAAGCTTGTCGAAGAACTTAAAGACATGGGAATGCAAGATGTAAGCATAGACGAAAACGCATACATCATGGCCACCCTTCCCACAAATGTCAATCATGAAATACCTACCATTGGATTTGTAGCTCATTTCGATACTACTCCAGACTATAGTGGCACCAATGTAAACCCACAAATCATTAATGATTATGATGGTGGAGATATCGTTTTAAACAAAACTGAAAATATTGTTTTATCTCCTGATTATTTTGAAGATCTAAAACAATATAAAGGCCAGACATTAATAACCACAGATGGAACCACACTTCTTGGTGCTGACGATAAAGCCGGTATAACCGAGATCATGGAAGCCATGAAATACCTAATCGATCATCCCGAAATTAAACATGGAAATATTAGAGTCGGTTTTACTCCTGATGAAGAAATAGGAAGAGGCGCTCATAAATTCGATGTGAAAAAATTTGGAGCAGAATGGGCATATACAATGGATGGAAGCCAGATTGGAGAATTAGAATACGAAAATTTTAATGCTGCAGGAGTAATCGTAAAGTTCAAAGGTAAAAGTGTACATCCAGGATATGCAAAAAATAAAATGGTTAACGCTGTTTTATTGGCCAATGAATTCCTATCTCTTTTGCCTCCTCGGGAAGTACCTCAGCACACCTCCGAAAGAGAAGGATTTTTCCATTTCTATAGCATCAAAGGAGATATCGAGCTAACTGAAATCGAAGGAATAATAAGAGACCATGACCGTAATAATTTTGAAGCACGTAAACAATTAGTAAATCAAATTGCAGACGACTTAAAACAAAAATACAACGATGATATCATTTCCATCGAAATAAGCGATCAATACTACAACATGAGAGAGAAGGTAGAACCTGTTTTTCATATTGTAGAAATTGCAGAAGAAGCCATGAAACAATTAAATATTGAACCCATTATCAAACCTATCCGAGGTGGCACCGATGGATCACAATTATCATACATGGGCTTACCATGTCCAAATATTTTTGCAGGCGGTCATAATTTTCATGGTAGATACGAATATGTCCCGGTAGAAAGCATGCAAAAAGCAATAGAGGTAATTATAAAGATTGCTGAAATTACAGCTACCAAATATCTTAATTAAAAACTAATGAAAATTACTTCATTTGACGAATACCTCAAGAAACACAAAAAATGGGAAAAAGAATTAACAACCCTAAGAACTTTAATTCTTGAGACCCAAATGGAAGAATCCATTAAATGGGGTGCCCCCACATACAGCATTAACAAAAAAAATGTAGTTGGGCTCGGTGCATTTAAAAACCATATAGGCCTCTGGTTTTTTAATGGAGCTCTTCTTGAAGATAAAAACAATGTCCTAATAAATGCTCAAGAAGGTAAAACCGTAGCAATGCGACAATGGAGGTTTACCTCTATGGATGAAATTGATAAAAAACTAATTCTAAACTACCTTAAAGAAGCGATTAGTAATCAACAAGAAGGCAAAGAAGTCATATCGGCTAGATCAAATAACCTCATCATCCCAATAGAGCTCGAACAGGCTTTTGAGGAAAATAATAAACTAAAACTGGCTTTCGGGGAGTTTACTCCATACAAGAAAAAAGAATTCGCCGAATACCTATTAGAAGCCAAAAGAGATAGCACTAGGCTAAAACGCCTGGAAAAGATAATCCCTATGATCTTAAAGCGAGAAGGCTTGAATGATAAATATCGAAAATAAATAAAGGCCGCACTTGCGGCCTTTATTTATTTATAAAATCATCATAAGAATGATTATTTCTTCTTTTCAGGAGCATTCAAACGTAACGACATTTCCATAGATATGGCCGAACGATCAAATTTAATTTTGCCCGCCATAGTTTCAATAACACAAGTATTATCATCGTTTAGATCCAATACTTTACCATGCATTCCACTTTTGGTAACAACTTTATCTCCTTTTTTTAATTCGCTAGCGAACTTCTTTTCTTGTTTTTGTTTTTTAATCTGTGGACGTATCATGAAGAAATACATGACCGCAAAAATTAAAATAAACGGGGCAAATTGATTTAAAATTTCCATTAATTATAGTATTAAATACTTAGTTAGACACTTTTATAGGCGACCCTGCCTTATCTTTAGGTGTTACAAACGCTTTAATTCTCAAGGTTTCATTACCATTCGCTGTATTTGCAGTAACAGTGATCGTCTTGGTAACCTGATTCGAACCTGAACCATTAAATTTCACTAAAAGCTCTCCTGTTTCTCCTGGCGCGATTGGATCCTTTGGTTTTTCAGGAACCGTACATCCACAACTAGATTTTGCATCTGTAATAATTAAAGGCGCATCTCCTGTATTAGTAAATTTAAACTTGGTCTCAACCGGAGTACCCTGAACTATATTTCCAAAATCATGCTCTGTCTTTTCAAAAGTCATAACTGGTAATTTCTTAGCATCCTCATCACGTTGAGCTGCAATATCAACATTTTCTGATTTTATCTTATTAGTCGCATTATCCTTACACGATACAATAGACAATGAAGCTACGGCAACTAACATTAAAACTGCTTTTTTCATTTTGTTAGAATTTTAAGGGGTTAAAATTACTTAATAATTAACGTAATATAATAAATTATTACAGAGTATTACATGAGTCCACGACCAACCTTATTCAGTTTATTGTCTTGCTGGTATTCTTTCACCAGTTTATCTAAAATACCATTAATAAACACACTACTTTTAGGAGTTGAATATTCTTTGGCAATCTCCACATATTCATTCATAGTAACTTTTACCGGAATGGAAGGAAATCTCAAAAATTCACAGATCGCCATCTTTAAAAGTATCGAATCTAAATCCGCAATTCGTTCAACATCCCAATTAGGTGTTTTACCAACAATCTCCTCCTGTAGTTTCTCATAATTGAGCACCGTTTTCTTAAATAGATCTGAAGCAAACTTTAGATCATCTTCATCCTTATATAAGGAAGGTAAGAAATATCTGGCATCAGGATCCTTTTTAAGATTGGTGATCATTTTTAAAATAAGCGTATTCACCAATGGCAAATCATCTACCCATGTTAAATTGCGGTCCTCTATAAAATCATAAAGTTTATCATTAGGCGCAATGATATTCTTATAAATGGCAATTACAAACTCCCTGTCCTCTTTAAAATTGGTTTCTGACTTCGACATATATTCCTGATAAATATCACTCGCCAAAATAGCATCATATATGATCTCTACATATTTATCATCTAAATCCCATGACAATTTCCTATTTGAAAGCTCTTCAGTCAATAGCTCATTCTCAACCAGGAGCTTTAAAACACTATTGTTTACAAATTTTTTATTAGGATTTTTTTCTTCTTGGGTAGCTAGATATTTCTTCTGTGATAATTGCTGCTGTTCTTCAGCCTTTTTTTGAACCTCCACCAACAGTGCTAATAGCGTTAAATAGAGATTATACATATTATCCATGCTGAATTTAACGAACTTCACCTCTTTATCAACATCGGCATTACCAGATTGGGCTATTGCATAGATCGACTGCATTACTTTTACCCGAATATGTCTTCTTGTTAACATACTTTAAAGAACTTACTAAAAAATTAAGGGCGAAAGGTAAATCCTTTCGCCCCGCAAAATTAAAATTATTTATGTAATATCTCTTATTTTTTTAGCTCTAATTTACGAGCATCGATAAGAGACTGAGCCGTTTTTAAGGCAGCTTGATGGGTTGTAATACCTTCCAACTCCGCTTTTGAGAAAATCTCTAAGGTCGTATTGTAGATATTTTCAGTTTTATTAATGATCTCCTGCTTTCCATAGTTCTCAATTTCAGCATATACATTAATAATACCTCCGGCATTAATTAAAAAATCAGGTGCATAAGCAATCCCCTTCTCTTTCAATAAAGCACCATGGATATTCTCATCAGCCAATTGATTATTGGCTGCACCCGCTATAACCTTTGCCTTTAGCTTCCCTATCGTTTCATTATTCACTGTAGCTCCTAAAGCACATGGCGCATAAATATCGGCTTCTTCTGAATAAAGATCTTTTCCTCTATAGATTTCAGCACCATATTTACTACTTACCTCATTAAGTCGTTCTTCATTAATATCCGCAATAACAACCCTTGCATCTTCTTTGGTTAAATAAGAAACCAAAGTTTCACCAACATGACCAATTCCCTGAACCAACACCTTCTTACCAGAAAGAACATCAGAACCGAACTGAAACTTTGCCGCCGCTTTCATCCCCATATATACACCATAAGCAGTAATTGGTGACGGATTTCCAGCGCCTCCTCTTGATTCGGAAATACCAGTAACGTAAGGAGTAACATCATGTACCAAATCCATATCTGAAGTCTCCATCCCTACATCTTCTGCAGTAATATATTTACCTCCCAATGAATGAACATAAGCTCCAAATTTCTGCATGAGTTCAGGAGTTTTTTCAGTTTTGGCATCTCCAATAATTACAGCTTTACCTCCACCAAGATTTAAACCACTGATCGCAGATTTAAAAGTCATACCGCGAGATAATCTCAACACATCATTCAAGGCCTCCCATTCATTATTGTATTTCCACATTCTGGTTCCTCCTAAAGCTGGACCCAATACTGTATTATGAATACCAATTATTGCCTTTAATCCTGTATCTTTGTCCTGACAGAATACAACTTGTTCATGATTATCAAAAGAAATCTGACCAAACACCGGGTCCACTTTTTTAAGATCATTTAGAGCAATCAATTCTGATTCCATATTTACGAATTTTAAATTTTTAGCGTGTTAAATTTTTAATTCGTCAAAATTAAACTAAAAAACAATACCTAAATTGAATATTTGATAAAATTAACGTTTTTAATCACTTATTTATCAAATCTAAATAACCTCAAATAAGACATGAAAGAATTAAAATCAATTCATAAATTCTTCTATAAATACAAATGGAAACTCTTAATTGGAGTTATCATTACCATCATAGCAAGAATATTTTCTTTGTTTCTCCCTCCATATATTAATAAGTCGATCACAGCCGTTCAGAATTACTTAAACACCCCCGATGCAAGCCTCACGGAAGTAAAAGATGAACTCATTTTATACATCCTGATCATTATCGGCACTACCCTCCTATCTGCTTTCTTTACTTTCCTGATGAGACAAACCATTATTAATGTATCCAGATATGTAGAATACGACCTGAAAAATGAAATATTTAAACAATACGAAAAACTTTCACTCGGCTTCTACAAAAAAAACCGAACAGGAGATTTAATGAACCGAATTAGTGAAGATGTTACCCAAGTAAGAAGCTATGCAGGTCCGGCCATTATGTATAGTATCCAAACCATTACCTTGTTTATCTGTGTCATCCCAATAATGATCTACAAATCACCTACCATGGCAATGTACACATTAATACCATTACCATTTCTATCCATTCTTATTTATAAGATCAGTAAAGTGATTCACGAAAGAAGTACTTCCGTTCAAGCATATTTATCAGATCTATCTGCATTCTCTCAAGAATCATTTTCTGGGATTTCTGTAATAAAAGCATACAGTATTGAACCTGAAACAAACACCTCCCTGGTAAATCTTGCTAACGAAGGCAAGAACCGTAGTATGAATTTGGCTAAAGTTAACGCATGGTTCATGCCCCTAATGATATTAATGATAGGACTAAGTACCACCCTGGCAATTTATGTAGGGGGTATGCAATACATTAACGGAGAAATTAACTCTATTGGAATCATTGCTGAATTTATTATGTACGTAAACTTCCTGACATGGCCCGTGGCGATAGTCGGATGGGTTACCTCTATAGTCCAAAGAGCAGAAGCTTCACAAAAGAGAATTAATGAATTCATGAGCCTAACCCCGGAAATTCAAAATGAAGTAGACACGCATACACCTGTTGAAGGAGAAATAACATTTAAAAATGTTAGCTTGACATATGATGACACAAATATAACAGCCTTAAAAAATATTTCCTTTACCATAGAAAAAGGACAGACATTAGCCATAATCGGTAAAACAGGATCCGGAAAATCCACCATCCTGGATCTTATTGGAAGACTCTATGACACGACCGAAGGAACAATTTATATAGATAAGACACCAATAAGAAAAATGAATTTATCTGACCTGAGAAATAGTATTGGTGCTGTTCCTCAAGATGCCTTCCTGTTCTCTGATTCGATAAAAAACAATATCAAATTCGGAAAAGCATCTGCAACAGATGAAGAGGTAATCGAAGCAGCCAAAAAAGCTGCTGTACACGAAAATATTCTTGGATTTAATAAAAAATACGAAACCGTATTGGGAGAAAGAGGTATCACTTTAAGTGGGGGCCAAAAACAACGAGTTTCAATCGCCAGAGCCATGATAAAAGATCCTCAGATATATCTCTTTGACGATTCATTATCTGCAGTAGATACTGAAACAGAAGAACAAATTCTAAATAATCTTCGAAAAATTTCGAGCGAAAAAACTACAATTATTGTAAGTCATAGAGTCTCTTCGGCCAAAAACGCAGATAAAATTATAGTTTTAGAAGACGGACAAATAATTCAGCAAGGATCTCACAATCAATTAATAAACCAGGAAGGATACTACAAAGAACTATATTTAAATCAATTGTCAGAAAAAGAAAACTGATTTTTTTTTGTTTCGTTGCGATTTTTTTCACATTTTTGATTTGTTGAAAAAACTAATTTTAAGACTACAAGAGGGATTATGAGCGAAAAAGATTTATTAGAGAAAGACGAAATTTTCTCTAAAGTTTTAAGAGCCGGAAGAAGAACCTATTTCTTTGATGTAAGAGAAACCAAAGCTGGAGATTATTATTTAACAATCACCGAAAGTAAAAAGTTTACTCACGACGACGGTTCTTTCCATTACAAAAAACACAAAATCTATCTCTACAAAGAAGATTTTGATGCCTTCAAAGAAATCCTTGATGAAACCACCAATTTCATCATAGACAACAAAGGAGAAGAAGTTATATCTGAAAGACATCAGAAAAACTTTAAAAAAGAAAGCTTCTCTTCAAATGGCGATTCGGAATCAAACGTAGAAGAAGTTAATACCGAAAAGTTTACCGATATCAGCTTTGACGATATTTAAAAAGTTAAAACTTTCTTAAGTAGAAACCACCTCTGTTAATTCAAAGGTGGTTTTTTTATATTTACTTATCAGGTATGATCCATATCATACCAAGAATAGTTTACTATAATGTACTCATAAATTAACCCCTCTAAGAAACGTCTTAGAGGTAATTTACTCTTTAAGAAAATCAACACCTATGAAAAAAATTACTTTTCTATTTATTGTTTTCACCCAAATCCTCTTAGGGCAAAACAATATTTCATTAGATTACTATTTACCTCAAAACATATCCTTCAACCAGGAAATACCCACCCCCAAAGAAATTATAGGTCATGAAGTTGGAGAATGGCACGTAACTCATGATAAACTGGTAGAATACATGAAAAAAATTGCTGAAGTATCCCCGAGAGTCAGCATCGAAAATCGAGGTGAAACCTATGAAGGAAGACCAATAATCCTCTTAACAATCACCGCACCTGAAAACCATTCAAATATCACCGAAATAAGAAAAAGCCATGTTCAACTAACCGAAAACAGTGGGAATTCACTTAATACGGAAAATATGCCAATTGTGGTTTATCAAGGTTTTTCTATACACGGAAATGAACCGAGTGGATCCAACGCTGCACTGGCTACTATTTACTATCTGGCTGCTGCTGAAGGAAATGAAATAAATGATTTATTAAAGAATACTGTCATTCTTCTCGACCCATCTCTGAACCCTGATGGACTTCAACGCTTTGCTTACTGGGCTAACACCAATAGAAGCCATGTTCTCAATCCTGACCCGAATGACAGAGAATATGATGAAGTTTGGCCCGGTGGTCGAACAAATCATTACTGGTTTGACCTTAACAGAGATTGGCTCCCGATACAATTACCGGAAAGTAAAGCACGTATTAAAACATTTCACCAATGGATGCCCAATATCCTTACCGACCATCATGAAATGGGTACAAATTCAACATTCTTTTTCCAGCCGGGAGAACCCTCTAGAGTGAATCCTTTAACTCCAAAAATGAACCAACAACTTACAAAAGAAATTGCAAAATATCATGCAAAGGCATTAGATAAAATCGGCTCTCTATATTACTCAGAAGAGGATTATGATGATTTCTACTACGGAAAAGGTTCCACATTCCCGGATATAAACGGAAGTATAGGTATTCTTTTTGAACAAGGAAGCTCAAGAGGACATATACAGGAATCAGAAAACGGAATCCTCACCTTTCCATTCACCATAAGAAATCAATTCACAACAGCATTATCTACCCTTGAAGCTGCAAAAAACCTTCGCGTCGATATACTAAACTATCAACGAGAATTTTATACAAATGCCAGAAAGGAGGCCGCAAAATCAAAAAGCAGCGCATATATTTTTGGAGATGAAAAAGATGCCGCCAAAACATATCAGTTAGCCAAAATTTTAGAAAGTCAGAAAATTGAATTGTACCAGGCTAATGAAGATATCACCATAAATGAAAAGACCTTTAAAAAAGGATATAGCTATTTGGTTCCCAAAAATCAAAAAAATCATCGCCTGATAGAAGCAATGTTCGACATTAGAACTGAGTTCGAAGACAGCCTGTTCTATGACATTTCTGCATGGACATTTCCTTATGCCTTTAATTTAGACTTTGAAGAAACCAAAACAGCTGGAAACAGAACAAACAACATTACCCTAAGAACAGGTAATGTTAACGAACAAAGCAACTACGCCTACCTGTTTGATTGGCATGAGTATTACACCCCAAAAGCTCTGAACATGATCCTTAACAAGGGACTTAGAGCCAAAGTAGGTAAAACACCTTTCAGCCTTGAAGGCAAAGACTATGACTACGGAACAATAATGATTCCCGTACAAAACCAAAAATTAAACAAAAGCGAGCTATACGAATTCCTTCAAAAGGTTGCAAAAGAAGCACATATAGAGATTACCTCCGTAGCAACAGGATTAACCAAAGGAATCGACTTGGGAAGCAATGATTTTGAAGCCTTAAAAAAACAGAAAGTCGCTTTGATTGTAGGCAATGGAATTACATCTTACGATGCTGGAGAAATATGGCATTTATTCGATCAGCGATATAACATGCAAATTACTAAACTAGACACCGACAATTTAGGCAGAACAAGTCTCGACAAATACACCACTATAATCCTTCCAAACATGTGGGGAAGTGCTTTAAACGGAACTGCTACCCAAAAAATAAAAGACTGGGTGCGCAATGGGGGTACCCTGATTGGTTACCGCAATGCGGTAAATTGGCTCGAACGTAATGACCTGCTCAAGGTAGAATTCAAGAAAAACGAAATGACCGCTAAGAATATCACTTTCGAGCAAAAGCAATTCTTTTCTGGAGCTCAGGTAACTGGAGGTGCAATCTTCAAAGCAAACCTCGATAGGTCTCATCCGATAAACTTTGGCTATAAAAACGAAACATTGCCGGTTTTTAGAAACACAAACATCTATATGAAACCTAATGAAGAAAGCTACAACAATCCAATTCAATATGATTTAAACCCATTACTAAGTGGTTACATCTCTGAGGAAAACTTAGAACTATTAAAAGGAGCTGTTCCTTTTAAAGTACAACGCAACGGAAGTGGACGTGTAATTGCATTTACAGATAACACAAACTTCCGCGCATTTTGGTATGGCACCAACAAATTACTGATGAATGCCATATTCTTCTCAAAAGTTATGTAGTAGATATTAATTGATACAAATAATTTGATACCTCAGATTCATAGTATCTTAATGCTGAAATAAATACAACTCCTATAATGGCATACCACCAATTATAGGAGTTTCTTTTTATAATGATAAAGCCCAACGCTGCATTAATCAATAAAATTAAAGCTATAAAAAGGTTAGGAACCAACCACATTCCTTGAAAAACCCCAAAGACTTTAACTCCGGCATAAAAAAGACAATAAAATGCAACGATTTTGGTAATGATAATTAATGATTTCATGAATATTATTGATAGTTTTTTGGAAGTTCTCTTATCGGATTTATCCTTTCATAAGCACCCCCTAGTTCATATAATTTCATTTCTTGAAACGGTTTGGAAATAAAGGTTAAACCCACGGGCTCTCCCGACACTTTATACCCCATAGGCACAATGAGAGCCGGGTACTTTGCCACCGCAGCAAAAGCTGCATGATAATTATTAATAGAAAGCACAGCATCGAGATCATGAGTATCTAGAATACTATTGAAATAGCTACGACCCTTTGACTCTAAATCTATTTTTATATCCTCTAATTGCTCAGAGGTAGTGGTATCCGAAATGATTCCTTCAAACAGTTTTTGATTATACGGAACCCTCACTATAGAATCTTTAAGATTAAAATCAACCACCTCTTCAATAGTTTTAACCGCAACCCCTTCTGTTGCATTAGCCTCTAAATATGCAGGTAAATCATTTTTCATATCTATATTCAAAAGGGTTATAAATCCATCCAGACTCAATTTTGGTGCTTCCACTTCAATGACAACTGCCCCATTTTCTTTAAGGAAGCCAACACTTCTTGAATAAAGGGAATCCTCCTGAACCAAATCCTTAAAAACCCCAAAACGCTTGCCCTTTAAAGTTGACTTTTGCAAAACATCTAACCCCATATTTAATTCACTAACGTCCTTCATCGCATCAAAAATTATGAAATTATCCATAACATTTCCGGTCATCGGACCAGGGGTGTCCAACGTACTTGAAATGGGCACAATTCCATTTTGACTCAAAACACCTACAGTCGGTTTTAGCCCAACAACAGAATTTTGTCCGGACGGCGATAATATAGACCCGGCAGTTTCTGTTCCAACGGCTCCCACCGCATAATTGGCGGCAACAACCACTCCACTTCCTGAACTGGATCCACCGGTTTCAAAAACCTTTCGGCCATACGGATTTAAGGTCTGACCACCTATAGCAGAGTAACCCAGCGGACATCCATCACAAAAAAAGTAAGCCCATTCACTTAAATTCACCTTACCAAGAATTATAGCACCTTTAGCCTTTAAGTTCCGCGTTACTACAGCGTCTTCCGGCATATTTTCTGCCAATGCAACAGCACCCGCCGTTGTATGAAGTCCCGATGCACCGATATTATCTTTCAAAAGAACTGGAATACCATAAACTTCATGATTTTTATCCGATTTCCTTTCGAGATCCATTTCCCTGGCAAGGGCTATCACTTCTGGATTTAATTCAATAATTGAATGAAGCGACGTTAATGGATTGCCTTCGTAATATCTAATTCGATAAAGATAAAAGAGAGTCAATTCCTCATAAGAGAATTCATTATTCGCAACTGAAGCCTGAATTTGAATTATACTCCTCCCTAAAATCGAAGATTTTAATTCCTCATACCTCCGAACGGGGAAACTATCCAGTTTTTCATCAAAAACCTGCCATGGCTCCTCTTGCTTATAACGCGACTGAATCAATTTATAACGCATTCTTTTATTAGGATGCTCCTGCTGTTCCAAAATTTCAGTCGATTCTTCATAATTATCTGACACCTCCTGTTTAGGATCAGTCTTACAGGCCAAACACAAAGAAAATAAAGCGATTGCTATGAATGATTTCATAAAGTTACTTTTCATTAAAGATAAAAACTTAAATCAAAAAAACTCCACCTTAACAAGATGGAGTTTTTTTTTATAAAAGCTTTTCTGGTACCTGTTACTTAAAAAAAGAATCTACAAATTCATACTTATTAAATACCTGAAGGTCTTCAATCCCTTCTCCAACTCCGATATATTTAACCGGTATCTGAAACTGATCAGATATTCCTATTACAACTCCACCCTTGGCAGTACCATCCAGTTTAGTAACCGCCAAAGAAGTAACTTCAGTTGCCTTTGTAAATTGTTTGGCTTGCTCGAATGCATTTTGCCCTGTTGAACCATCAAGAACTAACAACACATCATGAGGAGCATCCCCAACCAACTTTTGCATTACCCTTTTTACTTTGGAAAGCTCATTCATTAAATTCACTTTATTATGCAATCGTCCGGCTGTATCGATAATCACGATATCCGCATCTTTAGAAATAGCAGACTTTAAGGTATCATACGCTACAGAAGCAGGATCACTCCCCATATCCTGTTTAACAATAGGCACACCAACTCTGTCTGCCCATACCTGCAACTGGTCTATAGCAGCAGCCCTGAAGGTATCAGCAGCACCCAAAACAACCTTCTTTCCTTGCTTTTTAAATTGATAAGCCAACTTACCAATAGTCGTTGTTTTACCAACTCCATTAACCCCGACAACCATCATCACATAAGGCTTTTTATCAGTTGGGATTGAAAATTCAGTCGCTACACCTTTATTGGTTTCGGAAAGAAGATTGGCAATCTCTTCCCGTAGAATTTTATTCAATTCATCTGTACCGAGATACTTATCGCGCGAAACCCTGTCCTCAATTCTTTCTATTACCTTTAAAGTGGTATCCACACCAACATCACTGGTAACTAATACTTCTTCAAGATTATCCAGAACCTCATCATCTACCTTAGATTTTCCGGCGACAGCCTTACTAAGTTTTGAAAAAAAGCTGGTCTTTGATTTTTCCAGCCCCTTATCTAAAGTCTCTTTTTTATCCGAAGAGAATATTTTTTTAAATAAGCTCATTTATTATGAAATTTATTTATGATAAAACTACGCAAATTTAGGCAATTAAATACTTGACTAAAACTCAAATAGACTGATTCTTTTCAAAAACAATATGTTTACATTAATTAACCGCACAGAACATCTTCCAATTTAAATTTTAATCGATCTACTTTACCGTCCATCCAAATTTAATTACCTTGGATTTTCCATCACTATTAATCGCCAGAAAAGCTGAATGTGAATTCGGAATTTCGATTAATTCTATATGTTCAGGAGCCACATTAGTCTGAAGCTCCATAGCTTTAAACTCACTTACATCGGAAACATATATAAGAGTAGGTTTAGATATACTGAGATTCGGTTTCCACGAACAAGAAAAGCTACCATCAATTTCATTCCTATACGACAAAAGAGTCCCGGTTACTGCCACCGGATAGCTTCGAACCAAACAATCAGAAAAATAAGACTGCTTCGAGATGCCCTTCTGGTAAGCCCAATAGGTTTGTCCCATCTTATATCGCTCTATTAAATTAATATGCACATTACACGGACGAACGTAAGAAACATCAGAAGACAGTGGAAAAGCACCCCACTCATCCAAAACTACGGGCACTCCTCGCTTTTTTGCCGACGAATCTATAACAGACAATATATAGCTTAATCTTTTGTCATTAACCTTTTCCACATCATCCGTATCTACAACCAAATCATAAGCATGAGGAGTATACAATACTAAAGAATCACGCACCCCATTTTCATCATAAGGAATCTTAAAAGTACTCTCTACTCCCATATTACAGAAATAATTATGATTAAAACCTAGAAGTATATCCTCATTAACTTCCCGAATAGAATCCCGGACTTTCTGATAAAAAGCAGATAAACTTCCTTTTTCAAAATTATCGGAAATGGTTTGAATTACAGAAATTAACTTTTGGAAATTTTGATTTCGATTTAGCACCTCAAGAGCCTCATTCCTACCTGAGGCATTTCCCCATAGGGCAGCCAATTCATCCTCGTTCAACTTTTGCCCGGAGTCTTCATAAACGATTTCAGCATATTTTGTCAATAATAATGGTAGTATTTGCTTGGCCACGGAACCAGGAAACGGCTCATTCATTACATCGATACCAGCGACTGATGAATTTGAGCGATACCGTTCAGCAAGAACCTTTAAAACATTCACATACCTATCTTGCACCCCCTTACCATCTTTGGCCGGCTTATTTGCCCAAAAATTGTCAAAAGATTTTTGTACCGCAGGACTCAACAAATAAGAATCACTCCAGATGGCTCCTGTGACATGTGGCATATCTTCATCAAGCGTTGCCCATTCCGGAGCACCATCACTAAATCGACGGGCATACAAATCCTGATGCATATCGAGAATAAGATAAATACCATTATCCTCAGCCCAGCGGACTCTTTTATCAATCTCCTTTAAATAGACTTCATTATAAAACCCTGGCCTAGGTTCTAAAGCATCCCAGAAAATACCATACCGAACACAATTAAAACCAAGCGCTTTAAACTTTATAAACAACAATGAATCTTCCTGGTGTAAATAATCCGCAGCCGGATCTTTATTAATATGACAAATACCATTTAACAGTATGGATCTGCCTGCTTCGTCTTTTATAACACCATCTTCGACACTTATACGACTAAGTGTTGCTTTCTCCTTTGAATTAGAACCTGAACAACTTTGCACCAAAAAAGACATGACTATTACCACGGGTGTTAAAACCAAAACACGAAGAGCAAGCCGCCAACTGAACATCGATGTAATCAAATAAACCATAATTAATCTGTTTAAATTTATTAAACAAATCTACCGCATATGGTTATTTATCCGGAAATCTAAATCTATTTGGTACAAAAAGCCCTCACAAGGGATCAAAGGGCATTAGGGCTTTATATAACGATTATAAAATCTGAAGAGAGATCGCTACCCCAAAAACGAAAAGCTGCCCTCGGTTAGAGTGCAGCTTTATGTATAATAAATTTTGTGAACTTATTTTTTACTCAACCAGTCGTTAACAACTTCTGGAGCCATAACAGACTCAACAAAAGTGTAAGCACCAGTTTTTGGAGACTTCACCATTTTAATGGCTTTTGTCAACCTTTTTGATTTACCTTGTAACGTTGCTACTGTTTTCTTTGCCATGACTCAAAAATATTATTTAATTTCTTTGTGAACTGTCATTCTCTTCAAGATAGGATTAAACTTTTTAAGCTCTAATCTATCCGGAGTGTTCTTTTTATTTTTTGTAGTAATATAACGAGATGTACCTGGCTTACCAGACTCTTTGTGCTCAGTACACTCTAAAATAACCTGTACTCTATTACCTTTCTTTGCCATTTTAATATCGTTTTAGAGGATTACTTAATAAATCCTTTTGCTCTAGCTTCTTTTAAAACCGCTGATATCCCTTTCTTATTGATAGTTTTAAGTGCAGAAGTAGACACTTTTAAAGTAATCCACTTATCCTCCTCAGGGATATAAAAACGCTTTTTTGTTAGGTTAGCGTTAAATTTACGCTTGGTTTTGTTCATTGCGTGAGAAACATTATTTCCCACCATTGCTTTCTTACCTGTAAGTTCACAAACTCTTGACATTTCTTCTAACTTTTGTGTTATTTCAAAACAGGGTGCAAATTAACGAATTTTTCACCATCCGTACAAGCACCAGGCATTAATTTTTTAAAATTTCTTTTTGAAGCATTTCAAAAGCCTTATTTACTGCCTTATTTACCACTCTTTCGCGATGATTTCCAAAATTGAATGCTTCCGAAAACACACCACTTGGCGTAGCTATGGCAATATAGACCGTTCCCAATTCTGCTTCCGAATCTCCCTTGGTAGGCCCTGCATTACCCGTTGTAGCCATAGAATAATCCGATTTATACAACTTTTTAACCCCCAGAGCCATGGCCTCAGAAACTTCAGCGCTAACGACAGAATGTTGATTGATAAGGGATTCCGACACTTTTAAAATATCCACTTTAGTATCGGTAGCATAAGCTACAACCCCTCCCCTGAAATATTTTGAGGCTCCGGGAACAGCGGTTATAGCTTCAGCAAGCTTACCGCCTGTACAACTCTCTGCTACACTTAGAGTCTTATTTTTTTCCGTAAAGAGCCTGGCAATTAAAGCCTCTATAGAATCCTCTTCCTCTAATCCGTAGATCGCATCGCCTATAATGGCACGTAATATCTCGATCTGTTTTGCTACCTCAGAATCTATAAGCTCTCTGTTATCACCCTTAGCCGTAAGTCGCAACCTCACTTTTCCTAAATTAGGCAGGTAAGCCAACCTTACAAAAGACGGAAGATTATCCTCCCAATCCGAGATAAGATCAGCAAGGGCACTTTCTCCTATACCATAGGTCAAAATCGTTTTATGAAGAATGTAAGGAGTTTTGTATGCATTTTGAATTCTGGGTATAACCTCATCCTCTATCAATGACTTCATCTCAAACGGAACTCCCGGTAAAGAAACAAATATTTTCTCGCCCTTGGCAAACCACATTCCCGGAGCTGTTCCGAAATTATTAAACAAGACTTCGGCCTTAGATGGTAACCAGGCCTGCTTCTTATTAACATCGAGTAAAGGCACAGAAAGGTATTTCTTAAAGAGCGCTTCCACGTGCTTTAAAACAGCCTCATTTTCTACTAATTCATCATTAAAATATTCGCAAAGTGTATACTTGGTAATATCATCCTTAGTAGGCCCTAACCCTCCGGTTAATATAACAATATCAGCCCTTCGCTCAGCCTCATTGAGCGCATTTAAAATATGTGCTCTCTCGTCTTGAATAGAGGTCATTTGAAATACCGAAACTCCAATTTTATTCAGTGCCTTAGCTATAAAACTAGAATTCGTATCGACAATTTGACCAATAAGAATTTCATCACCAATTGTGATAATTTCAGCATTCATTACAACTGAAAGTCTTTTTTAAGTTCCAATATGGTTTCGTCCACATAAACAACAGCATCAGGAATCAACGACTTGATTAACTCAATATTTTGATCACCTTTCGCCTCCTTTTCAATGGTTAGAATACTATTTTTGGCATACTCCATTCCCAGCAAATCCAAATTAGGCTTTAGCTTATGAGCATATTGATAAATAGCGTCAAAATCTTCTTGTGCAATAGCCTCCTTTAAGCTGTTTAAATCTCCTGGTACTTCTTCCAAAAATGCCGCGACAATAGTCTCTATAAACTCCTGATCACCGGCAGCTAATTCGTTCAGTTTATCTAGTTGGTATTTCATTTATTTTATATTAAGGGTAAACAATTTCTTTCCTTCCAAATATCCCTCCAAATAATCACCTTTAGTAACTTTACCAACCCCAGATGGAGTTCCCGTAAATACAACATCCCCTGTTTTAAGCGTAAAGTATTTAGAGACATATGATATTAGCTCGTCAATTTTCCATAACATGTGAGCTGTATTTCCTTTCTGAACAACTTCACTATTCTTAATAAGATTAAAATCAACCTTATCTATATCTTCAAATTCATTCTTGTCTATCCATTCTCCTATAAGAGCTGAACCATCAAAAGCTTTAGCCTTTTCCCAAGGCAATCCCTTTTCCTTAAGTTTAGCCTGAAGATCTCTGGCGGTAAAATCAATCCCTAAACTAATTTGGTCATAATACTTATGAGCAAACTTCGGATCAATATGCTTCCCGACCTTATTAATTCGAACAAGTAATTCTACTTCATGATGCACTTCTTCAGAAAAATCCGGAATATAAAAACCTTGTTCTTTATTCAAAATCGAAGTATCGGGCTTTATAAAAACAACGGGGTTATCCGGCTTTTCATTAGCCAACTCCTCAATATGTTCCGTATAATTTCTTCCAACACAAATAATCTTCATCTCCTAAACAATCTTAAGTTACCAATTAATAAATCATTAAACCAAAACAAACTCCAAAAACACAGAATCATCCGATATGAAATGACTTTTAAAACAAGCTATTGAAGTTTATTATTAAGCTTTCTCAATTTAATAGCCGTTAACACCTTTTTGGTATACAAAGGAAAATCCGCGTTTAATATCCATCCAAAATACCCGGGTTCCTGCTCAAGAACTTCTTCAACTTTCTTCCCCTTATGCTTCCCAAAAGAAAAGGCTTCATCCCCCTCCTTGTCATAAATAATAAAACCCGCAAAATCTGCCGTCTGTTTCCTTGTGGTAAATGCCGATAAAAACTTCACATCATTCTCCAGCTCATCATATCTTGCTACCTGGGCTTTCAATACCTCATAGGTCGCCATGGTATCCGCCTCTGCACTATGAGCATCCTCTAAATTTTTATCGCAATAAAACTTGTAAGCAGCAGTTAAGGTACGCTGCTCCATTTTATGAAAAATAGTTTGAACATCAACAGACACCCTGTTTTTCATGTCAAAATCAACATCAGCCCTGAGCATTTCCTCAGCTAACAGAGGTATGTCAAATCGGTTAGAGTTATACCCGCCCAGATCACTATCCTTAATCATGTTATAAATCTCCTTAGACAACTCTTTAAAAGTGGGCTCATTAGCCACTCTGTCATCCGTTATCCCATGAATTGCTGAAACATTCGCCGGAATTGGCATTTCAGGGTTAACCAACCACGTTTTACTTTCCTTATTCCCATTAGGATATACCTTCAAAATAGATATTTCCACAACGCGATCTTTAGCTACGTCCGTACCCGTGGTTTCAAGATCAAAAAAACATATGGGTTTGGTCAGATTTAAATCCATTTCATTTTATTTTTCCTTGGTAAATATACATTATCAAAAAAGAAAACCCTGAAAGTTTCAGGGTTTATTAACAAGATAATATTTATATACTTAAATTATACTTCTCTTTCAGAATCCCAACTTTCAAGATACTCAGCAACGCGTTTCACAAACTGCCCTCCTAGAGCACCATTAACAACACGGTGATCATAACTATGAGATAAAAACATTTTATGTCTTATACCTATAAAATCTCCATCGGGGGTCTCTATAACGGCAGGAACCTTTCTGATAGCGCCCAAAGCCAAAATGGCAACCTGAGGCTGATTGATGATCGGTGTTCCAAACACACTCCCAAATGTCCCTACATTCGTTACCGTATAGGTTCCCCCCTGAATTTCATCAGGCTTCAACTGGTTTAAGCGAGCACGACCCGCCAGATCATTCACAGCTTTGGCCATACCCACCAAGTTCAATCGATCCGCATTTTTAATAACAGGAACAATTAAATTACCATCAGGCAAGGCTGCTGCCATCCCAAGATTTATATTCTTCTTTATTATGATTTTATCACCATCAACAGAAATGTTGATCAATGGGAAATCACGAATAGCCTTCGCGATAGCCTCCATGAAAATTGGAGTAAAAGTCAGTTTCTCTCCTTCTTTTTGCTCGAACGACTTTTTAATTTTATTTCTCCAGTTAACTATTTTAGTAACATCCACCTCAATAAAACTCTGAACATGAGCCGAAGTATGTTTACTCTCCGTCATATGATGAGCAATAAGCTTACCCATTCTGGTCATCTCTATGATCTCATCCTCACCATTAACAGAAACTGGTACTGATGGCGCTATTGGCGCAACCGGCTTCGTTGTTTTCGACTTGATTGCTTGTCCTGACTTCCTGTTTTCAATATAGGCAAGCATGTCGTTTTTGGTTACACGCCCATCTTTACCTGTACCTTGAATAGTATCCAATTCCATTACATCAATCCCCTCCTCTTTAGCCATATTTTTAACCAAAGGTGAATAAAAACGATCAGAGGCTGAAAAATCAACCTTCGTAGTAGCTACGGTTGCTTTGGCAGACTCCATTGATTCTTCCAATTCAGAAACAGCTTCTTCCATCTGTTCTTCTGGCTCTGCTACATTGCTTTCTGCAGGTGCATCACCTTCAATCTCTATCACAGCCAAAACCTGTCCAACCTGAACCACATCGTCTACTTCAAAAAATCGCTCGACCAAAACACCTTCAACTTCACTGGGAACCTCAGAGTCCACTTTATCAGTAGCTATTTCTAATACTGCCTCATCCGCTTCAATAGTATCTCCAACTTCCTTTAACCAAGAGGTTATAGTTGCCTCTGCAACACTCTCCCCCATCTTAGGTAATTTTAGTTCAAATTTTGCCATATTTCTAATTCAGTAGTAATTTTTGTTAGTTGCGTTGCGAAATTAATCAAAAAATAGATGATTCGTTAGTAAATCAATAAAAAATATTCACGGTTCATCGATCAATAACTTTATATTCGGTGTATAAAATTAAGGCTTTTACATAAACTCATCCAATTCAAAGAAGCTCTTTTTAACTTTTTAAAGAGTTTTCAAAAGGAATTCGATTCAAAATACTTCTTCCAAGCGTAACCTCATCTGCATACTCCAATTCATCACCTACAGCTATACCTCTGGCAATGGTGGACGTTTTTATATTAAATGGACTTACCTGCTTATAAATGTAAAAATTCGTCGTATCCCCCTCCATCGTCGAGCTTAATGCAAATATAATCTCTTTAACCACCCCTTCTTTTACCTTTTCCACCAGGGAATGAATATTTAAATCACTCGGACCAATGCCATCCAATGGCGATATCTTTCCTCCTAACACGTGATACAAGCCCTTATACTGACCCGTATTTTCTATAGCCATAACATCCCTGATATCTTCTACCACACACACTAAAGACTCCTCTCGCTTAGGATTGGCGCATATCTCACACAAATCGACATCCGAAATATTATGACAATTTTTACAATACTTGATCTCGTTTCTTAAGTTTTGTAAAGCAAAAGACAACCGCTCCGTTTGATCCTTGGGTTGCCTCAATAAATGTAAGGCCAGACGTAGTGCAGTGCGCTTACCAATCCCGGGTAATTGCGAAATTTCGTATACTGCGTTCTCCAATAATTTAGATGAAAAATCCATGCTACGAATTTACGATTTTAGATTCAGCTAGATGATATTCAAATCGAGTTTTGTATTTTGGCTTGTAAATTTTACAAACATCCATGAAGCCTATACATATCCTAATCCTCATCGCAATCTACTTTGCTGTACTAATCATCATTTCATACTTTACTGGTAAAGAAGACTCCAATGAAGCCTTCTTCAAGGCTAACAAATCATCCCCATGGTTCATCGTGGCATTTGGTATGATTGGCGCATCCTTAAGTGGTGTTACCTTTATCTCTGTGCCCGGAGACGTAGGCAGCGGTATGTTTAGCTATATGCAGGTAGTCTTCGGCTATCTTTTCGGATATTTCGTGATCGCATTCGTCCTGATGCCTATTTATTACAAACTCAATGTAACATCAATCTACGAA
The DNA here is from genome assembly GCF_000511935.2 of Zhouia amylolytica AD3. Taxonomy (NCBI): domain Bacteria; kingdom Pseudomonadati; phylum Bacteroidota; class Flavobacteriia; order Flavobacteriales; family Flavobacteriaceae; genus Zhouia; species Zhouia amylolytica. Next base: position 411,383 of record NZ_AYXY01000001.1, on the reverse strand, counting down.
TATTTAGGAAATAGATTCGGGATTGTAAGCCACAAAACCGGAGCAGCTTTCTTCTTTATTTCCAGGGTGCTGGGAGCAGCTTTCAGATTATTTTTAGTTGCAAGCGTTTTACATGAGTTCGTCTTTAAGTTTTGGCACTTTCCATTTGCTCTAACGGTACTTATATCAGTATTACTTATCATGATTTACACTTTTAAAGGAGGCGTAAAAACAGTTGTTTGGACCGACACCATTCAAACCCTATTTATGCTAATAGCCCTGGTAGTAACTATCGTTTTAATATACCAACAAATGGGCTGGGGTCTTGGGGACTTCCTTGATAGCAAAGAGCTTAGAAAATTTGACAAAATCTTTTTCTTCGACGACTTCATGGCGAAAAATCATTTTGTAAAACAATTTTTAGGTGGAATGTTTATCACCATATGCATGACGGGACTGGATCAGGACATGATGCAAAAAAATCTTACCTGTAAATCACTCAAAGACGCTCAAAAAAACATGATTAGTTTTAGCGTCATTCTGGTATTCGTGAATTTTGTCTTCCTGCTCCTGGGAGCACTTTTGTTCATTTATGCCAATGCGAACAATATAGATATCCCTGTAGTAGATGGAGTAACAAAAACCGACTTGCTTTATCCGGAAATTGCCCTAAAATCAGATCTTGGTATTTCAGTTGCCATATTCTTTACGTTAGGACTGGTCGCTGCTGCATATTCAAGTGCAGATAGCGCTCTTACATCACTAACCACTTCTTTTTGTATCGACTTCCTGAACATAGAAAAGAGGCCACAGAACACCCAAAAGAAAACAAGGAAAAAGGTGCACATTATGATGGCCGGCCTTTTAGTGCTGGTTATAATTAGCTTTTACTACCTGTTAGATCAAAGTGTTATAAGCGGCTTGCTGACGGTCGCTGGATATACATACGGACCCTTACTTGGCTTATTTGCCTTCGGTATTTTTACAAATCACAATATCAAAGATAAATTGGTACCGTGGGTTGCAGCAGTATCCGTTACACTTTCCTATCTTATCGCAAAATTACCGTCAGAATATATCGGTGGATACCAATGGGGTTATGAGTTATTAATCTTAAATGGTATAATCACTTTTATTGGCCTGCTAATAATTAGAAAGAAATAATCTTTAATAACAAACGAATCAAATTAGAATAATTGAAAAAACTTGCATTAGTAACGGTAAGCCTCATAGTAAGTGCAGCATGCGCTCCTGAGAAAAAACAAAATCCTGCTCCGGTAAAGACCTCTATCATTGGCACATGGAAATTAATAACCGGAATAACCATCAAAGACAATGATACAATCATTACCGATTATACAAAAGATCAGGAAATGATTAAAATTATAAACGAAACGCATTTCGCATTCTTAAGGCATGACAAGAATACCAGCAATGACAGCACAGCAGTTTTTGCAGCTGGAGGTGGCCCTTATACAATTGAAGATAACATATATACTGAATATTTAGAATATTGCAATTACCGGGCATGGGAGAATAATTCTTTTTCATTCGAATATTCAATACATAACGACACGCTTACCACCATCGGTGTTGAGAAAATCGACAAGATCGGCGTAAACCATATTAATATGGAGAAATTGGTTCGGTTAAAATAACCTTATTCATAAAAACCCACACCCTGGTCCTAATACCGTTTGGTGGAAAGCAGAACCAATGTACATGCCACCTCATGCCGAATTTTATTCGCCTCTAAAAGCTCGTAAAAGCTTTCATTTTCAGTGCCCGGATTAAATATAACGCGATTTGGTTTCAAAGAAAGGATGTAATCGTAAAATTCTTTCTGAACCTCAGGTCTAAGATACAAAGTAACAGTATCTATATCTGTATACCGAATCAACTGGTCTTCGACCACAACATCAGCTACCCTGCCTTTATGCTTTCCAAAGGCCACAACACTTTCCCCATACATTCTCAATCGCTTTAGAGCTATATAACTATAGCGGCTTGGCTGAAGTGAAGCTCCCATGATTAAAGTTTTTCCCATTTGTTAAAAAGTGTTAATTATTTTAAAACCGAGTAACACATTAGCTAAGCGGTCGTCAATTAAATACGAAACTAAAACAATTATCATCAATCAAAAAATCAACTAACCAATGAGAAATTTCATTGTTACATTTATGCTGTTAACTTGTATCGGCCTCCAATCCTTCGGACAACCTTCTCCGAATGCAAAGATTGGGTCTATAACCGGTAAAGTAATAGATAAAACACTTAATCAACCTATCCCCTACGCATCTGTAGTTGTAAAGTCTAAAGTAGACGGATCTAATATTACAGGGGGAATTACCAATGACGAAGGTGTATTCGAACTCAAAAACATCGAAGAAGGAACCCACCTTTTTGTGGTACAATTCATAGGATATAAGTCTTTCACTAAAGAAATAACCATTTCCAGAGACAACAGAAAGCTTGAATTAGGCACCATCACCTTATCTGAAAATTCAATTGAATTAGAAGGAGTTAGTGTGGTAGGAGAACGAACTACCATTGAGCAAAAAATAGATCGAAAAGTAATTAATATCGGTAAAGACCTTAGTACTGCTGGTGCCTCGGCTTCAGATATAATGAACAACCTTCCTTCTATTAATGTAGATCAACAAACGGGAAACATTAGCATGAGAGGGAATGAAAACGTTAGGGTAATGGTAGACGGAAAACTCTCAAACATACCGGTTAATCAACTCCTAAAACAAATTCCTTCTACCTCAATTAAAAGCATTGAACTAATAACAAACCCTTCAGCTAAATACAATCCTGAGGGTATGAGCGGTATCATCAATATCATTTTACATAAAAACGCTAATATTGGGTTTAACGGTAATGCCAGCGTTGGGCTTACGTACGATGAAAATGCTAAATTTAATAGTGCTCTCGATTTAAATTACCGAAATGGAAAATTCAACCTGTATGGCAATATCGGAACAAATATTGGCAAAAATAATAACCATGGAAATATTTTTCGGGATGTAGAAAACTCAGAACAACTATTTAATTTTCAGGATAACAACAAATCATACCTGTACAAAGTCGGGGTAGACTTTTATCTCAACGATAAAAACACGATTTCTTTCTTTACTAACCAAAACATTTATGACGGAAAAGCGAAAGGAAACACCAACATTATTTACAACGACGATCCAACAAGAAATTATTTCCAGAATGCCTACAATAAAACAGACAATCATAGTCAACAGTACAACTTTGACTATAAACTTGATTTTGCTAAAGAAGGTCACAATATCGAACTAGAAGTTGATTACAATACTTTTGAAAGTGACAGCGACTTCGATTTTCTTTATGGAGGAAATACCAACCTACAAAACTATTCCGATTTTGTAGGCACCGACAGAACACAGCTAATAAGCAATTTGGATTATGTAAATCCAATTTCAGAAAATTCAAAACTGGAGGCTGGATTAGAAGCCAGATTATATGAATCTGATATCGATTACTCCTCAACCGGACTAACCTTTAATCCGGACTCAGGAAATCTGGAAGCAACTCTCGACAGAAACTTTATTTACAACATGGACATCTATTCCGCCTATGTAACCTTTGCTCATGAATATGAGAAATGGGCTTATCAGTTAGGAGCAAGAGCAGAAACAGTAGACGTAGATGCTGATTTAAACGAGAACAGTGTTTACAACGATGATTATATACAAATATACCCTTCAGGGTTTTTAACCTATACCCCTACTGAAAAAAATCAATACCAATTGAGTTTTAGCCGTAGAGTTGACAGACCGGGATTAAACCAGGTAAACCCATTCAGGGAATGGAGCACTCCGCAAATATCATCACTGGGAAACCCATTACTCGAACCGCAATTCACAAACTCAATTGAAACCAATTATACCCGAAGATTAAAAAATGGAAGTATTACAGCGGGCGTTTTTTACAGGCTTATAGAAGATGAAATCAACAGGGCGGTTTACATCGATAGAGTCGATACCGAAAAAATTATTTTAACCTTCGATAATTTTGATCGAACCTCAGCTTATGGATTAGAAATCTCCTCCAACTACAGACCGACAAAATGGTGGAATTTTAATGCCAGTTTCGATCTCTACTCTCAAACTCAAAGAAGTGTAACCGAGCGATCGATTTCACCAGATGAAAATATCACTATCGACGAGATTATCACCGAAGAAGTTAAGATCACTAATACCCCATGGAACTTTAGAATGAATAACAATTTTAAAGTAACAAAAATATTAACGCTGTCATTATTCGGCATGTATAGATCCAGCGCCAAAGGAATTCAATTTGAAACGAAACCAATGTATTTTGTAAACACCGGAGCTCGTTTAAGCTTTGCTGAGGGTAAAGGAACATTGAGTTTAAATTATAACGACATTTTTAATACTATGCGATTCGCTTTCGAAGGAGAAAACCCATACCAACAGGAAGGTTCATTCCACTGGGAAAGTCAAAGTGTTTACCTCGGACTGTCTTATCGATTTGGAAGTGGTAAAAATAGAGCATTAAGCAGAAAGAACAGAGATGACAACACCAAAGATGCTGGTGGAGGAATCTTATAATAAGATAACTATGCAATTTTTACAAAGTCAATGGTTAGTGTTTTATTGCTAGTTATATTAAATCCGGGAAAAATAACCCGGATTTTTTTGTTCTTTATCAACTTAATCGTAATATTGCAATATAATAATTAACAGAAATGGGTATTACCAAAACAGAAATCTTTACAGAAGAGCAAAATCAGATTGCCAAAATAGCCAAGGTTATTGGTCACCCTGCGAGAGTCGCAATTATTGAATACCTCATCAGAGTCGACCAATGTATCTGTGGCGATTTAGTTGAAGAAATAGGGTTAGCACAACCAACAATTTCTCAACACCTCAGAGAACTTAAGAATGTAGGCCTAATAAAAGGAAATATTGAAGGAACCAGCGTATGTTATTGTATCGATCCAATAAACTGGAATCATATCAAAGCATTGTTCTCTTCATTTTTCGATACCTACAAAAACGAAGCCTGCGATGAACAGTGCTGCTAAAAAAATTTTAATTTATTAATCGTAATATTGCAATAAACAAATTTAAAATGAAAACATCAGAATTTATATCACTGTTGGAAAAACACCCCGACCTTCCATTGTATTTTGAATACAAGCCTGGATTATATACCCGAAATGATTATCATATAACAGAAATTAAAAACGTGTCCTTTGATACAGTTGATTGTGGTGGTATTCAGAACAAATGGGAAGAAACCCATGTACAATTATGGGAAAATGAAGTCCCTGAACCGAATCATAAAATCACAACCTCAAAGGCCCTGAAAATTTTTCAATTAGTTGAAAAAATCCGACCAACATTCCAAAATGTAGAGGTTAAAATTGAATACGGAAACAAAAATTTTCATACCGCCATACTTCCGGTTCATAATATTCAGGTTTATGAAGATAAACTTATAGTCAAGTTAGTGCAGGAGCACACAACTTGCAAAGCTAAAGACCGGGCAACAACAGCTGATGAAAAAGCCGATGCGTGTTGCTCAGCTCCGGCAAAACCTGAAAAGAAAAAAATAAAATTAGCTGAAGTTCAGGAAAACGCTTGCTCACCGGGAAACGGTTGTTGTTAGAAAAATGAATTTCCACACTATCACCACATACAATTACCCTAAGGTAGCTCAAATTTACCAGGCAGGTATCGATAGCGAAAATGCAACTTTTGAAGTGAACGTTCCTACATATCAAGAATGGGATCAAAAGCATTTACCATTCGGACGAATTGCGCTGTTCGATAAGAATAAGATGGTCGGATGGGCTTCTTTATCCAGAGTATCTCAAAGAGAAGTGTACAACGGTGTTGCAGAAGTTAGTATTTACATCGCACCTAATCAACAAAGGAAAGGAATCGGAACACTTTTACTCCAAAAACTCATTGAGGAGAGTGAAAGCAACGGAATCTGGACACTGCAATGTGGCATTATGAGAGAAAATAAAGCCAGTATTGGACTTCATAAAAAATGTGGTTTCAGAGAAATCGGTTACCGGGAAAAAATTGCCGAACTTCATGGTGTGTGGCGCGACAACATCCTAATGGAACGCAGAAGTAAAAAAATTGGACGCTCATCTTAATTATTTAAACAAATCTATCCACAATGAAAAAGAAACTATCGTTTTTAGACAACTACCTGACACTTTGGATCTTTTTAGCCATGGCATTAGGAGTTGCTATTGGCTATTACATTCCGGGTACAGCAAATTTCATTAATTCATTTAGCTCAGGATCAACCAACATTCCAATCGCTATAGGACTCATTGTAATGATGTATCCACCTTTAGCTAAGGTGAACTACAAATTATTACCCAAGGTTTTTAAAAACACCAAATTACTCTCACTATCTTTAGTACTCAATTGGGTCATAGGCCCGTTACTAATGTTTTTTCTGGCCATCACTTTTTTAAGAGATGAACCGGAATATATGACAGGTCTTATATTAATAGGCTTGGCACGCTGTATTGCGATGGTCCTTGTATGGAATGACCTGGCCGATGGTAGCAGCGAGTATGCAGCAGGGCTGGTAGCCTTGAATAGTATTTTTCAAGTGTTCGCCTATAGCTTTTACGCCTGGATTTTTATCACCATACTTCCACCATATTTTGGTTTCGAAGGCGCTATCATAGATATTTCCATAGCCACTATTGCCGAAAGTGTCGCTATTTATCTTGGCATTCCATTTTTACTAGGGTTTTTAAGCAGAGTGATTTTGGTAAAGCTCAAAAGTGAAGCGTGGTATATGAATGAATTTATACCTAAAATTTCCAAATTAACTCTTATAGCCCTGCTATTCACTATCGTAATCATGTTTAGCCTAAAAGGAGAACTGATTGTAAACATCCCCATGGATGTTGTAAAAATAGCAGTACCATTACTCATTTATTTTGCACTTATGTTTCTGATTGGGTTTGGGATCAGCAAATGGTTTAAGGCTCCTTATGATGAAAACGCCGCTGTTTCTTTTACCGCAGCCGGTAACAACTTCGAACTTGCCATTGCGGTGGCTATAGCTGTATTTGGATTGAATAGCGGCCAGGCATTTGCAGGTGTAATTGGCCCATTAGTAGAGGTACCTGCACTTATTTTATTAGTGAAGGTCTCCTTTTGGTTAAAAAACAAGTACTACGATAAAAAATTAAACACCCAAAAAGCTTAAAATGAAAAACATTCTTGTTCTATGCACAGGCAACTCCTGCAGAAGCCAAATGGCACATGGTTATTTAAAACAATTCACAGCGAATAAAGCTAATATTTACAGCGCCGGGGTCGAAATTCACGGTTTAAATCCTTTTGCTGTAGGTATCATGGCAGAAGATGACGTTGACATTAGCAAACACACATCAAATCATGTCGATGAATACTCAAATATTCATTTCGATTTTGTTATAACTGTTTGCGATCATGCCAACGAAAGCTGCCCGGTATTTATCGGAAAAACAAAAAAAATTCATCATGATTTTTCCGATCCAAGCAAAGCATCCGGGACTGTAAAAGAATTAATAGAAGCATTCCGAAATACTAGGGATGAGATCAAAGAATTCTGCCATAAGTTCGCAGAAGAAAACATCTAAAATCCTGGTCATAGATCATTTTAAGTGCAATCAACAACAATAAATCCAAAAAAGCTCGAGGATTCGATTGCACTTAAATTGATTTTCTTTCAAAAAAATACATCCATAAAGAACGGGAAACCCTGAAATTAAATGTACTAAGCAAAAATGCTAAGATGGCAACACTAATGACCAAAACAATATTTCCAAAGCCAAGAATAAATTTAACCACCACCAATAAGGCAACTAACTCTGCCACAGCCAACGAATAACTTACATACATAGCTCCGAAAAAAAATCCGGGTTCACGCTCAAAAACATAACCACATGCCTCGCATGATTTGTACATTTTAGGCATTTTAAAAAAAATTGGGTTACCGGAGTCTTTAAAAATCGCCCCCTTTTCACATTTAGGACACTTACATTGAATAGCCTTTATATACCTACTCATAGATCAATTTATTTAGATGAACAAATTTCAATAATATAATAAATATGAAGGTTGCCTGATTATTGCTTTTATTTGTACTTTTAAGACATAACCCACTACAGATGTCATTACTCAATATTTTAAATATTCAACAATTCAACAACGGTCAAAAAACAAATGATTTTTATAGCAACACCTTTGAAAAACACATCAAAACACATCATAAAAACATTTCGCATCCTCATAAACACGACTTTTATGTAGTTATTATTTTCACTCGGGGCTCCGGCATACACGAGATCGATTTTCACAGCTACGACATTAAACCCGGTACCGTATTTTTATTAAAACCCGGACAAATTCATAACTGGGAACTCTCAAGGGACGTAAAAGGCTTCATCTTCTTCCATTCAAAATCATTTATAGACCTGAACTACACGAATAATTCAGTCGATAACTTCCCCTTTTTTTATTCATCTCAAAATCCTCCCAACGTTTGTTTAAAAAGTACCCAACTGCCCGCTTTTTTAAACTACTTCAAAGAGATTAATCAAGAACAAAAACAAGATTACATTTTTAAATACCAAAGAATCATTTCACTTATTAATCTTCTATACATAGAGCTAACAAGAGTTTATTTAACAGGCTCAATTCCATCCGTACAACCACATATCGATTCTGAACGAATAAAAACGCTGGAACTCCTGATTGAAAAACACTATAAAAAAACAAAATTTGCCTCCGATTATGCAGACATGATGCACCTGAGTCCAAAGCATCTCAATCGCATCATTAAAAAAGCACTTAACAAAACTACCTCAGACCTGGTAATGGAAAGAGTTATACTGGAAGCAAAAAGAATGCTCATCTATGCCAAAGGCTCTCTTACTGAAATTGCGCACGAATTAGGATACGAAGATTACGCATATTTCTCCAGGGTTTTCAAGGAAAAAACCAGTATATCTCCCAGCCAGTTCGCGAAAAACTATCAATAAAAAAGTCGTTGTAAAAACAACGACTTTTTTATTGATTTTATACTTCGTATTACCATTTAATAATGGCGCTCCCCCATGTAAAGCCACTTCCGAATGCAGCTAACACAACGGTATCTCCTTTTTTAATCTTTCCTTGTTCCCATGCCTCTGTTAAAGCTATCGGAATCGAAGCAGCGGTGGTATTCCCATATTTCATGATATTATTGAATACCTGTTCGTCCTTTAACTTGAATTTCTGCTGTATAAACTGTGAAATTCTAAGGTTTGCTTGATGCGGAATTAAAATATCAATATCTGAAACTGAAAGGTTATTCGCCTCCAAACCTTCATTAATAACTTCGCTAAAACGAACCACTGCATTTTTAAAAACAAACTGACCATTCATATACGGATAATAAGAAGTATCCTCCGGATTATTATCTTCAATAATATCCGTAACCCATCTTTTACCCATTCCGGGAGCTATTAAAGACAATTCTTCCGCATACTGCCCTTCAGAATGCATATGGGTAGACAACACACCTCTCGATGTATCTTCCTCTCTGGTTAATACTGCTGCACCGGCACCATCACCAAATATTACAGACACTCCCCTTCCTCTGGTAGTCATGTCTAATCCTTTAGAGTGAAGTTCCGATCCTATAACCAATACATTCTTATACATGCCCGTTTTAATATATTGATCGGCAATCGAAATAGCATAAACAAACCCGGAACATTGATTTCGAATATCCAGGGCTCCCACGGTTCGAAGACCTAAATCCCGCTGTACTAATACTCCTGGACCCGGAAAATAATAATCCGGACTCAAGGTAGCAAAAATAATGAAGTCTATATCCTCTTTAGCTACGCCCGCTCGTTCAATTGCAATTCTGGCAGCTTCTACACCCATTGAAGTCGTGGTTTCACCACTTCCTTCTACCACGTGACGACGCTCCTTAATTCCCGTTCGTTCCTGAATCCACTCATCATTAGTATCCATCAACTTCGATAAGTCATCATTCGTCACAACATTTTCGGGCACATAATAACCAAGCCCTGCAATTCTAGAATTATACATATTCATATAATATTAGTTCATAACAAAATACTGTTTTTCAGAACAAAATCAGCTCTGCAATTTAAGTATTTATAAAATAAGATCACTTAAAATGATTTATTCTTAATAATAGTGTCATCTTGTCACTTCACTATCGGTATGGTATTTTTTTTGCCATAGGTGGTTCGTGAAGAATAACATGAAAAACACAATTCTATGACAACTGGAAATATTAATGTATCTGTTGAAAACATTTTTCCGCTGATAAAAAAGTTTTTATACAGCGACCACGAGATCTTTTTAAGAGAGTTAATATCAAATGCTACGGATGCAACTTTAAAGCTAAAACACCTTAGTAATATAGGGGAAGCTCAAGTTGACTATGGAGATCCGATGATAGAGATCAAAATTGACAAGGAAAATAATAAACTCCATATTACCGATCAGGGTATCGGTATGACTGCCGAAGAAGTGAAGAAGTATATTAACGAAGTAGCTTTTTCAGGGGCAGAAGAATTCCTGGAAAAATATAAAGATTCTGCAAAAGATAGTGGGATCATTGGACACTTCGGACTTGGTTTCTATTCTGCATTTATGGTGGCAGACAAAGTTGAAATTATTACTAAAAGCTATAAAGATGAACCTGCAGCGCATTGGAGCTGTGATGGTTCACCGCAGTACGCCTTGGAAAAAGCCGACAAAAAAGACAGAGGTACTGAGATCATCCTTCATATCAACGAAGACTCAAAAGAATTTCTGGAAGACAATAAGATCGCCGAACTTTTAAACAAATACAATAAGTTCAATGCAATTCCGATAAAGTTTGGCACAAGAACCGAAACCCTGCCTAAACCGGAAGATGCTAAAGAAGACGATCCGGCACCTACGAAAGAGGTAGACAACATTATCAATAATACACAACCGGCATGGACTAAGCAACCTGCCGACCTGGAAGATGAGGACTACAAAACCTTTTATCGTGAATTGTACCCAATGCAATTCGAAGAACCCTTATTCAACATTCACTTAAATGTTGATTACCCTTTTAATTTAACCGGAATACTTTATTTTCCAAAACTTTCTAACGATATCAATCTGCAGAAAGACAAAATTCAATTATATCAGAATCAGGTTTTTGTAACAGATAACGTTGAAGGAATTGTCCCTGAATTTTTAACGATGTTAAAAGGAGTTATTGATTCTCCGGATATTCCATTGAATGTCTCAAGATCCTATCTTCAGGCTGATGGTAATGTGAAGAAAATTTCAAGCTATATTACACGTAAGGTTGCTGATAAACTTGCATCATTATTCAATAACAATCGTGAAGATTTCGAACAGAAATGGAACGATATTAAGATCGTGATCGAATATGGTATGCTTTCAGAAGAGAAGTTCTTCGATAAAGCTCAAAAATTTGCCCTTTACCCGACAGTGGATGGAGATTATTTAACCCTGGAAGAGTTAAAAGAGAAAATAAAAGACAATCATACTGACAAAGACGGGAATACAGTAGTACTATACGCTAGCAATAAAGACATCCAACACAGTTACATAGCAGAAGCCAAAGAAAGAGGGTACGAAGTGTTACTATTAGACTCGCCAATCGTTTCTCACCTGATTCAAAAGTTGGAAACCTCGAACGAGAAATTCACCTTTGCCAGAGTTGATGCCGATTCTTTAGATAATCTCATCAAAAAAGATGAAGAGAAAATCTCCAGGCTATCTGATGAAGAAAAAGAGAAACTAAATACAGTTCTGGAAGAGGTCGTACCGAAAGAAAAGTACACAGTAAAACTCGAAGCACTGGATAGCGCTGCCTCCCCTTTTGTGATAACGCAACCTGAATTTATGCGTAGAATGAAAGAAATGAGTGCTACTGGTGGCGGAGGCATGTTCGGTATGGGCAACATGCCTGAAATGTACAATCTGGTAGTAAACACCAATCATGACTTAATAAGTCAGATTGTAAGTACCAAAACCAAAGCGAAGCAAGAACGACTGATTAAGCAATCGTTAGATCTTGCCCGTCTATCACAAGGCTTATTACAAGGTGAAGAACTTACAAACTTCATCAAGCGAAGCTATGATATGATCAAGTAATTAATTGAAACTAATTATCATATTTAAACCACTTCTTAATTAAGAAGTGGTTTTTTTATTACCCTTGCCGGAGTTTTGTTGCTTGGAACAGATGATCTTTATCCGTATCTTAGTAGAGTTGCTTTTTAAAAATAAAACACCCGCAAGTGAAAACATTATTTCAAAAACTAAAGCTTGAAAACCAACAAGAGATTTTGGTTATAAATGAACCGGATGGCTTTAACGAACAGCTTGCCGAATTAACAGGTATTGATGTTATAGAATCATTGGTTCAGATAAATCAGGTAGAATTTGCGCTTGTTTTTGTAAAAACAATAGAAGAATTCGAGCGTCAAACGCAAACCCTGTTACCCAAATTAAAAGATGATATCGTATTATGGGTAGCGCATCCAAGAAAAGTGTCTAAAACCCTAAAAACTGATATTACGAATGATTACGCCTGGTCACCACTGATCAAAAATTGTTATACCCAGGTAGGATACCTGAAAATAAATGATGATTGGGAAGCCCTGCGATTTCGTAAACTCGAATATACCAAATGCAGGGAAATCAAGAACCGTTAACCATTCTTACCAAAAAAACCATAATTACTTATGAAAAACTTTCTGTTTGCTCTGAGTCTTATACTATCGATCACTGCCTGTAAGCAAGAAGATAAGAAAGATACAATTTTAGAAATAGACCTTCCCCCTATAAATGAAGTTTTTGAATCCTATTACCAACAAAGTCTCAAACTCAACCCAATCAACGCAACCTTTGCCGGAGACAATCGATTCAATGACAAACTACCCAACAATATCACTAAAAACTATAAAGAAACAGCGTTAAATGTTTTTCAAACCTATAAAGATTCCCTGGAACTTTACGACGATACATATTTAAACGACGAAGAAAAGTTAAGCAAAGCTGTTTTACTTTGGGAACTTGATCAAAATATCAATCTCCTGAAATTTAAAACCCATTTGATGCCCTTAAACCAATTCTCTGCCATGCATCTTACTATTGGGCAATTAGGAAGTGGAAGTAGTGCCCAACCGTTCAAAACTATAACTGATTACGATAATTGGCTGTCAAGATTAGATAAATTTTCAGTCTGGATAGACTCTGCAATAGTGAATATGAAAAAAGGAGTTGAAGAAGGATACGTGTTGCCAAATTCACTCATCCTTAAAACAATTCCCCAAATTAAAGACCTGACCAAAACTCCGGTAGAAAAGAATTTATTCTTTGCCCCTGTTAAAATGATCCCGGAAAACTTCACCAAAGAAGAAAAAAGTCATGTGACATCATCCTATACACAAACGATTAAAGACAAGGTGATTCCTGTAATGGATCGTTTGAACACGTATTTAAATGATCAGTATCTGAAAGCCGGAAGAGCGTCCTCAGGAATTAGTGATATCCCTGAAGGCAAGGAACTTTATAACGCCCTGATTAAGCAATACACCACAACCAACATGACAGCCGATGAAATACATCAGTTGGGATTAAGTGAGGTGGCACGTATTAAATCGGAAATGGAAAAAATAAAAAAAGAAGTTGGTTTCAATGGAGACCTCAACGCTTTCTTCGACCAGGTCCGTAATAAAAAAGAATTAATGCCTTACAACCAACCTCAACAGGTCATCGACCACTTTAATGAGATTCATGAAAAAATGAAGCCTAATCTCATCACATTGTTTGATCTTACACCAAAAACAGCTTTTGAAGTTCGAAGAACAGAAGCATTCAGAGAGGCTTCTGCCAGTGCTGAATATAACCCAGGCACCCTGGACGGAACCAGACCGGGTATCTTCTATGTGCCAATTCCAAACGTCGAAAAATACAATATCTACTCCGACGAAGACCTTTTCTTACATGAAGCAATTCCAGGTCATCACTATCAAATTTCACTTCAACAGGAAAATGAAGAACTCCCTGATTTTAGAAAAACATTATGGTATTCTGCCTACGGGGAAGGATGGGCGCTGTACGCGGAATCTCTGGGGAAAGAATTAGGACTTTATAATGACCCATATCAGTATTTTGGAATGTTGAGTGCTGAAATGCATAGAGCCATACGTCTGGTTGTCGATACAGGAATACACGCTAAAGGATGGTCCCGTGAAAAAGCAATCCAGTATTCCCTGGATAATGAAGCGGAAAGTGAAGCCAGTATCATTGCAGAAATTGAAAGGTACATGGCTATCCCTGGTCAGGCATTATCCTATAAAGTAGGACAGTTAAAAATTCTTGCCCTACGACAAAAAGCCGAAAAGGAACTCGGTGACAAGTTTGACATCAAACAATTTCACAATAAAATATTAGAGTCGGGCTGTATTCCTCTTAAACTATTAGAAGATAAAATCAATCAGTGGATTACCACTCAAAAATAATTAAATCACCCCCGGCATTTCCAGCGCTATGAAGCCTTGAGAATTGCTATTTAAATATAAGCTTATGTTACCATGGCATCTATACCTAATGGCCCTGCTATACGTATGTGCTGGCATTATGCATTTTTTGAAACCAAAAATATATTTGCGCATCATGCCCCGGTATTTACCAAATCATAAAGGACTCGTATGGTTTAGTGGTCTTGCAGAAATTATATTGGGCATTTCAATTTGTATTCCGGCAATTAAAAATATTGCACTTTATGGAATTATCTTAATGCTTTGTATTTTTCTCTTGGTACATTTCTATATGCTCAGCAGCGAAAAGGCTTCGGCCGGATTCCCAAAATGGCTCCTCCTGAGTAGAATACCCCTGCAGTTTATACTGATGCTTTGGGCATATTCCTATATAAATTAAAAAGATAAAGGCCGTTGGGTACGGCCTTTATCATTAATTAACTCAAAAAAATCAAATCGCCTAAGCAATTCACTTATAAACAACCACTATAAGCTTCTACAGGTTAAGTTCGCCTTATTATCTAAGGAAATATTGTTATAGTCTAAATACTTTAATAATCCAGCGAAAAAAGTCAAATAAAACAGATTTCCAATTACCTCTGATGAGTTTCCGCTAATCATCATCACCAGGGTTAAAACTCCAAATAATACTAAGCCTGCTATAAGACTTGGTTTAGTGAAGAAACCTGGTAAAAGAAACAATCCTAATCCAAATTTGATAAA
Source organism: Zhouia amylolytica AD3 (assembly GCF_000511935.2). Classification (NCBI taxonomy): domain Bacteria; kingdom Pseudomonadati; phylum Bacteroidota; class Flavobacteriia; order Flavobacteriales; family Flavobacteriaceae; genus Zhouia; species Zhouia amylolytica. The sequence goes on along the minus strand of NZ_AYXY01000001.1, from coordinate 396,079 downwards.
AGGAAGACAAATCAATAACGCTTGAAATACATTATTCTCTAATAAAATGTTTCCTCCTGAAGTACTAACAATATTCGATGAGAGCTCATTTAAAGCAACAGTTTCTCCATATCCCGCAAACATTAATTGCGCTCCTACAAAGATTCTAATTCCAGCATAAAACAACTTCATCAACACTTTAAATTTCAGCACTTTATCCTTTTTCCGAGCGCAAAAATACTATGTGAAAATAATAAAACAAGCATTTTATCGGAAATTTTATAAACTTTAACACCAAATCGTGCTATAAACTGATAATCAACATTCTATTGCCAAATTATCATAAAATGGCATTCAAAACCTTAGCCAGTCGAATTCCCCCTTTTAACAATTGATACCTCACCTGACTAAAATTTTCATACATATACCCATATCCTAATTTAGCACCTGAATCAGCTGTTGCATACACTTTATCAGCCAGCTTTTGTGATTCATAAGTCCAGTCCAAAATAGTACCTTCCTCAATAGCTTTTCGCTCTTTCCTGCTTAACTTCGGAAGGTTCTCTGCAAGTTCAGAATAACTCATCTTATAATGGTTGATCATATCGCTATCCCAAACCCGATGCAAATTAGTCCCTTTATTAAACCATCTAACCTGAATGTCATTACCTCCCTTGTCTTCAGCCCTCCCTACGTGCAAAGGCTGATGCAAATCACCTATTAAATGTACAAGCATTTTTAAATAGAAGGCCTTATCATCTTTAGTAGCCTCCTTTTGCTGAATCACAGCAATGCACTTTTCGATTCCCTGTATAATATCACCATGCGCCGAGGCATCATGTGAATCGTATAATCCCCCGGATGGAATATTCACATAATGCCACGGATTAAACTCTTTATATCGCTTATCTGATTTGATATCGTCTCCAAAAGTAGATACTAAAGCTAAACTCTGACCATCTAACAATAAATTCAACTTTCTTTTAGTACTGCCTTTTAAGTATTCAGTCGCTACCTCTCCGACAACCCTATGACCGGTAGCTCCCCATATTGAAGTCTCTGCCAAACAAAACTGACTCGATAGCACTAGCAATAATAACAATCTTTTCATTCTTTATTTTTTTTCAAAAGTAATTATATCAATGAAATCTAAATGTTAAATATCGGAACTATTAAAAATTAATTCAATATCTTTATGATATCATTTTAATATCATACAAAACTATCATTATGACAAATGAAAAAATAACATCTGGCTTAAACGGATATCTTATGCTCTTTGCGGCAATGATCCTTTTCTTCGGAGGCTTGTATATGGTAATCTCACAATCAAATACGATGTTCCTCATTGCGATAATAATTGCTTTATTCATACTTCCGGGATTCACCCTCGTAAATCCAAATAACTCGAGGGTTCTTTTACTATTTGGAAAATATGTAGGCACAATTAAGAAAAATGGATTTTATTGGGTGAACCCATTCTTTACAAAAAAGAAGATCTCATTACGAGCCAGTAATTTCGATAGTGAACGATTAAAAGTAAATGATAAAATTGGAAACCCTGTAATGATTAGTACTATTCTGGTATGGAGAGTGACCGACACCTATAAAGCAGCATTCGACGTTGATAATTATGAAAACTTTGTACGTGTCCAAACGGATGCAGCAGTTAGAAAATTGGCAAGCATGTACCCATACGACAACTTTGCAGATGAAGGACTGGATGAAGACATCACCTTAAGATCTAGCGTTAATGAAGTCAGTGAAGACTTGGAGAAAGAAATTCAGGAACGCCTGGCTATGGCAGGGATCGAAGTTTTAGAAGCCAGAATCGGTTACCTGGCCTATGCTCAGGAAATCGCCAATGCAATGCTTAAACGTCAACAGGCCACCGCAATTGTTGCCGCCCGTCATAAAATTGTAGAGGGGGCTGTAAGTATGGTGGAAATGGCACTAGATGAATTAAGCAAAAAAGAATTGGTAGATCTGGATGAAGAACGTAAATCAGCCATGGTGAGTAACCTTATGGTAGTACTTTGCTCCGACAAAGATGCAGCCCCTATAGTCAATGCAGGAACCTTACACCATTAAAATTTCAACATGAAAGAATATAAAATCCTAAAACAAAAATCAAACCTGTTTACAAATACAGACAAGAATTTTGAAGCAGAATTAAATGGGTATGCTCGCGATGGATGGCGCGTTGTAACAACCGTATTCAGCGATAAAAATTTCGCAATAAAAGCCATTCTCGAACGCGATAAAAATGAAAGATAATGAAAGTCTTTACCGAAGAGCAGCGGTTTAATCAATGGTGGATCTACGCTACTTTAATATTGGCCTTTATTGGTGCTTTAATTCCATTCATCCTGGAAAAAAATAAATTAAATAATGGAGATAAAGAATCAGTTACAGCATTAGTGATCATAATAGTTACCATGGGACTCATATTTATCCTGATCCGAACTGTTAAACTAACTACCAAAATAAATGAGATTGGCATTCACTATAGATTCTCACCAATTCAGAGAAATGATAAAACCATCAAATGGGGAGAAATCAAAATGTGTAAAGTAATTAAGTATAACCCGATCAAAGATTATGGAGGCTATGGTTGGCGTATTGGTTTTCGCGGAAAAGGCAAAGCACTGAACATAAGAGGTAATAAAGGCATTCAGATTATTTACAAAAACAATAAAAAATTGTTAATAGGTACCCAAAAACCGGAATTGGCCGATAAAACAATTACAACCTATTTTAATCCTATTACGACAACATGAAACAGCTCGTTTTTTATATATGCCTCTTCACCAATCTTATATGCCAGAGTCAGGACATAAAGCAGGAAGAAGTGGCACTCTATAATGACAACATTGCATTACCCGGAACGCTAAGTTACCCCGGATCAAATGAAAAAATGCCCCTGGCCATCTTTATTCATGGCTCCGGTAATGTAGATAGAAATGGCAATCAAAAACTCGGCACCATAGAAATCAAAGCCAATTATATTAAACTATTGGCTGATAGTTTAAATGCAAGAGGTATTGCCTTTTATCGATATGATAAGAGAACATCTATTGCAGAGAATATTAAATTAATGTCCGATAAAACGGTTTTCGAAGATCTTGTTACAGATGTTAAAGTAATTATTGATTACTTCAAAAAAGATAAACGCTTTACAAATATTACCCTCATAGGGCATAGTCAAGGTTCATTAACCGCCATGCTTGCACAGGACACTAACGTCACCAATTATATATCCCTTGCAGGACCATCTGAAGATTTTGAAACATTAATAATGCGTCAGATAAACGCTCAAAGCGCAGCACTCTCTCCTACCGTAAAAGCGCATTTTGAAGAACTTAAAAAAACAGACACCATTTTAAACGTTAACCCTTATCTGGTTGGAATATTTGCCCCTGCAAATCATCATTTTCTTAAATCATATATAGCTTATAAACCTTTAGAAGAGATAAAAAATGTTAAAGCCAGAACATTAATTATTCAGGGAGATGCCGACATACAAGTAAGGATTGAAGATGCAAAAAATCTATTCAACGCAAAACCCGATGCAGATTTGAGAATTATAAAAGATATGAATCATGTACTAAAAGAAGTACATACACTAAAAGAAAATAACGAATCATATTATTCTGCTAATTTTGCACTCGCTTCAGAACTAGTAGAAACTATTACTGAATTTATTAATAAATAATATGCCTAAGAAAAAAGCATTTGCATTAAGGATCAATGAAGATATGCTAAAAGCAATCGAGAAATGGGCTGCTGACGAGTTTCGTAGTACCAATGGGCAGATCGAATGGATGCTGATGCAAAGCTTAAAGAACGAAAATAGAGATCCGAAAACTAAAAAAGAAAAAGAATAATGCCTTATAAAATATTATTTACCGATATAGACGGCACCCTTTTAGATAAAAACCGGGATGTATCAGCATTAACCATTTCAGAAATTCAGAGGATAAAAGATTACGTTCCTATTGTGTTGGTTTCAGCAAGAATGCCAAAGCAAATGCATCACATACAAGATAAACTAGGGGTAACAAACCAACCCCTGATTTGTTATAACGGAGCCCTGGTAATAGCAAATAATAAAATATTGCACAACCTGGAGATTCCCGGTAATTTATTAGAACGTATCATTTCTTATAATGAACAAATTTCAGCAGAAAAATTTCATCTAAGCCTTTTTAACAACGACGAATGGTATGTAGAACAATACGATTATTGGGCCAAAAGAGAAGAAAATAATACCAGGGTAACACCCGAAATCAAATCCAACATCGAGACTTTAGAAGACTGGAAGAACAAAAATAAAGGTGCTCATAAAATTACGTGTATGGGCGAAGCTCATTTAATAGAAGAAGCCTTTCAATATTTTACTAAAGAATTCGGGAATGACCTGCATCTATATCGTTCCAAAGACACTTATATTGAAATTGCTCCCAAACAAGTATCAAAACTTACCGGTATCCAAAAATTGCTGGACCTGCACTTTAAACTGTCTATTGATGATGCAATCGCTTTTGGAGATAATTACAACGACACCGAAATGATAAATGCCGTAGGTCATGGCGTTGCAGTAGCAAATGCAAGAGACGAAGTAAAAGCAGTGGCAGATGCCATTACGCTTCATCACAAAGAAGATGGCGTTGCTAAACACATAGCTAAACTATTTAAAGACTAAAATAGGTCTATATTTTCGGACTATTATTTCAACAAAAATCAAAACCTCCCTCAGACCTCATCGGTTTTAGGGAGGTTTTGGTTTAAAATAATGTTAAATACTGTAACTTTACCTTTAACAAACACACTAGTTAACTGAAACACTAAAATTAAAAGAATGAAAAAAATATTCATAACCGTACTTACCGCTGCTATTTTATATAGTTGTGGTCCCAAAGTAAATGACCTGGCAACCAACCTTCCGGTAAATGCCAGCATTGATTTGGTCAATGTAAAAGATGACAAAGTAAAAGTAGAAGTGGACCCGGGGAGGTTCACAACAACCTCCATTAATTTTTATATCCCTAAAACAGTCCCTGGAACCTATAGCAATAACGATTACGGACAGTTTATAGATGATTTTAAAGCCTTCGATTACGACGGTAACCTAATGCAATCAAATCGGGTAGACAAGAACACCTGGCAAATTTCGAATGCTCAAAACCTCAATAAAGTAACTTATTGGGTAAACGATTCGTTCGACACAGAAACACAGGTAGACGAGGCCGTTTTCTCCCCTGCAGGAACGAACATCGAAGCAAATACCAATTACTTTTTAAACCTTCACATGCTAGTGGGGTATTTCAACGATCTTGACCAACGGCCATATCAGATTTCCTTCACCCACCCTAATGGGTTTGTCGCTTCAACTTCCTTAAAAGAAGTCGCGAACCAGAAGGAAAACACAGATACATTCTATGCCAATCGTTACTTCGAAGTAACAGACAATCCGATAATGTATTCAAAATTAGATAGTGAAACCTTTACCGTGAATGATATTGAAGTTACCCTATCTGTATATTCCCCTAATGGAACCTATAAAGCTATAGATATCAAAGAAGATATGGAGCGCATGATGAAAGCCCAAAAGACATTTTTAGGAGACGTCAATGCAACCAAAAGCTATCACATTTTATTATACCTAAGTACCGGACAGGAAAATGATGCGACCGGATTCGGAGCCCTGGAGCATCATACATCAACTACCGTGGTACTTCCCGAGTCAATGCCTAAACAAGCCTTGATTGAAACCATGATCGATGTGGTTTCTCATGAGTTCTTTCATATTGTAACTCCACTATCTGTACACTCGGAAGAAGTACATTATTTCAATTATAATGATCCGGCAATGTCTAAGCACCTATGGATGTATGAAGGAGTTACAGAATATTTCGCAAATCTGTTCCAAATTCAACAAGGATTAATAAGCAATGAAGCATTTTATGATCGTATAAATCAAAAAATTCAAACCGCTAAAAATTACGACGATAACATGTCCTTCACCGTAATGAGTGAAAACATCTTAGAGGAACCCTATAAAGGTAATTATGTTAATGTCTATCAAAAGGGAGCCCTTATTGGCATGTGCATTGATATCATTATCAGAGAACAAAGTAATGGTGAGAAAGGAATCCTATGGCTAATGAAACAGCTGTCAGACAAATATGGAAAAGACAAACCTTTTGACGACGATACCATTATTGACGAAATCGTAAAACTAACGTATCCTGAGGTTGGTGATTTCTTCAATAAACATGTCATCGGAGACACACCAATAAACTATACCGCGTTCTTAAATAAAGTCGGATTAGCATTTACCGCTAAAATGGAGGAAACCGGGTATTTAATGAACGGACAAATTCCATATATCGACGTGAAGCCAGGCTCAAAAGAGGTTTTCTTCAGAAATACAAAGCTGAACTCTTTTCTGACCGATTTAGGAATTCAGGGTGGAGATATAATCAAATCCATTAATGGAACAGCATATAACCTGGATAATATTCGTGACATGATCATTGGTTCATTCGGTTGGCAACCAGATCAGGATATTACCATGGTAGTAGTACGAGAAGGAAAAGAAGTTACCCTCTCAGGTAAAACAAAAACGCCTATGGCCGAAGTAACCGCCATCGTTGAGGAAGCAAATGCAAGCAGCGATCAAATTGCACTTCGAAACGCCTGGATGAAGAATTAAATGTATGCACAAAACATAATAAAAAAAGCGGGGTTTAACCCCGCTTTTTTTTATTTATATGTCCCGTCCTGAAATAAGTTGACACAAAAACGACTTATTTATGAAAGACAAGGACGAACAAAGGGAACAAACGCACACAGCGCGATTATAACCTAGGCTTTAAATTAGCTGTGGTCTCGCAGGTAGAAAAAGGCGAGATGACCTACAAGCAAGCTCAAAAACACTACGGGATTCAAGGTAGAAGCACAGTTTTGGTTTGGTTAAGAAAACATGGTACCTTAGACTGGAGCAAACCAAACCTATTTATGAAATCCAAAGAAACACCTGCACAGAAAATTAAACGTTTAGAGCGTGAGTTAGATGATGAAAAACTAAAGAACAAGATTCTTAATACGATGATTGATATCTCAGACAGTCAATATGGTACCTCAATCAGAAAAAAGTTTTCATCTCAACAATCCAACGCATCAGGCAAGAACAAGAAGTGAGCCTATCACGTTGTTGCCGGTTGTTTGAGATATCTCGTCAAGGGTTCTATCAGTCCATAAAGCGTCAGGAGTCCCGAGCCAAGGAACTTGCCAAAATAAAAGCATTAGTACTTCAATTGCGTATGCAGATGCCAAGAATAGGTACGCGAAAGCTGTATTATCTACTAAGGGACGAGTTTAGGCTACAGGGTATAAAAATAGGTAGAGATGCCCTATTTACTTACTTAAGATCAGAAGCCTTACTTGTTAAGCCAAAGAAGAACTATACAAAAACAACCGATTCCAAACACTGGTTAAGAAAACATGACAACCTTATGAAGGATCAAGTAATCAACAGGCCAGAACAGTACTTTGTAAGCGATATTACTTATGTGAAATCCAGGAAGGCCACACATTATCTATCGTTAGTTACTGACGCCTACAGTAGAAAGATAATGGGGTATCAATTAAGTGACAACATGAATAGTGATAATGTGGTCAAGGCTCTTAAAATGGCCATCAACAATAGAGTAAACGACACTAAGCTCATCCATCATTCGGATAGAGGGCTACAATATTGCTCCGAGGTTTATCAAACGGAATTGAGAAAAAACAATATCAGACCTTCCATGACTACAGGGGATGACTGTTATCAAAATGCATTAGCCGAAAGAATAAACGGTATCTTAAAAAGTGAATTTTTAATTTATCAATGCAATAACAAGAAAGAACTTGAACTCCTGGTTAAAGAGTCTATTGATACTTACAATAATGTAAGACCACATTTAAGTCTTAACATGAAAACACCTAATTTTGTACATATAAAAAAACCAGAGAAGCGAACTACTCTGGTTTGATTTAACTTTTTTAAAAACTGTCAACCTATATTAGGACGACTCAATAAAAGAAATTCTAAACCAAAACAACATGTGGATTAGCAGACAATTTACTTTCTATTCTGTCCTTATCATTAAGTCCCAATAGCTTCTTCAAACCTGCTGTACTCTTATCTTGTGTTAAAGCCACCACATCTACCTGATAAGTATCTATGGCTTCTACAATTGAGTCATATTTACTTTTATAGCTCGATTCAGTAATCACACTAAAATCAGAGAGATAATTATATTCCTTTAGCAGCTCCCTTTTTAAAGGCATCAACACCGCCAGGGCATCATCTTCAAAAGTATCCCTCAATGCAGAGATCATTAATTCTGTCGGTCGATCTTTACATTTAGAAATATATAATAAAACCACATTTAACGCTTCACTTCTATACGGGTCTACAGTTTTCTTTAAATCAGTAATGGTTATTTTTTTATCTGTAATTGGTATTAGTATGTTTTTCATTTTTAAAAATATTATTTTTAAGAAATAGCTTTTTGGAAGAAGCGAAGAGGAAAACCCCCTACAGTATCCTCTTCGCAGATATAATTAATAAACTGCCGATTTATTAATCAAACTAACTTTATTATTCAATAAGTAACATTTATAACCTAACTACCTTGAGCAAATTCCTTTAATAATGGATTTAAAAACAACCCGCTACGGCTACCTGTAGTTAGTACACGTCCAATTAGGCACTCTTCTTAAAGTTACCAACTAACTTCTTGTGAGGTACTTCAAGTTTAGGCTTTTGTATGATCTCTCCATTCTTACCAAATTCAGGAATGTTCTTGAAATGACATACAATATTCTTTTCATGCGCAGTATTCTTAAAGTTGTATATCACCTCCAAAGCATCATAATCAATCTCCTTGGTGCTCGATCCGTCTATTAAAACTTCTCTGTTTTCCGGAAGGTGCTCAAAAGTAAGCTGCAGACTGGCCTTATTCAAGAATGAAACATGCTCACTCAATTCAATTCTGATAAGCGGTTTGCTCTCCTTTTCCTCTTTTTCTTCTTTAAAGAAATATGGTACCTTATAGTTCGCTCTTAATACATAGAAGATACCTACTGACATACCGATCAGGATCCCAACAAGTAGATCCGTGAATAAAATACAAACAACAGTAACGAAGAAAGGAATGAATCTATCTTTACCTAATAAATATTGTGCTTTATATAATGAAGGTTTAGTAAGTTTAAAACCAACCATGATTAAAATCGCTGCAAGCGCAGACAATGGAATCATATTCATAACCATAGGAAACACGGCTACAGCAACCAATAATAAAATACCGTGATAAACAGCCGACATCTTAGTACGGGCACCTGAGTCTAAGTTTGCTGAACTTCTTACAATTACCGCAGTAATAGGAAGTCCTCCAATCAAACCAGAAACAATATTACCAACCCCCTGGGCCTTTAGCTCAGCATTTTGCGGAGTTCTTCTTTTTAACGGATCCAGTTTGTCTATAGCTTCAACGCTTAATAAAGTCTCTAAACTTGCCACAATCGCTAAAGTGAAAGCCGTAACATATACCGTTGGATTCCCAAGTACTCCAAAGTTCGGTGCAGTAAACACCTCCTGAATTGAATCCATTTCAGAAATTATTGGAAGACTAACCAAATGAACCGGATCAATTGCTAGGTTAGGAGCTATCAAGCCAAATATCTGGTTAAGTACAATAGCCATAACTACCACTAAAACACCTGCCGGTATCCTCTTCAATAAGCCGTTGTTTTTGATGATTGGACGATCCCAGAAAATCATTAAAAATAATGAGAACAGACCAATTATTAAACTACCTACCTCCATATGGGTAAAAGCAGCAAAGAAATCAGAGAATGTATTACTCCCGTCTGATTGTAGAAATTTCATATCCCCAAAAGCATCAGCGGTGAAACCAATCAGATATGGAAACTGCTTTAAAATTAAAATCAATCCAATAGCTGCCAGCATCCCTTTAATTACCGAAGAAGGAAAATACAAACCGATAATTCCCGCCTTAAGAAAACCAAGTGCTAACTGAATTACCCCAGCTAAAACAACAGCCATTAAAAATGCCTCATAACTACCCAGGCTGTCTACAGCGTTTAAAACAATAACCACTAATCCTGCAGCAGGACCACTAACACTTAAGCTGGATTTACTCAACAACCCAATTACAATACCCCCTACTATACCCGAAATAAGTCCGGCGAATAAAGGAGCTCCGGATGCTAATGCAATCCCCAAACACAAAGGAAGAGCTACCAGGAAAACGACAATACTAGACGGAATGTCGTACTTAGCTGCCTTCACATAGGTTCCAAAAAAATTCTTCATAGTTTATTTTTATTATTACACGTTCTGATTTTTTTCGAATCCACACACAATGAAGTGATTAGAAAATAATTCGAACGGCAAGGATAACCAGAAGAATTAAGAAGTAATTAAAAAGGAGATTAGAGCGAGATTAGAAAAATTATTTTCTTACTATAATGTGCTCATCTCTATGAGGTAACACCACCTCAACCCGGGTTCCGGAATCAACCTCAGAGGTAATATTTAATTGTCCGCTATGCAATTTTACAATTCTGTAAGTTAATGGCAAACCTACTCCAAATCCCTTAACACCCCTCACATTTGAGGCCCGGAAGAAGGGCTCAAAGATATTTTTAAGTTCGTCAGGAGGAATCCCTACCCCCTGATCAGTTATAATGACTACCACATTATGATCTCTGGCCGTAATTTTCACTGAAACATCCTTGTTCATCGAAAATTTAGCGGCGTTATCCAATATATTATTAAAGGCAACCCCAAGTAAACTCTTATTACCCTGAACCACCAGATCTTCAGGATTCGATGGCAATTCCGAAAAGTCAAAAATAATTTTACTTTCCGGATGTATATTATCAAAATCTCTTTGTACACCGATAACGAGCTCGTCAATCCTGACCTCCTCGATCACCAACCCCTTATCATCAAATTCAGTCTGCGCTAATTTCAATAACCCGTTCACCAGAATATCAAGCCTGATAGCTTCCTTTTCCACCTTAATTAATGAATTCCTGTACTCTTCCCCACTGCGTTCACGATTCAACGTAATTTCTATCTCTCCTAAAATAGCGGTGAGTGGATTTTTAAATTCATGAGAAGCACTACTTATAAAGTTACTTTGAAGATCAAAAGAAGTTTCTAAGCGATCCAGCATATTATTGAAGGTTGACGCCAGTTGCCCCATTTCATCTTTGTTATCATTATCCTCCAGGCGCATGTGTAAATTCGTGGCTGTAATCTTATTCACCTCCCTGATCATCTCGGTAATTGGATTAATGACTTTAGAAGCATAATAACGCCCAAATAGATAGGTCAGCAAAATCCCAATCAAAAAACAAATAGCCAGGGTTTTACGAAGATTGGTAAGTTTAGCCTCTCCATAAATATCTTTCGCACTGAGCACAATGAGATAATGATTGCCCTTGTATTTCCGTAGCAATCCATAATAAAATACTTCATTCGGGTGATAGTGATATCGGGCAAATCCCCGCTCTATAGCAACCTCGTAAAATGTAGACGGAAGGTTCAAATCATTCTCTTCCAAAACCACCTTGTTAATCACATCAACAGCTAAAACCTTTTCTTCTTCTTCAGGCAAAATTTGCAAATGCTTTAACCTGATCTCATTATAAATATTCGCATTTAAGGCATCTTCTTCAAATAGAAACTGCGATGCGATGGTAGCCCGCTGACTTAAACGAAGGTAAAACTCGTTATGGGTATATTTTTGTGCAAAAAAGTAGATCAGTATAAACACACTGATTAAAAGCAAACTTGTTAATATGGTGAAATTTTGAGTTATTTTATCACGAACCTTCATAATCCTCTTTCATTATATACCCCATACCGATTACTGTATGGATGAGTTTCGATTTGTACCCCTTTTCAATTTTATTTCGAAGATAGTTTACATATACATCCACTACATTGGTCCCCATATTAAAACCAATGTCCCAAACACTCTCGAGAATGTCAATACGAGACAATACTCTTCCCTGGTTATTCAAAAAATACTCTAATAATCGGTATTCGGTAGAGGTAAGCTTAATTTCTTTTCTATTCCTTTTAACCATTTTCGCATTTACATCCAACTCAAGGTCCGAGATCGAGAGTAGTTGATCGGTTTCGACAGACAGGTTCTTTCTTCTCGACAACGCACGTAAACGCGCTAAAAGCTCCTTAAACTTAAATGGCTTTATCAGGTAATCATCAGCACCGGCATCTAAGCCAGTAACTATATTCTCCGTAGTACCCAATGCTGTAAGCATCACTACAGGTACATCCGCAAATCCCCGCCGGCGAATCTCCTTAACGATTTCTAACCCATTAATTCCGGGCAGAATGATGTCGAGTACGGCAGCATCAATTTTTCTCTGCTTGAGTAGTTCTAAGCCCGTGGTACCATCATAAGCCAGAAAAACATTATAGCCCTCTTCTTCGAGTCCCTTTTTAATAAAGGCAGCTACATTTTGTTCATCTTCAATAACTAAAATATTTTTCATAGATAATCCCCCGGGGTTTCTAAAGCAATTTTATATTAAAATGTCCAATAAAGCAAAAATAGTTTTTATCCCTATTCTGTTTTCTGAAGAATTCTAATATTTTTGTCGCTAGACAATGAATTAAGAATTTTTTAAGACTTTATAACCACAAATAGTTGAAAAACTAAATTATATGAAAAAGATACTAGCGCCTGTTTTTGCAATAATCTTAATGGTTGCATGTAGTAAAGAAAAGAAAAACCTGCATATTACAGGAAATATAGACGGATTAAAGAAAGGTACCCTCTATCTACAAAAAATAGATAGCAGTGCTTTTGTTATCGTAGACTCCATGGTGGTTGACGGTGATGCTAATTTTGACTTCAACATTTTCATCGAAAGTCCTCAAATGATCTATTTAGCACTTGAAAAAGAAGATGGCATAAAAAACAATGACTTGCTCGAAATATTCGCTGAACCAGGAGAAATGACTGTGAATACCACGCGTAACTACTTTATAGCTGAAGCCAAAATAGAAGGCTCCGAGTCACACAGAAGGTATAAAGAATACCGTGATATGATCTCTAAGTTCAACGATCGAAACTTAAATTATTTAAAAGAAAGCGTAGAAGCCAGTAAAAAAGGAGATTCGGCTACCTTCGATTCACTACAAAACGAATCTGATAAAAATGCCAAAAGAAGATATTTATATACCTTAAACTTTATTCTTAATAACAAAGATTCATACCTGGCACCATACTTAGCCCTGACAGAAACATATAACGCCCGATTAAAATACCTTGACTCTATCAACAATTCACTGACGGAAGAGGTAGCGAAATCGAAGTATGGTAAAGAATTAGACGAATACATTAAAACCATTCGTGAACAAAATAAAGAAAACGACAGCATACAAGAATAGCATTCGTTTTTATAACAGTACTTCAAAACCGAGCCCTCAAGCTCGGTTTTTTGTTTTTAAACATCAAAAGATGGTCATTTCAAAACCTATAACCACAAACACAACGTCATTGCGAGACTTGCAATAGCAAGACGTGGCAATCTCACCAAAGGAAGTCACTAACTTCTGTGAGATTACAAAACTCCATCACCCCCCCCCATAAAACACTCATTACTAACAACTTCCATTTTTAATTTCTTAACTTAGTAACGCATCCTTACAACAAAACACTCACTAACTACTAATGACAATAAAAAAACTGCGTTATGTCAAAAAAATACCTAACCTTTATATTAACGATCTTGTGGTTGTTCATACTCCCTGGTTGCTCCTCTAACAAATCCTTCATGAAGAAGTACGGAGATATTACCCCCGTCACATCCCGGGTAAACTCAAAAGTTGATGGATGGCAAAACTACTACTTCTCAAAAACCGACTGTAATTGTGTCTATGGCGACGAATTCTATATAGCCCTTAAGGAAACACCTTCACAATCCAACAACCTGATGATATCCCTGCAAGGTGGCGGTGCGTGTTGGCCGGGAATGATTCATTGCAAACCAAATACCTCAGAGGAGGACGTACTGATTTCAGATTTTACAACCCAACTCGATGATCGACTGACAGAAGATTGGAATCAAGTCGTAATCCCATATTGCGATGGCTCTGTTTTTATGGGCGATACAAAACAAGATTATAATGATGACGATAAAACTGATCATTGGCATAACGGACTAAAAAATAGTGTTGCAGCATTGAAACTAACGCACAAGAAGTTCCCGAATACTTCAAAAATATTTCTTACCGGTTGCAGCGCTGGCGGATATGGAACTATTCTTCACCTCAGACTTCTCAGGGAACTTTACCCCAAAGCTGCCATATATGTGCTTAATGAAAGTGGACCGGGATTACTTAAACCCGATAATGAGTTTTGGGAAATGGTAGATGCTTCCTGGAACCTTAGTCAACTCTTGCCCAAAAATTGTGATCCATGCGCAGGGCAACTTATCTATTGGTATGATGATATGCTGAAAGATCCTGGGATTAAAATCGGACTCTACTCGTCATATATGGATCAGGTTATTGGTCGTGATTTTCTGAAAATGACCCCGGAAAACTATAAATCCTTGCTCGTTAAGACTACAGACGACCTGAATGCAAAATACCCTGACCAGTTCAAACGATTTTTTATTAAAGGGAAATCTCACTGTGTCCGCAATCGTGACTACCAGGTAAATGGAATTAAATACTGGGACTGGGTAATGGCCTTTATCAACGAAAAAGAAAATTGGAAAGACATTCTTGAATAATAATAGGCCTAAACTTTACAGGGCTATCCAAAGCCTCCATTCGTAAACACCATAAGAATATGCACTGTTAACGATCATAAAATTAAACTTAACATGAGGTAAATTCAATTCACTGGCTATGCATGTTACCCCCTAATGCTGGGTCAAAAACTTTTATAATCAGTCATTTCTAAAAATTTCAATAGTTAAATTTTTCAAAATTAAGTTGTGCACGATTTAATCGTGTGATATATTTGCAGTGTTATATATAATATATCATGTCAGATAAACTAAAATTAACGAACCAGGTTTGCTTACCTCTTTACCAATTGGCTAAAGAGGTAATCAACCTATATCGTCCGATTTTAAAAGACCTCGATCTAACCTATCCCCAATACTTGGTCATGATCGTATTATGGGAAGAAGGCACGCAAAATGTTTCTGAAATTGGTACAAAGCTTCATTTAGATAGTGGTACCCTGACGCCTTTGTTAAAACGTCTGGAACAAAAAAACCTCATTCAAAGAAAAAGAAACCAGGTAGATGAACGTATCGTGACGATCAGTTTAACAGGGCACGGAAAAAAACTAAGAGAAAATGCAAGCTGTGTCCCAGATCAGATCGTAGCATCTCTGAAGATGACGACAAACGAATTACAACAATTGCAAAATGTAATTGGAAATATCTTAAATCAAATTAATAAATAGTAATGAAAACTATCTATACAACAGCTGCCAAAGCATCAGGAGGAAGAAACGGTCGGGTAAAAAGCGAAAACGGAGTTTTGGATATGGAAATCAGATACCCTAAAGCTCTGGGAGGAACAACCAATGATTACGCTAATCCCGAAATGTTATTTGCTGCAGGGTATTCAGCTTGTTTTGACAGCGCACTAAACCTGGTTATTAATAAAGCAAAAATAAATACCGGCCCCACCACAGTAAATGCAAAAGTAAGCATTGGCCAGATTGATAGCGGTGGTTTTGGTCTTGCAGTAGAACTGGATGTAAACATACCTGAGATCTCATTGGATGAAGCCAGATCATTAACCAAAAAAGCACATCAAGTATGTCCATACTCCAATGCAACCAAAGGAAATATCGAGATAAAACTTAATACAACAAATAATTAAATTAAAATAGAGATATGATGTCATTGATCGAAAATCTCCAGTGGAGACATGCAGTAAAAGCATTTGATCCAAACAAAAAAGTAAGTGAGGAAAATGTAGAAAAGATAATCGAAGCAGCTAGATTAGCTCCAACCTCATCCGGTTTACAACAATTTAGAGTGATCTTGGTTTCAAATCAGGAAATCAAAGAAAAACTAATTCCCGGAGCATTAAATCCGGAGTCTATGCGAGATTGTTCTCATGTATTGGTTTTTGCCGCTTGGGATAACTATACAGAAGAAAGAATCGACGAAGTATATGACTTTACTACAGATGAAAGAGACCTTCCACGTGGTAGATTTAGTAGTTATACAAACCAACTGAAAGAAATATATCTAAACCTTCCGGAAGAAATCAATTTTGCCCATACCTCCAGACAAACCTACATTGCATTAGGATTAGCCCTGGCACAAGCGGCTGAACTTAAAGTAGACACCTGCCCTGCTGAAGGATTCGACAATAAAGTAGTTGATGAGGTTTTAGAACTAGATAAATTAGGATTAAAAAGTGTATCCCTGATGTATATCGGTTACGCTGACGATGAAAAAGATTGGATCAAACCCATGAAGAAAGTAAGAATTCCAAGAGATGAATTCGTTATTGATGTAAAATAAGCTTAAGCTAAGCGGTATCAATAGTGAATCCTTTGTCTTATTTGCTACCAGGCCAGCTACTTTTCTTTGATCAAGCATATTATCAAAAAAAGTAGCTGGCTTTTTTATAAATTAATATCATTACCTAGGGACAATCAACCTTCACCGGTTCATTTCTGACTTTTACATATGAAAAAACTTTCAATTTTACTATCTTGATATCTTAAACCTGGCAGGTATATCAAACGGTAATAGGAAACGTTACTCTGGTAGAATTAAATAAAGAAAGTGCTTTCCCAAAATATTAAAAGAACACTAAAATGAACGTCGATTTTTTTCAATCCATCTATAACCATCCATTAATTAGTAAAATCGATTTAAAGGACATCATAAGTGAACACCACAAGATCAGATTTTCAAAAGGTACCGTCTTTCTGGAAAATGGTAAAATGGCTAATGAATATTACTTAATTGAATCCGGGCTGTTAAGAGCATTTGTTCACGATTTAAATGGAAATGAAATCACAACCGATTTTCATGGTGAAAATGAAATTTCAATAGAAGTCTCTTCCCTTTTTCAAAGAATTCCAACAAACGAAAATATCGTCGCGCTTACCAATGGAGTAGCCTGGAAAATAGAATTTCAATCTTTCCAGGAACTATTTCATAAAATTGAAGGTCTTCGGGAATGGGGCCGCGCCTGGATGTCGAAACAATTATTTAGTTCAAAACAACGCTCAATAGATATTCACACTAAAAGTGCCACGGAAAGGTATCTTAACTTAATAAAAGATAAACCCAAAATCATTCAACAATCTCCCATTAAACATGTAGCATCATATTTAGGAATAACAGATACTTCCCTGAGCAGAATTAGAAAAGAAATACGAAGCGATTAATTTCCTGTCATATGACAGGAAAAAACCTAATTTAGGTTGTTACTTTTGAGAAAGATAATCTTAAAAATCAAAAATATGAAACCTGAAAATCCAGTAGTTTGGTTCGAAATATATGTGAACGACATAAAACGAGCACAGAAGTTCTACCAGGAAGTTCTCGACCTACAATTAAGTGAATTACCAACACCTGAGGATCTTGACGAAGAAATGCAAATGTTAGCCTTTCCTATGGACATGGAGAAAGACGGAGCAAGTGGAGCTCTGGTCAAAATGGAAGGAATTGAAGCCGGAGGAAATGCTACACTCGTGTACTTTAGAAGTGAAAATTGTGCCATAGAGGAAAACAGAATAGAAAAGGCAGGCGGTAAAATACTTAAATCAAAACAATCCCTTGGTCAATATGGCTATATGATTTTAGCTTCAGATACTGAAGGAAATATGTTTGGTGTTCATTCCCTCAAATAAAATGTCTCAATGGTAAAGTTGTCAAATGACTAAAATCACGGTAAATCCAGATTGTGGAAATTCACCAAAAATGATATTTCTAAAAAAATTTAATATCGCTTTTGCAAAAGGAGGTGTCGATTTTCTAATCGAAAGTGTAACTGACACCATTACTTGGAGTATAATAGGTGACAAAAAAATAGAAGGAAAGGAAAAATTTACAGAAGTATTAGAACTAATGAAAACCCAATTGGTTTCTGAATTAATAGTTCATCAAATAGTATCACACGGAAAAGCGGGAGCCGTAAATGGTGTTTTGAAAATGCAAAACGGAAAAACTTACGCGTTTTCAGACTTTTACGAATTTAATAGCGCAAAAGGTTTAAAAATAAAATCGATAGCATCGTATATAATCCAAATTTAATCATCAGGAAGAATCAGATTGCTTCCTTTGTAAAGTTGTGACTGTTCCATTTGATTTATAAATATTAACTTTGAGCTATGACCACAACTAGTAAACACGACGAGCGCATAGCCAATCTTACATTCGCCTCTGTATATCCACACTATATAACCAAGGTTGAAAAGAAAGGCAGAACCAAAGCTGAGCTGCATCAAATTATCGAATGGCTTACCGGCTATGATGAAAAACAACTCCAAAAACTCATTGAGGAAAAAGTAACCTTTAAAGATTTTTTTCAAAAGGCTACATTAAATCCCAATGCCGAACTCATTAAAGGAGTTATCTGCGGCTATAGAATAGAAGAAATTAACACCCCACTAACCAAACAGGTACGCTACCTTGATAAATTGGTAGATGAATTGGCAAAAGGGCGTAAAATGGATAAAATACTAAGGACACCATAAACCTACTTGGCAACTTCTGGCAAAGTAGACAGTTAACTTTGATGAATCTACTAAAGCATACACCGATACACCTTCTTTTATCTGACATAAAAGCAGGAACAGATAAATCTCGATGAACGAGTTAAATCCTCAAAACCCTACCATTGGAACTTATACACAAATATTATAAAGACAATTTTGATATCTCAGACAGAGATTGGGAAGTCTTCGCCTCTAAACTGGAATATAATGAATTTCCCAAAAAGCAAACAATCCTTCACGAGGGACAAGTGGAAAACTACCTTTCTTTCATTGAAACAGGATTGGTTAGGTTTTACATACCTAAAGAAGAAAATGAACTTACATTCGCCTTCGTCTTCAATCATAATTTTTTTAGTGCCTACGACTCTTTCCTTACGCAGTCACCATCTAAATATAGGGTCGAAACAATAACCGACTCCTCCTTCTGGCGTATTAGTTATAACGACCTCCAAGCGGTTTATGCAGAAACTGAAATCGGTAATCTAATCGGTAGAAAAGCAAGCGAAGAACTATTCATTAAAAAATCAGAAAGAGAATTATCCCTGCTAAACAAATCACCTGAAGAGCGCTATCTGGATCTCTTCTCGGAAAAACCCGAAGTCATAAAAGAAATCCCCCTTAAATACATTGCCTCCTATATCGGAGTAACACCACAGGCATTAAGCAGAATCCGTAAAAGAATTTCTTAACCCAGATTCATTGCTTCATAAAGGGAACATGGCGAATTTTACCCAAAAATTTGAAACCATGAAACCCTTAATTATTTTAATCATTTCATTCATCATTTCACTCGCTGCTATAAAACTCAACAAAAAACAGATAGATTACCAACTTGCAGCTCGAATTGCCATGTCTTGCATGCTCATCTTTACTGCCATCGGACACTTTATGTTTACCAAAGGAATGACGGCCATTATTCCAGATCCAATTCCCTTTAAATCACAAATGGTCATCGCCACGGGTATACTGGAAATTGTGTTGGCTATCACACTGTTACTCCCAAAGTTTCAACAACTGACTGCATGGATCCTCATCGTATTCTTTATACTCATAGTACCCGCTAATATCAAAGCTGCGATCCAACAGATAAACTACCAAACAGGCACCCTGAATGGCCCTGGTCCAACATACCTGTGGTTTAGAATACCTTTACAATTACTATTCATTCTGTGGATTTACCTATCAGCAATAAGAAAATAAAACCTTCATAAGATCCCTGGGAAAGTACACAGGATTTCCTGGAGAAATTGAGGAACAAAGAGACTGAATTCGCAAAAGAGATAAAAAATCGACAACCGATCCTAAAACCCTAAGGATATGAAATAACCTATTTTTTTAGTAACTTGTATATATCAAATACATGTATATCAGATGTTTGATTCATACAAACACTTTCTTGAAACACCGGGCTATCATAAAATTATAGGAGAGGATTATCTCATTGTTGAATTCAAATGCCCTATAAAAGAAGAATTGTTTGCTGCATGGTCCGAATGCCATAGTATCGTCTACGTGTTGAACGGACAAAAAAAATGGATTACTCCAGACAATGATTACCTCGTTCAAGCCGATCAATCCATTTTTATCAGAAAAGGAGCCTTTAAAAATCAACAGTACTTCGAAGAGAGCTTTTGTGTCCTGATGTTCTTTATGAAAGACGATTTTATTAAGAATTGTATCGAAAATGATATCCGTAACGAAACCACCGAATTGCATAAAATGGAACACCCGGAGGTAATATACCGTATCGATGTTACCGAAAGTTTACGGGTCTTGTATGAGTCATTTTTCTCTTACCTGAAAGAACCCAATAAAACACCTCAAAAGATTGTTGAACTAAAGTTCAGGGAAATGCTCATGAACATTTGTTTGAATCCAAAGAACAAAAACATTAAAAATGTATTATTTACCCTTGCTCAACAATCCGAATACCCGATAGAACAGATCATGGAGGAACAATATTTTTACAACCTGAATATAGAAGAGTACGCAAGGTTGTGCGGCAAAAGCCTCTCCACCTTTAAAAGGTATTTTAAAAAAGCCTATAACACCACCCCGTCAAAATGGCTCTTATCCAAAAGACTTAATCTTGCTCGTGAGCTAATGCTCAATACAGATTTTACCATTCAGCAAATTTGTTACGATTGCGGTTTTGAAAGTGATTCTCATTTTGTAAGAAGCTTTAAATCCACCTACGGCATTACACCTAATAAATGGAGAATACAAAAAACACCGGCTGCCAGTTAATAAAGATTCATCAATACCAAAATGAAGTAATGATGAATCTAAATTAATAAAACAATGCATGTTGTATCCAGGTTCCTTAATTTTGATTATTTAATTTTTTCCAGGCTGCATGGCCACCCTCTAAATTATGAACGTTCTTCATACCATTTTCCTGTGCGTGAATGGCCGCCATATAAGACATTACCCCACCCGTACAGCAAAACAAGAAAGGTCCGTCGCTGTTAAGGATCGACTCAGGATGATACTCCCTTTCCTCAATTTCCTTTTTAACCTGTTCAAGCGGAATATTAACAGCTCCCGGAATACCCCCTTGGTTTTCGATCCCCTGGGGAGATCGTACATCGATAAGTGTAAAGCTCCCCTGAGCAATAATATCATTCAATGTTTCCGAACTTATTTGCGCTATAACCTCTTTAGAGAAATGCACCTTAGATTTTAAATTTTCCATGATGATAGATTTTAATTATTTAAATAGATATGGTTTCTGCCCCCTCAAGAATAAGTTGGTGCAAGGCCGTAGACCCTACTAACTCAATACCATCGATAAGATCATCTACAGTGTACCCGCGTACAGCAGAACACGGAGGACACACCATTATTCTACACTTATTCGCTAATACCGTTTCGATCATATCCTTCATAGTTGGATCCTTTGGATTAAGATGCGCAAAGCTATAAGCTCCTTTCCGCACCCAATCAACTCCCGAACTCACCAAAAAAATACTTACTTCAAGTCCTGATTTAATTCCACCGTTAGCAATACTCCAGGCAACAGATGCTCTTTCATCATCCATTCCCTTACTGATTAATACTACTACTTTCTTTTTAGCACTCATGATTTCTATTGTATTGATTTTTACTAATACAAAGTAAGGGTGAACGAGAAAGTTAGCGTGTCCTGAACAGTCCAATAAATTGACTCTCAGGGCCAAATATTAAATAAATGGTAATAACACCCTGACTTCCGGATAATATACCCCATCAAAACTTTCAAAAAATCGCAAATAATGACCATTCAACGACTGAGAAAAAAAGACCGCTGAAAAAAAACTAATTTCATTGTCTTTCAGTCAATTGCATACAGCACTGTAACTGAATCCCTGAAAATAAAACCAACGTTACATTCGGCCCCTTTGGTCAGATGAAATTGTAAAAACAACCAAACCATTAAACCAATGAAAACAATTAAATTCTTCATCAGCCTATTTGTCATTAGCTGTACCCTCACGATCCTTTCATGTGCAGACAACCAAAAAAAAGCAAAAGAATACCTCGCTGTCGATGAGGAAAGTACTGAAAAAATAATCGAACGCGGAGCATACCTGGTAAATGCCATGGGATGTAACCATTGTCATTCACCAAAGAAAATGGGACCCAACGGACCCGAAATGATTCCCAAATTAATGCTTTCAGGATTTCCCTCCGATCGCCCCATTGTTAAGTTTAATGATACCCTCATAAAGTCCGGATTTGCAATTTTCTATCCAGATCTGACAGCCACCGCAGGACCATGGGGCGTCTCTTTCGCAGCAAACCTGACTCCCGATGATACCGGAATAGGAACCTGGACCGAAAGTCAATTTAAAAAAGCATTTACCGAAGGAAAACTTAAAGGCTTAGATAATGGAAGAATGCTATTACCTCCTATGCCATGGCAAGACTTTAAACATCTCAAAGATGAAGATATTCATGCTATTTTTAAGTACCTGAAAAGTATCAAACCGGTAAGAAATATTGTGCCACCTGCAGTAACTCCGGATAACATGTAAATGAATAGATTACTGAACTATATAAATACCGGAGCATTCAGTCCATTGTTATTCCGCCCTCCCTGTCATTCCGTACTTGTTGCGGAATCCATCCATACGGTCATTCCGTATTTATTACGGAATCCATTGGAATAGAAATCCAAATCCAACATTTGTCATTCCGTATTCATTACGGAATCCATGCGAAAAGGAATCCAAATCCAACCTTTGTCATTTCCCACTTGTCACGGAATCCATTAGAACAGTACACAAAACCAAGACATTCCGCCCTCCCTGTCATTCCGTATTTATTACGGAATCCATTTAAAGTTTAGCCACTACTATTGATGAGATTTCCACACATTATTAGCGCAAGACTCGCAATGACGTAAAACAAAAAAAAGCTTCTCCGTTTTGGAGAAGCTTTCATTTTACTTGAGCCGATAGAGGGACTCGAACCCACGACCTGCTGATTACAAATCAGCTGCTCTAGCCAGCTGAGCTACATCGGCATTGCGGCTGCAAATATAAACCTGAAATTCATATTTGCAAACGCTTTTTTATTTTTTTTAGCTAAGCTTATTAATTTTTTCAACTAAAGAATTTGCCTTAGCTTCCAACTCTTTGTTAACTGCCTTTAAATGAGCTTTTCTATCCTCAACACTCTTATCATTTATCTTCGTGATAAGTTCATCAAAAGAATCTACCGCTTCGTTGATAATTGCATCCCCCTCCTCAGAGTTTGGTTTATTAGAAGCGATCTCCCAAATGTAAACGGCTTCAATAATATCCCCTAAAACATAATTAATATCCTTTTTTAAATCTCTAATGCTAGCCATAACTGCTTGTTTTTATATTGGTTGCAAAAATACGCTAATTTCTAAATATATACTTCTAAAAGTTTTGCGCTGTTCGCTTTTAAATTTACTTCACTAATTGCTGCAGGAATTAAAACAGTTTCTCCTTTTTTAACGGTTTCCTTGAAATCTCCGATGCTGATTTCAACTTCCCCGTCAACACACATATAAATAGTAAACGAATCTCTGTCTAATTTATGCTCCAACTCTCCGATAACATCCATATAACTCGTAGTAAAATAAGGACAGCTTACCATATTATTAGGAACATTCTTTTCTTTGGTATATGCTACCTTAAAATCATCTTTGGCTCGATAATCAATAGCATCTAAAGCTAATTCAGTGTGCAGCTCTCTTGTATTCCCGTCTTTATCCTTTCGGTTAAAATCATAAACCCTATAGGTTACATCCGAAGTTTGTTGAATTTCTGCCAACAAAATTCCGGCACCAATAGCATGTATCTTACCCGTATTAATAAAGAAAGTATCTCCGGTATCAACCTCCTCGTAGTTCAGAAGATCTAATAGCGTGTTGTTCTCAAGATGCTCGACATACTCCTCCTTTTCAACATCCTTATTAAAACCTACAATTAGTTTAGAACCTGGATCCGCCTGCATAACATGCCACATCTCCGTTTTTCCAAATGAATTATGACGCTTTTGAGCCAATTCATCGTTCGGATGTAATTGAATCGATAGATCCTGTTTCGCATCTATAAACTTAATTAGAATAGGAAACTTAGACCCGAAACGATCGATCACGCTCTGTCCTAACAATTCCTTCCCCATAGTTTCAATAGCATCAGTTAAGGTTTTACCCGCCATAGCACCATTACTGATAACCGAAACATCGCCTTCAACATCACTCAATTCCCAGCTTTCTCCAACTAAATCGCCTTCTGCATCTTTACCTAAAACATCTTTCAACTTAGTACCACCCCAAAGGCGCTCCTTGTATATGGGAGTAAACTTTATTGGATATAAATTATTCATTATAACTAACTATTACTTTATTTAATTTTAAAACTACTTTTTTAACTTAAATCATGGCTTCAGGCCATTTGTATTCCTTTATTTAAATTTCACTACAGGCAATAAAACACATCCTATCCACCACTGTAGGTAACAAAATTTCGAGGAGTTTCATAAAGAACAACCTCCAGGTCTAATTCGCTTTTAATACGATTTCTTAGCTTGTTCCATATTACAACTGCAATATGCTCTGCAGTTGGATTTAATTCAGCAAACTCCGGACAATCTTCATTTAAATTTTTATGATCAAAAGCAGATACAACTTCCTCTTCTATAAGATCTTTAAGATCCTTGATATCCATCACATAACCGGTTTCCTGATCAATAGCGCCGGTTACACTTACAATCAATTCATAATTATGCCCATGATAATTCGGATTGTTACACTTCCCAAAAACACGATCGTTTTTTTCAAAGCTCCAATCTTTACGATACAACCTATGGGCGGCATTAAAATGAGCCTTTCTGCTTACTTTTACTCTCATTTGGAAGTATTTTGCAAAAGATGATTGTAGAATTTATCGAAGATAATTTTAAACCATTCCGTATAGTGACCAGGGTTTAAGGCCATGTCAGACTTAATATCCTCCAATGACATCCACTTCCAGTCAGCAACTTCATCAGAAACAATATTGGGTTCCTCATCGTAATAACCGATCATAACATGATCAAATTCATGCTCTGTCAACCCATTATCAAAAGGGGCCTTGTATATAAATGAAAAGATCTCTTCCAAATGATCGACCGTAAATCCCATCTCCTCCATCAATCGTCTTTTACCTGCCGCTATATTGCTTTCCCCATCACGCTGATGGCTGCAACAAGTATTCGTCCACAAGCCGGGAGAATGATATTTATGCAAAGCCCTTTGCTGCAACATGGTTTCCCCTTTTTTATTCATAATAAAAACGGAAAATGCCCTGTGTAACAAAGCTTTTTCATGAGCTTCGATCTTTTCCATAGAACCTATAGGTTCGTCCTTTTCGTTTACTAAGATTACGTGTTCTTTTTGCATAGCTTAAAGATAGAAAACAAAACTACGAAATAGCTTAATGCTTTCCTAAAAGTGTTTCACGGTAGATTGCAAATATTATTAGCGAATAAGTCTTCCAGAATTAGTAATTTTGCAAACCGATTAAATACCTCACGAAGATTAAGATATGAGTTTGATTAATGAGATTTCAAAAAGAAGAACCTTTGGGATTATCTCTCACCCCGATGCCGGTAAAACGACGCTAACAGAAAAACTGCTACTTTTTGGTGGAGCCATTCAGGAGGCAGGTGCTGTTAAAAGCAATAAAATTAAAAAAGGAGCCACCAGTGACTTCATGGAAATTGAACGTCAACGTGGTATTTCCGTTGCTACCTCAGTTTTAGCATTCAACTATAAGGACAAAAAAATCAATATTCTGGATACGCCGGGTCACAAAGACTTTGCAGAAGATACATTCAGAACACTCACCGCAGTCGATAGCGTTATTGTAGTGATTGATGTAGCGAAAGGTGTTGAGGAACAAACAGAAAAACTTGTTGAAGTTTGTAGAATGCGTAACATTCCGATGATCGTATTCATTAACAAACTGGACCGTGAGGGTAAAGACGCCTTTGATCTGTTGGATGAGGTTGAACAGAAACTCGGTTTAAAGGTTACACCATTAAGTTTCCCTATCGGAATGGGCTTCGATTTTAAGGGAATATACAATATTTGGGAAAAGAATATCAACCTCTTTACAGGAGAGAGCAAAACAAGCATTGAAGATACCATCGCATTCGATGATGTAAACAACCCAGAACTCGAAAAGTTAATTGGAGATCAATCTGCTGAAACCCTGAGAGAAGAACTGGAACTTGTTTATGAAGTATATCCGGAATTTGATGCTCAAGCTTATCAAAAAGGAGAACTTCAACCCGTATTCTTCGGTTCAGCCTTAAATAACTTTGGAGTACGCGAATTATTAGATTGCTTCATTGACATCGCACCGTCTCCAAGACCAAAAAATGCTGAAGAGCGTGAAGTAAAACCAAATGAAGATACCTTTACAGGATTCGTATTTAAAATTCATGCAAACATGGATCCCAAACATAGAGACCGTTTGGCATTTATTAAAATTGTATCAGGTACCTTTGAAAGAAATAAACCGTACCTGCATGTTAGAAATAATAAAAAATTAAAGTTCTCCAGTCCGAATGCATTTTTCGCTGAGAAAAAAGAAATCGTTGATGTGTCCTATGCCGGCGATATTGTAGGCCTGCATGATACCGGAAACTTCAAAATCGGCGATACACTTACCGAAGGTGAACAACTAAACTTTAAAGGAATCCCTAGCTTCTCACCGGAGCACTTTAGATATATTAACAATGCCGACCCAATGAAAGCAAAACAGCTTAATAAAGGGATCGATCAGTTAATGGATGAAGGAGTAGCACAGTTATTTACACTGGAAATGAACGGAAGAAAGGTGATCGGTACGGTAGGAGCACTTCAATATGAAGTTATTCAATACAGACTGGAGCATGAATACGGAGCCAAATGTACCTATGAAAACTTCCCCGTACACAAAGCTTGTTGGGTAGAACCTGAAGATCCAAAGAATGAAGAGTTTGCTGAATTCAAACGAGTAAAGCAAAAATTCCTGGCCAAAGACAAGCACGACCAGCTCGTATTTCTGGCCGATTCTCCATTCTCTATTGAAATGATGAAACAGAAGTATCCAACTGTAAAACTTCATTACGTTTCAGAATATAAATAAGAGGTGCTATACATACCCTCCTCTGTAAATCAACCCATAGAAATACAATTAAAAAAGACATCCCGCCATTACAGCAGGATGTCTTTAGCTAACCCAAACAATAATTAAAATTTAATTTTTAGTTGATTACTATAAGGTCTAAATATTTAAGTCGTTAAATAAAGCTATTAATTCATCATCTGACGGCCTAGGCGCATTGGCGGATACGATGTTACCTTCCGGATCAATTAAAATAAATCGAGGAATACCTCTTATACCATAATTCTTTATAAACTTTAATCCATCTTTCTTGTTATTGGCAAACAATTGTACTCCACTCAATTCTTTATCCTTTACCATAGCTTTCCATTTATCATAATCTTCAACTTTATCAACAGAGATACTTACAAACTCTATATTCTTACCATGATATTTTTTTTCTATTGTTTTTAAGAAAGGGATCTCTTTTTTACAAGGTCCACACCATGTAGCCCAAATATCTAGATAGACATACTTCCCTTTAAAGTCCGCAAGTGAAGTTGTTCCTCCATTAAAATTCTCATAACCAACAAACTTTGGAGAAGGATTTCCTTTAACCAAAACATTCTTCATTAATAGATTGTGTTCATATTTGGAAGCCATGTACTTAATCATTTTTTCAATATCGGCCGTTTGTCCCTCAATAAAGATGGAGTCAACATTTTTAGTATCTAGTAATAGTTCTTTAAAATCCTCGTATACATATATCATTTTCATGTAGAAATCTTCTCGCTCTAAAGCAAAAAGCGTACTATCTTGTCCTACTTTTTCGCTTAATAAAAAACTTTTAGCCAGGTAATTATTCGGTTCAGCACCGACTCCTGAGAACTCAATAGATTCATCGAAGACTTTTGTATCTAATTTAAGTTTTAAGTCGTAACCGTTTTTTAAATATACATTGGTATTTTCTTTACCGTCTAATAAATAATAGACCCCATCTTTAATATTTACTGTATCTGAGAATGTACCATCTGGATTAACTGAAATTCTTTTCTTGAATCCTTTAGAACTAAAAATCTGTAAAGAATCAGAGTTTTGATTACTGATAATCCCTGAAAAAGTCATATAGTTTTTAGGCGATTCTTGCTTACATGAAATAAACGTAAGAAGGACTATAGTAAGTGTATAAATAAAGTTTTTCATTGTTATACTTTTATTTTTCATTGTTTAAGAAATTAACTTGTTTGAATTTTAATAATTTTCAGCTCTGTCTATGGATTTGGGACTAAAAGCTCATTACCTAATAATGCTTCATTTGGAATTGGAAAAATGAGTTTAGATGACGATGTAACAGACGGTTTTATACTAGATATATTAATATCTCCTAGTCTATCATACCTTACTAAATCAAACCACGCCTCGCCTGTTTCATAATAAAGCTCTAACATTTTTTCATTTCTGATATCCTCTAACAAAGTCGCTTTATCGGTTAACGATTTTGGAGCAATGCCGGGCACTCTATTCCTTATGGTATTTAAAGCATCTAAAGCATCGATTAAAGAACCACCACTTCGTCTGGCTTCAGCCTCTGCATAAATTAAATACACTTCAGACATTCTTAATATTTTTATGGCATTACCACTTCCATCACTTGCGTTTACAGCATATGGGTATTTCCGTATTAATCCATTAGGGCTTGATTCATCGAGATAATATCCAAACGAAAATCTTGGATCATATCCAGAAGCATAATCATTGCTTCCATTACCTACAATTCCATCTTGTGCATCTGCCAGAGCGACAAATGAATCTGAAGGCGCTAAATCATTCAAGGAAAACCTATGAGCTTGTGATCCCTCACTCAACATATTTACATAGGAAGCTAATAGTGTTTCCGGTCCCCAACGATCGCTGAAAACATCATTATAGGCAGATTCTAACACATAACCATCTGCATTATTAATAACAGCCATTGCATTAGTGGCCGCTTGATTATAATTTCCCATGTAAAGCTGCACTTTGGCTAAAAATGCCCTGGCAACGGTGGCTGTCACATAAAAATGTTCTCTCCCACTTGGTGCGTGTTCAGATGCAAATTGTAAGTCTGATAAAATAATATTATAGGATTCTGAAACACTATTTCTTGGGTGTGCAGTATCACTTTTTACAGGTTTTGTACTAACTACAATACCTAAATTAGAATCCAAATCGTAAAATTCTCCAAATACTTTTAATAAATTAAAATGTGACAATGCTCTAAAAAAACGAGCTTCTGCCAACAATTCATTTTTTCTTGTTTCACTAACATTGGCATCGCCCTTTCCAACCAACTCTATAAAGTAATTGGACAGATTGATATTATAGTACATGTCGGTGTACAGAGATTTAAGTATGGGCTCATCATTCAACACATTATTGGTACTAAAAGGTATAAAAGAAGTATATCTGTCAGAAATTGGTTTTGCTTCAGTTCCCGCTAAGGTTAATTCCACTACGATTCCACCTCCCGACATACCGCCAATTCCTTTTCCATATGCCGCATTTCTTAAGCCGGAATTATATATTCTATTTAAAACGTTCTGAGCGGTTGATTCGTCTGTTATAACATTCTCTTCCAGCAAAATATTGTTTGACTCTACATCTTCTATACTACAACCACTTAAGGCTAAAAAAGAAAAAACCATTAATATTAATTTTATATTTTTCATTTTCTTTCAAATTAAAAGTTGAAATTAATTCCTAAAGACCACGCTTTAGAGTTTGGATATTGCAAACCACTTAATTGGTTCGGACTCGCACTGCCATTGCCATTCTCAGGATCCATTCCCATAAAATTTGTCCAGGTAAAAAGATTAGAAGCAGACACGAACACTGAAGCTCTTTTAATTAAAAGCATCCTGGCTATTTCTGGTGAGAGATTATAAGTAAGCTGAATATTTCTCAATCGGAGATATGATCCGTTATATACGTTAGCCGTAGAAGTTTTCATATTAACATCAGATGATCCGCGATAGATCAATTGTGGTAATGTTGCTCCGGTATTGGTAGGCGACCATCTATTTTGAACATTATATCTTTGAATCGTATTGATGTTAGGACTTCCATTAAGATATGTACCATCATTTACCCTTATTTCAGAACCATATGAAAAATTAAAATAGGCTGCCAGTTGAAAAGATTTATAACTGATGCTACTATTGAATCCTCCAAAAAAATCTGGTTGAGAACTCCCAATTATTCCATAGCTATCTTCTATCGTTAATTCACCATCTCCATTCACATCCTTGTACCGGTAATCTCCGGGACCAACAGTTCCTATAGTACTATAAATGCCTGTCGGAGAATTTGTGTTTAGATCATCTATCTCATTTTGGGACTGATAAATTCCTTCAACCACATAACCACGAATAAGATTGATTTCTTTACCCACTTCATAAGGTGAGTTTGCGTTTGAGCCAATTGCAGAAGTCAATCTATCTATTTTATTTATGTTCTTTGAAATATTCACACTTGCACTCCAATGCAGGTCTTCAGATTTAAGGATATCTCCACCGAACTCTAGTTCAAATCCTTTATTAGTAAGATCTATAAAATTGCTGGTGAAGTTACTAAGACCTGCTTCAAGAGGAATTGGTGTATTTACTAATGCCCCTGTAGTTTTTCTGTTGTACAAATCTATACTTCCTCTGAATCGGTTTTTAAATACTCTAAAATCTAAACCAACATTGACTTCATTAGTAGTTTCCCAACTAGCATTCTCATTAGCTAACTGATTACCTAATCCTATAGCCGTATTTCCATTATAAAATGCTTCTTCCCGGATTCCGGCAGAAAAGCCTTGAAGAAATACAAAATCGCCCAGGTTAGTGCTCCCTGTTTTTCCAATACTTGCACGAAGACGTAATAAATTTATCGCTTCAGAATCGTCAAGAAATGTTTCTTTACTAATATTCCAACTTGCCGCTAAGGAAGGGAAAAAAGCTTCTTTGTTTCCCGGGGCAAACTTTGAAGACTTATCCATTCGCATGGTGGCTGTCATAAAATATTTGGAATCATAATTATATGACGCACGTGCTAAAAAAGAGTTCAGTCCTGATTCAACAGTAGTAGCATCTATACTTGTTAAATTGGCATTGGAAGGATTTGTCAGCACGTAGTCATCCGGAAAACCGGTTAAATCAGTGTAACTTTTATCTATATTATTTCTCAACCACGAATATCCTATAAGGGCATCTACCTGATGCTTATCAAACCTGTTCGAGTAATTGGCCGTAAAGTCAGTAGTCAGATTAGTGATAAGAGACTTACTATCGAACGCATAAGACTCAGAAGGAGTTAATGTAAATCCATACGCTAGGAGCTCAAATCCAACCAATGAATAGGGTGTGTACTTATAGCTTTTGGTATACATATAGGATCCGTTAACACTGGCTTTAACACTAAAATTATCATCGATATTCGCTTTAAAATAATAGTTACCAATAACATTGTAAGCGTTAGTAGAATTACTGTGAAGTGTTGACAATCCATAAGGGCTAGCTCTTGTTCCTACAAGACCAGGGCCATATACCACCGGAACACGTGAAGGTTTTCCATTCTCATCAAAAACAGGAATATCAGGTCTGGCATGTAAAACAAAATCATAAAAATCATCATATGCCGTCCCTCTAAACCTATTAGAATATCCGAGACTCGTATTTAATCCCATGTCAAAAACCTTACTAAGCTTTGTATCAAATCCAAATCTCAGGCTGTAATTATCAAACGTATCATTCTTAACAATCCCCTCCTGATCAGTATATCCTCCTGAAACATAATAAGATGTTCTTTCACTCCCTCCGGTTATGGAAAGATTGTAATTTTTACTGTAGGCAGGATTTCTGTATACAGCCTTAACCCAATCAGTATCCGCATCGCCAAAGAAAGATTGTTTTAAACCGGCATACGTGTTGTCAGGATTTAAGTTGTACATATCCCTATAGCTATTTAAAATTGTTGGTGGCACTATCCCTTTATTAACTGCTTCAAAAGTATTTGCGAAATAAACATCCAGATAATCTTTAAACTCACCTGTATTTAAATAATCCTGAGTATTTATGGGTGTCGACAATGTTATTGAAGTAGATAAGTTTATCTTAACCACATCATTCTTTTTACCTTTTTTGGTATTCACTATTATAACTCCATTGGCTCCTCTAGATCCATAAATAGCTGTAGCCGCAGCATCTTTCAAAATATCTATCGATTCTATATCATTTGGGTTTATTGACAACAGAGGATTTTGAACTTCTGTATAAACTGTTTTATCCGTATAGATTGTTGTAGGATTTGCTTGTATTGGTACACCGTCAATTACAAACAATGGATTATTGTCACTACCTGAAAATGGCGAAGTAAACCCTCTGATATTAATATCAACACCAGCACCTGGAGCTCCTGAAGTAGATTTTATATTAACACCCTTTGCTAATCCCGACAAAGACCGGTCAAAGCTGGTTACTCCAACGGTATTATCTGCTAACTGTGTACTGTTTATTGTAGATATGGCAGAAGAAATCTCTTCCCGCTTTTTAGACCCATATCCAATAAGAACCACCTCATCCAAAGAGGAGGTTGCTGGTTCCAGTTTAATACTAAATTTTGTTTGATCACCTACAGTTATTTCTACCGTTTTGAAACCGATGTACGAAATTTCAATAATTGAATTTTTATTAGCAACAGTTAAACTAAAATCTCCATCAAAATCCGTTAAAGTCCCATGTATAGTGCCTTTTTCTATAATATTGGCTCCAGATAAGGGTATATCATTTTGATCGACTACATGCCCCCTAATTTTGACATCCTGAGTCTTATCAGAAGGTAACTCATTGTTTCTAAATGCTTTGATATCATCTTTTTTATTTTTCAGTATAATCTGTTTATCCATCAAGGTATAAGTGATATTTGAATTAACAAACAGTCTTTTTAACACTGACGACAATGGTTCTTTTTCCGCATTAATAAAAACGATATCATTATAATCCAATGCGCTGTCATTATACAGAAACTTGAATTCTGTTAAAGACTCTATTTTAGTTAGCACATCTTCAATGCTAACATTCGCCATGTTTAAAGTGATTTTACTTTTTTGCCCAAAAAACTCAGAGGCTTGAAGCTGAAATAAAGAAACTATCAAGAAAAGTATGGTCAGTTTCATTTTTAAATCGAATTTTAGGGAAATTGAATTGTTTCCCCTTAACTTAAACGCTTTTTTCATATTTTTGAATTGTATAAGGTGGTTAAATAATAATTTAGTCACTGTTTATAGTCGGGGAATGTTGGAGCATTTCCCGATTCTTTACCAAAAGAAGAAACATTCTCTGGTAAGTGACTTCACTTAAGTTTTATTCCATAAGCAAATGATTTAAATGTTCTATTGAATTATTATTTTATTATTCTCAATTACGAAATCAATATTATAATTAACTCGAAACGAATTCATTACTTTTTCTATGGTCTCAGTATCAAATCTTGCAGTAAATTTCTCTGAGCCGATTTTTTGATTATTGTTTATAATTTCAACATTATAATGACGCTCTAATTTTTTAATAATAGATTCAAAAGGCATATGTCTGAAAACAAGTTCTCCATGTAGCCATGCCGTATACAACTCTGTATCTGCCTCGTTCAGATTAACCTGATTGGTAGCTCTCTCCCAGATCGCCATTAATCCGGGTTTTAATATTATTGATGATTCATGATTATAAATAGAATCCTTATGATATAAACATATAGAACCTTCTAATAACACCGTTTTAATGTTTAAATCTTCTTCATAAGAAGACATATTAAACTGTGTCCCGAGCACCCTTACATCTACTTGATTAGTATTTACAATAAATGGATGGTTTTTATCTTCCGCAACGTTAAAAAAACCTTCTCCCTGTAGATAAACTTTACGATCTTTCCCTTCAATAAACTTTACAGGATATCTCAAAGTACTACCTGAATTCAGGTTAATAACAGTTCCATCTGACAAAGTCACTTCAAATTTTTTACCATAAGGAACCGTAAGAGTATTGAACAGAAGTGACTCTTGACCCTGATTTGAATTATACATTAATTGATCTTTGTTCTGTACTCCCAGAACATTTCCCTGTTTATCTACAAGATGCTCTTCTATATTTTCATTTAAAATTCTTATCTCGCCATTATCTAACAATAAAGTAACATGCTTCTCATCGACTGTAAGTTTGGATCTATTAGCATAATAAGTATTTATAGAAAAATAGCCTGCAGTAATAACAATTGCAACTAATGCGGCATACCTGTAGAACTTTTGAACTAAAAATTTTCTAGAATATTTCTTAGACTTTATGTTATTCATGGTTGCTTCATAAGCCTTTAACGAATCAAAAACCATGTCTTTCTTCAACGAGTAATTTATACTTAAATAATCTTTAAAAACCTTCTGATTACCTTCTTCATCTAACCAAGCCGACAAGTCTCTTATTTCTGAATAGGATGCTTCATTATTAATAAATTTGGTAATAATAATTTTCATTCTTTTTTTAGTCATCATCCCTTTAGTCTTTAACGAGTGTTATCATTAAGACGGATTCTTTTTTAAAAACCACTATTATATTAAATAATTTTATTTCATTTGTATTGATTTGTAAGCAAATCGATGATTTTGATGAAAAATTCCTGCTTAATAATCGCTTTTTATCATTATATATCAAAAAAATGCATTATTTTACAAAGTAAAACTGAAATTTCATTGAAGGAATACTCATTAAAGCACAAATTGATAACCGATTTTAAAAAAGGTAATGTCGAAGCGTATAAAGAAATTTATTTGACTTATTATCAAGAACTGTGTATTTATGCATGTAGCTACACCAATAATCATTTTGCTGCTGAAGATTTAGTACAAAATGTTTTACTAAAATTTTGGGAAAACAGGACTACTATCAATATTAATATTGCACTTAAGAGTTATTTATACAAGTCTGTACATAACTCATTCATAGACGGGTATCGAAAAGAAAAGAATCATAAAGAAAGTTTAGAGGCCTTAAGATATAAACTCTTGATTGACGCCATTGAAGAAAGAACAGACGTTCAGGATAATCGTTTAGCAATATTAAGAGAAGGTATTGAGGAGCTTCCCCAACGATGTAAGGAAATTTTCGTGATGAGCAAATTTGAGGGTATGTCATATAAACAAATTGCTGAGAACCTGAACATTTCGGTAAACACGGTTGAAAATCAAATTGGGAAGGCCTTTAAAATACTAAGATCTAAATTAAAGACCGGTAGCTATGTAAATCTATTTATTGATTTTTTCGTGACCAAACTTGCCTGGAACAAGACAGCACAAAAAGTACAGACATAAAATAGCTTAAGATTTTGTAATAACATTATAAGGGCAGGGTATAAAAAAGCCTCGCAAATGCGAGGCTTTTTTTATGCTTCTCCAGTCGGACCAAAATTCATTGGAATGGGAGGTTGTTCATATTCCTTGATTTCTCCATGGGCCTTCTCAAACCTGTCAACATTATCCTGCAAAGCCTTTAGAAAGCGCTTGGCATGCTGAGGAGTTAAAACAATTCTACTCTTTACTTTTGCCTTAGGCACCCCAGGCATTACACTAATAAAATCAACAACGAACTCAGAAACTGAGTGGTTGATTATTGCCAAATTCGAATAAGTCCCTTGAGCTGTATTATCATCGAGCTCAATATTAATCTGTCCTTGTTTATTTTTATCTTTTTCGCTCATAATCTAAATATACTATAAAAAACAAAACCCCGGGGCTACCCGGGGTTTTTTTATTGGAATTCAAATTATAAATTCACCTTAGCCTTGCCAGCCATTATCTCATTATATTCCTCCTTAGATCCTACGATAATATTATCGTAATCTCTCATACCTGTACCGGCTGGAATTCTATGACCAACAATTACATTTTCTTTTAATCCTTCTAAAGTATCAACCTTACCATTTACAGCCGCCTCATTCAGAACTTTTGTTGTTTCCTGGAACGATGCTGCAGAAATAAATGACTTCGTTTGAAGTGATGCTCTGGTAATACCTTGTAAGATCGGCGTTGCTACTGCAGGCACCGCATCTCTTGCTACTACCAACTCTTTATCATTTCTTCTTAGAATAGAGTTCTCATCTCTCAACTCACGAGGCGTAATAATTTGTCCTGCACGTAAGTTCTCAGACTCCCCGGCATCCTCTACTACCTTCATACCGAAAATCCGATCGTTCTCTTCGATGAAATCGAATTTGTGAATCAATTCATTTTCTAAGAAGTTAGTATCACCCGGATCGTTAATGATTACTTTACGCATCATCTGACGAACCACAACCTCGAAGTGCTTATCGTTAATTTTTACACCCTGTAAACGATATACTTCCTGTACCTCATTTACTAGGTATTGTTGTACTGCAGAAGGCCCTTTGATTTTAAGGATATCTTCCGGAGTAATAGCACCATCAGAAAGTGGCATACCCGCTCTAACATAATCGTTCTCCTGAACTAAGATCTGGTTAGAAAGCTTAACTAGATACTTCTTAACATCTCCTAATTTAGATTCAACGATAATTTCACGATTACCACGCTTGATTTTACCAAACGACACAACACCGTCAATCTCAGATACAACCGCAGGATTCGAAGGGTTACGCGCTTCGAATAGCTCGGTTACACGTGGAAGACCACCGGTAATATCACCTGCTTTAGATGATTTACGTGGAATCTTAACCAATACCTTACCTTCCTTGATCTTATCTCCATCATCAACCATTAAGTGTGCACCTACTGGTAAGTTGTAAGAACGTAATGTATTACCTTTAGCATCTTTGATCAATAAGGTTGGAATAAGCTTTCTGTTTCTTGATTCAGAAATTACTTTTTCCTGGAAACCTGTCTGCTCATCGATCTCTACCTGGTAAGTTACACCTTGCTCAATATTCTCGTAAGCAATCTTACCTGAGAACTCAGAGATGATCACCGCGTTATACGGATCCCACTGACAGATAGCATCACCCTTAGAAACCTTCTGACCATCTTTAACAAAAATGGTAGAACCGTAAGGAATGTTATTGGTACCTAAAGTAATTCCAGATTTTTCATCGATGAATTTAACTTCAGCAGTACGAGATATTACAATCTCAGAAGCATTTCCTTCAGCATCTTCTCCGGTTACCAATTTAAGATCGTCGATTTCAACTCTACAATCGTATTTAGAAATAACTTTATTCTCTTCTGAAATGTTACCAGCAATACCCCCAACGTGGAACGTACGAAGTGTTAACTGTGTACCCGGTTCTCCAATCGACTGTGCAGCTACTACACCAACAGCCTCACCCCTTTGAACCATCTTACCCGTTGCAAGGTTTCTACCGTAACATTTAGAACAAATACCATGTTTAGCTTCACAAGTTAACGGAGAACGTACTTCTACTTTCTCCACTGGGGAAGCATCTATTTTCTTAACTACAGCTTCAGATATCTCCTCTCCTGCAGCTACTAATAATTCTCCACTTATTGGATCATGAACATCATTTAATGATACACGGCCAAGAATTCGTTCTCCCAGAGATTCAACAATCTCCTCATTCTTCTTCAATGGCTCTACTTCAAGACCTCTTAACGTACCACAATCTTCGATGTTAACAATAACATCTTGCGAAACATCTACTAAACGACGCGTTAAATAACCCGCATCCGCCGTTTTAAGTGCCGTATCCGCAAGACCCTTACGAGCACCGTGCGTTGAGATAAAGTATTCAAGAATTGAAAGACCCTCTTTAAAGTTTGAAAGAATAGGGTTTTCAATAATCTCTCCACCACCGGCAGTCGATTTTTTAGGTTTTGCCATCAAACCACGCATACCGGTTAACTGACGAATCTGCTCTTTTGAACCCCTCGCACCAGAATCTAACATCATAAATACTGAGTTAAACCCTTGTTGATCTTCACGAATTCGTTTCATCGCTAATTCGGTCAACATAGCGTTGGTAGAAGTCCATACGTCAATTACCTGATTATAACGTTCGTTATTGGTAATAAGACCCATGTTATAGTTCATCATAATTCCTTCAACCTGCTCATTGGCATCATCGATCAAAGTCGATTTCTTATCCGGAATAATAATATCACCTAAACTGAATGATAATCCACCACGGAATGCAAAGTTGTATCCCATGTTCTTGATCTTATCAAGGAAATCAGCAGTGGTAGGAACATCGGTAGTTTTAAGTACGTGTCCAATAATGTCACGAAGTGATTTTTTAGTCAATACAGTGTTGATATAACCTGCTTGCTCAGGAACCATTTCGTTAAACAATACTCGACCAACAGTTGTTTCGATAATCTTCGTTACCAACTCACCATTTTCGTCTAAGTCCTTAGTACGTACCTTAACGTAAGCATTCAATGTTACGCGTTGCTCATTATATGCTATATTTACCTCCTCCGGAGAATAAAAAGTCATTCCTTGTCCCTTAACTCCATTTTCAGGGGTGGCCTCTCTACCTTTAGTCATGTAGTAAAGACCCAATACCATATCCTGAGATGGAACCGTAATAGGAGACCCGTTTGCAGGGTTCAATATGTTATGAGACCCTAGCATTAACAATTGCGCTTCTAAAATAGCCTCCGGTCCTAGTGGAACGTGAACAGCCATCTGGTCACCATCAAAGTCGGCGTTAAATGCCGTACATGTCAATGGGTGAAGCTGAATCGCCTTACCTTCGATTAATTTAGGTTGGAACGCCTGGATACCCAAACGGTGAAGGGTTGGAGCACGGTTAAGTAGTACCGGATGTCCTTTAATTACATTATCAAGAATATCCCAAACTACCGGCTCTCTTCTATCTATAATTTTCTTAGCCGATTTAACAGTCTTTACAATCCCTCTTTCTATCAACTTACGGATAACAAAAGGCTTATAAAGCTCTGCCGCCATATCTTTAGGCAGACCACACTCATATAACTTAAGTTCAGGTCCAACAACAATTACCGAACGTGCTGAATAATCCACACGCTTACCTAGTAAGTTCTGACGGAAACGACCTTGCTTACCTTTTAATGAATCAGATAAAGATTTAAGCGGTCGGTTTGATTCAGTTTTAACAGCAGAAGATTTTCTGGTGTTATCAAACAATGAATCAACAGCTTCCTGAAGCATACGCTTTTCATTACGTAAAATCACCTCAGGTGCTTTAATCTCAATTAAACGCTTCAAACGGTTATTTCTAATAATAACACGTCTGTATAAATCGTTCAAATCCGACGTAGCAAAACGACCACCATCCAAAGGAACCAACGGACGTAATTCTGGTGGAATTACAGGAATCACTTTCATGATCATCCATTCAGGCTTGTTCTCTCTGTTCTTCTGTGCATCACGGAAAGCTTCAACAACTTGTAAACGCTTTAAAGCTTCTGTTTTACGTTGCTTTGAAGTCTCTGTATTAGCTTTATGACGAAGCTGATATGATAACTCGTTTAAATCTAATCTGTTTAAAATATCAATTAGACACTCTGCACCCATTTTAGCAATAAACTTATTCGGGTCAGAATCATCTAAATAAAGGTTCTCTTGAGGAAGGGTATCTAAAATGTTTAGATATTCTTCTTCCGTTAAGAAATCCATTTTGTTAAGTTCTTCTCCTTCTGGTCCCTTAGCGATACCCGGCTGAATTACTACATAACGCTCGTAGTAAATAATCATATCGAGTTTCTTAGAAGGAAGTCCCAGAAGATATCCTATTTTGTTAGGCAGCGAACGGAAATACCAAATATGCGCAATTGGCACCACCAAGTTAATGTGTCCTACTCTATCTCTACGTACCTTTTTCTCGGTAACTTCAACACCACATCGGTCACAAACAATACCCTTGTATCGGATTCTTTTATACTTTCCACAAGCACATTCGTAGTCCTTTACAGGTCCAAAAATACGCTCACAGAAAAGACCATCGCGCTCTGGTTTATGAGTACGATAGTTGATGGTTTCTGGCTTTAAAACTTCACCATGCGATTCTGCTAAAATTGACTCTGGAGAAGCCAAACCGATTGAGATCTTGTTAAACCTCTGTACAGTATTCCTATCTTTTGTCTTTGCCATGATATAAATGGTGATAATGTAATTTAATGTAAAAAAATGGTAGTGGGCATATGAAAGCCCACTACGTTTATTCCTCTAATCTGATGTCTAATCCAAGTCCCTTAAGTTCATGCATTAATACATTGAACGATTCAGGTAATCCTGGCTCTGGCATCGCTTCCCCTTTAACAATAGTTTCATACGTCTTAGCTCTACCAATAACATCATCAGATTTTACTGTTAAGATCTCTCGTAAAGTACTTGATGCACCATAAGCTTCAAGTGCCCATACCTCCATCTCTCCAAAACGCTGACCACCAAACTGGGCTTTACCACCAAGCGGCTGTTGCGTAATAAGTGAGTATGGTCCAATAGAACGAGCGTGCATCTTATCATCTACCATGTGACCTAATTTTAACATGTAGATCACCCCTACTGTAGCAGCCTGGTCAAAACGCTGACCCGTACCACCATCGTAAAGGTAAGTATGTCCAAATCTAGGTATACCTGCCTCATCAGTAAATTCATTGATCTCATCCAATGTAGCACCGTCAAAAATAGGCGTAGCAAATTTCTTTCCTAATTTTA
Organism: Zhouia amylolytica AD3; assembly: GCF_000511935.2. Lineage (NCBI taxonomy): Bacteria > Pseudomonadati > Bacteroidota > Flavobacteriia > Flavobacteriales > Flavobacteriaceae > Zhouia > Zhouia amylolytica. The sequence continues at coordinate 354,982 of NZ_AYXY01000001.1, read as the reverse complement.
ATCCGGCCCATCCTAATACGGTTTCATAGATCTGACCAATGTTCATACGAGATGGTACCCCTAGTGGATTCAATACAATATCAACAGGTGTTCCATCTTCAAGGAATGGCATATCTTCTTGTCTAACGATTCTTGCAACAATACCCTTGTTACCGTGACGACCTGCCATCTTATCACCAACTTTAAGCTTACGCTTCTTAGCGATATAAACCTTAGCTAGTTTCATGATTCCGGACGGAAGCTCATCTCCTACAGAGATCGTAAACTTATCTCTTCTTAACGCTCCCTGAAGGTCGTTTAATTTAATCTTATAGTTGTGAAGAAGATCATTAACAAGTTCATTGGTCTTATCATCAGTCGTCCAAACACCACTAACTAAATGTGCAAAATCATCAACACCATTTAACATCTTAAGTGTATACTTCTTACCTTTTGGCAATACTTCTTCACCTAAGTCATTAAATACACCCTGACAGGTCTTACCATTTACCAGCGTGAATAACTTTTCAATAAGTCTGTCTTTTAAGACATCAAACTTAGCTCCATATTCAGCCTCTAATCTTGCTATATCTTCTTTATCCTTTGCTCTCTTGCGCTTGTCTTTAACAGCACGTGAAAACAATTTCTTATCGATAACAACACCGCTTAATGACGGAGACGCTTTTAATGAAGCATCCTTAACATCACCCGCTTTATCACCGAAAATAGCTCTTAATAATTTTTCTTCCGGAGTCGGATCAGACTCTCCTTTTGGAGTAATCTTACCGATTAGAATATCTCCAGGTTTAACTTCAGCACCAACTCTGATCATTCCATTCTCATCAAGGTCTTTGGTAGCCTCTTCAGAAACATTCGGTATATCATTAGTTAATTCTTCAGCACCTAATTTGGTGTCCCGAACCTCTAATGAATACTCATCGATATGAATTGATGTAAAGATATCCTCTCTTACTACTTTTTCAGAAATAACAATCGCATCCTCAAAGTTATATCCTTTCCATGGCATAAAGGCCACCTGTAGGTTTCTTCCAAGTGCTAATTCTCCTTGCTGTGTAGCATATCCTTCACATAAAACCTGGTTCTTAATAACTTTATCACCCTTCTTAACGATAGGCTTTAAGTTAATTGAAGTCCCCTGGTTCGTCTTTCTGAACTTTACAAGATCATAGGTCTTATAATCATCATCAAAACTCACTAATTGTTGATCATCAGTTCTGTCGTATTTGATGGTAATTTTAGTTGCATCAACGTAATCAACCTCACCAGAACCTTCAGCATTAATCAACACTCTTGAATCAGACGCTACCTGACGCTCCAATCCTGTACCAACAATTGGTGATTGAGGACGAAGTAATGGTACTGCCTGACGCATCATGTTTGATCCCATTAAGGCACGGTTCGCATCATCGTGCTCTAAGAATGGAATTAAAGATGCTGATATAGACGCTATTTGGTTCGGCGCTACGTCAGTATAGTCAATTGCTGTTGGCTCAACAACCGGGAAGTCACCTTCCTCACGTGCAATAACACGATCTTTGTCTATAGTTCCGTCATCTTTAAGCGGAATATTCGCCTGAGCAATCTTCTTCTCTTCTTCTTCTTCTGCACTTAAATAAAGGATCTCGCTAAGATCTACCTTACCTTCAGCCACTTTTCTATATGGAGTCTCAATGAATCCCATAGCATTCACCTTAGCAAATACCCCAAGTGATGAAATCAATCCAATATTCGGACCTTCAGGCGTTTCGATTGGACACAAACGACCATAATGCGTATAGTGAACATCTCGAACCTCGAATCCTGCTCTTTCTCTCGAAAGACCCCCTGGTCCTAATGCAGATAATCTACGTTTATGTGTAATCTCCGCTAATGGATTCGTTTGATCCATAAACTGAGATAACTGGTTCGTACCAAAAAACGAGTTTATAACCGAAGAAAGCGTTTTAGCATTAATCAAATCTATCGGTGTAAATACCTCGTTATCACGAACGTTCATACGCTCACGAATAGTACGTGCCATACGCGCCAAACCAACTCCGAATTGTGTAGATAATTGTTCTCCTACAGTACGAACACGACGGTTTGACAAGTGATCGATATCATCAACTTCCGCTTTTGAATTGATAAGCTCAATTAAATACTTAACGATCGTAATGATATCTTCTTTAGTTAACACCTGCTTATCCATAGAGATATCAAGTCCTAACTTCTTATTCATTCTGTAACGACCTACACCACCTAAGTTATAACGCTGATCTGAAAAGAATAACTTGTCGATGATACCTCGGGCAGTTTCCTCATCAGGTGGTTCAGCATTACGTAGCTGACGGTAAATGTGTTCTACCGCCTCTTTTTCAGAGTTGGTAGGGTCTTTTTGTAATGTATTGTGAATGATCCCATAATCCGACGTTAAACTTTCTTCTTTATGTAAAAGAATAGTCTTAACATTCGCTTCAAGTATGAGCTCAATATGATCTTTTTCAAGAACAGTATCCCTGTCCAAAACGATTTCGTTACGTTCAATTGAAACTACTTCTCCCGTATCCTCATCAACGAAATCTTCATGCCATGTATTTAAAACACGAGCAGCTAACTTTCTTCCTAAATATTTTTTAAGCCCTGTTTTTGAAACCTTAATTTCTTCAGCTAGATCGAATATCTCTAAAATATCCTTATCCCTTTCAAATCCGATTGCTCTGAATAAAGTGGTAACAGGAAGCTTTTTCTTTCTGTCGATATAAGCGTACATAACGCTGTTAATATCGGTAGCAAACTCTATCCAAGAACCTTTAAATGGTATTACCCTTGCAGAATATAACTTGGTTCCGTTTGCGTGAAATGATTGCCCAAAGAATACCCCTGGAGAACGGTGTAATTGAGATACCACAACTCTTTCAGCTCCATTGATAACAAAAGTACCACTAGGAGTCATGTAAGGGATGGTCCCCAAATATACATCTTGAACTATAGTTTCAAAATCTTCGTGCTCCGGATCTGTACAGTACAGTTTCAAACGTGCTTTTAATGGCACACTGTATGTAAGACCTCTCTCAATACATTCCTGGATACTATAGCGAGGAGGATCAATAAAATAATCCAAAAATTCAAGTACAAATTGATTGCGGGTATCAGTTATGGGAAAGTTCTCCATGAAGGTGTTATACAATCCTTCATTGGTTCTCGCTTCCGATTTAGTCTCAAGTTGAAAGAAATCTTGAAACGATTTAATCTGAATGTCTAAGAAATCCGGGTATTCCGGAGTATTCTTAGCAGAAGCGAAATTAATTCTATCAGTCTGATTTGTGAACATCAATGGACAAAATTTTGATTAAAGTACCTTAGTGTAATATACGCATATATTTATATACGCAAAAGGGTTTAGGTCTTGAGGACATTTCTCCTAAGACCTAAACCGTAAGTTTTTAGCCTGGTATGCTTACTTAAGCTCTACTTCAGCTCCGGCTTCTTCTAAAGACTTCTTAAGACCTTCAGCCTCATCTTTAGCTACACCTTCTTTGATAGCTTTTGGAGCGCCATCTACCATCTCTTTAGCGTCTTTAAGACCTAAACCAGTTAATTCTTTAACTAGTTTAACAACTGCTAACTTAGAAGCACCTGCTGACTTAAGAATTACGTCAAATTCAGACTTCTCCTCAGCAGCACCAGCATCTCCACCAGCAGCACCACCAGCTACAGCTACAGCAGCAGCAGCAGGCTCTATACCGTATTCCTCTTTTAAGATATCAGCTAACTCGTTTACTTCTTTAACTGTTAAGTTAACCAATTTTTCTGCAAAATCCTTTAAATCTGCCATTTTTCTATCGTTTTAAAATTTTAAAATATAAATATTATTAAGTGCGTACTTATTCTTTTTCTGATAAAGTCTTAAGGATACCAGCCAATTTACCACCACCTGATTTAAGACCGCTAATAACGTTCTTAGCAGGCGACTGAAGTAATCCAATGATATCTCCAATAACTTCTTCCTTAGACTTGATGCTAACCAAGGCATCTAATTGGTCATCCCCTACATAAACTGCCTCTTCAATAAAAGCACCTTTCAATAAAGGCTTCTCAGATTTCTTTCTAAACTCTTTGATAAGCTTAGCTGGTCCATTACCAGTTTCAGAAAACATTAAAGAAGTATTCCCTTTTAATACAGAAGGAAGATCTCCGAAATCTTTATCAGAAGCTTCCATTGCTTTAGTAAGCAATGTGTTCTTTACAACTGCAAGCGTAATATTCGCTTTAAAACAAGCTCTTCTTAAATTAGAAGTAGTTTGTGCATCTAAACCTGAAATATCTGCTAGGTAGATGTTTGCGTTATCAGCTAACTGTGCAGTTAAATCTTCTATTACTGTTAATTTTTCTTCTCTTGTCATGCTTGAAAAAAATTTCTAACTACCAATTAAACTGCTTTCGGATCTACCGGTACACTAGGACTCATAGTACTAGAGATATAAATACTCTTGATATAAGTTCCCTTAGCTGCAGTTGGCTTCAATTTGATTAATGTTGAAATTAATTCGTTCGCGTTACCTGCAATTTGCTCTGGTGAAAAAGAAGCTTTTCCAATAGCTGCATGAACGATACCAGTCTTATCAACTTTAAAATCGATCTTACCAGCCTTAACTTCTTTAACCGCTTTAGCTACATCCATAGTAACGGTTCCTGTTTTTGGGTTAGGCATTAAACCACGAGGACCTAAAATACGACCTAGTGGACCTAATTTACCCATTACGCTTGGCATAGTGATAATTACATCAACATCTGTCCAACCGTCTTTTATCTTTTGTAGATACTCATCTAAACCTACATAATCTGCTCCCGCTGCTTTAGCTTCCTCCTCTTTGTCCGGAGTTACTAACGCAAGTACCTTAACATCTTTACCTGTTCCGTGTGGAAGTGTTACAACACCCCTAACCATTTGGTTAGCTTTACGTGGATCTACACCTAAACGAACAGCTAAATCTACAGATGCGTCGAACTTAACATTAGTGATTTCCTTAACTAAAGCTGAAGCCTCTTCCACAGAGTATAATTTACTTCTGTCTACTTTTGCTAAAGCTTCTTTTTGCTTTTTTGTCAATTTTGCCATTTCTAGATTCTTTTAAGATTAAAAAGGCTTATCACCTGTTACCGTTATACCCATAGATCTTGCAGTACCTGCAACCATGCTCATAGCAGACTCTACAGTAAACGCATTTAAATCTTGCATTTTGTCCTCTGCAATAGTCTTCACCTGATCCCAAGTGATCTTTGCTACCTTTTTACGGTTAGGCTCTCCTGAACCACTTTTAATCTTAGCCGCTTCCAAAAGCTGAACTGCCGCTGGCGGTGTCTTTACGACAAAGTCAAATGACTTGTCACTATAAACCGTGATAACAACAGGTAAAACTTTACCCTGTTTGTCCTGCGTACGAGCATTAAACTGCTTACAGAACTCCATGATGTTAACTCCGGCAGCACCTAAAGCGGGTCCAACCGGCGGCGATGGGTTCGCTGCACCTCCCCTAACTTGTAGCTTAACTACTTTACTTACTTCTTTTGCCATTGTTATAGTTCAATTTAAAACAATTACGTTCGCCTAATTATGGAAGCTAGGCGAATCTATATATGCGTAACAAATTAAATTTTCTCCACTTGCATATAACTCAATTCCAATGGTGTCTTTCTTCCAAAAATCTTAACCATTACCTCAAGTTTACGCTTCTCTTCATTTACCTTTTCTACAGTACCATTAAACCCATTGAAAGGACCATCAATAACTTTAACAGTCTCCCCAACAGTATACGGTATTGCTACATTATCAGTTTTTACAGAAAGCTCATCAACCTTTCCTAACATTCTGTTCACCTCAGATTTTCTCAAAGGCACAGGATCTCCTCCCTTTACCTCACCAAGAAAACCGATCACTCCTGTAATAGACTTAATAACGTGAACCACCTCACCACCCAGGTTGGCTTTCACCATTACATACCCCGGAAAGTAAACGCGTTCTTTATTTGTTTTTTTGCCATTTCGGATCTGAACCACCTTCTCGGTAGGAACCAATACCTCTTCTACGTAATCCTCAAAACCAAGACGAGAAACCTCATTTTCAATATAAGATTTCACCTTGTTCTCCTGACCACTAACAGCCCTAACTACATACCATTGTTTCTTCAAGCCCTCTGCCATCTTCTTTCTGGTTTAACCAATTAAATCAAAATACAGACCAATCAACTTGGTAAATACCGTATCAACACCCCAAGTCGCTAAAGAAAACAAAATAGAAAAAACAGCAACCGTTACCATTAATTTCTGAGCATCAGCCCAGGTTGGCCAGGTCACATTGTTTTTCAACTCATCAAAAGATTCCTTTATGTAGTTTATTACTGTCATAGCTTAAGTCTTTCTAGCACGGGTGGAGAGATTCGAACTCCCATCAACGGTTTTGGAGACCGCTATTCTGCCATTGAACTACACCCGTATTCAAGTTTTAAGGCATCCGCATGCAGACACCTTAAAACTATATATATTGTGAAATTAGTCTAAAATTTCAGTTACCTGACCAGCACCTACAGTTCTACCACCTTCACGGATAGCGAAACGTAAACCTACGTTACAAGCTACCGGGCTTAATAGTTCAACTGTAATAGTCAAGTTATCACCTGGCATAACCATCTCAACTCCGTCAGGAAGTGAAATTGTACCAGTAACGTCAGTTGTTCTTAAATAGAACTGCGGACGATAGTTGTTGTGGAATGGAGTGTGACGACCACCTTCTTCTTTCTTAAGAACGTAAACCTCAGCTTTGAATTTAGAGTGAGGAGTTACAGAACCTGGCTTACAGATAACCATACCTCTTTTGATATCAGTCTTCTCAATACCTCTTAATAAGATACCTACGTTATCACCAGCTTGTCCTTCATCAAGAATCTTACGGAACATCTCAACACCTGTAATAGTCGATGTAAGCTTCTCAGCTCCCATACCGATAATATCTACTGCATCACCAGTGTGAGCAATACCAGTTTCGATACGTCCAGTTGCAACAGTACCACGACCAGTAATTGTAAATACATCTTCAATAGGCATTAAGAAATCCTTATCAACGTCACGCTGAGGAAGTTCAATCCAGTTATCAACAGCTTCCATAAGCTCCAATACTGTATCAACCCACTTTTGCTCACCGTTAAGTGCACCTAAAGCAGAACCTGCAACTACAGGACCATTGTCACCATCATACTCGTAGAAAGAAAGCAATTCTCTTACTTCCATCTCAACAAGCTCTAAAAGCTCCTCATCATCAACCATATCAACTTTGTTCAAGAATACAACGATTCTTGGAACACCTACCTGACGACCTAATAGGATGTGCTCACGAGTTTGTGGCATTGGACCATCTGTAGCAGCTACTACCAAGATAGCACCGTCCATTTGCGCAGCACCAGTTACCATGTTCTTAACGTAATCGGCGTGACCTGGACAGTCAACGTGTGCATAGTGACGATTCGCTGTTTGATATTCTACGTGTGAAGTATTAATTGTAATACCTCTTTCTTTTTCTTCCGGTGCGTTATCGATAGAATCGAATGAACGAGCATCTGAAAAACCAGCATCTGCCAATACCTTAGTAATTGCAGCAGTTAGGGTAGTCTTACCGTGATCTACGTGTCCAATAGTACCAATATTTAAGTGCGGTTTGGAACGATCAAAAGTTTCCTTTGCCATGATTTAATAATTTTAATCTTAGTTATATATTAGTGTTCAATAATAAACAACACATGAGCCAACGACGGGATTTGAACCCGTGACCTCTTCCTTACCAAGGAAGCACTCTACCCCTGAGCTACGTCGGCTTGAAAATTTAAAAGAGCGGGAGACGAGATTCGAACTCGCGACATTCAGCTTGGAAGGCTGACGCTCTACCAACTGAGCTACTCCCGCTTATTAAACAAACAACTCAACAATAGAGTCGTTAACATTATTTAGTGGGGAGAGCAGGATTCGAACCTGCGAAGGTAAAAACCAACAGATTTACAGTCTGTCCTCGTTGGCCGCTTGAGTATCTCCCCAAACCATTATTTTAATGAACTTTCTCTTTATTTTCTATTGAGCCGATGGAGGGACTCGAACCCACGACCTGCTGATTACAAATCAGCTGCTCTAGCCAGCTGAGCTACATCGGCAAACACAATAAAAAAGTCCGCTATTTCTAACGGACTGCAAATGTATATATTTTATTTTTTTTTCAAAACAAAATATCTAAAATTTTTATTCTAGATGTGAGCTCTTAACTTTTCTTTACGTTTTACCAACACCCGCTCTAAAGAACTGACAGCACTATCTACCGCCTCCTCAAAAGTCTTACACTGCTTTTTAACCATAAACTCATCTCCCGGGACATGAACTTTAACCTCTACAATTTTATTTTCCTTTTGACTCGTCTTCTGCACTTTAAGGTATACATCCGAATGGACTACCCGATCATAAAAAACCTCTAGCTTATCCATTCTTTTCTGAATGAAATCCACCAACTTTTGGTCTGCTGCAAAATTAACAGATTGAGTGTTTACTTTCATTTCGTTTGATTTTTTAAGGTTAAACAAATAAAACGGGAAGAATTAAATTTAATTGTTTCTGGGGTGTGCTTTTCCATATGCCCTCTTCAACTCCTCTATACTATTGTGCGTATACACCTGAGTCGATGCCAGACTGGAATGCCCCAGTAATTCTTTCACCGCATTTAAATCCGCACCTTTATTTAGTAAATGAGTAGCAAATGTATGTCTGAGAATATGTGGACTCTTTTTTACTTTCGTAGATGCTTTACTAAAATAATTATTTATTACTCTATAAACAAACGTTTCATAAACTTTATAACCCGATTTTAACAAAAATAAAAAGCCTCCTGAATCCGAATGCTCCACAACCCTCTTATGCCTCAAATAACGCTGAAGCGAATCTTCCACAAATGGCAATAAAGGAACATAGCGCTCCTTATTTCTTTTACCCAATACCTTAATAGTTTTCCCCGAGAGATCTAAATCACCTTCCTTTAAATTAATCAACTCCGCCCGCCGTATTCCCGTACCGTAAAACAATTCAATCATTAATCGATCCCTCGTAGCCTCAAACGTATCCTCCGGCGATAAAGATTCAAAAACTTTCATCATCTCCTGTTCAGAAAAAGGAACCTCTACTTTTTTTGATGTTTTAAGAGCCCTGTGTTTGGCTAACGGATGGACCTCTATAACCCCTACTTTAATTAAAAATTTATAGTAAGCTTTTAAAGACGATATCTTTCGGTTAACCGACCTGTTTGCAACACCTCGCTCCACCAATTCAATAATCCAGGAACGAATCTGTGAATAACTCACCATATCGATAACACCTTCTCCAAATGCTTCGCTACAATACGAAGAGAATTCCTCAAGATCATTCAGATAGGCAGTAATAGTATGAACTGAATAGTTCTTTTCTAAAGCAAGATAATCGTGAAATTTTTTAAAAGGCATAAAAAAACCGTTATTAAACAAAGTTAAAAAACTTTGCCCAATAACGGCTTAAACATTTACATCAATAAGACTAAATCTCTTCCTGATCTCTTAATCCCTGAATGTATTGTGCTTTTTGTATTTCAGCTCTTCTTTCAACAGAAGGTTTTGTAAACTGCTGTCTGCCTCTTAGCTGACGCATAGTACCTGTTCTATCGAACTTTCGCTTATAACGCTTTAGCGCTCTGTCTATATTTTCTCCTTCTTTTATTGGTATTACTAGCATGCTCTACACACCTCCTTTCTTTTAGCGCGGCAAATATACTAATTAATCAAAATCGCGCAACTAAAAAAATAAAAAAATAAACTACCCTATTTCAGCAGGTTACGAGAAATTACTAATTTCTGTATTTCCGTGGTTCCCTCACCAATGGTACATAGCTTAGAATCCCTATAAAATTTTTCAACAGGAAAATCTTTCGTATAACCGTACCCACCATGAATCTGAACCGCCTCATTCGACACCTTCACACAAACCTCAGAAGCATACATTTTAGCCATCGCCCCGATCTTAGTCATCTTGCGACCAGCATTTTTTTCAAAAGCAGCTTTGTGCAATAATAGTTCAGAAGCTTCTATTTCAGTAGCCATATCAGCCAACTTAAATGAAATCCCCTGAAATTCCGAGATAGGCTTACCAAATTGCACACGTTCCTTCGAATACTTAAGCGAGGCCTCATAAGCTCCTTTAGCTATCCCAAGAGACAGCGCCCCTATGGAAATACGACCACCATCCAAAACTTTCATGGCCTGTATAAATCCATCACCCACAGCTCCTAATCTATTGGCATCAGGAATTCTACAATCTTGAAAAATCAATTCGGCAGTTTCACTGGCACGCATTCCCAGTTTATTCTCCTTCTTTCCACTTGAAAAACCAGGCGTTCCCTTTTCTATTACAAAAGCCGTCATTCCATGAGAATCACCTTTCTCTCCGGTGCGTACAACAACGACAGCTATGTCACCGGAAATACCGTGAGTAATAAAGTTTTTTGCTCCATTCAACACCCAGGCATCACCATCCTTAACCGCAGTAGTATTCATACCACCTGCATCAGATCCTGTATTGTGCTCCGTAAGCCCCCAGGCTCCTATCCATTCCGCAGTTGCAAGTTTAGGCAACCACTTGGCTTTCTGCTCTTCATTACCAAACTCCAAAATATGATTGGTACATAAAGAATTATGTGCTGCCACCGAAAGACCGATTGCAGGATCCACCTTAGATATCTCCTCTATTATAGCAACATACTCGTGATATGAAAGCCCTGAACCACCATACTGCTCTGGAACCAAAACTCCCATAAAACCCATCTCTCCTGCCTTCTTAAAAACATCAACAGGAAAAACCTGAGACTCATCCCACTCTAATACATAAGGTGCTATATATTGTTTAGCAAAATCTCTGGCCGAATTAGCCACCATTTCTTGCGTTTCGGAATAATCAAAATTCATTGTTTTTGCCAATTCTGTATTCATTGCGTCAATACCTTTTATTCAATCTCCAAATATACTTGAATTAGATTTATTTTTTCTGAAGGAAAACCTTGAATTTTTGTTAATTCCTTTAAATCCCTGATTTTTCCCCTTTTAGTCCGGTAGGCAACAATTGCCCGAGCGCAATCATAGTCAATATACACATTGGAAGCCAATTGCTTAACACTCGCCACATTTATATTGATTTTCCTCACGCCGGAAAGGTCATCAATTTCAAAGGCCTTAATGATTCTCTGAACAACCAAACTATCCAACCCATAAACCTCATACAACTGCGCCTCCTCAACAAAACCTCCTAAAAGAGCTCTGTATTTCACGATACGTTTAGAAAAAACAGCACCCACCCCAAGAACCCGGGTCAAATCAGCAGGAGTCGCTGCATTCAAATCCTGCTTTTGAACTGTTAACTTCAAAGGCCTTTCAATATCCTGACGCTCTCTTAATCTATACGTGTCACTCCATTGTCGAAACTTTAATTGAGAACGTATAGCCAAAACTTTGGAGTCCGAAACTTTGGTAACTTCCTGAAATGCCTCAATCGAGTTCACAAAAGCATTCGTAGCTCTGTAAGCATACAATCTATCCAGGACGTCCGGATCTAATCCCAAAACATAACCGCTATAGTCATCGAGATAATTCGGATCGTATTTATAAAGAATAGCTGAATTCGATGGAGATGCAATAGGCAAAGAATCATGATATAACGACCATGACTCCAAAGGAATGTTCGAAGAAGTCCCCTTCATATATCCTGCGGAAAAGAAATAATAAATTCCCTGAAGGGTAAGAATAATAAGAATCAAAAAAAACATCCCATTTCGTTGGTTTTTATTCAACCTGAAATGGGATGACGTTTTCATATATACTTTTATTTAACTCGCAGCCTGCTGTGTGTCCGGAGTTTCTTTTTGTTGTTGTTTTCTAAAAAGCTTATTGCTCTTCAATTTAGCCCAATACTCATTTAAGTCTTTTCGTACCTCACCACTCATTATATAAAGACCGATAATGTTCGGGAACGACATGGCAAGAATCATCATATCTGAGAAGTCAAGGACAGCCCCTAAACTCACTGATGCACCGACCACTACAAACACTAAAAATAAAAGCTTGTACGCCAATTCCGTACGTTTACTCTTTCCAAATAAATAAGTCCAGGCTCTCATCCCGTAATACGACCATGAAATCATAGTAGAGAAAGCAAATAAGAACACTGCAATAGCCAACACGTAAGGGAACCACGATATTACACTACCAAATGCAGTTGATGTCAATTCGGCCCCGGCTACCCCGGTAACTTCATGCATCCCTGTAAAAATAAGCACTAAAGCAGTTAAGGTACAAACTACAACAGTATCTATAAAAGGCTCTAATAAAGCCACAAACCCTTCAGATGGTGGATGGTTTGTTTTAGCAGTACTATGCGCAATTGCCGCCGATCCAACTCCAGCTTCGTTCGAGAATGCCGCACGTTGAAAACCTACGATCAATACACCTATAAATCCACCTTTAAGTGCACTAGGACTGAAAGCTCCATCTATAATGGCCGAAATTGCTGGACCTACGTTTTTAATATTGAATATTATAACCGCTAAGGCACCCAAAACATAAACAGCTGCCATAAACGGAACAATTTTACCTGTTACATTTGCAATACTCTTGATTCCACCAATAATTACAACACCTACAAGAATCATCACGATTAATCCAAAATAGAATCCGTTACCCTCTAAAGCTGGTAATTGACTGGAAAGAATTGCAAATGATTGGTTTGCCTGAAACATATTTCCGCCTCCAAAAGAAGCCCCAACACATAACACGGCAAAAATTCCGGCTAGCACTTTTCCAAACCCTTTAAGGTTTTTCTTTTCAAGACCATAACGAAGATAGTTCATCGGTCCTCCAAATACTCTTCCATCAGGAAGTATATCTCTGTATTTCACACCTAAGGTACACTCTACAAACTTAGATGACATCCCTAGCAATCCTGCAAGAATCATCCAGAAAGTAGCTCCGGCTCCCCCTAAGGATATCGCCACCGCAACCCCGGCTATATTTCCTAATCCAACGGTAGCTGAAACTGCGGTAGCCAATGCCTGGAAATGCGTAATCTGTCCAGGTGCATTAGGATCATCAAATTTACCTTTTGCTAAGTCAAGTGAATGCCTGAAACCTCTTATGTTGATGAATCCCATTCTGAGTGTAAAGAAGGTAGCTCCTAAAACTAACCATACTACGATAAATGGAATACTGCTGGTTTGCTTATCACCATTAGGATGCAACAATGGCACCTTTTCATCATATTCTATTTTTGCAAAAACATCCGCGTTAGTTTCAATAACATGCTCTGGGTTGTCTGCATTGTAAATAATTTGACCTTCCTTCACAAGGTGATTCAACTTTCCACTTACACTAGCCGTTACTGTTTCATCTTCTCCGGTACGTTTGGAAACAATGGCAATTTCATCACCTTTATTTACATGAACCCCTTCATTGATCAACCACTTCTTTAAAGTATATTTATTCGTGGTTCGCGCATTCCAACTTGGTATACCTACCATTTTAGCATCAGCATATTTCACCGGATCATAAATTCCAATGGCCGCAAATGGATCCCAAAACAAGACCGAGCCAAGCGCTGCTACTGCCGGTGTCATCGTACTATTAAAAACCTCAGTTATCGCCCTGGTAGGCACTTCATACTCCTTGGTTACCGAAAGCCCATTAGCATCTGTTACCGTAACTGAATAGGGCACTCCCTCCGTTAATCCGGAAGCAATATTAGACTTTAATGAGGTCGATTGATTACTCCACTTGTAGGTATAAGGCTCTTGCCCTCCTTCTACTTTAATAGATATTTGTCCGTCATTTATAATTTTGGAAGGGTTATCTATTGTCTCCGTTACCGTTAGTTCTTGCGCAAAAGAAAAAGCGGTCACAGTTAACATTATTAGCAAGAGAAAAGGTTTCTTCATAATGTAATTTTTCGTTAATTTTAGGTTAGGATTTGTTAAACAGGACGCCAATATCTTAAAAAATATCATCCAAGACAAATTTTAAGTGTTATAACTAAAGCCCCTTTACATTGAAAATCAATTCAAACAACTCGAGAATTCACTGATTGAAAACCTTAAAACGCCTGCAACCTCACTGATTCTACCTTCGAATAGAAAGCTATTTATAAGTTACTTTCAACAAGATAAAAACAAGTTACCTGGTTATGTCGATAAGGAACAACAGTGTACTACACAAAGCTTTCTTTTATATTAAACATTTCATTGAGCTTCTTTATTTGCTCCGGTCTGCCCAATACCACCAATTTGCAATTAGGAAGCAATTTTGTATCGCCCTCAGGATTAATAATAAAGTCTCCTGAAGCTTCCTTATACCCAATCACCGTACACCCGGTTACACTTCGCAAATTCAAATCTATAAGTGATTTATACTTGTATTTTTCAGGCAGATCATCCATAGAAACTTCTTCTAAAGTAATGGTATCCTTCCCCTCAATAGCTAGTTGTCGAACAAATTCAACCAGATCGGGTAACACGACCAAAGAAGCCATATGATCTCCCCCTATCTTATCCGGCATTATGGTCCTGTCAGCTCCGGCAAGGGTTAACTTCCGTTGCGACGACTCTTCAGAAGCCCGGCTGATGATGTTTAACCCCTTATTAAGCTGACGAGCCGATAACACCACAAAAAGGTTGTCGGCATCATTCGGCAAGGCAGTTATCAATACCTGGGCTTTTTCTATTCCGGCTTCAAGCAACACCTCATCTTCATTAGCATTCCCCAGAATAAACAAAACCTGATCATCCTGCTCCTTTTCTATAACTTCCTCATTACTCTCTATCACAACAAATGGTTTCTTATATCGCAATAACTTAAGAGCCGCTTGTTTTCCATTTCTACCATAACCACATATGATAACATGGTCTTTGAGTTGATTGATTTTTCGTTTCATCTTTCTAAGTTTTATTTGCTGAACCGTACTCCTAACCAATAGAAATTCTGTAATAATTGATATGGCAAAAGCAAAAATGAATACACTGGATATAATTAAAATTATAGTAAAAATTTTTGCTTCCCCATCCAAAGGCCTAACCTCACTAAATCCAACAGTTGTAACGGTGATAACCGTCATATAAACCGCATCGATCCAGTTGTATTCCCCAAAATAACGGTATCCAAAAATCCCAAATAGAAAAACAAACACCAGTAGTGCAATAGCGATATAGAATTTCGACCTGAAGAGTTTAAACATAAATCCTATAAATCAAAAACAGACGTACGCTTGGTATAAACTAAATCTTTTAAACGCAACCAAAACGCGAGATTTAAATACACAATAAACCAAACCCCCAGCGTTGCAAAGGAGGCATAGATAAAAAACAATCTTACATTCTTAGCCTTAACTCCCATCTTTTCAGCCAGACGAGAGGAAACTTCAAATCCGTGTTTTTCAAAAAAATAACGTATGTTGCTTATGTTGTTCATCGTGGTAAATATAATAACTATTCGTTAATTAATTTATTTCCTACCTCACATTGAAGACATTTATTCTTCCTGCAGTACTCAGTATACAACTGTAAAAGCGATTGACTCCTGAATGCATTGGGTACCTTAACTCCTAATTGGGCAAACTTGACTATTATAGAATTCTTTTCAGGAAGAAGTGCCTCCATCAATCCGATAAGGTCCTCATCAAAAGACGCACCTGCATATTGGGCATATTTAAATTTCAAAGGAATGACCGTGTTGATAATAATAAGATCTATAAATGCCTTGGAAGTCCTTTTTTTGGATTTCTTAGATGAAGGTTTGTCAAAAGTATAATGTGTATCCCAGTAAGGACCGGCAACGACATCAAATAATTCATAAAAGGCCTCTTTCGTGTTTGAATCCATAATCTTTGAAAACAGATGCACCTCCTTACTATATAAATGAGCAATTTGAGACAATCGAATCGTTGGAAAGTTCAGCGGACGAAGCCTGTGAAATTTAGGGGCGATAACAGCGCCTGAACTTAAACCATATTTACGCTGCTGAAAGCAAAACAACTTCTTTAAATCTCTAAAATAAGTATCGCTATATTCCCCTTCCAATAATCCTGTCATTCCAAATAAGAATGACTCAAATGCTGTATAATCATTTTGCATTTTTCGGATTATCCTGTGATTAACTGCCGTAGCAACACTTTCAAATGAATCGGCATTTATAGCGTATCCAAAGTTACGCATTAAAACACGAAACAAAGTTGCCTCCCAATCATTGCCATTCTGCTGCAGACAACCTTCAATGAATGCAGATTTCGATTGTAACCGCGTAAAAAAAAGACGTTCAAGCCAACGCCCCCATAAAAAGTGATCAATCTCATGAATACGAGTCTCGCAATTAATAAATTGCTTTTGAGTCCTCATAAGTCTCTCGTAATTGCTAAGAGTAACAAAACCAATCAAAGGCTTCATTACAAGTACAGGAATAATTCGTCCATCATAGGAATAAACCACCACGTCATCTTCCCAGACCACATGTAAAATCACATTTTGATAGTTGTAATCTTTTTCATGACCATGTACATACCAATCAGATGCATTTACATGTATCTCCACATTCCCTGCCCATAGCTGACCATCTATTTCAATCTTTGCATTAAAAAAATCCGGACCTGCATCATGGTTGTGAACACCTACCGATATAACCCTGATTCGGCCATTTGTCGCATGGTACACTCCATTCAAATCAAACTTCCTTAACTTCCATATATAATGCAAGAACTGCTCATTCATGCATTGAAAATAAAAAATCCCGTTTAAAAAACGAGATTTTTTGTAAGAAAATTTTTATATTTTAACTTATTCCACTACTTCTCCTTCCCATTCATTAAATCCGCCAAGCAAGTTGTAAGTACTTTCAAATCCTAACCGTCCCATTAAGGTACAAGCCTGACCGCTTCTATTTCCCGAACGACAATACACATAGTAATTCTTAGACTTATCAAGCTTCTCAACCTCATCAATAAACCCTTGACCCATATAAATATCAATATGTACAGAATTAGGAATATACCCATCCTCTACCTCTTCATCAGTTCTTACATCAAGGATAACAGCGTTATCATCTTTCTCTAATTGTTCTACCCACTCTTGTTGTGTTAAATCTGCCATTTTTTATTTTTTTTCAAATGTAATATTTATCTATAAAAAAACCGAGATGTTACATCCCGGATCTATTAAATTCATTTATCTATTTATTAAACCTTTATCGCACAGCCAATAGCCTTGGTGGTTGTTATCTTAATTTCCTCACCTGCCAACATAGCCTCAACAGCATCCTCGACATATTTCGTCTCCACCTGGGAAGCATCTTGATAATTATCATCAATGGCCCCAATATACCTAACTAAATATCCTTTAGAAGTATTCTCTAATAAAAATACGTGAGGAGTTCTGGTAGCACCGTACTGCGGAAAAATATCCTGCTCTTCATCCAACAAATAAGGAAAAGTAAACCCCTTATTCGCTGCTCTCTTTTTCATTTGATCAAAACCATCTCTTGGTTGAAGTTCCGGATTATTCGGGTTAATCGCTATAACAGGTACCCCGAGCGATTTAAATTTCTTGTCCAAAGCAATAATGCGATCTTCATAAGCAACAGCATACGGACAACTATTACAGGTGAAAATTACCAGGAAACCCTTGGCTTCTTTATAATCTTTTAAAGAAACCTTTTTCCCATCGATATTTTTTAATTCGAAATCAGTAGCATAATCCCCAATTCCATACCCCGAATCATTAATCGTAAATGCACTCGTTATAAATACTAATAAAATGAGTGAAATGGTTTTTATTGAAGTCTTCATAATCTAAAATGTGGTTATTCGTTTATAAGCTGGTCGATATTCGCTTTCAATGCTTCATAAGTCATAGTATCCTCAAAAAACAATCTTTTATCCTTCGTATAAATAATCGTAGCCGGAATGGCGCCACTCCATTCAGCATTTACTTTGGGAATCCATACGTTTTGCTTCGGATCATCCAGCAATACAACTTTCGATTGTAAATCGTGTTCTTTGACAAAAGGAATAAGGTTGGTTCGCAACATCGTTGGAAAATCTAAACTCACCAACACTACCTCCACATCTTTATCCTTATATTCCTTTAAGATCTTTTCAAAACCAGGCAACTCCTCTACACATGGCTTACACCAGGTGGCCCAAAAGTTTATAACGTAAATTTTGTCATCTTTAATATGTAAGTAAGGCTCTAATTCATCAAAATTATAAGTCTTAACCGACAAACTATTTGCATCAGCCGCCAAATCAGCAATGGCAACATCCTTGTTTTGATATTGTCCTAAACCCTTGTTTACTATTAAAAATACAAAAAATAAAAAAACAACTCCATTTTTCATCAATACTATAATTTAATTTATGCCAATAGCACACAATTTGATTATATCTCACCTACAAAATAAAGACATAGAATATCAACACATTACCTCTTTAACAAAAATTTATCACCACAACACTTGTATATACAAATATTTACATTACATTTGTACCAACAAATTTTGTCAATACAATTGAAGATAGAGGAAATCATAAAAACAGAAACAATGTCTGACCACACAAAAGCGGTAGTCAATTTGGTTTATACAGCAAATATTATAAGTGATAAAATAACAGATGCACTTAAACCATTTGACGTTTCCACTCCTCAATTCAATGTGCTGAGAATACTCAGAGGTCAAAAAGGAAAACCGGCGAACCTCTCGACCATCCAGGAAAGAATGATTCACAAAATGAGCAACACGACTCGTTTGGTCGATAAACTAATTGATAAAAATTTTGTAAAACGTCATACCTGCGAACAAAACAGAAGAAAAGTAGAGATCTTTATCACTAACGATGGACTGAACGCTTTAATTGAAATGGATAAAGCAGTATGCGAAGCCGAACAGCAGATAATTGTCGAATTAAGTAAAGAAGAACTTAACACCCTCAATAACCTGCTGGACAAACTTAGAGTATAAAAAAATTTAAATAAACATTTGTACATACAATTATAGTAAACACAATTATCATGAGTAATATCATTGAAAATCTTAAATGGAGATATGCGACTAAAAAATTTGATCCGTCAAAGAAAATTAGTCCCCAGGATTTAGAAACACTAAAGGAAGCTATTCAGTTATCCGCTTCATCATACGGATTACAACCATACCAGGTGCTAATCATTGAAGATCAGGAAATCCGTGAAAAGTTAAAGCCGGCAGCTTGGAACCAAACCCAAATAACTGACGCATCGCATTTGGTTGTATTCGCCAATAAGGTTAACTTAAGTCCAAAAGACACTGAAGCCTATATGAATAATATCAGTGCTACCAGAAACATTCCGGTAGATAGCCTTAACGGTTTTAGCGAAATGATAAATGGGGTGGTAAACAGTCTTCCTGAAGACGCGAAGGCAGTTTGGACTTCTAAACAAACCTACATCGCTTTAGGTAATCTATTAGCTGCCGCCGCCGAACTCAAAATAGACTCATGTCCTATGGAAGGCTTTGAAGCAGATAAGTTCAATGAAATTCTCGGACTGAATGAAAAAGGGTTAAACGCAGCCGTAATTGCACCGGTAGGTTACAGAAGTGAAGATGACAATACCCAGGAATATATAAAAGTAAGAAAACCAAAAACAGAATTATTTACAACAATTTAAAACACGAACAAAATGAAAAATTTATTAGCCATTACCTTAGCTTTAGTAGTTGGAACTGCTTCTGCTAATTCAATCGAAACTGAGAAAAAAAGTGTAAATGCAGAAAAAAGTACCGTAACCTGGAAAGGATATAAGGTTACCGGTTCTCATGAGGGAACCGTAGCACTAAAGGATGGTCACTTAGAATTCGACGGTGACAAACTTACCGGAGGAGAATTTGTAGTTAATATGACTACCATAGAGTCTACCGACCTTGAAGGAGAATGGAAAACAAAATTAGACGGACACTTAAAATCAGATGATTTCTTCGGTGTTGAAAATCACCCGACCTCTACTTTAGTATTTAAAAATGTAAAGGCTACTGGTAAAAACTCATACGAAGTTACCGGAGACCTGACGATAAAAGGAATTACAAACCCCGTAACCTTCGATGTATCTGTTTATGGCAGCAAAGCAACTGCAACCCTTAAAATAGACAGAAGTAAATACAATGTTAAGTATGGTTCAGGTAGCTTTTTTGACAACCTGGGAGATAAAACCATATATGACGAATTTGACTTGGTTGTTGATTTAGAGTTCTAGACAATCAAAGGTGGTTGGTTTGAAAGCTTCACTTTATTCGTATAGTGGAGCTTTCTCTTTTTGTAACAGCTTCATACTTCTTTTGTTATTTTTTTAAAACCCGTTTGAAAATTAAAATTTCATTTCTATATTTGACCCCATATTCAAAACGAGAATGAACAATATTTTAAACAATACTTGGTGGTGGATCAACTTACGTCAGACGTCGTGAGAGGCACCGCTATAGTATAAATTAAAACTTAATATACAAAAAGGCTTGTCAAACACGACAAGCCTTTTTTGATTTTAAAAACATTTGAAATTCATTAAACCACATGAAAACATATAACTTAACAACGCATTACAAACAAATACTTGCCGATACCATTACCCCGGTGAGTGTCTACCTTAAAATAAGAGATCGATACCCAAATAGTATCTTGCTCGAAAGTAGCGACTATCATGCTAACGATAATAGTTTTTCATATATATGCTTCAATCCGATTGCCTCGATTAATGTGGCCAATGAAATCATTACCAAACAATACCCGGACGGCACAAGCGAAGAAATAGCAATCGACAAGCAAATAAATGTCCCGCAGGCCATAGAAGAGTTTGCGCAACAATTCAAAGCAGAAAAAAACGGATTCAAATTTATAAATAACGGACTGTTCGGATATATAGCTCACGATGCCGTTCGTTACTTCGAACAAGTCGATATTACGCAAAAAGAAGACCACCTCAATATCCCAGATATCTATTATGCTATTTATCAAAACATCATAGCTATCAACCATTTTAAAAATGAGGCCTATATATTTGCTCATTGTTACAATTCAGAAAATAACATCCCGCAAATAGAACAACTGTTAAGTTCGAAGAACTTTGCAACCTATAACTTCAATAAAGAAGGTGACCCGGTTTCAAACCTTACCGATAATGAATACAAAGAACATGTAGAACTAGCCAAAAAACATTGTGCCCGTGGCGATGTATTTCAACTGGTGCTAAGTAAGCGTTTCTCACAAAAATTTAAAGGAGATGAATTTAACGTTTACCGAGCCTTGAGAAGTATTAACCCTTCCCCTTACCTGTTTTACTTCGATTACGGAAACTTTAAAATCTTCGGAAGCTCTCCGGAAGCACAACTGGTCATAAAAGGTAATAAAGCCGAAATTCATCCGATAGCAGGTACCTTCAAACGTACCGGGAATGATGAAAAAGATTCTGAATTAGCCAAAAAGCTGGCTAAGGACGAAAAGGAGAACAGCGAACATGTCATGCTTGTTGACCTTGCCAGAAACGACCTGAGCCGACACGGAAATAACGTAAAAGTTGAAACATACCGAGAAGTTCAATTCTTTTCGCATGTCATTCACCTGGTTTCCAAGGTTACTGCAAAGAAAAAACCAGATACCCCGACTATGCAAGTCGTAGCCGATACATTTCCGGCAGGAACCTTAAGTGGAGCACCAAAACATATGGCACTGCAACTCATAGATAAGTATGAAACCATCAACAGAAACTTCTATGGAGGAGCTATTGGCTTTATGGATTTTCACGGCAACTTTAATCATGCCATCATGATCAGAACATTTCTAAGTAAAAATCACGAATTACACTATCAGGCAGGCGCCGGACTCGTTTCAGCATCCAACCCTGAAAGCGAATTACAAGAAGTCTATAACAAACTTGGTGCCCTGAACAAAGCACTCGATATGGCAGAAAGCATTTAACACAACTACTGAATACACATTCAAATGAAAAAGATATTAGTCATCGATAATTACGATAGTTTTACTTACAACCTGGTACACTACCTGGAGGACCTCGATTGTGAAGTAATCGTAAAACGAAATGATCAGCTTACCCTGGAAGAAGTAGAACCCTTCGAAAAAATTGTTTTATCACCAGGACCGGGTATACCCGATGAAGCAGGGCTTTTGAAATCAATCATAAAAAAATATGCTCCCACAAAAAGTATCTTTGGAGTATGCCTGGGAATGCAAGCCATAGGAGAGGTTTTTGGAGGAAAATTAATCAACCTCGATAAAGTATATCACGGGGTGTCTACCAAAGTCACCGTAGTCGAAGATGATCTGCTTTTTAATGACCTTCCCAAAGAGTTTGAAGCAGGTCGATATCATAGCTGGGTAGTTGACCCTAATCTGCCCGATGTACTGAAACCAACATCTTATGATGAAAACGGACAAGTAATGTCATTAAGACATATCGAATACGATGTCTCAGGAGTCCAATACCATCCTGAGTCGGTTCTAACGCCTCATGGTAAAAAAATACTGGAAAACTGGGTAAAGTCTTAACAACGGTTTCCTGTTAATTATTGCTGAAAAAGGAACCCCGATAAGCTTAAACAAAACAGAATATACCCATAGTAACTATGGGATGATAATGAAGAAAACATGAAAGAAATACTAAACCGACTTATTAACCACGAAACCATTTCAAAAGGTGAAGCTAAAAATGTACTGGTAAACATTTCCAAAGGAGCATACAACACCAGTCAGATTGCAGCCTTTCTAACCGTTTATATGATGCGTAGCATTACCATCGAAGAACTGGAAGGATTTCGTGATGCACTATTGGAACTTTGTGTTCCAGTCGACCTCAGCGAATTTAATACCATTGATATTGTAGGGACAGGCGGCGACGGAAAAGACACCTTTAACATTTCGACCCTATCCTCTTTTATCACTGCTGGTGCAGGTATTAAAGTAGCTAAACACGGTAATTATGGGGTGTCCTCCAAATGTGGATCCAGTAACGTAATGGAATACCTGGGTATTAAATTCACAAGCGATCAGGATTTCATAAAAAGATCTGTAGATCAGGCCGGGATTACCATATTACACGCTCCGCTCTTTCACCCCGCTATGAAAAACGTAGCTCCTATACGCAGAGAACTAGCCGTGAAAACCTTTTTTAACATGCTGGGCCCCATGGTGAATCCTTCATTCCCTAAAAATCAATTATTAGGGGTTTTCAATTTAGAACTGGCAAGAATGTATAGTTACCTCTATCAAAACACCGATAAAAAATACAATATCATTCATGCCCTCGATGGATATGATGAAATTTCATTAACAGGAGCCACTAAAGCGATCGGAAACCAAACAGAGAAAATGATCACCCCTGAAGACTTTGAAGTAAATGCCGTGGCAGCATCCGACATCTATGGTGGTGGCAGCATCGAAGAATCAGCTAAAATCTTCATGAACATCCTTGAAGGTAAAGGAACCGAAGCACAAAACAATGTGGTATGTGCCAATGCTGGTATGGCCATTGCAACGGTAAACGACCTATCACCTGTTGAAGGTTTTCATACGGCAAAAGAAAGCTTGATGGCCGGAAATGGATTAAAGGTTTTGAAGACCCTGCAAGAATTAAGTAAGTGATAGGAGTCGGAAGTCAATAATAACAACAACACATGAATATATTAGACAAAATAGTCATTGATAAAAGAAAGGAAGTCGATTTGAAAAAGCGCCTGATTCCTGTTTGGCAACTGGAAGCATCAGTGCTATTCGAAAGACCATGTAATTCGCTGGCAACACTTCTCAAAACGAGTAAAACCGGAATTATAGCCGAACACAAAAGACGCTCACCTTCTAAATCCGTTATTAACCAAAAAGTTAGTGTCGCTGAAGTTGCTGAAGGCTATAGTAATGCGGGCGTATGCGGAATGTCCGTTCTTACCGATGGTAAATATTTCGGAGGATCCCTGGACGACCTCTTATTAGCCCGGGCATCAGTAAACACTCCTTTGCTAAGAAAAGAATTCATTATCGACGAATACCAGCTTATTGAAGCCAAAGCCCATGGTGCAGATGTTATTCTTCTGATTGCGGCCATCCTGAATAGAAATGAAATATCAACACTTTCTAAGCTCGCTAAAGACCTGGGATTAGATGTTCTTTTAGAAGTTCATAATGAAGAAGAATTACATAAATCCATCATGCCTACCCTTGACATGCTCGGTGTAAACAACCGAAACCTTAAAACCTTCGATGTCACTATTGAAACCAGTAAAAAGCTATCCGCTTTAATCCCTGATGAATTTGTGAAGGTTTCAGAAAGCGGTATCAGCGCGATCGAACCCATCAAAGAATTACAGGAGTATGGCTATCAAGGATTTTTAATCGGGGAAAACTTTATGAAAACCGAAAACCCTGGCCAAAGTGCCTATGAATTTATTAAAGCCCTTGAGAAATGAAACTGAAAGTTTGTGGAATGAAATATCCGGATAACATGACAGCCGTTGCTGCTTTGCAACCAGACTATCTTGGCTATATTTTTTATAGTAAATCTTCCAGGTATTTCGATAGATCAATACCTAATTTTTCTGATAACATTCAAAAAGTCGGAGTATTTGTTGATGCATCAGAAGCATATATTTCAAATAAAATCAATGAATATGAACTCAATGCAATCCAACTTCACGGTAACGAAACTCCCGAATTTTGTAAAGAGTTAAAAAACAAACTCGCATCCGAAAGCAAGTCAGGAGCACCTTCCCTCATCAAGGTATTTTCCATAAAAGACACTTTCGATTTTAATGTCCTGAAGGCCTATGAACCTTATGTCGATTACTTTCTTTTTGACACAAAAGGAAAACTGCCGGGGGGCAACGGCTATACCTTCGATTGGTCGGTTTTAAAACAATACCCCTCACAAAAACCCTACTTCCTAAGCGGAGGAATCGGTCTGAATGAAATTGACGAGGTACTGTCATTTCTTGGCAGAGAGGAGTCAAAATATTGCTATGCCATCGATGTGAATAGCAAATTTGAAATTGCTCCCGGACAAAAAAACATAGAACAACTAAAACAATTTAAAGATAAATTAGGTGACTTCTTAAAAAGCCACCAAAATGAAAACACAAAGCAATGAGTTATCACGTTAACGAAAAAGGATATTATGGAGAGTTCGGAGGAGCATTTATTCCTGAAATGCTGTATCCGAATGTAGAAGAGTTGCGTCAACAGTATTTAAAAGTAATGGATGAACCTTCATTTAAAGAAGAATTCAATCAATTATTAAAAGATTACGTTGGTCGCCCGTCACCCCTGTACTTCGCTAAGCGAATGTCTGAAAAGTATGGAGCAAAAATTTATCTAAAAAGAGAAGACCTCAACCATACCGGTGCACATAAAATCAATAATACCATCGGACAAATCCTCATGGCAAAGCGACTGGGTAAAACCCGTATTATTGCAGAAACCGGGGCTGGTCAGCACGGCGTAGCAACGGCTACCGTGTGTGCCTTAATGGGATTGGAGTGTATTGTCTATATGGGAGAAATTGATATTGCAAGACAAGCACCCAATGTGGCGCGTATGAAAATGCTTGGAGCCGAAGTACGTCCGGCATTATCAGGAAGCCGTACCCTGAAGGACGCTACCAATGAAGCGATCCGTGATTGGATCAACAATCCGGTGAACACCCATTATATTATCGGTTCTGCAATCGGACCCCATCCGTATCCAGACATGGTAACCCGCTTTCAAAGCGTAATTTCAGCTGAAATTAAAACCCAGCTGAAAGAAAAAGAAGGTCGCGAAAATCCCGATTACGTGGTAGCATGTATTGGTGGAGGAAGTAATGCAGCCGGTACCTTTTACCACTTCTTAGACGAAGAAGAAGTAGGTATCATTGCAGTCGAAGCAGCCGGAAAAGGAGTTCATTCAGGAGAAAGTGCTGCAACCTCAGTACTAGGCCATAAAGGAATCATTCATGGGTGTAAAACTTTGTTAATGCAAACAGACGACGGACAAATAACAGAGCCTTATTCAATTTCTGCAGGTTTGGATTATCCGGGCGTCGGACCTATGCATTCTCATTTGTACGCAACAGGCAGAGCCGAATTTAAAGCTATTACCGATGCAGATGCCATGAAGGCAGGTCTGGAATTATGCAAGTTGGAAGGTATTATCCCTGCCATCGAAACCAGCCATGCACTTGCCATTTTCGAGAACACAAAATTTAAACCTGATGATATCATAGTGGTAGCACTATCAGGAAGAGGAGACAAAGATTTAAATACATACATTGATTACTTTGGTTTATAAAGAAGAACACTCATGTTTATCATGAGGTTCAAAAATCAATGATCAATACCCAATACGTATAAAAATGAATAGAATTCATAAAAAGTTAGAAGAAGACAAGAAGTTACTCTCTATATATTTCACGGCAGGTTATCCCGACCTGGAAGATACCGTTCCGATTATTGAGCGATTACAAAACAACGGGGTCGATATGATAGAAATCGGATTACCATTTAGTGACCCGCTTGCCGACGGACCAACCATTCAGGAAAGCTCTACCAAAGCTCTGAAAAATGGGATGACGACCAAAAAACTGTTCGAACAACTAAAAGACATTAGAGAAACGGTACATATTCCACTGATCATAATGGGTTACTTCAATCCCATGATGCAGTATGGTGTAGAAGCATTTTGCGCCAAATGTGCAGAAATAGGTATTGACGGCCTCATTATACCCGATCTTCCCGTAGATGTTTATGAAGAAGAATACAAAACCCTATTTGAAAAATACGGACTCTCCAATGTCTTCCTTATTACACCACAAACCTCAGACGAACGAATTCGTTTTATTGATTCAGTTTCAGACGGTTTTATCTACATGGTAAGCTCTGCCAGTGTTACCGGTGCCAAAAACACCTTTGGTAATGTGCAGACGCAATATTTTGAGCGTGTCGATCAACTCCAACTTAAAAATCCTCAAATTGTAGGATTTGGAATTAGTAATAAAGATACCTTTAATGCTGCCACGAAATTAGCAAAAGGAGCCATTATCGGATCTGCCTTTATAAAGACCCTGAACAGTAAAGGAATTGATGGAATCGAAGAATTTGTAAAGTCTATTCGTTAATAATTTGACTTCAATTACCTATTTTATTAAATTGTAGCTAAACCAATAATAATTTATAAAATGGGTAAAGGAGATAAGAAAACGAAACGGGGCAAAATCCATATCGGGTCTTATGGAAGACTGCGCCCTCGAAGAAGCAAATTCAAAGTAAAACCAGACCCGGTAAAAAGTGAAAAAGTAAATCAGAAGGCTTAACCTCTGAAATACTTGGCATATTGAACAACCCTGAAGTCAAGTGTATTGATTTCAGGGTTTTCTTTTTTCATGCGTTTATAATCTTGCAATGATCCCACAGCCCTGTTCGCTGCACCCGAAGGAGAAATCAATGAAACCGTTTTGATTATCCTCTTTCCCAATTGAAGATTATGTATTCTGGGCACATCCCCTGAAACCTCATGCAACACCTTACCAGTACCTTTCAAATGTTTTCTAAAAAAATATTCGGGTCCATTCTTACTATTACCGCCCATAAACAATAACGTATCAATCACTTCATGGACTTTTAAGATCCCCAGTAAATCACGCAACTCGATATCCTGCATCCCCAAATCAGAAGCATCTACTTTCGCTCTATAGGCCCTCTCTACGATATCACATATACCAATTTTGTGTTTTACTAAAAACGCTTTTCGCTCTTCAACAGCCTTATCGGTAGTTTCAAAACTGAGATTCAAATCAAAAATTCTGTCCAGAATAGGCCATAAATAACCATCACGACTCCCATAACAAAAATCTACATCCCCGGCTTTGAATTCCCCGGTCGTAAATCTTGGAGGCGGCAATGTACCCACGATCAGTTTCGTAGCCCCCTTAGGGATAAATGGCTCATATGGATGTTGATGCGTAAACAATGCTATACCAAAATACTATTAAAATTATAAAAACCCTAAAATTTGTCATTCCCTGCTTATCACGGAATCCATCCATTTTGTCATTCCGCACTTGTTGCGGAATCCATTCCCACTAGGCACTCCAAACCCATTGTCCTTCCACACCCCCCTGTCATTCCGCACTTGTTGCGGAATCCATCACCCACTAGGCCTTCTTCGCTCTCATTGTCATCCTATGTTTGTAAAGAAGATGGGATGACATTTATTCGAGGTTTC
The DNA here is from genome assembly GCF_000511935.2 of Zhouia amylolytica AD3. Lineage (NCBI taxonomy): Bacteria > Pseudomonadati > Bacteroidota > Flavobacteriia > Flavobacteriales > Flavobacteriaceae > Zhouia > Zhouia amylolytica. Next base: position 326,647 of record NZ_AYXY01000001.1, on the reverse strand, counting down.
TTTTATATCGACTGTAATCAAGAACTGCGAAGCACATCACGAACACCTAATTTACAATTAAAAAAAGGTGAGTAAATAATGAGCGAAAAAACGAAAGTGCGAAACTTGTTTCAGGCATGTAGTTTTGAGAGCGAATGGTGCGATAGCAATTTCCTATTACAGTCTTGAATTTTTTGGTTCGTTTTTGTTTCAAGACAAAAATGAACAATAGATTATAATATTACATCCCATCATCACGAACGAAACAAATTAAAGTTTGACGATCCATTGAAGGATGGTATTTAACATTTAGAGACTGCAACCCCGATCATTATCCTTCTCACCATAACAGAATCCATCCACCTGTCATTCCGCACTTGTTGCGGAATCCATAAACAACGCAATCACAAAACAATACCAACCAACTACCGTATAAACATCAATTCATTTTCCGAAGACATCTCCTCACTATAACCATAACCCTCATAATTAAAACCCTTCAGGGCTTCAATACTATCCACATCATGATCAATAACATAACGAGTCATATACCCTCTGGCCTGCTTAGCATACGTCATAATCGTTTTATACTGACCATTTTTAAAATCCTTAAAATTAGCCGTGATCACAGGTACCTTTAAAGCCTTCTTATCGATGGCCTTAAAATACTCATTACTCGCAAGGTTCAAAAACATCTCATCATCCTCCAGCTCCTCGTTAAGAGCTTTAGTTATTTTTTGCTTCCAGAATTCATATAGATTCTTGTTCTTCCCAACCGGAAACTTAGTCCCCATTTCCAATCGGTAAGGTTGAATCAGGTCTAATGGCTTTAAAATCCCGTAAAGACCAGAAATTATACGAACGGTATCTTGTAATTTATCCAGCTTTTCCTCCGGAATTTCATAAGCATCTATCCCACGATAAACCTCTCCGCTAAATGCATAAACAGCCTGACGGGCATTATCCGGGGTAAAAGGCAAACTCCATTCTTGATTTCGCTCATAATTCAATTGCCCCAGACTGTCAGAAATACTCATGAGCTTTGAGAGACTCTTAGCAGACTTTTTCTTAAGCAATTTGTTGATACGTTCCGCTTCCCCCAGAAAACAAGCTTCTGAATTTATGGCCGTTGGAACATGCGTTTCAAAATCAAGTGACTTTGCTGGTGATATAACTAATTTCATTCCTTATCTGATATTAAAATTATTCCGTTTTTATATTCAAAATTATAGTCCCCGACAACTTGAAGATCGGTCACAGCAATGTCGTCTCCTGTGGGGAACCATTTTTTTTCATCTTTATTCACTAAAATAAATAACCCCTCTTCATCTCCGGCTGCACAAAACTTGGCAAAAGACCCGTCGAAAACCGGTAATTCCTTTTGTTTATTCAAAATAAAATAGATGCTTTCAATCTCCGTGGTTGCAATTCCAACTTCACTAATATGGAGAACACATGTACTTTGAAAATCTGCTATCCTATCTACATTTAAATTTCTTCGGGCAATGAATTCAACAATATTACGATCGGCATCATAAAAATATAAAGCTCTCGCATTCCAACTCGAAAAATCGATGATTTCCTCACCCTCAAAAGGTAATAAAGTGACCCGCTCCTTCAACCAGGTTAAAGCCTTATTTTCACTAAAGGGGGGAATATTAAAGGCAAAATGATAAGGCTTTGATGTGGAGGCTTCCACGAAACTCAACACACTACTTCCTGCCTGAAAAGAAATTTTAACCGGACTATCCGCCAATAATGAAAATTCCAACGTATCCCGATAAAAAGATCGTTGCTTTTCAATATTTGTAGTGTATAATATGAGTTCTTTAACCTTCATTTTAACTGAAGATAAAGTTAAGACTCAAAGCCGTTTTTAAGAAGAATTCCTTAAATTTTTATCTTATTTAATAATAATGATTATCTATTCAATATCTTTATGCTTCGCATAATGACGCCACTTATCAAGACAAGCTACCATATCTTCCGGAAGCTCAGAATCAAAGCGCATAAATTCACCCGTTACCGGATGTTCAAACCCTAAGGTTTTTGCATGCAATGCCTGACGTGGAAGGATTTTAAAACAATTTTCTACAAACTGCTTATACTTCGTAAACGAAGTTCCTTTTAATATTTTATCACCACCATAACGAGCATCATTAAAAAGTGTATGCCCAATATGCTTCATATGTACACGGATCTGATGCGTTCTACCCGTTTCCAGTTTACAAGAAACCAAAGTAACGTATCCCAATCGCTCCAACACTTTATAATGAGTTACAGCTTCCTTTCCATGACTGCCATCTTCATATACATCCATTTGAAGACGGTTCTTCTTATGACGTCCAATATGACCTTCTACAGTACCTTCATCCTCATTAACATTACCCCAAACCAAGGCAACATACTCTCGCTCACTTGTTTTTTCAGCAAACTGATTCGACAGGTGATTTAAAGCATGCTCAGTTTTAGCGATCACCAGGAGTCCGGTAGTATCCTTATCTATTCTATGCACCAATCCGGGACGGTTATCACTGTTGGCAGGTAAGTTGTCAAAATGATATACCAAGGCATTAATTAAGGTTCCCGAATAATTACCATGCCCGGGATGTACCACCATACCTGCAGGTTTATTCACCACCAGCAAAGTATCATCTTCATAAACAATGTCCAAAGGAATATCTTCCGGAGTCAACAAATGTTCATAGGGAGGATACTCAAAAAGCACCTTGACTACATCATTAGCCTTAACCTTATAGTTCTGCTTTACCGGTTTACCGTTTACATGAATATTACCATTTTTAGCAGCCTGCTGAATTTTATTACGTGTAGCATTCTCTATAAAGTTCATTAAAAACTTATCAACTCGTAATGGGGTTGATAACTTTCCGGCGTCAAAGCTGTAATGCTCATACAATTCATCATCCTGGTTATCCAATTCATGCTGATCCTCTTCCCTCATGCTATTATTTATTACCGTTTCCACAAACTAAATCTATCTTCGATTTCTTTGGAAGTAAATCTCCAGGCTGAATATCCTTACCCTCAAATCTAACACCCAATACCATATCCTTCCCGATATTATCCACATAGGTAACCTCTCCTACTTCCAACCCTACCGCTTTTATAATAGAAGTAGCGGTACGAAGCGTTTCCTGAATCACTTTAGGAACACTCACCTTACGGTATCCCGATGGGTTTATAGTTAAATATATTTTTCTACCCTCCTTCACCTTATTTCCCGCAGGTGGATTCTGTTCAATAACCGAATAACGCGGATATGCCGGATTAAAATTAGTGGAATCCAACACCACAAAATTAAGATTTGAATCTTCTAAAACCTGTTGCACCTCATTGATCGTCTTTTTAGATAGATCAGGAACTTCGATATATTCACCGTGATTAGTAGAAACTTTCAACCATTGCATAATTCCGAAAACCAAAAGAATCAGAACTACAACAGCCAAACCTAATTGTTTTAAAAATGACTTACTGGCAACAAATTTAATTAAACTCATAATTGTTATTTAAAGGGCAAACGAAGATAAACTATTTATTTCGGCGCTTTTTATTATAAAATGCAAATTTGTAAAATTTAGTCTACAAATATCAACTTTATTTTAGGAAATATATAAAACTGTTTTGATATGAATAGTTACAATAATAAATTGATATTTTTGTTTAACGTATTATTAATCGTTTTGGTACATGCAAAAGAACATAGCCATTATCATGGGCGGATACTCGAGTGAGTATATCATCTCACTACAAAGTGGAGATGTAGTTTATAACTATCTTGACAAAGACAAATACAACCTTTATAAAATTCACATCTATAAAGAAAAATGGGTATATGTAGATGAAGAAAATATTGAGATCCCTGTAGATCGAAATGACTTTTCAGTAACCATTAATGGAATAAGAATCACCTTTGATTGTGTCTTTAATGCAATTCACGGTTCTCCCGGAGAAGATGGTTATATGCAGGCCTATTTTGAACTGCTAAGAATACCTATTACAGGATGTGGTTTTTACCAATCGGCCCTAACCTTTAATAAGCGCGATTTACTTTCCACCCTGAAACCCTATGGTATTAAATCTGCTGAAGCCTATTATCTAAACGAGGGAGATGAAGTCAATGAAGATGAAATCATCGCCAAGGTCGGATTACCATGCTTTGTCAAAGCCAATAAAGCCGGAAGTAGTTTTGGAATCACAAAGGTCATGACCAAAGACGAACTGGCTCCAGCTATTGAAACCGCCTATAATGAAGACGATGAAATCATCATAGAATCCTTTTTAGATGGCACCGAAGTTTCTGTAGGGGTAATCACCTATAAAGGAGAGATCAAGGTCCTGCCGATCACTGAAATTGTTTCTGAAAATGATTTCTTTGATTACGAAGCCAAGTACCTCGGAAAATCACAGGAAATCACCCCGGCTCGTATCCCTGAAGAATGGACGGAGAAAGTGGCAGCAACCGCGAAGAAAGTATATCAAACACTCAAAATGAAAGGATTTAGCAGAAGCGAATACATCTTTGTAGATAACGAACCCTATTTATTAGAATTAAATACAACCCCTGGGTTAACAGAAGCAAGCATTCTTCCACAACAGGCCGAACATGCCGGCATCAGTTTATCAATGCTCTTCGAAAACGCCATAGAAGAAGCCTTAATTCAAAAATTGTAACTTTATGTAATGAAGTAAGTATTGATCTTTAACGTAAAACATCACGAAGAAAAATACGAATTTCCACGGGTGAATAATTTTGAAAAAAATTCACTTTAAACAACTTAAAAAAATCAAACAGATGAAACGAGCTGTTTTCCCAGGATCATTCGATCCGATTACATTGGGACATTATGATATCATAATGAGAGGGGTTTCCCTTTTCGATGAGCTTATTATTGCCATAGGTATAAATGCAGAAAAAAATTATATGTTCACACTCGATGAACGCAAACGATTTATCGAAGAAGCTTTTAAAGATGAGCCCAAAATAAAAGTCATGACCTACGAAGGCATGACAGTCGATTTCTGCAAACAGATCGATGCGCAGTTTATTCTCAGGGGACTCCGAAATCCTGCCGACTTCGAGTTTGAAAAAGCCATTGCCCATACCAACAGAAAACTATCAGAAATAGAAACAGTGTTTTTACTTACCTCCTCTGGTAAGTCATACATTAGCTCTTCCATCGTTCGTGACGTCATAAGAAATGGAGGAGATTATACCGGACTGGTACCGGAAACAGTTCGCTTACAACTCAAATAGCCATAAAGAGGTTATATATACAACAGCAGGTTAGGGCTCCCTAACCTGCTGTTTCTTTTTCGTTACATACCGAATCCATTAAATTCCGACAGCTACCGAAAACCCGGAAACGCTAACTTACACTACTTTATAATAAGATCCTCTGCCTCATCATATCCCCCCTCAAAATCGTTGTCCTGTATATCGTAGTTAATGACCCGCTCGAATAAAAATTTTGCTTTATTCCAATGAAAAGGACTGTAAGCAGTGTTCGTATCTATTACGTTATTTCTAAAGGTGATGCCATTAACAGATTTTGCATAAAGAATCGGACTGTCGAAGGTTTCAAAATAATTATTCTCAATAACGATCTTATCCCCATGAAAATAATTTTCCTGCGCTTTCAGGTTTGGAATCTCCGGATATATAGAAATCACGGCATTGGTAAATTGATAATAACTGGTAAGAGCATTGATAAACTTATTATTTCGAATAGTAACATCGGTACAGGATCCAGTCTCATACCATCCATTACAATCACCACACAATAATATGGCCGTACCCGAGGTATGATCAAAGATATTATTTTCAGCTACCGTTTTTAATGGCGTGCTGAACAAAGCACCACGAGCCCTGTTGTTACGAACAATGTTGTCCGAAAAGACGACTTCCGGGGTCCATTCGAGGTTTTCAATACCAAAAGCTTCCGTGCCGTTAATCTCCTGTGGAATCACGTCCTTGAATTCGATCTGAAATTCTTTCGCCCCCAGGTTCGTCTTACTATCTAAAGGCTTTATAGAAGCAATGGCCGTTTTCTCATGCAATACATCCATCGTGTTCGCTTTTACAAACTGAACCTCATCTCCCGGATAACCCCAATCAAAACCCCAGGCCTGCGAATGCATATATTTAGCATTCACTATCTTCTCAGAAACCCTTTTAGTAACTTTTAAATAGGTGCCATGTACATTAATAGCGTCGTCCATCATATTTTCATACAAACCATTCTTAGAGATAATCACCCCCTTGCATCCCGAAAAATGCGTTGCATCCGCCTGGGTCGTAAAATACCTCGGATCATCATCGCCTCTTAACGCAACATTAAAATTATTAAGATTGATATTCGCTGTCATTTGAGCTAACAACCCCATACCCTCTGCATAATGCACCGTAACCCCATCTAAAGAGACGTCATTGCTGTATTGGACAAAAATTCCCGGTGAAGGTCGATTCCAGGTGCGCATTACAATCACGGTTCCCGGAACTAAACGCGCGTCATCCCAGGGAGCTTTGATCAAATGAGGTGAAACCTCAACAACTCCTTTTACACCCATGCGAATATCACCGGTCTGATAAAGAATTCTTTTGGTATCTTTTTCAAAAGGGATTCCTGCTCCAGGCGTATGCTCCCAGCCCCTTCCCTTAGTGAATAAGACACTATCCTTTACACTATAAGACACCCAGGGTGCCAACTCATAGGTAATGCTTTTATTAATGGTATCATTCTCGACTATAGTAGCCTGAGCAATATGCGGATTTTCAAAATCTATGGAAAAATTTTTTAAAGTGATACCATCACATGCTGAAACAGCCATGGGCAACATTCTTCCATGAAAGATGAAGGAGGAATTTCCTCCGTCGAGGGTAACCTGTTTTAATCCATCAAAATTAAAAGCAGTACGCCTCGTCTTTACCTGGTCGTGATTCGAAATAAAATACAAGGTAGTATCGGCCGTTTCGGGAAAAAACTCATAACGTCCCTCGTCAAAGTTGATAACGATCTCTTTTCCCGGTTTAGAAGTCTCGGCAATTTCCTTTAAAGCATTAGCCAAAAGACGAGAATTATCAAACCCAGGTTCGGCCTTCAGACCAAAATCACTCATATTAAACACCGTCGTCTTACTGCAGGAAACAAAGAATAATGCCGACAACAACAGCGACGACACCAAGGAAGATTTAACTAGCCTCATAATGTATTAATTACAGATAAATTATTTTTAAAACACCTACAAACCTAGGCAATCATTAAAGCATATCAGCACATAACAGACTGGTTTTTTAACGAGCATAAAACAGATTATTCTCAAAAGTTATTTGCGAATTGAAAAATAGATCAAGAACTTTTAATAAAAATAATGGTATCGGAGTTATCTCCAGACCACTTTCGACCGAGATAACCCGAAGTATTAATCGCCCACTTCAACCTCCTTTCCCACCAAAATGTCATTCCGTGCGTGTCACGGAATCCATCCACCTGTCATTCCGCACTTGTTGCGGAATCCATCCCCACTGGGCACTCCAAATCTATGTCATTCCGTGCTTGTCTCGGAATCCATTCCCACTAGGCTTTCATTCTTCGCTCACTGTCATCCTATGTTTGTAAAGAAGATGGGATGACATTTATTCGAGGCTTCTTTATATCGACTGTAATCAAGAACTGCGAAGCACATCACGAACACCTAATTTACAATTAAAAAAAGGTGAGTAAATAAAGAGCGAAAAAACGAAAGTGCGAAACTTGTTTCAAGCATGTAGTTTTGAGAGCGAGTGGTGCGATAGCAATTTCCTATTACAGTCTTGTCCCGATAGCTATCGGGATTGGTTCGTTTTGCATCAAGAACTGCGCAGCACATCATGAGAACCTTTAAAAACAATAAACAACCGCTCGAATACAAAATGAACAATAGATTATAATTTGGGAGATCTTATGAAGGTTGGTGACTTCTTTTGAAGAGATTGCCACGCCTTGTTAACACAAGGCTCGCAATGACGTAACACAATTTCTTACCCCCTGCCCCCCTAAAGGAGAAAATTGTTTTCCTCCATGTCATTCCGCATTCATTGCGGAATCCATCCCCATCAGGAATCCACCCCCATTGTCATTCCGTGTTTGTCTCGGAATCCATTCCCACTAGGCTTTCATTCTTCGCTCACTGTCATTCCGCATTTATTGCGGAATCCATCCCCATCAGGAATCCACCCCCATTGTCATTCCGCACTTGTTGCGGAATCCATTCTCCTCTCAACACTCACTCTCCCATGTCATTCCGCATTTATTGCGGAATCCATCACCATCAGAAATCCACCCCCATTGTCATTCCGCACTTGTTGCGGAATCCATTCTCCTCTCAACACTCACTCTCCCATTGTCATTCCGCACTTGTTGCGGAATCGCTTGATTATATTTCTAATCGGATTTAAATGAAGGTTTTCATGAAATAGCTGTGGCTCAAGTGGAAGTGCGTTAGCGATAGCTAACAAAGCATAGGGCCAAGCGTTAATAAAACGTATAGTATACATTTTTAGCGAAGGAGCCAGCCGGCGCCAGGGAAGATTGGTGCGATAGCAAAAATTTCCTATAAACCTTCTTGATTTTTTGGTTCGTTTTGCATCAAGAACTGCGCAGCACATCATGAGAACCTTTAAAAACAATAAACAACCGCTCGAATACAAAATGAACAAGGAATATAAAATTATAAACGAATGGTTATAGCAATGACGTAACACAATTTCTTACCCCTGCACCCCTAAAGGGGAAAATTGTTTTTTCCTTTATGTCATTCCGCATTTATTGCGGAATCCATCACCCATTAGGCACTCCAAATCTATGTCATTCCGTGATTGTCTCGGAATCCATTCCCACTAGGCTTTCATTCTTCGCTCACTGTCATTCCGCATTCATTGCGGAATCCACACCATGTTATTAAGCATAATACCATAAAATTGCACCCCTAAAACCCCAATAAATTTATAACACGCTACAACAAAAAGAGCCCTGTGATTACACAGGGCTCTTTTTAATCTGGATAACCAAATCTATAATAATTTATACTCCGAAAGTGACTTTGGAAATTCTTCAGGATTCGCTGCCAGATGATAACGCGGATCATCAATAGCCTCCACGATCACTTCCCTGAATTTCGGACTAGCCTTATATAATAATGCTTTACAATCCTCACTAAGATGCTTCAATCGTATCGATTTACCTTCCGCCTCGTATTTTTCAACCAGGTTAAAAATAGCTTCCAAAGCAGAGTGATCACTTATTCTTGATTCGACAAAATCTATTTCCACCTTTTCAGGATCGTTCTTTACATCAAATTTATTGTTGAAAGCCTGGATACTTCCAAAGAACAAAGGTCCCCAGATCTCGTATATTTTAGTACCGTCTTCTTTCACTCGCTTACGAGCCCTGATACGTTTTGCACTTTCCCACGCAAATACCAATGCAGATATAATAACACCAACAAATACAGCGATAGCAAGGTCAAATATTACAGTAACGGCAGATACGATCACCAATACAAAGGCATCCGACTTTGGTATTTTTCTAATAATTCTAAAACTAGACCAGGCGAATGTATCGATAACCATCATAAACATCACCCCTACCAAAGCAGCAATTGGCACCTGTTCAATCAATTTATCTGTAAATAAGATAAAGGTCAATAAGGTTAAGGCCATCATCACACCAGACAATCTACCTCTACCCCCAGCTTTAATATTAATTACAGTCTGACCGATCATACCACAGCCTCCTGTACCACCGAAGAATCCGGAAAGAATATTACCTGCTCCCTGAGCCACACACTCCCGGTTACCATTCCCCCTGGTTTCGGTCAATTCGTCAACCAGGTTCATCGTCATTAAAGTCTCTATCAAACCAACACAGGCAGCCAAAAATGCATAAGGCAATATAAACGAAAGCGTATCCATATTAAAAGGAAGATTTGCCCACAGTTCCATATTTGGTGTTGGCAACTCCCCTTTCAGACCAGTTCCCCCTCCTTCAATAATATAAGAACCTACCGTAGAAACATTAAGATCAAAACCAACCACCACAAAGGTCGTTACAAGAATTGCCGTTAATGCCGCAGGTAACTTCTTAGTTAGCTTAGGCAAACCCCAGATAATTCCCATGGTAAGCAATACCAAACCAATCATGGTGTATAACTCGGCACCATGCATAAAAGTACTTATGTAGGTCTTCACACCATCAGCAGTAACCTCCAGAGTTTTATGAGAAAACATTTTTACCTGCGCCCAAAATATTACTATGGCAAGACCATTCACAAACCCTAACATCACAGGATGTGGAATAAGACGAACGAACTTTCCTAGTTTAAATACACCGGCTAAAACCTGAATAACCCCCATTAAGACCACACACGCCATCAAATAGAAAAACCCCATGTTTTCAACAGGCTGATCAAACAACATTCCCTTCGTATGACCTTCAGAGATCATACTAACAAAAATAACCGCTACAGCACCTGCCGCACCTGAAATTAAACCCGGCCGACCACCAAAAATTGCTGTGATCAATCCAATGATAAAGGCTCCGGACAATGCCATTAAAGGATCTATTTGCGCTACAAACGCAAAAGCTACCACTTCAGGTATCATAGCTAAGGAAACCGTAATTCCGGCTAAAACATCATCTTTAGTGTTGGGCATTATCTTTCTAATAAACTCAGTCATAATGGGTTAATTTAAAGGGCGCAAAAGTACTATTTATATATCACCCCGCAAAATAATCCCATTATCAAAAGGTTTTCTTATTACTTGTCATTCCCCACTCCCTGTCATTCCGTGCTTGTCACGGAATCCACACGATGTCATTCCGCATTTATTGCGGAATCCACTCTCAGCTCATCCCTGATCCACCTGTCATTCCGCACTAGGCACTCCCATTGTCATTCCGCATTCCCCCTGTCATTCCGCATTTATTGCGGAATCCATCTCACTTTTGTCATCCCGCACCCCACTGCCATTCCGCACTTGTTGCGGAATCCACTTTTTCGTATGGTTTCTAAATACCTATTCCAAGGATTAAAATTATTCCCAATGATAATCTTCATTCAAACACAATTCCCTATTCATTTCTTTTGACCACCCAAAAGAAACGAACCAAAGAAAAGGGCGCCCGTCGAGAGGTATTTTTGCTATCGCAAGGCTTGCAATGACGTAACACAATTTCTTACCCCTGCACCCCTAAAGGGGAAAATTGTTTTTTCCTTTATGTCATTCCGCATTTATTGCGGAATCCATCCCCCGCTAGGTCTTCATCGCTCTCATTGTCATCCTATGTTTGTAAAGAAGATGGGATGACATTTGTTTGGGGTTTCCTTTATATCGACTGTAATCAAGAACTGCGAAGCACATCACGAACACCTAATTTACAATTAAAAAAAGGTGAGTAAATAAGGAGCGGAAAAACGAAAGTGCGAAACTTGTTTCAAGCATGTAGTTTTGAGAGCGAGTGGTGCGATAGCAATTTCCTATTACAGTCTTGAATTTTTTGGTTCGTTTTTGTTTCAAGAACTGCGTAGCACATCATGAGATCCTTTTAAAAGAAATAAGTAATCAATCGAATACAAAAATGAACAATAGATTATAATTTGGGAGATCTTATGACACACTTTTTTAAACAGTCTCATGAAGGTTGGTGACTTCTTTTGAAGAGATTGCCACGCCTTGTTAACACAAGGCTCGCAATGACGTAACACAATTTCTTAACCCTGCACCCATATTATCTATATGTCATTCCGCATTTATTGCGGAATCCATCTCACTTTCATCTCTTCCACCCCACTGTCATTCCGCACTTGTTGCGGAATCCATTCCCACTAGGCCTTCATCGCTCTCATTGTCATTCCGCACTTGTTGCGGAATCCATCTTCGTTTTTGCCCGTTCAAATTCCTCCAGGCAGTCATCCAATGAATTTCCGTTAACATGAATACATTCACAAAACTCAAACCCCGCCTTTACATTTACAGTCCCTTTAAATTGCTTCTGACAATCCGACAATGAATTCCTTGGCATCACCTCATATCCAAACTCGGCAAAAGCAATGGTCAAAACCACAGTTAGGAAAACCCCCGTAAAAAATTTCCATGGGAACTTAGTGGAGTATTTTTTTGGCTTCTCAAAAATCCCGATTGCAGAAAACTGCTTTAACGGTAAAATAAATCTTAACCGGTCATAATTCCAAACAAGAAGAAAGATGTTTGCTAATACCATCAAAGGAGAAGTCACAAAAGAACCTTCAAACCGTACTGCATACGAGAGCACCCAGATATTAAATATAATTGGAAAATAAAGCAAGGCACCCAAGGCAACCGTTCTGGGGATTAACAACAAAATAGCAGCTATTACCTGGGCAACCCCAATAAAAGTATAATAGTAACCCGTGTGATGCAAGGCTTCAAGATAAGCCCCCATCGGATGCACAACCGATAACCCGCTCGCAAACCGTTCACCAACTATTTTTACCATCCCGGCAACAATAAAAGCAAAAGCTAAACTTACGCGACAAAAGATGGAAAACAACCAATACCATCGGTTGCGCTTTACCGTTAAATAAAATTGTTCAAATTGTAATAACGTACTCAATGGCTAAAATTGGAGGTTAATAAGATAAAACAGCATCTTAACGGTTCACTTAAATAAAACTTTTTATGATTTCGGGATGAATATAACCCACAGGATTCTTTCCGCCGAACCAAATTTCATTGATATGAATATAGCTAAATTTTAATTCACTTTCATGAATTTTAGGTTACTGAAATTCTGACCATTCAAAACAAATCCATTTACCTTTCCTTCAGAGTTGAGCTGAAAATCCAATTCCCCTAAGGGATATTGAGCATAAAAGCTGTTTTTTGATAGTGGAGTTAAAATAATTTCACCATTTGTTAAATGCTTTGCCACAAGATGGTCTTCGATTATTAATAGCTCATAAAACACGTTGAATTCCTCATTTTTAAAAACACCAACATAAACCTCCAGTTCTTCTTTACTAAAAACAGGTACATTAAAATCTATTTTTTCGCAGTGATAATTCATATCACTGATTCGAAATTCCAGAGCGTTTGGGTGAAAAGTAATAAACGAAAATGGTAGAAAGAATTCAAATTTGCCTTTACCAACCGAAGAAAGAGGCTGTTCTACGCCCTCAAAGTAGAGATTTTTCCCTTTTGCCTTAAACGTCCAATACTGTCCGGGTTGAAACCTGTAGGTACCTGCATATGTTTTTAACGCTTTTTCAGTGTAAGAGATCTTTTTCGAAGTAGGTTGTTCAAAATTCTTTTCAAAATACAATTCTAATATATCGTAAATTACATGCAGACAATCAAAGCTTTGCTGATTACCTAATGTGATGATTGAAAAATTATGTTCAGGCACATGCAGAATATATGCTCGATATCCGGCAGCACCACCGCCATGAAAAACGATTTTTTGTCCCTTATAAGTTTCAGTATAAAGTCCTAAGCCGTAATTTAAATCCCCGGTTTTAGTAATAGATATGGTCTTTTTTGATAACCGATTGATTTGATTCTCAGAACCTACTGTTGGATTTTGAAAATTTTTCACCCATTTGATCATGTCATTCAATGACGTATGCACATTAGATGAGCCACTTTCCATTTGTCTGTTTGGAAATTCTATATACGAATTACCATTCTTTGTGTATGCAGTTGCGATATTATTGATAATGGCGTTGGGGTTATCAATCACACCTGTATCGTTCATGTTGAGTGGTTTAAATATCTTTTCCTTTATAAGGACTGGAAATGGCCTTTTGTAAACACGTTTTAAGATCTCAGCAAGAAGCATAAATCCGGAATTTCCATATTGATATTGTGTACCAGCTTTAAAGTTGACCTGTTTTACATGCAATAAGGTTTCTACTGCCTGGTCGTTACCCATTGGCGAAGACAATCCAAAACCTATCATAGCCATCAGATCAGAATAGTTTGGTAAACCGTGAGAATGATTAGCAAGTTGCTTGATAGTAATTTTATTTGGAAGATGCTTTAACTCTGGCAGGTATTGTCTGATGTCATCATCCAACTTAATTTTCCCTTCTTGCACTGCCATAAGAACCAGTAATGCTGTAAACTGTTTAGATACAGAAGCAATATTAAATGCTGTTGTATCAGTTATTGAAAGCTTATTGGAAAGATCTGCCATTCCTCTCGAACCCTTATAAATAACTTCTCCATCTTTAACAATACCAATGGCCATTCCAGGCTCGTCAGGATTGCAGTATGATTGAAAAATAGAATCAATCCTGGTGTAGGGTACCCGTTCAACGGCATTGTTTTGGGCTAAACTAAATGTAGATAACGATATTAAAAGTGAGAAAACAATAAAAACTTTATGATTCATGTTGATATAACTTTTGTTCCGGGCAAAAGTGAATCATAAGGCTATAAAAAGAGTCCGAGTATCGGAAATCGGACTGTTTTTTCATAAAAAAAAGAGTTCGATTTAAAGTCAGACCCCCGTTAATTCATTGACTTCCTGTAGGCCGTGGGTGTTTGGGAGGTCTGTTTTTTAAATGCCGTGTAAAAAGATGATTTTGAATTAAAACCTATATCATACAATATTTCCAAAACAGTTAAATCCGGATTTTCCTTCAATAATATCTTGGCCTCATTTATTCGAAATTCATTGATATAATCAAAAAAGTGTTTTCCTGTGTGTTGGTTAATAAGTTGCGAAAGTTGTTTCTCCGGAAGATTTAGTAGCAACGCTAGTTTTTGTAAGCTAATTTCAGAGTCCAGGTATGGTTTTTCAGAAATCATATAGTTGGTAAGTTGCTCCAAAGTTTGTTCGACTTCAGTATCTGATTTTTCTTTGGATTTAAGCAGGCTTAAATTTTTGTCAACTCCCAGGAATAAACTTGGCCTGTAAAGCGCTTTTAATACAAACCAACATACAACAAACAAGGCAAAAACAAATATCAACAAGTTTATACTGGTTAGTAATATGTCATTTTCTCCATTTGGGATAAAGCCTCTTAGTAAGACAAAACAGCTTCCGATTAAAAATAAAATAGTGATTTGCAACAGCCATTTATAGGTGTTGTAATGATTGGCGGAATAGTTTTCCTGATATAGTTTTTTGAAATGACTCAAAGTGTAGAATACAGCAATCATATAACTGTAGTACTGTACTTTATTTATTATCTCATAAAGCATATAATTTTCAGCAGAAACAGAAGTAGCCATCAATAGTATAAACATACCAAAAAATAAAAGGGCATGTAGTAAGTGCTTTGCTTTTAGATTGAAGTTGAAATAACAAACAGATTGCACATACAAATAGAATAATGGCATTTGCAGCAAAACCGAAGCGATTTTCAAACTGTTCCAGGTGGTATTCTGAATCGATAAAAACAGTCCTGAAAAATCAATAGCAGTAACCAAAAGAAAGTCTGCAAACAGGCAGTTAGATAGTTTTTTTGAAGACTTGACCGTAATCAAGAAAATGGACATCAAGATCATTAAAAAAACGATGATTTTTCCAATGTCACTTATAAGTTCAGTAATTGTCAAATTAATTCATTTTATAGTGTTGTTAACGATTTAGCTATATGCATTAACATCCCGAAGGGTGCTTTGATTTCATAGCCATGGTTAGATGCAATTATTATTAATCAAAGATTGTTTTCCAATGGTCTGAAGAATTTGCCTTAAAGCATAGCTTTATTTGCTCTTCCGTATTTTTTTCAGTTGCAAGTACAGGTAAACTATCTACTGTAAAAAAATTCCGTTCAGTTGTTTCAATATTGGGAATAAATTCAACATCTTCTTCCAAAATCTCACATCGGACAAAAACTTTGCAAACACCATAAGCATATAAAGGTTTATTATGATTATTTCTGTCCTGAACTGCGATTAGATTTAAAGGTTTAACGTTAAATCCCGATTCCTCTTTTACCTCTTTAATTGTATTTGATTTTATTGATTCGTTAACATCAACCCATCCACCTGGTAAAGACCAGGTACCATTATTCTCCTTAACCAAAAGAATTTTATTATCTCTAAAAATAGCTGCTCTTGTATCGAGTTTTGGTGTTTGAAAACCTGTTTCATTGCAAAAAACGTTTTTTACTTTATCCAGGCTCCACCCAGATTTCAAACTCATTATTTCCGCTGAAATTTCTCTTATCCTTTCAAATCTTTCCAAGTCAAAAGGGTCTTTTGAATAAGTAATTCCAGCTTGAGAAATAAACTGAAGCTCAATAGCCCATTTCAACCAAGGGTTCTCTTGGTCAGAATTGTTGTTTTCAATCATATTTTTGATTTCATTTTCAAATATTAGCTAACGTGTTTGGCTATGATTCCGTTGCCCAAAATCCCAAGAATTCATGAATACCTAATTTAACAATCAAGATATCATGAACAAAACCCACGAGGATTTTCCGCCGTAAACCGAAGATAGCACATTTGAGAGGACTTTCCACAAGAAAAATCAGAAGCAATGAACTATACCATAGGTTGTATACAGCCTTTAACCTTGCCAAATTTTAAATTTTGATACGCGATCATTTTTAAATTCAAAAGTCAAAGCCCCTGTATTAATTCCATGCCCCGTCAAACCGAGATAGTATCTCATTTCGTTTTTCGATTCACTAGTTGGTTTTCCTAATAGCTGTTCTATTTCCTTCCTGGTCTTTCCTTTTAAATCATAGTTATTAATTAAGTCATGAGTCATGTTCCATCGTACTCCAAACGATGATTCAGTATCTTCCCAATTAATCCATTCCCTGCTATCAAAGTCAGTCCGGTTGAAAAAATCAGTAATACCAGGTTTTAATGCAAAAACCATTACAGAAATAATGTAAATTATGCCTGCTCCAATCAATAATTTAAATATCAGTCTAATTACTTTCATCTCAAATTACACACATAGGCATTAATCAATCTTTCTCATTTCAACCCAAAATGGAAAAATGTTTTTTGAGCCAATAGCATAGAATGGTATCAAATCACAATCCATTTCTGAAAAGAAGACATTTTTCATCTCAATGATATCTGTCCCCTCTTTTTTATTTAGTACGTGTTTTACCAATCCATTGGTTTCTAAATACATCCTGCCATTTGCCTTAACCGGATTGATAAATTTAAATTTTATATCGTAAAGCCCTTTTTCTATGCTAACTTTCCATTTCCCATATAGTTCTTCTTGATCCCAAATTCCCCGTTGTCCTCCGGCATCATTCCTGTTTAGGATAACAGGATTTTCATGGGTACTTCCGATAATAATCCGAGGTTGATGAATGAGATTTTCAGAGGCAATTAATTCATTATAAGTTTCATGGAGTTCTTCCTTAAGATTATTTGCAATTGTTTGATTTTCTAAAACGATATTATTTTGTTCGTATGGATCCTTATCAAGGTCAAACAGTTCAAAATCCTTAATCGGGGCATCATAATCTGTCTTTCCTACCAGTTTATAACTTCCTTTTCGTAAGGCCATATTATAATTAAGTTCAGGATAACGCCTTGTCCAGTAAAAAAATAACGATCTGCTATCCCAATCACCCCCCTTACCCTTCATTAGCGGAAGCAGACTTTTACCATCAATTATTCGCTCAGTTGGTAATGGAACATTGCATATCTGTGCGATAGTCGGCAAAATATCAATATGAGCAGCCATGGTTTCAATATCCTTATGCTTCTCAAAAGATGAATATTTAATATAAAATGGCACCCGAACACCCCCTTGATAAACATCCCCTTTACGACCTCGCATGCCCCCTACATATCTTGTTTGTTGCGGACCATTATCAGTCATAAAAATAATGAGTGTATCATCTGCAATATTTAAGTCATCTAATTTTTGTAGTAGTTTACCAATATTGTCATCGATGTTTGTGACCATTGCATACACTTTTCGCGCATCCTCTTTATCTTTCTCTGTCATTTCCGAAAAGGGCCTGTTATCGTTCTCGAAACCAGATGCCGGGTCAATTCCTCTATATTGTTGATAATACTTATCCGGAACCTGCAAAGGAGTATGAGGAGCGTTAAAAGCGAGATAACAGAAAAAGGGTGCTTCTTTATTTCTTTCAATAAATTTTATAGCCTCTTCTGTGAAAATATCTGAGCAATAACCCCTGTAGGCTTCTTTTTTATTATTGTGCCAAAGTACAGGATCAAAATAACTCTTATCCCCTTTAAAATAGGTTGTAATATCACCAACTTGTCCCATTCCGCCTGAAAGGTGGATCAGAGATTCATCAAAACCCTGATCACTTGGTCTGCTCGGGTAATTATCACCCAAGTGCCATTTACCAAAAACCCCGGTTTTGTAATCGGCTTGTTTTAGAATTTCAGCAATAGTAACCTCGTTTGATGCCATTATTGCTCCCCCGTTATACGTATCTCTTACCCCTGTGCGCAACGAATAGCGCCCGGTCATAAGACTTGAACGGGTTGGGGCACATACAGGAGAAACATAAAAGTTATTAAAGCTAATACTTTCAGTTGCCAATTTATCAATGACGGGTGT
Source organism: Zhouia amylolytica AD3 (assembly GCF_000511935.2). NCBI lineage: Bacteria > Pseudomonadati > Bacteroidota > Flavobacteriia > Flavobacteriales > Flavobacteriaceae > Zhouia > Zhouia amylolytica. Next base: position 308,105 of record NZ_AYXY01000001.1, on the reverse strand, counting down.
TTGCACATGAGGATTTCCTGTAATACCAAGGTCGCCATACCCCTGGTCATCGGTAATGATTATAATAATATTTGGATGTGATTTTTCCTGGGCAAAACCCATTACAGAAAACAATAACAAACAAGATGATACTGCCAGAAAAATATGTTTAATTTTCATATCCCGATTTTATTAGGTTTTCTTGTAACGATTCATATATCCGTCAGTTAAGGTTTTAAAATTAAGTAATTTCAATTTAGTATTGACGCTAACTAACCTTTAGATTCAGCACAGCCAATTCCAGGTAGATTCCAGCCTGCCTTGAACATAGCCGAACGGGAGTCGAATTCGCCAACACGAGCACACCCAACTGCGCGTAATCAAATTGCGGTTATACATCGTTACCTGCTGTTCTGTTCCCTTTCCAATTTTCGAATGTCATTTCAAATTTTATCTCTCCTTTTCCATGAGTTCCTACTTCGGTCCATCCCGCTTTTCTATAAAACATCTCTGCTCTGGTATTTGGTGCAGTTCCCAACCATACATTTTGATAAGTCTGATTAAAATACCAATCCAACATTATGTCGTGCAATTTTCTTCCAATGCCTTTCTCGCTATAGACTGGATGGACAAATAGAGCCCAAATATTATGTTCTTTTAGATCTACTATTGAAAAACCCACAATCTTATTATCAATTTCGCAAACCCATCCTTTTCCCCTTTTCGTTATAAAATCCAAGCAATCATCATCCGTTACTAAATCAGGGTTTGATAATGTATTTTCCGTCACAGAATTTCGGACGATTTGAATTTGTTTTATATCGGCTTTATTTGCCTCCCTAAAAGTCATTGCTTTATCCATTTAATGTTCGGTCAGTTACACGCGTATAAGTCCGGTATAATGGTTAGTTGGGATTAAAGTTAATAATTTTCGCTTTAGGACTTGCGTTAGCAGTTTTGTGTGGATTCGGACAACCCCGCCGACACCAGCACAGGGCCTGATGAACTCCTATGAAATAATATGCCGTGCATAAATTGCACTTACACATCGTTGGGCAAGGTATTTTTATTCAATTATTCGCTTCGGATAGATATTTTTTATTTCAGATTGCTGTTCATCAGTCAGTTTGTCGAATTCCGTTTTATATTTTTCAATAGCTAGTTTATTTCTTAAATATTGGATCTCTCCAACAATCGCATTTTGTACGTCAATATAGTTTCGATACATGGTTGCTCTGTCTGTTTTCCATAAAATCACAGATTCCGATTTAAGTTCGGATTCGTATTCCCGGACGAGCTTTTTTAAATCATCGAGGCTTACTTTCTTTTCGTTCACAAAGATTTGATTTTTATCATCAAGGGTAATTCGTAAAGCCTTTGTCAGATCAACTTCTGTCTGGTCGCTTTCAAAATCCGACAATTGCTTGTTCATTCCGGAATTTGTATCAATTATGCTGAATAAAAGAAAAGTCCTTAACTTATAGAAATCGAGTTCTAAGTCCTTTTCTGTCAGCACTTTTAAAAGACCTTTCGCAATTGAAGCAGGTTGGAAATTACCAGAATATTGACCCTTATCAATTACGTGTTCGAAACCTTTGAGTTTAGTCATATCATATTTGGCAGAATCCTTAACTATTATTTCTTTGCATTTCTGTGCCTCTTCAGAATTAGGTTTTTCAATTTTTTGTAATTCCACTACAAAGAATTTGGACGGAACTTTGTCAAATTCCTCTTCGTCTGCAATGTCCATTAAAAGTTGTCGATAGCTTTGCCCACTATTGTCTATCAATATTTTCTCGTCAATTAACAAGTTTTCGTAGTCAGAGATTTGTTTCTTGTATGCTATACCATTATCAGCGAAGGATTGATATGCACAATCCATTATTAAATTCTCAATCCGCTCATTTTGTGCAACACAAGAGGTGAATAGAAACCCGATGATTATATTTAATAGAAAGTTTGTTTTCATAATGTTTACCAACAGCCTCGGTTATGATTCCGTCGCAAATAATCTCAGAAGCATTTTACGAGTAGGAATCACATATTGATAAATGTAGGAATAATTCTTCAAATAACCCCTTTAGTAATAAATTATAGCCATTACGCCTGCCGCACAAGCTATCAAAAAAACAACTTAGAGTTAATACCATCTTTTCAGCATGTTCTTATAATAAATGATGTCAGAAAAAAGTAGAGTAGCAAGTATAGAGAACACTTATTTTCATGAAAAGCGACTATGCAACATATACCCTCATGAGCCTCTCTATTTTAGCTTACAGTTAACTATAACACAAAATAAAAACCCTTAAAAGGGCTTATTTAGATCTAGTTGTATTCAATTAATTAGTTGTGTAACGTTTACTGTTGTTATAGCTAGTGCTTTACTTTCGGTTGGAGTATTTAAGACAGCTAGCGTATGACATTGTACATGATATTGATTTCGCTTATCCATAATTTTCAAATCCTTGGATTAACCATTCTAATCTCGCCAGGACAACCATGTATATTCTCCTCCTATTTAAGTGTGGAAGTTCTACCTAGAGCAATAATCGTAACGCAACTTAACTTTCTCAAGATTTTTCCAAATAATGTCTCCAAATTTCCGAGGTGAAAATCTAAAAACAATAAATGTCTTTTTATTGTGCTCGCAATAGAAATGTTCTGCTGTAACATTTAATACCATACTTTTTTTTGTAACAAGAGCATCATATGTTTTAAGTTTGCCTGCATATTTAGTGACCTCACTAGAGGTTTCTTTTTTCAAAAACAAGGCTACTGAATATTGATAATTCATTAAACCATTAAAATACATTTCAATGTTTCTTTCCAAAACAGTTTCAGTTAGTTCTACTGGATTATTAATTCTCCAGACAAAAACATACGACCAAAAATCAATACTGTCTTTATTAGCCCAAAACTTAGGGAAACGGGCATCTTCAAATCCATCAAATTTAATTTCAGGTGCAAAAGGAATTGGAAAATGAAAAACTTCTTGATTCCAGGTGCTATCAGTAACCAATAAATTGATATTGCTTTTGTCTTGTCCAAATACCACTATAGACTGCATGATGAACATTATAACTAATACTCTATTTTTCATTTTCATCAACTAATTTTAAGGTATACTCCTTTACTGTATCTATCCTGTTTAAAAAATCGTCCACACTTTGTGTAATATAAATATCAGGTAATATTCCAGTTTCGTCAGGAAGAGAGGTTGCCATTGATTCGTGCGTATTATCGGCAACGGTGTATATTAACTTTGTATGAGATAATCTAAATGTTTTCCCTCCAGCTGAACAAAACTGATTGGATCCCAATTCCTCTCCAATAATTGTCCCAAGCTTAAGCTCTTTAGCAATGGACATAAAATGACCTGTGGTTGAATTACCCACTCCATCAATTAAAAAAAATAGTTTACCCTGATACCTGTTTTTATATGGACTAACGGATTCCTCTCCTTCTATTTTTTCTTTTTTTCCTTCAAACTGAACGTTGGAATAATAAGTAAATGGCTCATCTAGCAAATACCTCAGCAAATGAATACTGGCTGATTGAGATCCACCTCCATTGCCTCTAACATCAATAATAAGGTTCTTGCACTTTTTTGAATTGATTTCAAGAAAGCAGCTGTCAATGAAATCCTTAAAATATGCGTAACTACCCCTGAATTTATAATAGTTAAATGATCCTAATGTTAATATGGCTGTCTTGTCATTGTTGTAAAAATCTAAGCATAAATCTTTTTCACAGTGTTGAATGGAAGGATCTTTATGTTGTATTCTTTTTTCCTGCGCCTTGTTTAATTTAATTGACTCAGAACTTCCATTGAGCGTTATGTGATATGATTCAGGGAAATTCATTGCATAAGGAATTAAGCAGGTTGACCATACATTGAACAAGTGTCGTTTAGTTGTTTCAATGTATCCCTGTGATGGTAAATGTTTGTATATTTCTTTTAATACATCAATTGTAGGTACTCCATTTATACTCGTTATTTCAGTTTTTATTTTCACGTTACTTTCATTGTTCATCGGGTCAACAACAAACAACTGGTCGTTGATCCAACGGGTTTGAAGAGGAAAACTCAACGCTGTGGGCAGCATTTCCAGTTCCTCATAAAAGCCGCTTACCGATGTATGCGAACAATTAACGCAGGCAATTATTTCATCACAATGCCAAATAAATTCTGCGAATGTTGTTGTTGCTGTAATCAACTTTTTCTTTTCTTCAATAAGTTTCCAGAAGTCTATTTCAGAAATGAATTTAAAAACGTTCGGGTGGGTTGCTGTTATTTTTTTTGCCAATTGATCTAAATCTTGGCGATACTCTTCCGCTTTATACACTTTCGAAAACTTATCAACACTATTTTCTGGCTTTATCTTTGGGTTAAGTATGTATGCTATTTGATCCTCTGCATTGAAGTTATCGGGGTTTAGTTCAAGTGACTTTTTGTAGTTGATCAAAGCTTGTTTTTTTTCTCCTGTTTTAAGACATATTTCACCAAAACTATCATAGGCATTTGATGAATTAGGAAATTCTAAAACTATCATTTTGAAAATCAAAAAAGCATCCTCATCCTCATTATTCCAAAGCTTTTGGTAACCATAAAAATTTAAAGCAACTTCATTTTCAAAGTCGTAACTATTTGGACTTTCTTTTTTTAGTTTATAAAATAATTCAATCCTTTCTTTCATTGGAAGATGTTCATTCTCTTTGAACATTTGAACGATGGACAACTTTTTATTATGATTAGAAAATGAACCCGATTCTTCCGCAGGAATTTGTTTTTTAGTATTGAACCCACACGCAACTAACATTACGAAAGTTGAAATGATAAACGCAAATTTTAAGGCAAATTTCATTTGTATTGTATTGGTATCCCAAACTTATGATAATGAGTTTTCTTAGAGAGTTTTCAATTGTAAAATAGTGTCAATAAAATGTAAAATTTCATTTACAGCGTGTTTAGGCATTGGCTATAACGGCAGTCTGTCTCAAAACTACCGGATTAGATTTTAAAAATAGTTGGATTTGGAATGTAAAACAAATTAACCTCATATAAGTTTGTTCTACAGTCAAAGAAGCTTAGAAAGCTTGATTTTAAGTTTAACATGATAATAATTACACTTCTGAGCAATTTAAACAGGTCTTTTAGCCCAACCTCCAAGTTGAACATTCTTTTTAAATTATAAGCCAATGCAATTAGTCCAAGGTCTGCTGATGCAGCCCTAATGCCTTTTTTGGTCATTAGGTGATCAAAGCCCCATTGGCGTTTTATGGTTCCAAAAGGATGCTCCACCAAGGCTTGTCTTTTTTTATAAAGCATTTCATTGGCTTCGACCCGTTCAGTGTTTCGTTGTATGTGTTCAGTGTACTGACTGCGTTGGACAACTTTACCGTTGACTTTAGAAGTGGTGCATTCACTTCTTACCGGACAGTTTTTGCAGGCTTTGGTTTTGTACTGTTTAAAGGTATAATTTCGGGCTTTGTACTGGGTTTGATTGGAGGTTAAACGATGCCCTTGTGGGCAGGTGTAGCTATCCGATGCTTTATCGTACACAAAGTGTTCGGCGTTGTAATCTGGGTTTGGGGCCTGGCTTGAGCGTCCTATGGTGGGAACGGCTACCAGCGTCTTGATTCCTAACTGATCTGCAATATAAAATTCGCTACCGGTATGATACCCTTTGTCGTACAGGGCGGTAAAAGAATTGTTCCGTAAAATGGACTTGGCCCTTCTGAGCATCACTCCCATAGCTTTCTTGTCGTTCTGGTTGGTTAGTTTGTAATCGATAAATAGCTTATGCTTGGCATCCACAGTGGTCTGTGCAGTATAACAAACCTCAGTAATAGTCCCTCTTACAATTTGGTGTCGACTGTCGGGGTCTGAGGTGGATAGCTGAGGATTTTCTGAAGACTTGTCTTCTTTTAGCCGTTGCGCTATAGCCTCGTATTTTTTACGCTGCTCTTTGCGATGGTCGATTTCCTTTTTTATATCTTCTTTCTTATCTCCATCGGCTTTGGAAAGAGCCTGATTATGTTCCTCCAGTTTTTTGTCAATATATTCCAGATGTCGCTGCACCTTCTTTTTGTTATAATTGTTCTTCTTGCTATTCTGTGCTCTGAGTTTTGTGGAATCACCGGCGATAAGTTCACCGCCTATCAAGTTGAAGTTTTTAGCCATTTCCACGCTGTATCTGAACACTCTCCTTATGGCCTTGTGGTTGGTCTTTCTAAAACGTGCAATGGTGTTGTGGTCAGGTTTTAGATTTTTTAACAGCCAAATCACTTCAAGATTGCGCTGGCATTCCTTTTCCAATTGGCGGGAGGACCGCATACGATTCATGTACCCGTAAATGTAGAGCTTAAGTAGATCGGAAGGATGGTAAGGCGGGCGCCCTTGCGATGCTAAAGATTGAAATCCCATTTGTTCCAAATCCAAAGCTACCACAAATTGATCTATTAAACGAACAGTATTATCCAGAGGAACCATATCATCCAAACAAGTGGTGTACAAAGTTAGCTGATCCCTGTCTTCTCCTTGTAGATATTCCATGCTTCAAGATAAAAAATCAATCTTAAATATCACAGAGTTTTGAGACAGTCTGACGGTTCTGTGTATGATTAGTCGTGGCTTTCTATTCACTAACTTTTCAGATTAACACTGACCGTTGTTTTATGTTTACACTTTATTTTATCACTTAAACCGCTAGTACTTATACACCGTGTGGTAGGCAGTGATTTCTTTCTATTTATTATTCTTAATATTCAACGATTTTTGTTTTATCCAATTAACTGAAATGCTTATCGGTTCGCTTTTATTGGTATTATGACCTAATGATGGAAACAAAACATACTCAAATGGTTTGTTCTCTAATTTCAAATTATTAAGATGCTCGATACACATTTTCACAGGAATTTGAATATCCTTTTCTCCAAAAACCCATAGACCAGGAATTGAAAGAGTTTTCAAAACCTCTTTTGGGTCAGTAGCTTCAAATTGATATTTGTCGGGGTCGTTTTTGATATGTTCACGAGCGTCTTTTTCGGTATGATTATCCCAAAAATCTGTTCTCCCGTTTGTATAAAACTGAAATCTTAATTGTTCAAGAGTAGTTATTGTTGGGCTACTTAATAACACCATAAAATCGACCAATGGATTTTCACTAGCAACAATTGGAATTATCCAACCGGCTTGACTCGCCCCTATAAGTCCAGTAGGTAAATCTCCTCCTTTTTTATGTATTAAGTTAACCGCAGAACTTGCATCTTTTGCCAATAGATTCAGATTTTCAACACTGATGTTATTCGTTCCTACTTCAGGCCCAGCATAAACTCCTCCAGATTCTCCAACTCCGCGTTTATCATAGGTCAATACCAAAATATCATTTTCAGCCAACAATTCAGCGAATTTGGTCATTCGAGGTACTTGGTCAGAGCCGTGAACAATGACAACCGCTGAATGCGGATGATTAGGACTATAAATTGTACCTGCCAATTTAACTCCCTCACTCTCGAAAGTTACATTTTCTTTTTTTATAGAAACATTCGAGTCAGATTTATCTTGAGCAGGTATCGCCTTTTTTTGTTCAACAGATTGATTGCAACCAATTGTTGTTACAAATAGGATGAGTAATAAAAGTCGGCTTGTTAATTTTATCATATAGTTCGCTTCAAAGTTTTGGTCGTATGGCTTACAACGCTTTGGCTATTCGCAGTGTCCCGAAGGGCATTGCGTATAGGTGTTGTTGAAGCACGTTTTTATTTTTTTACATTCCATCTTCAAGTTCAGAAAGCCAATCCTTGTATTTATCCTTAAGCTTATCTCTTTTTTCGGTCGAGTCAACAATCACATCAACTCCACCGTCATAAGGTGCAATGACACATTTCTTTGAAGGACTGACAAACATTGCTCTTATTTCATCATCAGCAATTGCTTTGAGAATTTCATCTCTGTTTCCGTTTTTCCAATTTTCAGTTTTGAGGTAAATATCAAAGTACATTTCATGTTCATGTTCTTCAGGTCTTTCCTTGTGCAAGTCAATTGTAAAGACTTTTAGAAATTCTCCGAAGTCAGTCAGTTCTTTGCAATTGTCATTGGTTATGTCATTTGTGTAAAGTCCGAAGGAAATTGCTACTTCTGATTCTTCGCCAATCAGGTCATTAATTAATTGGTTTTGTCGGTCAAGTATGATTTTGTACTCGTCTGCAGATTCGGCATATCGTTTTGACTCAGGTAGATTATGAATTCTAAACCATCTGTCAGGATATACCCATTTCAATTCGTGATTGATTGGAAACGATTCTGGATATTCCTTATTCCAATAGTCAATGAATTCGCTTTCTGTCATTTTTTTTAATGTGCTATAACGTGTTTGGCTATGGTTTCGTTGCGTGAAATCCAAAGGATTCATGAATACCTAATTAAACAATCAATATATCATGAATAAAATCCGCGAGGATTTTCCGCCGTAGCCGAAAGATAGCAAATTTGCGAGGACTTTCCGTGAGGAAAGTCAGAAGCAATGAACTATAGCCGGTGTTAGCTAACGTTTTTTTATTAATTTCAAATCTCTTTCTCTTTCACTGTGATAACTATTGTCATGTGGATAGGTAATTGTTCTATCCAAAATCATTATGCTGTCATTTAATGATTTAATTCTCCAGTTTGTTTCTTTATCGTCAAATTTGCTATTTAGATTTAGTGAAATAAATTCTCCTAAATTGCTTATGTCAATTTTTGATTTAGATTTTTTATAATAGAAATTTGAATAAATAGTGTCTTTAGTAATTACATAATACGGCGGAAACTCAAAGTCATTTTCTTCGGTGTTTGGTGGTGGTGGCGGTGGTAGAATGTTAATAGGGTCAGTATTAAAATATTTTTCTTCAACCCAAGTTCCAAATATCAATTCCTTGTCCCACTTTGGTTTTCTTTTTTCAAGTCGTATATCGTAATCTTTCTCGGAAATTAGAAGACCAACATAGTTGTCAATGTTGTTTTGTTTTATAGCCATAATTCGATTGTCAAAAACTAAAAAGTCTTTGTTGTCAAAAGTTGCAATTCTCCAAGGTAAATCCCTGTCATTATATTCAAAGACTGTAAAGGTTGAGTCTTTAAATTCAATAGTCAAAGTGTCTTTTTCTCCAATTGAGGTCATATTAAATGTATTCCCTCGTAATTCATTTGCAATGTCAAACCGTTCGATGTTTTTTTGACAACTAAATAGTGTTAAAATCAGAAGTGAAATTATTGTCGGTTTGTTCATTTTCAAATGTTAGCTAACGGTTTGTGTAAGAATAGTTGTGTGTTTAAGTAGCTAACTTACTAAAAATGGAACGAACCAGAGGGAAATCCGTAGGATTTTCCGAGTAGGCTAGAACCAGGCAATTATTTTTACACGTTGTTGTAAAACGTTTTTTTTATTTCCGTTCAGTTATTTCCGAACGAAACATTTTTAATATTCTATTTCCTAATTCTGATGGTTCACAATGAGCAGAAATTGTACTTGTCAAATCAATTTCAATTGGTAAATTCAAAACCGTTTCTATTCTCAAAGTATTATTCCTATCTGTCAGTCCACGTATTGAAATTCTTCTATACTTTTCCTCAAATCTACGCATTGACTTTTCTTTACTTGCTTTAAAAGCAGGCCAATCAGATTTATTTCCCATTCCAGTTTTTTTTTCCTCAATATTAAATTTGTCGAAATTCCGTTTAATGGCTTTTCCAATAATTTCCATTGAAGAGTTCAACTCAATTACTTCACAATCCTTTTGTTCATAATGATAGCCAGCTTTTGGTTCTTTAGAAATAGGTGCAATGATAATTTCAGAGTGCTTTTCGGATAGATAAACTGTAACTGATTTAATGACTTTCAGTTTGGGTTCAGGTGGCTTAAATGTTATACTTCTGATTTTCATTCAAATGTTTTACAACAATGGAATAAACACCATATGGTGTTTATTTTTAATATGTTTACCTACAAATCTAATAGATTTTTTTGATAAAACTGTTCTTGCTACATGGGAGGATAGGCAGTAGCTCAAAGCCCTATAATACAAACTATGATAACGCAATCCAGGCTCCCGAAAAGGGGCCATCTAAGTATGCTATTGTACCGCAAAGGTTAATATCATTTTTGCACCGTCGTATACACCACCCGCTACGTTTATCCTTAGCGACTATCGAAGGTGAGTCGAATCCGCCGACACGAGCACAGCGAACTGTGCGTTAGCAAATTTTCGTAAGTAGACTCGTACTAGCAATTAATTTTATACGGTGTTAGCCATAGTATTTTAATTTCCGAATGGACTTTTATCATTCATAAACGGACTTTCAAAAGTTGTCCAGTCAGTTGTTTTTAATGGTTTTCCATCAATATTCATTGGTGTAAACCTTACTTTGTATTTACCCTTTCTTTTAAATGTAAATGCACCTGAACACATATCGTGTCCAACATTTAATCTTCCATTCCATTCTTTTATATAATAGACAGTTTTCTTATTTGTTTCTGCTTCTATGACTTCCGTTTTGTACCATATTTCAGATTCAGGTTTGTTTTTAATTTTGAAAATTGCATTTGCTTCAGGACCACAGCCATAATGTACAACATCTGTTTTTTCAAATTCAAGAGTTAGATTAGAATTCAGATTCTCAAAAACTTTTTTATCTGTTGTTTTCCAATATACTTTTTCTCTTTCTTTTTTCTCTCTGTTATAGGTTGTCATTTCCCTAACTTCATTTTCAGTTTCATCAGAGTATTTTAGAAAGTATTTTGTGTTTGGCTTTAATTCTGATGTTGGGCAGAAAATAGCTTGAGTTAATTGCATTTGACCAGTCAAGATTTCTTGAAGATTCAGTTCAATTAATTCTCCGCTTTCACTTTCGAGATAAACAGTTCTCTCTTTGAAGCTTTTTATTGTCTTTTGACTAAAAGCATAACCTTCAATAATGAATTTTGAATTCAAGCTAATTTCTTTGGTTTCTGGAAAGAAATACATTGCACTTATTGCACATTCCGCAAATACCGATTTAATTCCAAAAGTAAGTAATAAAAGAAGTATGATTTTTTTCATAATGTTAGTTTCTTAAATGACCTCAAATATCGTTCCGTTCATATTAAGGCTAACAATTGCATAAACCCCATATGGTGTTTATTTTATATATGTTCACCTACAAATCTAACGGATTTTTCATTTTAATTAAACTATTTCTGGCTATAGGATTGTAAATTTCTGTAGTTTTGGTGCTGTTATGCTCTAATAGCAACAGAATATATCTTAAGTCAGTTCTATTCTCCAGTAAATATATGCAACTCTCGGCCATAGCTTACAATTTGAAGAAGTACCTGAAATTTATTGAAAAACATACAAAAAGTGGAGCGACAAGTATGCAATGTGCTTGTTTTTCTTTAAAAACTATCATACAACATATTTTACCCCTTTTTAAGTCTCTCAATTTTAGTTTGCAACGAAACTAAAGCGCAAAATAAAAGCCCTTAAAAGGGCTTATTTGGATCTTGTTTTTATAAAATTATTGACTTGCACAACAGCTAACATTGTTGGCATTAGTTTTTTGTCCGTATTGTTTCGAGCAACGTTCCCATTTTCTTCTGTCCATATTCATTCTCAACGTTCATATCAATTCGAATAATATTTTCTTTTTCGGTTAATGTCGTTTTGTATTTAAATCCACCGTTACTTTGCTTTAAAGTATCTGGATTTATTTTTTTTCCGTCCACAAGACTATCGAATTTCACAAAATAACTTTTATTCGGATTATATCCCACGACTAATAATTCAACATTAAATTCCGTATTCCGCTCATACTTATTATCCTTTCCGTAAATTTCTCGAAACGAAATACTGTCAAATACGTATTTAGTTTCAATATCCGCAACAATTTTCCGCAAACTATCATTTTCCGCACGCAAATTTTCCAGTTTAGCGATAGTGTTTTCGGCATGATTTATATCAGTACAGCCAAATATCATAAAGATTAGAAGTACAATTATTATTGATTTGGTCATTTTTTTCAAATTAATGGCAACGGTCTGTGTATGGTGTCGTAGCATCCCGCAGGGTGCTATGCACTATACATTTTGTTATGGGCTTTTTATTAATTTTAATATTGTCTCTTTTTTGACATCTGTTAAATATGGATAATTAACTTCTAACCATCGAGATAACTGTCTATTTCTTTTAGTTGAATCAGCTTGTTTATAAATAATATGAAAAGACTTGTCAGTCTTAAAAGCATCTATTAACTCATTTGGTGACACATCTACTGAAATACCTTGAAAAAAGTGCTTATCTATTGCTCTAGCACACTTTATAACTATGGTGATTAAAGTTGAAGCATCCTTTAAAGTGATTCTTTTATTATCAAAATTATCTAATGCTTGTTCTATATCGAAGTGGTTGTACTTGTTATAAATAGCATCTCTTTTTTCCGTAAGATAGTCTCTCTTCTTACTTGAGATGCTTGCATTGGAAATATTCATGTGTACAATTCTATTTCTCCAATGACAGAGTAATTCACACAGAATAGCCATCTCTTTATCAATATCTGGGATTGAGTTTAGGAAGTTAAAAACTTTGAGCGCTTTTTTTTCCTCTCCAATAAAGTTGATGTCAGGATAGGTCCAAAAAGGATTTTTAGAAATACCTTCTAAATATTCAAAAAGACTTTCCGCAGAATAAACATATGAAGACCTTTCTGCATAATTTCTAGATTTAAATTTAGAATCTTTTATATTTTTTGGTTCCCAAGAAATATCAAGTCCTTCTGGTACTTTAATTTTGCCTTTGTCTGGTAAATAGGAAAGAGCGACCGCAATAGTATTCATTGAGTGAACTGACTCTCCAATTTCTTTAAGAAGTTTTTTAAGCTCTATTGATTCCATAATTTGTGGCGTTGTCAGGATTCGAACCTGCATTTTCTGGAATAAGATTAATTATTTTAGGACCAGATGTCTTACCATTAGACGATGACGCCATATTTTTTAAATATTATCTAACTCTGTTAGTATGTTTTCAAATTCAGTTATCTCATTTTCTAGTTTATCTGTAGTAAATGAAATATTTAATTCCTCTGCTGGTAAATGACCTTCTATCAAATCATGTAAAAATGAATGACGCTCAATTATTCGATCATATAGTGGTAAGTCGTATTTGATGCTTCTAATATTCGAAACTCGGATTAGAGAATCAAATCTTTGAACCGCACTAGCGAGGACTTTTGTTGCTGTGATTGCTTCATAACAACTTCTTAGTGCACCAAATCCTGAACGTATTAAACTCAAACTAAAATCCTCATCAGTTTCACGTTTGGCTTTTTGTAAGTAGGTTTTTGGTAAATGTGGATTGGTGTAAAGACTATCTCGAACTGGTGAATGGTCTGAAATTACTGTTCCGATAGCATTTCGTCCTGTTGCTCTGATTGTATTAAATTTAATTGAAGGTGAATTTTTTCCGAAAAGACGCAAACCAAACTTTTCTAAATTTTTGAAGAATACAACATCATGTGTAAATACGATAACTTGTTTGCTACCTGAAATCTCAACTAACCTTTTTGCAATGGTTTCTTTACGTTCGTGGTCTAAAGAATTAACAGGGTCGTCAAGAATGATTCCTCTGTTAATTGTGGTAATGTTAGTTTCTGCTATAAAGTCAGCCAGAGCAATTACTTTTTGTTCTCCCTCACTTAAAATTGCAGAAGGATCATTGCCTTTAAGAAAAAGTTGTCGGTTGGATCGTGCATCTGAACTTCTTGCATCTATTTCAATTCCAAACTTTCCATTTAATTTATCGCATTCGTTATTAAATTCGCTGATATAATCGGTGTTGAAATATTTTTCGGAAAGTCTCTTTTCAGTATCTGTAGATGATTTCTTTACTGCCCTTTTATTAAACTGGTTAGCTTTGTTTACCCAAATCAAGTTTTTATGTAGGGTTTCAATATCTGGGTATCGAGCTTCCAGTTTTTCTTTATGAGCCAAATAAGTTTTCTTTTTTAACAGTTCGCCAAGTTTTTTATTTTGCTCATCTTCTTCAAACGCTTTAATTTCTTTATCTACCGTTTCGCTTATGGTAAATAAAGCACTTAAATCTATTTGTATTTCAACTTGTAAATTATCCTTTTTGTCAGTAATGTTTGATACGAGTGTTTGTCTTAATGTCTCCTGTTTCTTTAGTTCATCTTTTAAATTGGCTAAAACAGTTTCGTGCTTGTCCTTTAACCAAACGGCTAAAGTGTCTGTTTCAGGAAATTGATCGAAACTTAATTTTTCGTAATCCGCTTTAAGCTTTGCAAGATTTTCTTTTGCCGTCTTTGCTTCTTGCTCTGCAACACTTTTAATATAAGCCCAATAGCTGCTAATTAAGCTTTTGGGAACATCATCATTGATTGCTTGCTGACACAGTATGCAATTGTCACCAAGTGAAGGGTATTCACCTTCGTTTTGAGTAGAAGCAAATTTTGCGGCCGCTTCAATGAATTGTTTCCATTCTGTAGAACCAATATTTTCAATTTTATCGGTTTTGAATTTTTCCACGCCCTCTTTTTGTGCTGTATCCTCTTTGGTTTTACAATTGGTGATTGCTTTAATTACTCTATTTAGTTGGTCTTGAGCGAACCAAGTGTTCGTGTTAACTAAATTCTGTATTCGAGCTGCTAATTGGGCTTTTATAGTTTGCAACTCTTTCAATGCCTTGTCCTTTTGAGCTAAAGCAATTTTTAAATCATCATATTCTTTGTCTATTTGAACTTTCTTTGTTTTTTCCTCTTCGCTATAAGGCAAATGAGCATTTAATTCTTCAAGTTTAGAATTATGTGAAAGCTGAATTAACCAGGTTTTGATTTCAGATTCTCCTTGAAATATGTCATCATCTGCAAAGGGATTTGCAATACTTTTAGATTGAATTTCAATACTTAGCTTGCCATTTAATCTCTCTAATGCAACATTAAACTCGTTAAACAATTGCAATCCAGCAGGACGGAAGCTAAAGTCATTTCTTAAGCTTAGGTGTTTTTTTCCAATGTCTCCGTCAAAAACAGCAAACTGATTAAAAATTCCATTTCCGATGTTGTCAGGATATTTCAATGGGATATTGGTTCCTTCTGAAGAAAAATTGAAGGTTGCAGCTTTTGGTTTGTGTCCAGAGTCAATGTTAATGTTAGGAAGAATGTCTTCCTTGTCTTTAGAGTAAAAAACGTTTTTCAAAAGACGAACGTAACCAGACTTACCAGCTCCATTTGTTCCATATATAATGGTCAAATTGTGTGCTAAATCAATCGTTTGGTT
This sequence comes from Zhouia amylolytica AD3, assembly GCF_000511935.2. NCBI lineage: Bacteria > Pseudomonadati > Bacteroidota > Flavobacteriia > Flavobacteriales > Flavobacteriaceae > Zhouia > Zhouia amylolytica. The sequence continues at coordinate 292,818 of NZ_AYXY01000001.1, read as the reverse complement.
TTCGGTAAGTGCATTAACTCCTTCAACGTTTGTAAGTGAGTCAAAAGAAAGATTTTCTTTATAATCATCAGATGCATTTGGGTTATATGAAATAAAAAGCTCAGGTTTTTCAGTTTCTTGTTTAAAACTTAAATTTTCAAGCAAATACGAATAAGCATTATCAATTACAGATTCTGTAATATCATTGCCAGCTAAAATTTCAGAACAAAGATATTTTGCCCAATACGGTTGAGCATTTACAAATGCTTTAACTTCTGTTTCAAGAGTTTTCACTTCTTCTATTTGCTGATTTTCGTTCATTTTTTATTTGCCCATAACGGCTTCGTATAAGATTAGTTGCGTTTTTTAGGCACTTAACTTAGCAAATACAAACTGATTAGAAAATCCGCGAGGATTTTCGTAAGTAGCCTTGAACTAGCAATTAATTTTATACTTTGTTGTATGCCGTTTTTTTTATTGTTCTAATTTCAAATCCTTAAAAATTTCTTTAAACATTTCTCCAGGGTCTATATCAATAGCCAACGCAATTAAGAATAGCTCATCGGCTCTCAATTTAGTCGATTCGTTTGAAGTCAATTGCGATAACCTAGCTTGACTAATTCCAGTTCGTCTAGAAACCATAGCTCTGTTCACAGATTTTTTAGTTAAATACAGTCCTAAAGAAGTCATATAATCTTTCGAATTTGTTAAGATAAATTTAGTCTTATTATATAAAACTTTAGAAAATCTATATTTTTATTTTGAATTTAGATAGACAATCAATAGATTTGTTTAGAAATTCTAAAGAATTATTTAATAAGTATAATGATATGAGCAAAAGATATACCAAAGCCGATTTAGAAGAAATTGTCTATAAGCAATTAGAAAATTTGAATGCTATGCACGATTTATTGGGAATTATGAAATTCCAAAACGATTTGATTCACAATATCAATCAGACGTTAAGAGAGGAAATCGGTCAGTTTAAAAAGCAACAGGTGATGTATCCAACTAGAAGAAAACCAAGATCAAAAACCTGATGTGGTCGGTTGTATGCCGTTATTTTTGGTTTCTTCTTTTTAATCTATGTCTTCGCATCATCCTTTCTAAAAATGGTATTCCGCTGATATGCTTTTCCATCCAATTCTTAATATACTCACGGAATTCATCAGTTGTCATCTTATCGTGACGTCCATCGTAAGTTGATGATGTCAAATTATAAGTTGACCTTTTATTAAAAATCACAAATGTGCCTCTAAAGTATCTGTAAATTTGTCTTGCTGTTTCAGGAATGTCATAACCCATATAAACGTAGTCACTTCTATGTTCTACAAGTTCATAATTATCATATTGACCTGGGTAAATTTCAGAAACGCCCTCTTGGTCGTGATTTTTATGGTAAGGTATACTTGTGTCTTCGTTTTTATAAACACCTGATGCCTCTAATTCGTCAAGTTCAAGTCTAAAATAATTCCATTCAGGCTCTGTTCCAAAAGATTCAAAGATTAGTCTTTTTGGATTTACAACGTAATCCAACCCTCCAAAACCTAATTCAATACAATTTGGCTCGTTAGATATTTTTGCACTTTCTAAATCAAGTCCACCACCATCAGGAAAGAACAGATGATTTAAATTATCATAAGAGCCAATAATGTTCAATACTTTAATAATGTCTTCTCTATCCTCCCAAATAACTCTTTTAGGGAATGAAGTAGGAAATAATTTTGTTTGAATCTCAAACCATTGCTCCAAATTTCGTTCGTGAAAATCCTCGTTGAGCAGTTTCCAATCTTCAAGCTTTTCAATGAATTCATCCATTGACGGTCTTTTTTCTGGGTCATTATCAGTAGATGCAGTCAATAACTCATCAATAGGACTTGTATAATGAGAATTGTAAAACTTTCTTAACTCAATTATCGAATCTGTCGAATACTGACCATCAAATCCTTTTTTGTTTTCCGTGAGAATAATCCAAAGTGTTTTCGCAAGTGAGTAGACGTCTGCTTTAAGGCTATCTGCCGATGAGGATTCTCTTTTCATCTCTGGTGCCATTGTCCATTTAGCACCTATAACTTCGTTTTTATGAGAAACGTCCTTTTTGCTTGGAAAATCTACTAGCCCGAAATCAGCAATACAAAATCGTGAATTGTATACTAAAATATTGGGCGGTTTTATATCTCTATGTGATACTTTTCTATCGTGTAGATTTTTAAGAGTTTTGGCAATTTCAATTACAGCATCAATTTTATTCTCGATTGATTGTCCTTTAAGAGCAATTTCTGCGCTACTTGCAACTGGCATAACGAAATACGGTATGTCAGTTTCGTCAAGTTTCTTTGGTAAATTCTTATCAATAATTGGAATAATTCCATCGATATCAGAATTTGCATCAATCACCGCTATTTCATCTAAAAATCGATTATAGGCTTTTTGTTTTAGTGCCTTTATTAATTTTATGGCTCCAATTTCTCCTTTAGAATTTTCGCATTGCCATACTTCTCCATTGCCACCACCACCTAGATAGGAAACAAGAGTCCAATCATTGAATTTTTGTCCTTTCTTAAATAGTCTTTTACTCATACGGTTTTAATGGCATACAACAATTGTACAAACACCATATGGTGTTTATATTTAGTATGTTTCCTACAAATCTAACATATTTTATATTTTAATAAAACTGTTTCTTGCAGCATACGTATAAAATTCTGTAGTATTTTTGCTGTTATGTCCCAAAAGAAGCTGAATATATCTTAAACCGCTGCCATTTTCGAGTAAATAGGCTTTGTAACATACCCTGAGATCATCTAAAACCCTCTTCTTCTGTATAGCTATCCCCGGTTCATTGTTTTGCTCGCTCAAATTCTTCCAGGCAGTCATCCAAGGGCGTTCCGTTCATATGAATACATTCACAAAACTTAAATCCAGCCTTTTCATTTACAGTCCCTTTAAACTGCCTCTGACAATCAGACAATGAATTCCTGGGCATCACCTCATGCCCAAACTGAGCAAAAGCTATGACTGAAAAAACCGTCATTAGAACAACTCCAAAAAACATCCATGGGAACTTAAGGGAATATTTTTTTGGCTTCTCAAAGATCCCGATTCCAGAAAATTGCTTAAACGGTAAAAGGTATTTTAGCCGGTCATAATTCCAAACAAGAAGAAAGAGGTTTGCCAACACCATCAATGGTGAGGTCACAAAAGATCCATCAAACCGCACCGCATACGATAGCACCCAGATATTCAAAATAATTGGAAAATAAAGCAAGGCACCCAAAGCAACAGTTCTGGGGATTAACAACAATACAGCTGCCAACACCTGTACAACCCCAATAAAAGTATAATAATAACCCGTGTGGTGTAATGCCTCAAGATAGGCCCCCATCGGATGCACAACCGATAACCCACTCGCAAATCGTTCATCCACAATCTTCACCATACCGGCAGCAATAAACGCAAAGGCCAGACTAACACGACAAAAGATGGAAAACAACCAATACCAGCGGTTGCTCTTTATCTTTAAATAAAATTGTTCAAATGTCGTTAAGGTATTCAATAGCAAAAATTAATTGTTAATGGGACAATACAAATGGCTCGAACCCTTTTAATATCATCCATTTTTAAAAACTCGCGTTTAAAGAAATACTTTATTGGGCATAACCACGATTTCAAAAATTGAATATAGTTAAATTAAATAACTCGCCCATGACCCAAAAGACTATGCATGTTAAATTCCTTGTTCTTCCTTAATAAGTGCAATCCCCTCCCGATAAGTGGTAACCTTAAAGTCAAGAAATCGTTGCTTGAACTTAGCCGAAATAAAAATATTGTCATGCCTATACCTTGGCAGTAATTCCTGTACCTCTTTTAACTGAGGATTAAAAACCGAACCTACCTTAAAAATAAAATTTGGAATGACAGAGTATGTAAACTTTTTCCCGTAAACCTCAGAAACCAGGGCTATAAATTCTTTATAAGACAACCGGTTATCATCACAAGGTAAATGCCAGGTCTGACCGAAAGTATCTTCCGAATTACCAATTAAAGCCATCGCTCTACTGGCATCAGGAGTCCATATCAAAGTACGTAGTTTATCATCCCTCAAAAACACTTTTAATTTTTTACCCATTGTAATCCGGTCAAAAATAATGGTGTTGGTAATACTCTGTGTTTTTCCGGGACCGTAAAATTCAGGAGCCCTGCAGATAACAGCCTCTATAGCCTTCTTCTTCATCTCCTCCAAAAGCATACCGGCTATCTCAGCCCTAACCTCCCCTTTCGGCCCGACAGGCGCAAACCTGGTTTCCTCCGTAAGCGGTTCTTCATCCTGAGGGTACATATACGTATTGTCGAAAAACACTAATTTAGATCCATAACGCTTACAGGCATTAATGACATTTCGCATCATCACAGGAAATTGACGCACCCACTTGTTCGTATTCATTGGCAAGCCCACTGTTAAATAAACAATTTCACTGCCATTTACAGCAAGATCGGTTTCCACAGCATCCAATAAGTTAGCAGGAAAAAGCTGATCGGTTTCATTGACTTTCTTCGGGTTTCTGCTTACGAGCCTGATGTCTGAGGTATAATGACGCTTAAGCTCTTTTGCTAACTCAATTCCTATTTGTCCGTTAGCTCCAAGTATTGTTTGCATAATAGTAAGAGTTCCAGTTGGTTTAATTATACCACCTCAGCCTGAATTAGATTCAAGATGGCCTCGGCTAACATAATACGCTTACTAAATTAGTAAAACATAACCGACCATCAAGACAATCACCAGCAAGAAACCGGATACTCCTAACAGAACCCCGTTCCGAAATACTTCAGAACACCCCACATTGATCCAAAAAAATAACACTGCCGATCCTGTTTAAAAATCAAACAGTACCAACAGTGTTAAAAGAACAAACACTCTAAACCTATCTTTATATCTTATTCAAGAATCTCAATCAAAAAGTAAAATAACCCGAAAGCTTAAGAAGTGAATTGTATCGTTTGACCTTCCTTCATCTCTATAATGATCACATCATTTTCAACCTCATAAGGAACATCAACCTTAAATGATTTTTGACCAAATGGATTCTGAAGCTTTAAAACGCCTCCTTTTTCAGAAACAATGGTAATACGATCAACCTTTCCTCCTTTTCTCTGTGCAGAAACCAAAAAGGCACCTTGCGCTCTTAATTGCTCAAATCCTACCTCCTGCCATAACTTAGGAATAGCCGGAAAGATTTTAATAACACCCGTATGACTTTGAATCAACATTTCCTGGATTCCGGCCGCAAAAGCAAAATTACCTTCCAGGGTAAAAGGACGGTATTTAAATTTCGAATACCCCCTGTTATGTTGCTCTCCATTCACGTGAAAAGAATTCGGCAAACAAAAGTTTTCAGCAAAAATCCGTAAAGTGTTGGCAGCACCTTCACCATCAAAGGCTCTTGCCTGTAAATTACCAAGCCAACTAAACGAATACCCCGTAAAATAATCAGACCCTACATTCAGTAAATTGTCAATCGTATTGTCGATTATCTGACGTTCCTTTTCACCTTTCGAATAATCGACTAACCCATAAGGATGGTACGCCATGATATGAGAAAAGTGACGATGCGAATCTTCATAAGGATGCTTCGGAGCAACCATCAACCCCTCATTCTCATCAATCGCAAAATAAGGCCACTCTTTTAAAGTCTCCTCCCACTGCTTCGCTTCCTTGTCTTTCCCTAATTCCTTGGCTAATTCAGCCGCCTTTTCATACGTCCATCGAATAGCTGCCAGGTCGAAATTGGTAGTCTCACCAAACCAGGCCTTTCTGGAATTATTATGTATTTCCGGACTTGAACTAATGGGTAGCTGACGCAGACCCGATTCGTTTTTAACCGAAATGTCATCAAAGAAAACAGCCACCTCCTTGATCCACGGATAAGCATGATCTTTCAAAAAATCCCTGTCCATCGAATAACGCCAGTGTAAATAAAAATGATGTCCCAACCAGGCAGAGGTAGTCGGACCAAAAGCATACTGAATCCATCCGCCCATAGGCTCTCCGGTTAAAGTAGTTACCCCGGGTACAGACAGCCCTTTGGTTTCATAATACGTTTTCGTATACCTTTTAAAGTTCTTTTTATTAGCTTCCAACCACTCCACAAAACCGATCTCCAAATCGAGATGATTCCCCGAATATGCCGGCCAATAACTCAACTGCGTGTTCAGATCGTGATGAAAATCTCCTTTCCACGGCGGTAACTTTCCATTATCTGCGGTCCATACCGCTTGAAGCGAAATAGGTGGCGCTCCCGATCGGGCAGCAGACCCAAATTTGTACTGCTCCAGATACCACTGCTTCTCTAAACCAGTATCAGGTATACGAATGGCAGATTTACCCCAAAATTCTTCCCACCAGTCAGCATGCTCCTTAAATGCACTTTCAAATCCTGCATCACTTTCATCAGCAGATAAAGAAAGACCAGATTTCTTCAGGTCTTTTGGGCTTTCCAGGCTCGTATCAATACTCCATTTTCCGATCATATTACCATTCTCGTAAGTCCATACCACGTGAACCTTATACTTGAAATCGCCCCATCCATCCTGGATATAAACTAATTCATTAGCCCCTTCAATAAACTCACCCTTCGAATACCCAAGGTGTCTTAAATCCTTTCCGGTAACCGGTGAGTCGTCTTTATCCTCGCCCTCAACATTATAGGCCGGCGGCAATAAAACAGGTTTAAACCCCTTCTCTACCCCTTCAAACTTAAACCATCCTTCATTCTTATCGGCATGCACAAAAGATAATAAAGTCACATCATTAGACCAGTTTACAGTACATAAAGCATTATCAAGCGAAAGACTTACCTTTTTAACCGCACCAAAACCGGCAACATCAAACTCCATAGCTGCTCCGGGTATTTTAGAAGGAGCCGGCGATTTATTATAAGGAACATCAAATTTCTCCTGAACATCCCTGTACTCATCATTCTTCCACTTCTCATATACCCACGAAAATTTAAATTCAGGAGTCTGCAGGTTTTCCATAGGACGTAAATCCCATAAATAAACATTATCCAATGACATTCTTAGATGTTCTCCTTTTTGCCATAATAGTGAACCGATAATTCCATTCCCTAACGGAATAGCCTCATCCCATCGTTTGGCCAAATCATTAAACTCCAACTTATAAGGAACCGCACCCTTGCGATCGTCCGTTTGAGCTGGCAGTATGAAACTTGTAAAAAGCACTAGGAAAAATGCACATAATTCCTTTTTAAAACCCCTGTTACTCATTTGTATATAGCTAAATTATAATTGAACTTCATCAAACAAAATTAATTAGGTCAATAGACCTAAACAGATGGTAAATATAAATGAAAATAAGAATCAGTATCAAGACACCCATACAGTTTATCAAACCGTTTAAACGAATAGATGGATTTAAGACAGGAGTATTTCTTCGACAGTATTAATGACAATAAGCCAGAACTACCAATGTTCCAATCACGATTCAAAACGATCTAAAACACCGTGAAGGCTACCAATTGTATATTAAAGTTTTGTCCTCCGTTTAATGGGTAGTAAGTACCGGCTTCTTCCTTCACCGATCGACAGCATAAAAACACTAAAGAAAGATGCCTCAGACCATCAAGATCCTGATAGGTTAACATTACCTCTTCATTAATGATATCCTTTTTTTCTACTAGAATGGGATCACTCATAGATCTTATGAATTTCCAACTGTTCAGGTCCAGGTTCAATTGTAAAGCCTTAAATTCAATATGACTGGCCTTGGTCATTCCAGATCCAATCGAAGTAAGACCCTTTAGAGAAATCGCCGGCAATTCTGAATTCATCTGAATAGCTCCCGTATAAAAATCTGAAGTCCTACTCTTGGGAGTAAAATCAAAACCCTCGAGTAACTCCCTCCCCTCCGGATGCAATAAACCCTCCCGAATCGTCCGCTTGCCATGTTCACTCTTTAAATCTTTACTCATAACCACCTTAAAAAGCCCCGACAACCGCTGATACAAATGCCCCCTTTCAAAATCCTGAAAATTCATTCTAAAGGCATTATTAATAAGAATAGCCGTTTTTTTAGCGACACTAAACTCATTGTTATTCCTTCGGACAGGTGCCATGGTCGGACTATTCTTATAATATTTCTTATCCATTTTATCCTTCTTTTTCCTTACCACCAGCCCCTTCTTACTTTTGTATTTACATACGGTTAGATTACCAACACTCCCTCTGAATTTTAATACTCCTATCAATGTTGCCATAAGTCCGTTTTTATTAATGGTCAGTTCTCACTAAATATAGTGACATTTCCTACATAAAGCATGGTAAAAGCTTATATTTAACATAGTTATCCCCATGTTATCCCCATGTTATCCCCATATTATCCCTATTTTATCCTTATAATATCCCTATGCATCTTTTCATACAAGGCAGTCTTTAAGCATATCATACACAACCATAAAATTACCTCCATCATCCTCCCGGAAGGATCAGTAATAAACTACATTTACTATATTTACCTCCGTTAAAAACATCAGTACTAAATCACGACACGAATAACCAGCCATATGATTAAAAGATATGTTGCCCTGCTCCTACTTATTAGTAGCTGCAATCCCAAGACCAATTCATCCGATTTTGATTTCACCACCCGCTATGAAAAAAGCGAAGGAACAGAAACTGACACCTATCAGAATGTCATTAATTTCTACACCGAACTCGCTAAAAGTTCGCCCGAAGTAAACATCGAAAGTATTGGAGCAACGGATAGTGGTGAACCGCTGCACCTTGTAACCTATAACCCTCAGGGAAAATTCGGGTTCGAGGAACTGCAGAAAGAAAAAACCATCATATTAATTAATAATGGTATACATCCCGGAGAATCAGACGGTATTGATGCTACCATGATGCTCTTCAGAGACCTGGCACAAAAGGATATTAAACACCCTGATAACGTAGTACTGGCCACCATCCCCGTATATAATATCGGTGGCGCACTCAATAGAAATAAGGCTTCAAGAACCAACCAGAATGGCCCCAAAGAATATGGCTTTAGAGGAAATGCAAGAAATTTTGACCTGAACCGTGATTTTATCAAATCAGACACTAAAAATGCCCAAACCTTCGCCACCATATTCCATAAAGTGAACCCGGATATCTTCATTGACAACCACGTAAGCAATGGTGCAGACTACCAATATATCCTAACCCATTTATTCACCCAACACAATAAACTAGGCGGACCCCTTGCTAATTACCTGCATGAAAATTTCCACCCTGCTCTGGAAAATGAACTCGCTAAAAAAGAATGGGATATCACCCCCTATGTAAATGTCTTTAACCGTGTACCCGAAACAGGGTTTTCTCAATTTTTTGACTCCCCACGATACTCAACAGGGTATACTACCCTATGGAATACATTGGGTATGATGGTGGAAACGCATATGCTTAAACCCTATAAACAAAGAGTTCAAGGAACCTATGAGTTAATGGTGAGCATGATCGATATTGCAGAAAGAGATCATGAAAAGATCAAAACCCTAAGAAGGAACACATTCGAATATTACAATCAGGCCGATAGGTATCCTATTCAATGGGAAATTGACACGACCAAATCCTCCACCTTAAACTTTAAAGGATACGAAGGAAAGATGATCGAAAGTGACCTCACCGGACAAAAGAGATTAAAATACGACAGAACAAAACCATTTACCAAAGACGTTACCTACCAGGATCATTTTAAAGCAGTCAAGGAAGTTGAAATACCTAAAGCCTATATTATTCCACAAGGCTGGTGGGATATCATCAACCTTATGAAAATTAACAACATCGCAATGCAACCACTGGAGAAAGATACCACCATGGCGGTTCAGGGATATAGAATTGCCTCTTATAAAACGAGAAACAGTGCTTACGAAGGTCATTACCTCCACTACAACACCACAGTAAGTGCGCAAGACGAACAGGTGACCTTTAGAAAAGGGGATCTTCTTGTAAAAACCGATCAACCCGGTATAAGATATCTATTGGAAACCTTAGAGCCCGAAGCGGTAGACTCCTTTTTTAACTGGAACTTCTTCGACACCATTTTACAACAAAAAGAAGGGTTCTCTCCTTATGTATTCGAAGATATCGCCAAAGAATTACTGGAGAAAAATCCGGAATTAGCAGCAGCATTCCAAAAGAAAAAAGAAGAAGATGAAAAGTTTGCAGCCAACTGGTATGCCCAATTAGACTGGATTCATAAAAAATCGGATCACTACGAAAAGGCACATTTACAATACCCGGTCTACCGACTTATGGAATAACTTATTGTAGGCATTAATCACGACACGAATGTTCGGATACGAGTTTTTAAGAGACACCTCGATCTCCGAATCAGTCTGCCATTCAGCCTTTTGTATCCCCTCTGCCTTTTGCGGTTTAAGTTTACCGTCAAAATCGGATTTCATGGCATACCAATAAGTTTCTTTTAACTTAAAGGCACCGTTTCGCTTAAATATATGGTAGGTTTTACAAATAAATTTATCCAGCACCAATCCCGTTACAGCAGTCTCTTCCTCTACTTCGCGTATAGCAGCATCTTCTATACTCTCGCCTTTATCGAGCTTACCCTTGGGTATATCCCATTTTCCATTTCGGAAAATCATCAGCTTCTCGCCCTTAGGATTCACCACCAACCCACCGCCGGCAACAACAACAGGAACTCTTTTTTTAAATTTTTTTAAAAGATTTTCCTGGTCCGGATGATACAAAAAAGCACTGGAAATTTCGCCTTTATTCAACTGATTAACAACATACTCAATATCAAAGGTATCCAAAAGAAACAGCTTATCATTAGTCTCTTTTTTGACACTATTTGTTAAATAGATAGGATGATCGTTAACAAAAACTTCATACATTTGTATCATGGTTTTAGATAAAGACACTGCTAAAAAAACAGCGGAACTTCTATTGCAAATTAATGCAATAAAGTTGAATCCGAAAAATCCTTTTACATGGGCTTCTGGTTGGAAGTCCCCAATTTATTGTGACAATAGGATTGTACTATCGTTCCCACCGATCAGGAATTACATCAGGGAAAGTATTGCGAAACAAATAGAAAGAGAAATAGGAACACCCGATGTAATCGCGGGCGTTGCTACCGGAGCTATCGGTATCGGAATGCTGGTTGCTGAATACCTCGGCCTGCCATTTGTTTATGTGCGCCCTGAACCTAAAAAACACGGGAGAGGAAATCAAATCGAAGGTTTCTTAGATCGCGGACAAAACGTAGTCGTAGTTGAAGATTTAATCAGTACAGGTAAAAGTAGCCTTAATGCGGTTAAAGCACTTAAAGAACACGGTGCTAACGTAAAAGGTATGATCGCAATTTTCTCTTATGGATTCGACGTCGCAGTAGAGAATTTTGAAAAAGCTCATTTAGACTTATACACGTTGAGCAATTACGAATACTTGTTAGAACAAGCAATCGACACAAACTACGTCTCAAACAAAGATTTAGACACACTGCAAAATTGGCGCGTTGACCCTGCCAATTGGAATAACACTACAAAAGTATGAGGATAGAAAGTCCAAAAACAACTGTAAACAAGTCAAACGAAGAACTCTTTAACTTTCTTACGGACGTAAAGAACTTTGAAAAACTAATGCCCGAAAACATTAGTAAATTTGAGGTTTTAGAAGATGATAAATTTCTGTTTGCATTAAGTGGAATGCCGGAAATCGTCCTGAAACTAGAAGAGAAAAATGAATTTGACAAAGTAAGTCTTGGTGCAGCAGGCGGTAAAATTCCTTTTAGCCTGACAGCCAACATCAACGAGTTAGAATCAAATAAAAGTGAAGCTAATCTGATTTTTGAAGGTGAATTTAATGCCATGATGGCCATGATGGTTAAAGGCCCAATCACTAAATTCATTAACACATTATCAGAAAAGATGGGCGCTCTTTAATAGAGTAACTGAACTTCTTTAAGGTCAAATTCTGCTGTAATTTCATCCTCTAAAAGAAGTTTCAACTTCCCTCTATCGGTAACACCTTTTATAAATCCCATAAAAAGCCTTCCCTTTTTATCTTTAAAAGTGGAAGGCTTTTCAATTCTGAACAATTTTTCTTCATAATCCGCCTTCAACATCTTAAACTCTTGTTGTTCTATATATTTTGAATAATCCTCAAGCTGAGAAACCAGTTCCTGAAGCACTTCATCAAGATTATAATGAACTCCCGTTAATGCCTTTAAAGAAGAAGCCTGTGGCAAACCTTCAAAATCAGTCTGATTTACGTTTAGACCAACACCTATGATAGAAGCCTCCAGCGCATGTCCCTTAAAGATATTTTCAATAAGAATCCCACATATCTTCTTATCCCCTGACAAAATGTCGTTTGGCCACTTAATTTTAAGATCCGGAATTAAAAGTTTTTCAAGCGTAGTATAAATAGCCAGTGATACCGCCATACTAACATAAAATTGATCCTCATGATTTAAACAACTCACACTTTTAAACACACTAGCTGTGAGGTTCTTACCCTCCTGCGTTTTCCATACGGCACCCATCTGTCCTCGCCCCGCCGTTTGATTTTTTGTGGTAACAACCGTAAAATCATCTACTTCGTTATGAGCATATAACTGACGTAAAAAGGAATTTGTAGAGTCTATGGCATCAAGTTTGATTATTTTCATGTATTAATTCAGTATATTTACTTAAAATGTATGTTAATTAGAATAGTTATAATGCCAAAAAATAATAATTTTGTGAAATGAGTTGAGGAAATACCCTTTGGATATTTGGCGAACTCAAAATTAACTATTTTTTTATTTTCTGAATTAATCCCGGAAATAAAAAACTAAAAACAATTGATGAAAATTTATATAATTAATGACAAAAAAAAGCGGTAGTACAGATCAATTAATAACATCGATTATTAAAGGTATTGAGGAGGTAAAAGGAAATGATATAAGTATCTTAGATCTACGTGAAATAGAGAATACGGTTTGTGACTACTTTATTATCTGCAATGGTTCATCTAACACCCAAGTAAACGCTATTGTAAATTCTGTTGAAAAAACAGTCGGCAAAGAAACCGGAGACAAGCCATGGCATGTTGAAGGTAGCGAAAACGCAGAATGGGTTCTTATTGATTTTGTGAACATTGTCGTACACGTCTTCCAAAAACATATTAGAGAATTTTATGATATCGAAGGACTTTGGGGAGATGCCAAAATAACAGAGATATCTTCAAATTAATAACATCTTAGACTATATTTAATGGCTAATAACAATAATCAAAATACTAAAAAGCCTAAATTCAGCTCATACTGGTTTTACGCTATAATTTTTCTATTTTTAATAGGCTTCCAATTTTTCTCAGGAGGATCAAGCTGGCAAAATCCTAAAAAAATTAACCCTTCCCAATTGGAGAGCTTCATTAAAGACAATGATGTAAAAAAGATTTTAATCATTAAAAATGTCGGACAAGCAAAAGTTTTTCTTACCGACGAAGCCCTCAAAAAAGAAGAGCACAAAGACGCTATAAATAAGTCGATCTTTCCTTCTTCCACAGAGAACCCACAATACATTTGTGAGTATGGTGCCTTAGATAAGTTCGAAGAAGATCTTGATAAAGTAATTGCTGAAAGTAATCTGGCAAACCCGAAAGATCTCGTAAGCTTCGATACCGAAACCAATATACTTGGTGATGTCCTGGCTTATATACTCCCGTTTATAATCCTGATCGCAATTTGGATCTTCTTAATGAGAAGAATGTCAGGTGGCGGTTCAGCAGGTCCTGGCGGACAAATCTTTAATATCGGAAAATCAAAAGCTAAGCTTTTCGACGAAAAGACAGATATGAAAGTTTCCTTTAAAGACGTCGCAGGGCTGGAAGGAGCCAAAGAAGAAGTTCAGGAAATCGTAGACTTCCTTAAAAACCCGGAAAGATATACCTCTCTTGGAGGTAAGATTCCTAAAGGAGCCCTTTTAGTAGGCCCTCCGGGAACCGGTAAAACCCTATTAGCCAAAGCCGTTGCCGGCGAAGCTAAAGTACCTTTCTTCTCGTTGTCAGGTTCAGATTTCGTTGAAATGTTCGTAGGGGTAGGTGCTTCAAGAGTTAGAGACTTGTTCAAACAAGCCAAAGACAAATCGCCTGCAATTATATTTATTGACGAGATCGATGCTATCGGTCGTGCAAGAGGGAAGAGTAATTTCACCGGAAGTAATGACGAACGTGAAAACACCCTGAACCAGCTATTAACAGAAATGGATGGTTTCGGAACCAATACCAACGTTATCGTCCTCGCAGCAACCAACCGTGCAGATGTACTCGATAAAGCATTAATGCGTGCCGGTAGATTTGACAGACAGATCTATGTTGACCTGCCAGACCTTAGGGAACGTAAAGAGATTTTTAACGTACACCTTCGTCCGATTAAAACCTCTGAAACCTTAGATCTTGATTTCTTAGCCAAGCAAACCCCTGGGTTCTCAGGTGCAGATATTGCCAATGTATGTAATGAAGCTGCCCTGATCGCTGCAAGAAAAGGTAAAAAAGCAGTTGATAAACAAGACTTCCTTGATGCAGTCGACAGAATTGTAGGAGGCCTTGAAAAGAAAAATAAAATCATAACCCCGGAAGAAAAGAAAACCATCGCCTTCCACGAAGCTGGACACGCAACAGTAAGCTGGATGCTTGAACACGCTGCCCCTCTGGTAAAAGTAACTATTGTACCTAGAGGACAAAGCTTAGGAGCAGCATGGTACCTTCCGGAAGAAAGACTTATCGTTCGTACAGAACAAATGCTGGACGAAATGTGTGCCGCTTTAGGAGGTAGAGCTGCCGAAAAGGTAATCTTTGATAAGATTTCTACAGGAGCTTTAAGCGACCTTGAGAAGGTAACCAAACAAGCCAAGGCAATGGTTACCATATACGGACTCAATGAAAAAATAGGGAACCTCACATATTACGATTCACGAGGACAATCAGACTATTCGTTTACTAAACCTTATAGTGAAGAAACAGCCCAGGTTATTGACAAAGAAATCTCCAGCATCGTTGAAAAACAATACGAACGAGCTATCGAAATCCTTAGTCAGAACAAAGACAAGCTAACAGAATTAGCCGATAGACTTCTTGAGAAAGAAGTTATCTTTAAAGATGACCTGGAACGAATTTTCGGAAAACGTCCATTCGATAAAGAAGAAGAAGAAGAAAATGCAACTCCTGATACGAAAGAAGAAGATCAGAATCAGGAAACAAATCAGAGCGAGGAAACGATTAAATAATATTTATTTATTGTTTAGTTAACCTAGCAATAATGATTTTTATAACTTTACGTTACATTTAGAATTAGAAATGGAGAAACCCCAAAATTGTAAATGAACATATTTAAAAAAATTTTTGGCAAAAAGAAAGAAGATCAGCCCTCTGAAAAGTCACTAGAATCTAGAGGGAAGTTTATGCCGGAAATTAAGCTTCCTATAGATGAAAAATTTACCATCAACTTCAAAAAGAACGGTGGTAAATTTTTGTATTGTGAAAACGGTGAGGAGGTCAATGAAAATTTTCAAAACATTCTTACCGAAAACGATTGGGAAAATCACGATGCCTGTTGTTTAATTGAAGCTTTACAAAAACGTTTTTCCAATTTCAATATAAACTTCATTACCAACTGTCGCAATGCTACTTTTTTCATTACCACATGTGAAAATTTAGTTGCTGATAACGGATCAATACTTATTAATTCAAATCAAATCGGAGAAAAAAAGCTATTTGAACTCCCCGATAACTTCATTGTCTTTGCCACTACGAGTCAATTAGTGGAAACCATCGGAGAAGGTTTGAGAGGTATAAAATCTAAAAATAAAAATCAAATACCTACCAACATTACAACCATAAAACACTTTAGCTTAAAAGAGGAAAAGGATTTCCTATCGTACGGAAGTAGTTCAAAAAACCTATATTTGCTGCTATTGGAAGATCTATAGAATGAAAGAACTTGCTAAACGTGCCATCACAGGTATATTATATGTTTTCCTATTGCTGTCTGCTGCTATTTTGCATACAGATGCATTCGACTTTTTATTTTTAGCCTTTGGCCTCATATGTTTGTATGAATTCAAAAAAATAATAAAACTAAGCGGATACCACATCTTTATAGCCTTTTTGGCATTATGGTGGGTATTTATTTATATCCTTCCTGATGTTTCCGAAAAACAGCCGCTGATATACCTGTTGCTATTTCTGAGTATTACTGTAAACAGCTTTTTACTCAAAGAACTCTATGTGAAGAAAAAGAGAAGATTCACCAATATGAATAAATTTTTCATCAGTCTGTTCTATATCGGTGGAGGATGTATCTTTTTAACCATGATTCCTTACAGTAAAGATCATTTTGCTAAATCCTTGATTATTGGTATTTTTATATTGATATGGGTGAACGACTCATTCGCTTATTTGGTTGGTAAATCAATAGGTAAAAACAAGCTGTTCCCATCAGTGTCTCCAAAAAAAACCATCGAAGGTTTCGCAGGTGGAATTGTATTTGCTCTGATTACCGCTTATTTACTATTTAAATATACAAACGACGAGTTATCACTTATACAATGGCTTATCTTAGCCCTTGTAATGGTACTTGCAGGTAACTTTGGTGACCTTGTAGAGTCCAAATTTAAAAGAATGGCAGGAGTAAAAGATAGTGGAGCTATTTTACCGGGCCATGGAGGTCTTCTCGACAGATTAGACAGTTTATTATTTGCTGCTCCTTTTGCATATTTAACTTTATTAATTTTCAACCATGTTTCATAAAGAAGGTTTCAAGATCATTTTTATTACATTCTTCTTTGCTGTAGTCGTATCACTACTTGCCGAATACTATGCGAGTATAGACTGGGTTAGAATCGTTATCCAGTTAGCAGCGATTATTCTGCTCATTCTAATCCTGCAGTTTTTTAGAAACCCTAAACGTCAAACTGAGGTTAATGATGCAAATATAATTGCCCCGGTAGACGGAAAAGTTGTCGTGGTTGAAGAAGTAATGGAAAATGAATACTTCAAAGATAAACGCATTCAGGTTTCTATCTTTATGTCTCCGGTAAATGTGCATGTAACCAGATACGCACTGAGCGGAATCGTTAAGTTCAGCAAATACCATCCAGGTAAATACCTGGTCGCATGGCACCCAAAAGCCTCTGAAGAAAACGAAAGAACCACCATAGTTGTGGAAAACCCTTCATATGGCGAAGTTTTATACAGACAAATTGCAGGAGCCTTAGCAAAACGAATTGTTAACTATGCTAAAGTGGGAGATCAGGTAACTCAAGGTGAAGACGCAGGTTTTATAAAATTTGGATCAAGAGTAGATCTTTTTTTACCGCTAACTGCCGACATTAAGGTAAAAGTTGGACAAAAAGTAAAAGGAGGAATTGACGTAATAGCCTCGTAACGAATATGACTGATGAAGAATTAGATATCGCTTTTCAAGAAGCCGTTAATGTGGTGAATAGTTGTGAAGAGCCTTTTCCGGCCGACTTCCTGTTACGCCTCTATGCCTATTACAAAAAAGCTACTCACAATATCGATCCACCCAGTAGCAGAAAAGCCCTCATCAATGCATTTAAAGCGAATGCACTCTTTCAGACCAGAGGGATCAGCGTGAGAGAAGCAAAAGAAAAATACATCGATCTGGTAAACGATTATTTTAATTTATAATATAAAAAAAGCCGCTTTAAAGCGGCTTTTCTAATTATTTCAAGGAAGCTAAACTCTCTTTAATAGTTGCAATCTTTGCAACCGCATCGGCTTCTTTCTTGCGCTCCATGGCAACAACCTTCTCCGGGGCTCCACTGACAAACTTATCATTAGACAATTTACCTCGGACAGATTTAAGAAATCCTTCCGTATACTTTAACTCTGTCTCTAATTTCTCTATTTCCTCCTCCACATTAATAGCACCACTCACAGGAATGAAATATTCATTAGATTTTATTCTAAAAGACAAGGCACCTTCAACCTTATCCTCAACATAGCTTAACGCCTCAATGTTCCCCAGTTTCGCAATAACCGCATCAAACTTAGCTGACACCTTTTCATTATTAAGCACCGATAAGGCCAATTCATCCTTAAAAGGAATATTCTTCTCCTTTCTTATCGTTCTGATTCCGGAAACCACCTCTGCTGCAAAAGCAAATTCATTGATGAGATCAACATTTACAGCCTCCTGTTTCGGCCATTCAGCAATAATTAAAGCCTGATCTTCCGAACGCTCTTCAATATGTTGCCATATTTCCTCCGTCAAAAACGGCATAAACGGATGCAAAATGCGAAGGTTATCCTCTAAAAACTTAATGACACTTCTAAACGTTTGAGCATCTATTGGCTTCTGATAAGCAGGTTTCACCATTTCTAACAACCAGCTGCAGAAATCATCCCAAACCAGTTTATAAGTTGCCATTAAAGCATCTGAGATTCTATATTTACTAAAATGATCTTCTATTTCATTCAGCGTCTGGTTGAATTTAGCCTGATACCATTCTATCGCCACCTTCGAAGCCTCTGGCTGCTCAATCGCTTCAGACACCTCCCAACCTTTAACCAACCTGAAGGCATTCCAGATTTTATTGGCAAAATTCTTTCCTTGCTGACAAAGAGACTCATCAAACAACAAATCATTACCGGCAGCCGAACTTAACAACAATCCAACACGTACGCCGTCTGCTCCAAAATCCTTAATCAACTCAAGCGCATCAGGAGAGTTCCCCAAAGACTTTGACATTTTTCTTCGTTGTTTATCGCGTACAAGTCCTGTCAGGTATACATTGGTAAAAGGCTTTTTTCCTTCAAATTCATATCCCGCCATAATCATTCTGGCAACCCAGAAAAACAAGATATCCGGTCCGGTCACCAAATCGCTGGTTGGATAATAATACTTATACTCCTCATTCTCCGGATTCAACACCCCGCCAAAAACACTCATTGGCCATAACCAGGAAGAGAACCAGGTATCAAGGGCATCTTCATCTTGTCTGAGATCATCCCCTTTTAAAGCAGCATTCCCTGTTTTATCCTGGGCTAATTTAAGCGCCTCCTCAATAGTTTCTGCAACTACGAAATCCTCCTTACCATCACCATAATAATACGCCGGAATTTGTTGCCCCCACCATAACTGACGTGAAATATTCCAGTCTCTTATATTTTCCATCCAGTGACGGTAGGTGTTTTCAAACTTCTTCGGAAATAAATTGATTTCCTTTTCATCTCCAAGAACAGCTTCCAATGCAGGCTTAGCCAAAGCCTCCATCTTCAGAAACCACTGATCCGATAAACGAGGTTCAATTACCGCTTTGGTACGCTCCGATGTACCCACTTTATTCAAATGGTTTTCAGTCTTCACTAAAAACCCCTTTTCCTCTAGTTCTTTTACAATCTCTTTACGAACCACAAAACGATCCTTTCCTTCGTAGTGCAATCCGTAACTATTTAGCGTAGCATCTTCATTAAAAATATCAACCACCTCTAAATCGTGCTTGTCACCTAAATTTTTATCGTTTTCATCATGTGCAGGAGTAACTTTCAAACAACCCGTACCAAATTCAACATCTACATACTCATCCTCAATGATTGGAATTACGCGATTACAGATCGGAACGATAGCTTTCTTACCTTTTAAATGAGTGTATCGCTCATCATTCGGATTGATACAAATAGCCGTATCACCAAGAATGGTCTCTGGTCTGGTTGTAGCAATAGTCACCTTTTCATCAGATCCCTCGATCGGATATGACAAATAATATAAATGACCTTGTCTTTCCTCATAGATAACCTCCTCGTCAGACAGCGTTGTTTTTGCCTCAGGATCCCAATTAACCATTCGATAACCACGATATATCAGTCCCTTTTTATAAAGATCGACAAAAACCTTAATTACTGAAGCAGACATATCCTCATCCATAGTGAACTTAGTTCTGTCCCAATCACAAGAACATCCAAGCTTTTTAAGCTGATCTAGGATAACGCCACCGTACTCATGAGTCCAGTCCCAGGCATGTTTTAAAAACTCCTCTCTGGTAATATCTTTTTTATTAATCCCCTTCTCCTTTAACCTGGCTACCACCTTAGCCTCGGTAGCAATAGAAGCGTGATCAGTACCAGGTACCCAACAAGCATTCATTCCCTTTAATCGTGCCCTTCTTATAAGGACATCCTGAATGGTATTATTTAACATATGCCCCATATGCAAAACCCCTGTTACATTGGGTGGAGGAATCACAATAGTATAAGGCTCTCTTTCATCGGGTTCTGAATGAAAATAATTGTGTTTCATCCAGTAATCATACCACTTATTTTCGGCGCTGTTAGCGTCATATTTAGACGGAATACTCATATTTGGAATGCTTTTTGTAATACTAAGAGTGCAAAAGTAATTATAACCTCATGATTATAAAAAGGTTTTCATTTATTTTGCACATTGACAGAAAAGTATTTACTTTTACGTTTCACCATAAAACCAAATATGATGAAAAAATTAGTCATGTTTTTGTTTGTTGGGCTTATTAGCTTTGCTGTGACAGCTCAAGACAAAAAAGCTAAAATTGAATTCAAGGAAGAAACCATTGACTACGGAAAAATTGCAAAAGGTAGCAATGGTGTAAGAGTTTTTGAGTTTACAAATACCGGTGATGCCCCATTGGTAATTAGTAAAGCCTACTCGAGCTGTGGTTGTACAGTGCCTTCATGGCCTAAAGAACCTATTGCTCCTGGAAAAACAGGAAAAATAGAAGTGAAGTACGACACGAATCGTCCCGGTCCAATCAGAAAGACCATTACCGTAATAACAAATGCTGATAAGAAATCAGTAGCCCTTAAAATAAAAGGAACGGTAACCACGGGAGACAGTTCAAAATAACAAAAAAAAGCCGCTTCAATTGAAGCGGTTTTTTTTATGTATAAAACCTAGATTTCGGCACGTATTTCTAAAAAATATATGCTTCTCACCATATATATAAAAGACCTGTACCATACGCAGTAGTTTTATAAAAACAACCTGCCTCCTATTTCCTTAAACTACAAAGTCCGACAAAACAAACTCCTGCTATTTGGCTTGGAACCATTTTAAGTCATTATACCTGTGAGTTCTGGTAGTCCGCTCTCGATTGTACATAATTAAATACGCCCCCTCCTCTTCATAATGCCTGTAACCTAACAAATGAAAAATGGGTCTTGCTAAGAATCTGGCCACCCTCAAATTGACCTTTAAAGCATCTTTCTTTAAAGAATTCCAGGTAACCCCAGGTAAATAAACCAAAACACTATCCAATCGGTTCCCCCGCAAATAAGTAGATAATCGAAGAAAAAAACTTGAAATTCTCCTGATTAAAAAATACCCGTCATTTCCCTGTGGTTGATACAACGGCATAAATAGCATAGCATTATTCTTCGCTATAACAGGCTCCCCGTTACTCTTAGCCAAAAGCTCGCCTTTATTCACCTCTTGAAAACTTTTAAATCCGGGCTCCATAACAAACATCTCATTCTCTTTAATCGTATAGCGCTCAATCACCTCATAAAAATGAGCTTTACCATCCGAAGCTTTCTTTAACCGATTAAAATGATCATTAAAATCTTCCAGATCATTAAGCTCCACGAGTCCTGAAAAACATAACGTCAATAACATAAATGCCTTTGCATTTAATACCGCTTCAGCATCATGATGCTCTCCTGATTCAAATCCAATCGATAAAAAACCCAGTTGATTGATAAAACTTAATAACGGCCCATTTAGATACTCTTCTATCCCAAGCACCGTGGGCACAGGAAATAATTTTGAAAATCGCCTGTTTATTATAGCGTCATCAATGGTTATAAATGGCAAGGTTTTACTTGAGGTTGTATGAAAGTCCACAAAAAAGAGCGGACCCGTCTTCGTATTAATTATATTTTTTATTTCTTCATAAAGAGCTCGCTGCTCTTCATATTCAGCCGCTCCCCTAAGAACCCCCTTGCACATTTCATCAATCCCCGAACGACTCCATAATCTATTTAAGTCTTTATCGATATAACGAACCCCTTCTTGAAATGCCTTGATATTGCCTCTAAAAACATAAAGCGACCCTTTCATTGACATCCTTTCCAAACGCTCCCTTAATTCTTGTATTGCCAGCACTCCTGCAGGTTCATTTCCATGAATTCCACAAAAGAAGATTACGGAAGGCTCAGTATTTTCCCCTTCTATTTTTAATAATACCCGATCTAAAGTAGAATTGATCATCTCATGTAAATCTCAATTATTGAAATCTTTAATATCATTTCTGGTTATTATCCCTACCAACGTATCATCCTCCACCACCGGAAGGCAACCAATTTCTCTATCCCCCATCAACTGCTTGGCCTCATGCATTAAATCTGACGGCCCGATAGTTATAATAGCGGTTTTCATATGCTTTTCAATAGGAACCTCAACTTCCTCGTGTTTTATTGCATCGATATCCGTCCAGGTTATCAAACCTTTTAATTCCCCTGTGTCATCAATAACCGGCATATGATGAATATTCCGCCATAGCATCAATTTACCAACCAGTTTAGCATTATCTTTAACATGAACCGTTACAACATTTCGATTCATATACTGATAGACCCTTTTATCTTCTTCCAAATACAAAGTCCGGTCACTAACCACCTCTTTCCAATCACAAACAGGAATATCTCTTACTTGATTTTCATACAGCGATCTAACTAAATCCCTGGTGGCATCAACTCTTTTATAATCTACGAGCAACCTTCTATAAGTATTTCTGATCCATCGGGCTCCTGTATGGGTTTGCGTCCTTCGATCAATAACGTTCAAATAGAAATCTATATCCTTCTTATCAACCTTCATCATTTCCAGACCTTTGCCGGCCATAGGAATTAAAACCTGACTTATTAATTCGTCAGTCGGAATAAAGCGCCCTTCCCAATACATCTGACTCCCCATACCATATCGCGCAGCACAAATAAAATTATTTTTCACATCCTTAAAATCCATCAATTCATCTATTGCCTCATACCTTTTTGGTTGGCCTACCATCAACCCTACCCAAAACAACATATTGGCAATTTCATCAGTAACACTAGGTCCGGAAGGAATATACCTGTTTTCAATTCTTAAATGTGGCTTACCGTTAGTCACCCCGTAACAAGCCCTGTTCCATCTATATATCGTACCATTATGCAAACCAAGAGCTTTAAGCTTCGGAATTTTACCACGCTCGAGCTCCTGTAGACTATTTGATTTAAAATCGGTAGAGAGAATACTTCGGTAGCGTACTACATCCTGCTTGAACAAGTCGACAGCATTCCCCTTTACCCAACCCTCACCAAAACTTACACGAGCCTCTCTTTCATTCAATTTGAATGAGGTAGCACGTGTATCAACACTTTGAGCAAACAATGCTATCCTGGTCTCATCCCATAACTCCTTCCCTAACAATAAAGGCGAGTTCACGCAAATGGCCATCACTGGCCCGGCAATAGCCTGAGCCCAATTATATCGGTTGACAAAATCGGAGGCCTCTACCTGAAGATGTGATTGAAAACTTGTATTACACCCCTCAAAGAGCGTCGTCTTATGCATTATATCAACCTCATCCACCCCTTTGATATGCATCTTAAAATCATCCCTCCTAAGTGCTCTGAAAGACTCATTAATGGCCATATACCGCAATTCCGGTGTCATATAATCTTGAGTGAGAAATCTTGTGTCTATTGTAGGCAGAATACCCGTAAGAATAATTTTTAAGTCCATTTTATCAGCAACCCTCGAAATTTTCTCCAGAAAATAATGCAGGCGCTTTTTCATTACTGAAAAGCAATCTCCGGTTAGCTCAAGAGGATCCAGGTTAACCTCGAGGTTATACAAGGCCAGTTCAGTGGTATAATGCTCATCATTAAGTGCTCTTAAAAGTTCAATGGCTTTAGCCGATGGATACCACTGCTTGTTAATTAAACACAATTCTTGCTCGGCTCCAATTCTCATAACTCCCTTTTCAAAAAGATCTTCCTGATACATTTTTTCTAAGGCGGCTATATCGTTTAGGAGCTGATGCGTGTAGATCATTCGATCATCCGCACTAAGCAGCTTTTTTACCACGTGTTCACCCATCCCTTTCTTAAATACAGAAAGTTATAAAGCAACACGTCAATATAAAATGATAATTATCAGTGATTTACCCTTTATAAACCTTATAAAACATCTACCAACTCAAAAGAAAACTTTAATTCAATCCCATTCCTGTCGATAACCAATCTTATCTTTTTACCTACCTTTTCATTTAACATACCTGATATCTCCTGAAGCGACTTGTCATAAACAGAATCTCCGTTAACCGATATAATAACATCCCCTACTTTTAATCCAACCTCGTCAGCCAGACTTTTTTCTCTTATTTCAGCAATTTCAATAGAAGGATGCAATTCAAATCGTGTACTGTCATCCAATAGTATTTTTATAGCACCCGTTGGATCCTCCTCCTTCACCACACCCTCATATTTTCGAGCTTTAACCTGAACCGGTCGTAAGCCATTGTGCATTAATTCTATTCCACTTAAATTAAAGCGAAAATCATCATTGAAATGTTTATTTTTCTTAATGGTCACTTTCCTATTTGGATAATCAAAAACAACATTAAACCTCTTGAGTATTTCCCCACCTACACTGCCATTTCTGGTTCCAGGATTGGTTAAATGCTGAATCGATTCTTCACTTGGAAATGCCACATTAGTAGACGCTAATTGGTAATCTCCAATTTCAAAGTAATCGGTTTTAGCCTTGTTTCCGTATACACTCCCACTTAAACCTCGTCCCAAAAAATCTTCAAAATTCTTTACAGGAACTTTGATTCCCATTTCTTTGTTTGGAAAAAGCCATAAGGCATCACTACTGCCACTATCGATCAAAAGACGTACTGGAATTTCTTTACCCTCCAATCCAACTTTAGCATTCAAATAAGGTTTTTTCCTTAACAAACTGATGTCAATGGTATTACATCGGTTACAATTTCTATAATTATAATCTTCTGGCTTAAATAACTTAATCTTTTCCGAAGCATAATTTATTTCCACCACAAAATCCCTGAAAAAATCATACCCTATTATCCCATGAACAGGCACTCCTAATCGAGGTGAAAAGTTAATAGCTGCATCGATAACAACATAAAAATCTTGATTGGGATTATACGTTTCAGCGGTTGCAAATACATTTTTAGAAGACTTAAATGCCTTAATAGGATCTCCTTCACCCAAACCTTTTAAGGTGATTTCTTCTACATTTCTTATTTGCAAGGAATCACTTTGATAAATATTGAACAAAATAGGGCTACTTACCCCCGTATCTAATATAAAAGACAACTCTACGTTATTAACCTTAAGGGGAAAAATTATTAAATTATTGATTAACTCAAACTTAATGGTCTCCTCAGAGGCCCCATTTTTAAATCGAAAACCAGTTTGGGCACAAACCCCTTGTATTACCAATAAACTGATCAAACAAAAAGAAGCTAATTTCCTCAATGAATTCAGGTTTTACCTATTAATCAGACAATAAGTTAAAAAATTATATTCATTAATACTTTTACATTAACATTATTTAAAGAGAATACGATAACGTTTTAGAACAACTTTTAAAATATATTTTGCAATTTTGCACTGCTAAATTTTAATCTATGCCAAACATTTCTAACAAAGGCATGAAAATGCCAGAATCGCCGATTAGAAAATTAGTACCCTATGCTGAAGACGCAAAGAAAAGAGGTACTAAAGTATATCATCTTAATATTGGACAACCCGATATTAAAACGCCTGAGGTAGCTTTAAATGCTGTTCGAAATGCCGAAATAGAGGTGTTGGAATATAGCCGAAGTGAAGGCTCTGAAGAATACAGAACCAAATTAGCAAACTACTACAAAAACAGAGGTATTGAGGTAGATGCTAATGAAATAATCATTACCACTGGTGGTTCTGAAGCACTTCTGTTCACTTTAGGAACTGTTGCCGATTATGGTGATGAAATTATTATTCCTGAACCATTCTATGCGAATTATAATGGATTTGCGACTGCTTCAGGACTAAACGTTGTCCCTGTAATCTCTTCAATAGAAAACAACTTCGCTCTTCCTCCAATTGAGGAATTCGAAAAATTAATCAGCGATAAAACCAAAGCAATTTTAATTTGCAATCCGGGCAACCCAACTGGATATCTTTATTCCAAAGAGGAAATAAAAAAATTAGCCCAAATTGCAATAAAACACAATCTGTTCATCATAGCAGATGAAGTATACAGAGAGTTCGCTTATGATGGAGCAGAACACTACTCTATTCTTCAGGAAGAAGGATTAGAAGATTATGCTATAATGATCGACTCTGTATCTAAAAGATACAGCATGTGTGGTGCCAGAATTGGTTGTTTGGTTTCAAGAAATAAAAAAGTAATGCAAACTGCAATGAAGTTTGCACAAGCCAGACTTTCTCCTCCTACCTTTGCTCAGATTGCCAGTGAAGCAGCGTTAGACACACCACAAAGCTATTTTGACGAAGTAATTGAAGAATATGTCGAAAGGAGAGATTTATTGATCTCTGAGCTTCAAAAAATAGAAGGCGTAAAAGTGGCCAAACCTAAAGGAGCTTTTTACTGTATAGCTGAACTACCTGTAGAAAATGCAGATGATTTTGCACAGTGGCTTTTGGAGAAGTTTGACCTTAATGGAGAAACCATAATGGTTGCTCCGGCAGCTGGTTTTTATTCTTCCGACAATGTAGGTTTGAATCAAGTGCGTATTGCCTATGTACTTAAAAAAGAAAACCTTGTAAAAGCAGCTCAAATTTTAAATGAAGCATTAAAAGCGTACAACGCTTAATGGAAATATTAAAAAACATATCCTTAAAACCATACAATACGTTTGGCATTGATGTCAATGCCAAACATTTTGTATCGGTATCTTCAGAGGAAGAGCTTATCACTGTTCTTAAAAACAACAATTATCCTAAAAAGTTTATTCTGGGTGGTGGTAGTAATATGCTACTTACAAAAGACATAGATGCCTTGGTCATTCAGGTTAATCTTAAGGGAATTTCCATTCTGGAAAACAAGAATGGACATGCGTTGATTAAAGCCAATGCTGGAGAGAACTGGCATCAGTTTGTATTATGGACACTCGAAAACGACTTTGGAGGAATTGAAAATCTATCATTAATTCCAGGTAATGTTGGGAGTGCGCCCATCCAGAACATAGGAGCTTACGGAGTTGAACTTAAGGATGTTTTTCATAGCTGTCGTGCAATTCATATCGATACGCAGGAAATAAAGACATTCTCCCTGGAAGATTGCCGGTTCGGATATCGAAATTCTATTTTTAAAACAAGTCATAAAGGACAATATATAATAACAAGTCTTTCCCTTAAACTTACAACCTCAGCACATCAACTGCATACTGAATACGGCGCCATTCAAAACACTTTAAATGAAAAGGGGATTTCTAAACCGAGTATCCAGGACATTTCAAAGGCAGTTATAAGTATTAGACAAAGTAAACTTCCGGATCCGGATAAAATTGGAAACAGTGGAAGTTTCTTTAAGAATCCGGTTATCACCGATGTTGAATTCAACAACTTCATATCCAAACATCCCGAGGCCCCTCATTATAAGGTTTCTGAAAACCAGGTAAAGATCCCCGCAGGTTGGCTGATAGAACAGGCAGGGTTTAAAGGTAAAAGGTTTGGAGATGCAGGTGTTCACAAAAATCAGGCTCTTGTACTGGTAAACCACGGAAATGCAACAGGCAAAGAAATACTAAATCTTGCCAATACCATTATTAGCACTGTTAAAGAACGTTTTGGTATTACACTTGAACAAGAGGTTAATATAATTTAGTAAAAATCATATATTAGCAGCCGGCTTCTGTTAGAAAATGATATCGTGTAGTTTATACTTAAAAAAGATTAAAGGACGTTAGTAAAAACTGCATTCAACTTAAAAAAGTTTTAATGGCCAAACGAAGTTTATTAGAGACACAAATCATTCAGCTACTAAAGGACAAGAATGAAGAAGGAATGAGTTTACTATATGACAACTATGGTGAAACGCTCTATGGAATCGCGCTTAAAGTGACTAAGAATGAAGAACTTGCTCAAGACGTACTTCAAGAAAGCCTCATTAAGATTTGGAAAAAAATACACACGTATGATGAAGACAAATCGAAACTTTTCACCTGGCTCTTTAGGATAACCCGCAATACTGCTATAGACAAAATCAGAAGCAGGAACCTAAAAACGGATCAAGAAATCCAAATGGATAAATCGAACGTATATAAGGTAGGAATTGAGAGCATTACACCTGAACATTTAGACCTTAAAGACCATTTAGATTCTCTTGAAGATAAATACAAAATCGTACTCGAGGCTCTTTTCTTTGAAGGTATGACCCAACAGGAGGCAAGTGATGAACTAGACATTCCTCTAGGAACGATTAAATCCCGGCTAAAAATAGGCTTAAGGGAGTTGCGAAAGATTTATGGTCCGTTGATATCTGTATTATTTTATGCTATGTTGTAATGAAAAAAGATGTAAAAATATTATTAGAAAGTGATTTACTAGAAAAGTATCTTCTAGGTGATATAACCACTTTAGAGGAAACTCGAATTGAGCACTATATTGAAACGCATCCGGAAGTTGCCGAACGATATAATGAGTTACAAGAGAATCTGGAAATCTATGCTAAAGCACATGCTAAACCGATACCGGTTGACATTAAAAGCAAGGTTCTTGAGATTATAGAGAAAGAAGATAACCATCATTCGTCTAAAAGAGGCATGCCTTGGTATTATGTTGCTGCGAGTGTTGCTGCTATTGCTTTCGCCGCCACTACAGTTCTTTTATGGAACCAAAACAGATTGTTGTCTACCGAGAAGAATAGTGTAGCGAGTCAAATTTCTAATTTAAAGAATGAAATTGTTGCCACGAACTCTAAGCTTCAGGACATGAAAAGCAATTATGCTGTTCTCAACAATCCTGAAACAAAAAAATATGTACTTAGTGGAAACGAGAGAGCTAAACAATTAAAAACTGTAGCCTATATTAACCCCGAAGAAAAATTGTCGGCCATTAATATTGTTTCCCTTCCCAATCTATCAGAAGAAAAGGAGTTCCAAATGTGGGCTAATGTAGATGGAGTTTTAGTACACTTAGGTACTTTAGAGAAAGCAGATCAGAAGTTACTTTCCCTACCTTACCAGGAAGGCATCAAAGGATATAAAATCTATATGGTACCGAAAGGGTTTACCGGAGAAGCTACCGCAGAAAATATGGTAGCAAGTATTGATTTAGACTAATCTCACTATAACATAAAAAAATCCCGAATTACTTCGGGATTTTTTATTTTTACGAAATGCACTTCTAACCATTCTTGCTAGTTTTTAACGCTCGTTTATAGTTAATTTTTGTAGTTTTGCATCAAAGATTAATTGTCATGAAACTTGTACTTATAAGCATAGTATTATTAGGCCTTGCATTTGCAGGAATCGCCATTAAAATATGGGCTAAAAAAGACGGTAAATTTGCCGGCACCTGCGCAAGCCAGTCCCCTTTCTTAAACAAAGAAGGTGAAGCCTGTGGTTTTTGCGGTAAATTACCTGAAGAGCAAGATTGTAAAAAAGAACAACTTAACTAACCGTAACGTTACAAGTTACATATGCCAGCACCACTACTCTACGCCTTTGTAGCAGTCATTGCAATTCAAATATTTTATCTTTTATTCTTCTTTAGAAGATTTGCTTTTCACAAAGAAACAGCTGCTAAAAAAGAATCAGTCCCTGCTATATCCATAATTATATTCATCAAGAATCAGGCTGAAGATCTTAAGGAAAACCTACCTTACATTCTATCACAAAATTATCCTGAGTTTGAGCTAGTATTAATCAACTACGACTCATATGATGATTCATTAGACATCATGGAGTCATTTGCTGATAAGTACCCACAAATTAAAATTGTTAATGTTAAAAACAATGAAGCATTTTGGGGCAAGAAAAAATACGCATTAACACTTGGTATAAAAGCAGCCAAATACAATCATTTGGTATTTACTGAAATCAACTGCAAACCTGATTCAGATCATTGGTTATTAGAAATCGCCTCAAAATTTGATTCCGAAAAAACCATAATTTTAGGTTATAGCGCATTTAAAAAGATAAAAAAATCATTATTAAATGCATTCATTCGCTTTGAAAACCTGGTAGCTACCACCCACAGATTTTCTTACCTTTTAAGCGGTATCCCCGTTTCTGGAAATGGTAAGAACCTAGCCTATCATAAAGATGAATTTTTCAACAATAGTGGATTTATAAATCATATTGATATCAGCAATGGCGAAGATCAATTATTTATAAATCAGGCAGCAACCTCAAAAAACACCTCGTTGATCTACAGCAAGGATAGTTTCACAGAGTCCATATCGACAGACTCCTTCGAAACCTGGATTGATCATAAAAAATCAGAATACGCCTTAATTAAAAAATACAAGAGCAAACACAGAGCTCTTATAAACATCTATTACACATCCCAATTACTTTTCATTCCATTAGCCATATTACTTATCATTCTACAATATAAGATCCCCGTGGTTATTGGCTTAATTTTACTCCGGTGGATTATTGTATACAGTATTTACATCCCTATAGCTAAAAAACTGGAAGAAACTTCATTACTTTGGGCACTTCCTTTTTATGAAATCCTTTTGATATTTTTTCAATTTCTTATATTTATATCTAACATTATTTCAAAACCGACCAATTGGAGATAAATTCTGAAATTATCCGGGAAAATATCCTAAAAGCCAAACAAGGAAACCAAAAAGCGTTTAACTTCTTATTAGATACATTCTGGAACGATGTCTACGGCTTTTTACTTCTTAGAACAAAGAACGAAAATGATGCTGAAGACATTACCATCAGAACCTTTTCTAGAGCTTTTGATAAAATTGAATCTTTCGATGATTCTTACAAATTTAAAACCTGGTTAATCACCATAGGCAAAAACATTCATATAGACCTCCTAAGGAAGCAAAAATCACGCATCATCCATCATAGTTCTCATGAAAATGATGACGAGATGTACAACATCGCTGATGATACGCCAAGTGCAGAAGATATTCTTATTCGTGAACAGAACTTAAGCAAACTTCTCAGGTACATTAAAAAACTTAAACCTCATTACCAGGAAGTCATTAATTTAAGATATTTTCAGGAACTCACTTATGAAGAAATAGCACAAAAACTAGACGAACCTCTCAACAATATTAAAGTAAAGCTGCTAAGAGCAAAAAAACTCCTCGCTGAAATTATCACTAATAAATAATGCGATCTTTTTTACAAAAACTCGGACCCGGACTTCTATTTGCGGGAGCTGCTATCGGGGTATCTCACTTAGTTCAATCTACCCGTGCGGGTGCTGATTATGGCTTTACACTGGTTTGGGCCCTGCTATTAGTCCACTTATTTAAATATCCCTTCTTTCAATATGGCCCCAGATATGCAATGGCCACCGGAGAAACGCTTTTAGATGGTTATAAAAAAATAGGTAAATGGGCATTAATAGCTTACTTCATTATAACATTTGCCACCATGTTTACCATTCAAACTGCAGTTACCATAGTTACAGCAGGTTTGGCCGCTAACTTATTCGGAATCACTCCTAATCCTGTCATTTGGAGCATCATCATAACCCTGATTTGTTTATCCATTTTACTCCTGGGGAAGTATAAACTTTTGGATAATTTGATGAAAATTATTGTCTGTACTCTTTCCATTAGTACCATTATGGCCGTAATTGTTGCCATTTATAATTATCATGAACCGTATAGCTTTAAGCAAGTAATCCCAACTGACCTTGTCGGTCTCACATTTTTAATTGCATTTATGGGATGGATGCCAGCTCCCCTGGACGTATCAATCTGGCAATCTCTATGGGTCTTGGAAAAAAAGAAAATAACACAGAGTTATGACACCAAAAGGTCTCTCTTCGATTTTAACATTGGCTATACCAGTACCATTTTTCTGGGGCTCTTTTTTATAAGTTTAGGAGCATTGGTTATGCATGACACGGGGAACTCCTTTGCATCCGGAGCCTCTCAATTTGCCTCCCAACTTATTAATCTTTACACCGAGAATCTTGGAGGCTACAGCTATCTAATTATTGCCATAGCAGCATTTACAACCATGTTTAGCACCACATTGACCACCTTAGATGCTTCGCCGAGATCAATGGTAAGATGTAGCGAACTCATAACCAACAAACAACATAAGAATGCCTACCTTTTCTGGATTCTATTACTGGTTATAGGCACGATTTCAATTCTATTGTTTTTCTTATCTGAAATGAAAACTCTTATAGAAATCGCCACTATATTATCTTTTATTACCGCCCCATTCTACGCCATAATGAACTTTGCATTAATCTCTTCTAAACACACGCCAAAAGAATGGCAACCCAGCATTACTCTGAAAATTATAAGCTATCTCGGCATTATATTTTTATTAGTATTTAGCATTTGGTATCTAACAACGCTTTAAGACTTTATTCAAAGTTTAGTTTGTATCTTTGTAGCTCAAAATTTTCACTATGAGTATAAATACAGCTGAAAGTGTAGCACCTCCAAAAGGCAAACCTAAATGGCTGCGTGTTAAACTTCCAACCGGAAAAAAATATACAGAACTAAGAGGACTTGTAGACAAATATAACCTGCATACCATTTGCACCTCTGGAAGTTGCCCTAATATGGGGGAATGCTGGGGTGAAGGAACGGCAACCTTTATGATTTTAGGTAATGTATGTACTCGATCGTGTGGGTTTTGCGGGGTAAAAACAGGCAGACCCGAAACAGTAGATTGGGCAGAACCCGAAAAAGTAGCGCGGTCTATAAAGTTAATGAACATCAAACATGCTGTTATTACTTCTGTCGACAGAGATGATCTTAAAGATATGGGATCTATAATCTGGGCCGAAACAGTAAAGGCTATTCGCCGAATGAACCCGAATACTACGTTAGAGACCTTAATTCCGGATTTTCAGGGAATTGAAAAACATCTCGACCGTATCGTCGAAGTGGCTCCGGAAGTAGTTTCTCATAACATGGAAACGGTTCGAAGACTAACCCGTGAGGTTAGAATTCAAGCAAAATACGATCGAAGCCTTGAAGTTCTTAAATATTTAAAAAGACAAGGAATCAACAGAACCAAATCAGGTATCATGTTAGGCCTGGGAGAAAAAGAAGATGAAGTCATTCAAACTTTACATGATTTGAGAGCAGCGAATGTAGATATCGTTACCATTGGTCAATATTTACAACCTTCGAAAAAACACCTGCCGGTAAATCAATTCATTACTCCTGACCAATTTAAGAAGTACGAAGAAATAGGTTTAGAACTTGGTTTCCGCCATGTAGAGAGTGGAGCTTTGGTACGCTCCTCTTACAAAGCGCACAAACACATCGAATAAAAAAATGTAATTAATTACTTTTATCCCGCTAAGGCGGGATTTTTTAATTAAGAATATGAAAGAAATTAATGTAGCAATCAATGGATTTGGGAGAATTGGCAGAACTTTATTCAGACTCCTCCTTGATCAACCAAATATTAATATCGTTGCAATTAATGATTTAGCAGACAGCAGAACCCTAAGTCACCTTGTTAAATATGACAGCGTTCATGGAGTACTTGATAAAGAAGTTGATTATAACGAAAAAGGAATTATCGTAAACGACGCCCTGTTCCCTTTAACCCAGATCAATAAAATTGAAGACCTAAACTGGGACGCCTACAATGTTGATGTTGTAATTGAAAGCTCAGGCAAATTTAAAGAGCGAAAGGAATTAGAATATCATATTAAAAATGGAGCCAAGAAGGTAATTCTTTCAGTACCGCCAATTGATGATGACATTAAAATGATTGTAATGGGCATAAATGAAAACATTTTAGATGGCTCAGAGCGTATCATTTCAAACGCTTCCTGTACTACGAATAATGCAGCTCCGATGATAAGGATTATTCAAGAGTTATGCGGCATTGAACAAGCTTATATCACAACTGTACATTCGTATACCACAGACCAAAGCTTACACGACCAACCCCATAAAGATCTTCGCCGTGCAAGGGGGGCTAATCAATCTATAGTACCTACCACGACAGGGGCTGCAAAAGCGCTCACCAAAATATTTCCTGAAATTAGCGATGCAATTGGCGGATGCGGAATCAGGGTTCCTGTACCTGATGGTTCTCTTACCGATATCACCTTTAATGTTAAAAAAGATGTGACTATTAAAGAAATCAATCAAGCTTTTAAAAAGGCTTCAGAAGGTAATTTAAAAGGCATTTTAAGCTATACTGAAGACCCAATTGTATCCGTAGACGTTATAGGAAACCCACACTCATGTATATTTGATGCACAGATGACTTCAGTAATCGGAAAGATGGTAAAAATTATCGGTTGGTACGATAATGAATACGGTTATAGCAACAGAATCGTAGATTTAATTAATTACATAAATAAGAATTAGTTATATTTACAGAACAAACCTTACCAATGAAGCAAATTTTGCTACATATTACCGCATTTCTAATTCTGCCTCTGATGGGCTTGGTTCATGCTGGCAATATTGCTTCAGACACCATCAACAGTTCGGACTTCAGCTTTTATAAGTATAAAAACAAAGGAGAGTTTAATAAGGCCATAAAGGCGCTAAGTGATGCCTATGAAACGGCTACATCTGCAGACGATTCCGAATCCTTGATTAACATTTGCAATCTCTACACCGAGCTCTATCTTGATTACGAACAATTTGACAAAGTAAAGGTATACATCGAAACGGCGAAGAGAGCCTTGAATTTCTATGAATATAAAAAAGGTGAAGCCATTTCTAAAAGTTATGAGGCCATATATTTAGCTCAGGAAGGACAAGAGATTCAAGCCCTTCAACTAATTGAGGAGGCCAAAAAGAATATTCCAAGAAGAGATGCTGCCACAAACGATTTAGTGATTCTAAATGAAGGGATCATGTACCTGCATTTAGATAATCTAAATAGGGCGAAGCGAAATTTTCAAAAATTATTACCTTATCAAACAGGTCCGGAAAAAGAATATCTCACGGCCAAGATTTTAATACATCTTGCCAAAATAGATCTCCATAAAAATTATCTTGAAAACACAGAACTACATTTAACACGGCTACTCACAATCGTAAACGAAAGAGGCTTTATGAAATTAAAGTATGAAGCAAGCAAACTAGCTTCAGAACTCTTCGAAAAAGAAAGAAAGTACGAATTAGCCCTGGAATATCTAAAACAGGCAGAAGCTATTAATAGCACCTATTTTTCAAACAAAATTCTGACCTCTCAAACTCAAGAAGCTAAAAATAGTCAACTTGAATTTTTAACCAGACTGAATGATCAGCTGAAAAAAGATGCCGTTAAACAAGAACAAACCGTAAACATCTCTAAACTCACTTCAGTTTTGAGCTCTGCCTTGTTAATTATTATCTCATTATTAACTATATCCCTTTACAGAAATAATCAGATCAAGTTTAAAACAAATGATCTGTTGCTTAAAAAGAATTTAGAGCTACAGGTAGCCAAAGATTCTGCAGAAAGAGCTATGCAGGCCAAAGCTCAATTTCTTTCAACGGTTAGTCACGAATTACGCACACCACTATATGCTGTTACAGGATTAACCCACCTGCTACTGGAAGAAGACCCTAAAGAAAGTCAAAAAGAGCATTTAAAGTCATTAAAATATTCTGGTGAATATCTTTTAAATTTTATTAATGATATCCTCCAAATTAATAAGATCGAAGCTAACAAATTATCCTTAGATAAGTATCCGTTCGATTTCAGACAG
This sequence comes from Zhouia amylolytica AD3, assembly GCF_000511935.2. Taxonomy (NCBI): domain Bacteria; kingdom Pseudomonadati; phylum Bacteroidota; class Flavobacteriia; order Flavobacteriales; family Flavobacteriaceae; genus Zhouia; species Zhouia amylolytica. The sequence goes on along the minus strand of NZ_AYXY01000001.1, from coordinate 256,923 downwards.
GTACTATCCAAGGTCGTTGATTCGCTGCAGCAACCGGCAAAAGAAAGAAATAATAAGATCGTTCTGGATATCGATGAGAAAATCCCGGAAATGATTATAGGAGATCCGCTGAAATTATCTCAAATCTTCATTAACCTTGTCGGCAATGCTTTAAAGTTTACTGAGAATGGTAGTGTAACCCTTTCAGCCAAAATATTAAACACCTCAAACTCCGAAACAACAATACATTTTGAAGTTCAGGATGAAGGTATTGGTATTTCAGAAGAGATGCAAAAGAATATATTTGATAGTTTCTCTCAAGGGTCTGAGCAAATCAACCGAAAATATGGTGGTACAGGACTTGGATTAACTATTGTAAAAAGCCTATTAACACTATACAATAGTCAAATTACCGTAAATAGTGAAATAGGTAAAGGGAGCACATTCTTATTTGATATTACCTTCGAATTACCGGATAATGAAATAAAAGAATTGATTAAAGCTCCAACCAAAGTTCAGGAAGAGCTCTATGCAAATCTGAATATCCTGGTAGTTGAAGACAATAAGATCAATCAGGTAATTACTCAAAAGATGCTAGCGAAAAAAAGCATGAAGTGCGACATAGCGAGTGATGGGTACCAGGCTATCGAAAAGGCCAAAAAAGGCTCATACGATGCTATATTAATGGATATACACATGCCGGGTATTAGTGGATTGAAAGCTACCCAGGAAATAAGAAAGTTTAATAAAACTATCCCAATCATTGCCCTTACCGCAATATCCCTGGATGAAAGTAAAGATGATTTTTATGAAGCAGGTTGTAATGATGTCATCACAAAACCATTCAAACCAGAAGTCTTCTACAAGAAAATTGCTCACAATGTTGTAAAAAACATCAAGGTAAACCTATAATTGGCACAATACTTGATGCTATCTTTTTCAGATTTGTTCTCAAAGAATAATTTGAATTGGTTAGCTAGAAAAGAAAAGCGTAACAATATTGTTACGCTTTTTTTATGTAATTCAACACCTCATGATCAAAATCTCCCCCTTCTTCAAATAAAAACTCATTGTGAATTGGAAGGAAAAACAAATTATCTACCCGACCTTTTAAGCGCACATAGTCTTTCTCAGTAGTCAGTATAAGCGATCGCTCCTTTAAAATGCTTATCTCCTTTTCAGAAAAATGATGATGATCAGGATAGTCGATATGTTCAAAAACAAGACCCAAGCTCTCGAGATAAGAAGTTAAAGGTTGAGGGTTCGCAATTCCGGTAACCAAGGTAAAAGTATTCCCTTTGAGAAAAGCCAGCGAATGACGCTCTCGCTCTGAATAAATCAGGGTAGAATAAACGATTTTAGAAAAATAGATCTTCTGATGTTGACATAGACCTATTCGTTTTGTCACCAGATCCTTATCTTCTTTGGACAACTTTTCCGGACATTTAGTTACAACAATAACATCCGCGTTATCAGCCCTGTTAACCACATCTCTTAAATTTCCTGCTGGCAATAATAAATCATCGACATACAAGTCATTATATGTGGTAAGCAATATATTCATTCCAGCAACCACCTTGCGATGCTGGAAAGCATCATCAAGAATCACACAATCAGGATTACAAAGTTTTTGAAGCGTTTCTATCCCATGTTGTCTATCAGCATCCACGGCAACATGAACCCCCTTAAACTTTGTATAATATTGAAACGGTTCATCACCAAGCATCTCTACAGTGGTCCTTTGATCTGCAAGCAGAAACCCTTTAGATTTCCTTTTATAACCCCTGCTCAATACGGCGATATTAAAATCAGTCTTCAATAAATTAATAAAGTACTCAGTCATTGGAGTCTTTCCCGTACCACCAACGCTTAAATTCCCTATACATATAATAGGGATGCTATATGATTTTGCTTTTATGAATCCTTTATCGTATAATAGATGTCTTAATCGGATCACCCATCCGTAAAGCCATGAAAAAGGCAAAAGTATTTTTCGAAATTGCCACATGAAGGCGAAAGTATAATATTTTATCTTTGAAAAAAAATGGAATAGATGATTATACAAGACCTTATTAATAATATTGAAGAATATGCTCCATTATCCTATGCTGAAGACTTTGATAACGTCGGTTTATTGGTTGGAGACGCCCAGGCAGAACTCAAGGGAATTCTTATAACACTTGACACCCTGGAGGCTGTCGTGGAAGAAGCTATCGAAAAGGATTGCAACTTCATCCTCAGCTTCCATCCAATAGTATTCAGTGGATTAAAAAAAATCAATGGCTCCAATTACGTAGAACGCACGGTTCTTAAAGCTATTAAAAACGATATAGCTATTTATGCCATTCATACAGCTCTTGACAATCATTTTGAAGGAGTTAATGCTAAAATATGCCAACGATTAGGTCTAAAAAACAGAAGTGCATTAATTCTTCAAAAAGGTACCATAAAAAAGCTAACTACTTTTGTACCTACCGCAGATGCTGAAAAACTTCGTCAGGCATTATTTGAAGCCGGAGCAGGAAGCATAGGCAACTACGATAACTGCAGTTTTAATGTTGAAGGAAAAGGATCATTTAAAGGAAATGAAAATTCAAATCCCGTTATTGGAACCAAAGGTGTAACTCATTATGAGCCTGAAACCCAGATCGGGGTAACCTATTCCAAACATAGTGAAGGAAAAATTTTAAAAGCATTATTTAAAACCCACCCATATGAAGAAGTTGCCTACGAAATAACTAAGCTGGAGAACCTAAATCAACATATTGGTATCGGTATGATAGGAGAGCTTGAAACGCCACTCGAAGAGGTTACATTTTTAAATGAACTCAAAAAGAAAATGAACACCGAATGCATACGACATTCCAAATTATTGGGTAATAAAATTAAAAAAGTGGCCGTTTTAGGGGGAAGTGGCGCCTTCGGAATAGAAGCAGCTAAGAAACACGGAGCAGATATCTATATCACAGGCGATGTAAAATATCACGACTTTTTTAGAGCTGAGGATAAAATCATAATAGCCGATATTGGTCATTATGAAACCGAACAGTACACAAAAAATCTTTTATTTGAGTATCTTACGGAAAAAATTCCTAATTTTGCACCTGCCTTACCCTTAGGTAAGATCATAATTTCAGATTGCAATACGAATCCTGTCAAGTATTTTTAAAACATATGGCAACCAAAAAAGAAGTAACAGTAGAAGAAAAATTACGCACACTATTTGACCTTCAATTAGTTGATTCTCGAATAGATGAAATCAGAAATGTACGCGGTGAACTTCCACTAGAGGTAGAAGATCTTGAAGATGAAGTTGAGGGGTTAAAAACCCGAATCGAAAAGTTGAATTCAGAACTTGAAAACCTCAACACTGAGATCAGCAACAAGAAAAACCTGATCGAAGAAGCCAAAAGCTTAATCAAAAAGTACTCGGAACAACAAAAAAATGTTCGAAATAACAGAGAGTATAACTCTTTATCTAAAGAGGTTGAGTTTCAGGAATTAGAAATTCAATTAGCTGAAAAGCACATCAAGGAGTTCAAAGCTCAAATTGAACAAAAGAAAGAAGTAATTAAGCAAACTAAAGAACGTCTTAATGAACGTGAAAGCCATCTAAAACACAAGAAAAGTGAATTAGATGATATTTTAGCTGAAACTGAAAAAGAAGAAGAAGCGCTTATCAAGAAAAGTGAAGAGTTTGAAAACTTAATTGAAGACCGATTACTTAATGCTTACAAAAGAATTAGAGGAAGTGTTAAAAATGGTCTTGCAGTAGTTTCAATTGAAAGAGGAGCATCTGCAGGTTCGTTCTTTACTATTCCACCTCAGGTTCAAATGGAAATTGCTTCTCGCAAAAAAATCATTACCGACGAGCATAGTGGTCGAATTCTTGTTGACCCTGCTTTAGCTGAGGAAGAAAAAGAAAAAATGGAAAGTATTTTTGCTACTATCTAAGATAGTGTAGAAATTCATAACAATTAAAAAAGCCACTATGTCTAGTGGCTTTTTTAATGGATAAAACATTCATTTAATTTTATCAAACTAAATGTTCTTTCTCCTTTAACTTATTCAGTATAAACTGCTCCACCTCTTCATTCTTCCAGTCTTCCTCAATCCCTTCCAATCCCATTACCTCATCCATTATTTCTTTCTGAAAATCTCCAAACTCTAAAGCTTCAGCGTACGATCGTTCAGAAAATGTAACTCGCGTATATAAGGGCACCCATAACTCAGGATGTTTATCATAGAACCACGCTTCTATCTTCTTTCTTAGAATGAAATTTTCATCAGCCGTTTTATTACTCATTTCCATAAAGTTCCTGTAACTCAATGTAGCTATAGCATCTGCATTTGGTTTTCTGGCTTCTTGATAGGATTTAAATATCTGGCTCCAATCATCATTATGCAAATTCATCAAATCATTCAGCACAGTAATATCTTCAAAACCAGCATTCATTCCCTGACCATAAAATGGAACGATCGCATGGGCGGCATCTCCAATCAAAGCCACTTTATCTTTATAAGTCCACGGATAACATTTTGTGGTCACCAAGAAGCTCGTAGGGTTTTTAAAGAAGTCCTCAACCAGATTTGGGATCACATCAACCACATCAGGGAAAAACTCTTTAAAAAACGAAGCTACTTTGGCTTCGGAATTTAATACTTCAAACGAATTCTCACCTTTAAACGGCAGAAACAGTGTACATGTAAAACTTCCATCTAAATTAGGTAAAGCTATAAACATGAAATTACCTCTTGGCCAGATGTGCAAAGAGTTCTTATTGAGTTTATGCGTACCGTCGTCATTTTTTGGGATGGTTAATTCTTTATAGCCAACATCTAAAAAATGCTGACTATAATTAAACATACTCTGACGTTGCATTTTATGACGTACCCGAGAAAACGCTCCATCAGCACCAAAAACAAGATCATATTTATTTGGAGTCCACTCCCCTTTTTCCGATTCGCCTACCTGAACGGTAGCTTCTGAAAGGGAAACATCCCATACCTTACTATTAAAAATAAACCGAGCTCCTGCAGCTTCGGCAAGATCAATCATTCTTCGATTTAAAACACCACGGGAAATAGAATAGATTGCCTCCCCTTCCTTTCCATAATACTGATAATACATAGGCTTATCAGGAGTATGGATTGCTCTCTTATCCATCGGAATAGCAATTTTTTTAATCTCCTCATCAATCCCCACAGCTTCCAGGGCTCTCCAGCCTCTTGGAGACATTGCCAGGTTAATGGAGCGTCCGGAAAATTCTACCTTTCTTATATCAGGCCTTCGATCATATACATCTACAACATGTCCTCTATTTCTTAAATAAATAGCTAAAAGGCTTCCTACTAATCCACTACCAACAATGGCAATCTTTTTGGGTGTCTGCATCTCTGGTTTTTATATAAAAAGTCTCGTTATGATCAGCGTCAGAACGAGTACCTAGCAAAGGTAGCGATTTATAATTTATTAGCTATTAAAACCCCACAAGACAACCATTACGCGAACAACCTTAAACAATTGACATCTAACCATTTGCTAAAAAAATCGTATATTATAAAAAAACTTATACATTATGAGTGCAGAGAAATTAAATAGAATGCGTAAGATTATTTCAAAGTTAGAAGACATCAAAAACACGCAGGAAAGTAGTATTGACAAGATCAATCATGTAATCACTGACCTCTTCCAACACCCAGATCCTAAACTCGAAAAAGTTATGGAAGACGCTCATCAAAGAGCCTCCGACAATGTTGATATGGTAAGAGAAGCCATTAATGAATATCAAGAACGAATTAACGCATTAGATAAAAAAGTAAACCCTCCTGCAATGGAGTAATACACCAACAAAATACAGCGCTTAAAGAGGTCATTAATTGACCTCTTTTTCTTTAATAAAAGTTTAACACTTCCTCTGTGGTCCAACGACCTATAAGCCACCGTATATAAATTGTAATAGTTTTAGAAAATTACCGCTTTTTTAAAGCGTTTTTATATAACCCTCTCCAAAAACCCTTTGGATCACTTCAAAGGGTTTTTATAGAAATAGCAGGTAATTTTATATTCATAAAGTAGGTTTAGGTTTGAGTGCCCCCTTTAATATTTCGATGTTTTAGGGGGCTTTCTGTATGTTGTAACCGTAGAAGCTGTCCATCCTTTTATCTTTACTTCAACCATACTGTATCCATACTCTATCTATACTGTATCCATACCTTTGCACCGGGCCTAGAGCACCTTAAAGCAGTTATTAATGTATTTCATCTAAGGAATACTAAGCCTGAATATTGTCTTCTATATGGACCGAAAAACATCTGACGAGCTTGTTTACAACAGAAGGCTTCATATTGTTCATGGAATAATTCGTCCCGGCATTATATGGTTAGGTAGACAAAGAACACATAGCTCCCCAATAAAACCAAGCCATCTCTCCAGCCTAAGCGCAAACCTTTAGGAAGAAATACCAGTGGAAGTACCACAAAAGCAAATGCCAGCATCCAGTACAAATCACTTGAAAAAGCTTTATCTACGGTAATAGGGTGCACCATAGAGGTAATTCCTAAAACCGCCAGGATATTAAATACATTCGACCCTATCAGGTTCCCTAAAGAAATGGCTTTCTCCCGTTTCATAACCGCAATAACCGATGCAGCTAATTCAGGTATGCTGGTTCCAATTGATACCACGGTAATAGCAATGACCCTTTTACTAACGCCAAAGGATTCTGCCATTCCAACTGCTCCTCTAATTAAAGATTCTGAACCACCCCAAAGGGCTACACCACCCAAGACTAAAAATAACACAACCTTATAAAGCTCTAATGGTTCATCATCCTCAGCATAATCATCAACCACCGCAGGCTTCTGAAACTTCAACAGGTATACTAAAAATGCAATTAAAGCGGTAAAAAGGATAACCCCTTCTACCCTGCTTAAAACATCATCATAAAATACAAACAGAAACAGGAGCACTGAAGCTAACATCATTACAGGCCAGTCGGTTTTGTAAAAACTTCGCTCTACATCGATCGTGGTCAACATGACTGTTATTCCCAAAACCAATCCTAAATTGGCTATATTAGAACCTATAACATTACCCATTGCAATATCCGGAAAACCTTCAAGAGCAGCATTTACACTCACAATTAACTCCGGGGCGGATGTTGCAAACGACACCACCGTCATACCGATCACAATCTTTGGTATTTCTAATTTTAACGAAAGAGCAACGGCAGCTTTCAACAACCAATTCCCCCCTAATATCAATAATATTAATCCCCCGACTATTAAAAGTATATTCATGTAAATTTAAATTTATGCGAAGATAGGAGTAAGTTTTCATTGTGTGTATTCAGAATAAAAAACTATTTATTTAGTTAAATAACTATTTTTATAGTTGTGTAACTATTTTTTTAGTTATACATTTGAACACATCAAACCATTATTCTTTGGAAACAAGGAATTATAAAATGCCTGGCAATGCAGAAACTCACCAATAAAGAAGAAGAAGTCATGAAAATGCTTTGGAAGCTTGAAAAAGCTTTTGTCAAAGACATTTTAGCTGAATTCACAGAAAACAAGCCTCATTACAATACGCTTTCAACCATCATCAGGAATCTGGAAGAAAAGGGATATGTTTCTCATAATGCCTATGGCAATACCTTTCAATACTTTCCTGTTGTAAAGAAAGAAGATTACAGGAAGAAATTCATGAGCAATGCCATGAGCGACTACTTCAACAATTCATATAAAAGCTTAGTCTCCTTTTTTGCGAATGAAAGAAAAATAAGTGTAGAAGAGTTAAAGGAGATCATTAACGAAATAGAAAACAAGAAGTAATGCCTGATTTTTACATATACCTGTCCAAAAGCGCACTCCTATTAGCAATTTTCTATGCAAGCTATCGCGTTCTATTGCAAAAGAGTACCTTTCTGAATCTCAACCGTGCCTTCTTATTAACCGGCATTCTGGTTGCATTATTTCTACCACTTTGGATCGTTACTGAAATAGTTTATATTGATGCCCCTACTATAGTAGACCCAGTTTTAGCAACCACACATGGAACGCAGCCCTTGCAAATTCCAGAAGAAAGTTCGCTAACCCCATATGAGGTTATGCAAATCATTTATGGCATCGGGGTGTTATTTTTTGCTTCCAGATTTATCATACAGTTGCTCTCATTAGTACGAGTCCTTAGATCAGGAACCCGTTACAAAACAGATCAATACACCATTATTGAAGCGGATTGCGTGGAAGCTCCATTTTCCTTCTTCAATTATATTGTCATCAACAGTACCATCACTGATGCAGAGTTGGACGCGGTACTGAGTCACGAAAAGGCACATGCTTTTCAAAAACATTCTGCCGATATGCTCTTAACGCATTTAATTTGCATTTTTCAATGGTTCAATCCGATTGCCTGGCTTTACAAAAAGGCAACTAATGAAAATCTTGAATTTTTAGCAGACAAAGCCACCCTGGAAGTATGGGGTAATAAAAAAGAATACCAATACCTATTATTGGAACAATCATCTAATATTAATATTCATCAATTAAACATCATCAATACTTTTAATTCATCAATCAAAAAACGAATCGTTATGCTGAACAAACAAAAATCGAAGCGCCTGTTTTTATGGAAATATCTATCGGTAGTCCCGTTGTTAGTTCTGTTTATTTACACGCTCAATACAGAAACTATAGCGCAGATCAAAACGACCTCAAGCAGTAAACAAATAGCTTTCAATGTCGTTGTTGACAAAAACTCAACCGATACCTATTTAAACGATCAAATAAAACACATAAAGGAAAAAACCGGGATCACCTTAACTTTTAATGAAGTTAAACGCAATGGCAATAATGAAATCGTCAGTCTGAATTCATCCTATGAATCAACACACACAAGTGGAAAGTACCATAGTGGTACCCATAAAAATGGAATTCCCTCGTTCAAATTTCACGTATATGATGAAGCCGGAGATTATGTTATGGGATACGGACCTGTTAACGACCGATCAAGAACTTTTGCTGTAATAAGAAACACAAGTGATGAAAAGCTCGACTATTTTGCAAGAACCTTTAAAGAAGAATACGGCGGAACACTCACTTTCTTCAATGTAAAACGTAATGAAAAAGGAGAAATTATAGCCATTTCCTCTAATTTCAAAGGCCCTAATGGAAAAAGTGGTTCAACAGCCATAGCAGGGACACTTCCTATTGGGCATTTGGACTTTAGCTTTGAGTTTGACCCTAATGGTAAAATAAAAAAGATTGGTTACAAAACTGCTCCGGGAATTACAAAACATCAAATCGATGCATCCTTAATTGTTATAGATGGTAAGATACAAGACAATTACGACCCAAATAGCATTGCTCCGGAAGATATAAGACACATGACTGTACTAAAAGGGAAAGATGCGATTGATATATACGGGGCTAAAGGAAAAGATGGAGTAATAGAGATTATAACCTATAAACAAGGGGAAACCAATATCACCAATACATTGAACACCATCAAATCATTAATAGTGGTAGATGGGGTTGAAAAAAAGCCAGATTTTAATGTAAATACAATTACACCGGACCAAATTGAAAGTGTAAAGATCCTTAAAGGAGAAAACGCCACCCGGGTTTATGGAGAAAAAGGAAAAAATGGAGTTATACTCATTACCACCAAAAAGGCAAAAACCAACCAAAAAACTAAACAACAAGGCTCCTCTTCTCCACAAAAAAGCAACACGCCTGCTAAGGTTGCCATTCAAGGTTTTACAGGATCTACACAAACTAAAGACACAGTTGTATATGGCATACAGAAGAAAGTTGTCGAAGGGCATCCAACCGACTCGGTTAAAAACAGCAAAACAGCTGCAAGTCCATGGAAACTGTCTTTTGGTGTGAATGCTGAAGAAAACTCTGCCCAGAAGAATATGAATTTAGCTGTAGGAGTTCCTTTAGACCATAGTAGCTTTGTAATCACTAGGCGTACCTCCGACAAATTAATACAAGCTTATGTTGACGATTTAATGAAAAAAGGAATTGAGTATAATATTTCAGGTATCGAGCGTAATGAAAACGGGCATATCACTGCCATTAAAATTGTTTCCAATACATCAAAAGAAAATAAATTTGCCGGGAGTGCCACCTGGGATTCATCGCGCAATCCTGACGGAATTCCCAATATTATCATTGGTAAGGTAGACGGAGTACTTGTAGCCAGATCAATTACCACTAATTAATACGACGCTATATAAACAAAATTTTGTAGTTTAAGCCTTGAAAACTCAAGGCTTATTTATTTATGAAAAAAGCATTTTTTAAGGCATTGGCAAAATTAAACAAAGTGCTACTCCCCTCTTTTACCAAACAGCGACTCGATGTGAGTAAGGCTAAAAAATGGCAATTAAGGATTTATAGCTTGCCCGGTCTATGCTACATGAACGTATTAATACTATGAAAGAAGCTTATAATTTTCTCCTTTTTTATTTCTCAGCACGGCTCCTTTACATGCGCAAACTTCAACACCAGCCTATGAAACATTAGCTAATATTGTACAGGAACCTGCTTCAAAAATATCCTCAAATAACATTTATTTACAAACCAGCAAAACAGTATACGAACACGATGAAGATGTCTGGTTTAAAGCTTGGGTACTAGATAGTCAGTTACATCAATTTAGTCTTTTAGACCAAACCCTTTATGTTACCGTTGCAAAAAAAGCGAATGACAGTATTGTATTTGAAGAAAAATACCAAATACTTAATGGAACGACAGATGGACACCTCTATATAGATCAATCATGGCCTGAGGGTGATTATCTCATATCAGCCTATTCAGCACATTCCTTATTTAACAATCAGCTTCCCTTCTACCAATGTCGCAGTATTCAAATTATTTCAAAATTAGAGCAACAACATATCCAAAAAGCAGAAATAAATGCCAAAGGGAATACGGAAGTATATTTTGATCTTTTTCCGGAAGGTGGAAATCTTATATCTGGCCTTAAAAATGTTTTAGCTTTTAAAGCGGTTAATGGAAATGGGATTCCTATTGTAGTTTCAGGTAATCTGTTTGAAAATAATAAACCTGTTGCCAAAATTAAAACGGAGCATGCAGGTATTGGAAAACTTAATTTTGTCCCTGACATAGATAAACAATATTATATTCTGTTAGACCAACAAAAGGATACAGTTTACAACTTGCCTGTAATAAAGCGAAATGGTATTCAGCTGCATCTAGAATATCAGAATGATAAAGAGATGCTGTTTAAGGTAAGTCAAACACCAAACTTACCAATCCAAGAGGTTTATATACGTACACAAACTCGCGGTATGGTTCAATTTATAGCTTCCGGAACATTAAAAGATAGCTTATTTATAAGCTTCCCTACTACGAATTTTCCTCAAGGAATAACGGAAGTTACATTATTTAACAAAGACGCAAAACCATTAGCGGAACGATTAGTTTATGTTAATATAGGTGATGGTTTACAGATTAAGGTAACAGGTCTAGAGTCGTCTTATCCCGTTAGAGGAAAGGTTAATTTAAAAATTAAAACAAGTGATAAAGCGGGTAATCCTATTCCGGCCCAAATAGCAATCAGTGTATTCGATAAAATGTATAAACATAAAGATGGGAAAAACATTTTAACACATTATTTTTTATCCTCACAATTACGTGGACGCATATATAATCCAGATTTTTATTTTAATCCTAGCAACAAAAATCGGTTGCGGGCATTAGATTTACTTTTATTAACACAAGGCTGGCGAAGGTACATATGGGACGAGGTTAGTTTAAGTGAAAAGCAACAATCTACAGCTGCTATTTCACCGCAAATAAAAGGCAGACTTAGACCTATTAGAAAAAGTAAGAATAGTCGTCATCAAAAAATGCTTATGCTTTTCAATTCTAATAACAGTAACAAACAGATGGTGTTATTAGATGAATCTGGCAATTTCCAATTGCACGAACCTTATTTCACATTAGGCAGACGCTTATATTTAAAACATTTTCCCTCTGAAAAAGATGAATATGAAATAGCCATAAGCGATCCCTTCAAAGAAATAAAAATTACAATAAATAACAAGGAAAGTATTTATCCTTTAATAGAAGAGCTGACAGACAATATTACCACTGAAGTAATAGAGCCATGGGAAACAGGAAAAACCATAGCTCTTGATGAAGTTCAAATTCAAACAAAAAAAGTACGAGTATTCAGAGATAAATACCTTGGTCAATTAGACAGCATTGCCAAGATTGGCTTTCTCAATACGGATTATATAGGAGCTTGTGGTTACTTAAATTGTACAGCATGTGGAGGAGGCACAAAACCTATTGAAGGAAAAGATTACCCTATGCTTGTGGGTGATGATATTCCAAAAAAACATCCTAGGATTGTCGGCATTCCCGGAAGAGAAATAGTACATGTAACCTATCGCAATAAAAGATTTACCGAAGAGGAACTTTTAAAGAAGTTCAATTTAACTAAAATTAAAGGGTATTACGGAAAGAGAGAGTTCTATCAACCTAATTATGAAATTGAATCAGATCCATTTCCAGATATTAGAAATACTTTATTTTGGAGCCCTTCAATTATAACCAATATGGACGGGGAGGCAGAAGTGTCCTTTTACTGTTCCGACATCAACACTGCTTTTATTGGAATTATCGAAGGTTTGGGTGAAGATGGGATTTTGGGTAGAACAGAATTAGATTTTTTAGTTAACAGTAAATAATCTATAATTTTTGAAGACTTGTTTTTGTAGAATATGCTTTAACTCCTTTTACTGAATATTTAATCCATACCGTCTCAAGTTCATGCCACTCCTAATTTTATGCGGTCTATGATCTCCACTTTAGCATCATAGAAAATGTTGTGGTCCAATTCTGAAAATTGTTCGTTACCTATATCGAGATGTTCTTATTTAAAAGAATATATACTATTAACTTCAAATTACAAAAGCATGATAATTGCCACTAATTAATACGACGCTATATAAACAAAATTTTGTAGTTTAAGCCTTGAAAACTCAAGGCTTATTTATTTATGAAAAAAGCATTTTTTAAGGCATTGGCAAAATTAAACAAAGTGCTACTCCCCTCTTTTACCAAACAGCGACTCGATGTGAGTAAGGCTAAAAAGTGGCAATTGGCTATTATAGGTTGGCGTGCCTACGTAACAAAAAATGCACTTGATTAATACTTCAGTAAAGAAGCGACAGGATGACCGTCAAGTTTCTCCCTCCCATTTAATAAGGTAAGTTCCATTAAAAAGTTGCACTGAACAATTTCACCTCCCAGCTCTTTTACTAATTGACATACTGCACCAGCAGTTCCACCGGTGGCTAGCACATCATCATGTATTAAAATTTTATCTCCTTTATGAATCGCATCGGCATGTATTTCTACAGCATCTGATCCATATTCGAGATCGTAGGATTGGGCCAGTGTTTTATGAGGTAATTTATTCGGCTTCCGTACCGGTATAAACCCTGCTTTAAGTTTTTGTGCCAATAACATGCCAAAGAAAAAACCTCTACTCTCTACTCCGATAACCTTATCGATCTTCTGCTCTCCTATTAGCTTTAAAAGCTGTCCTACTGTATAATTATAAGCATCACAGTCGTTTAACAAAGGAGTGATATCCTTAAAAACCACACCTGGTTTTGGAAAATCTGGAATATCGCGGATGTATTGTTCTAAATTCATGCCTAAAAATAACAAAATACCAAAGTATGAAAAAACGAATTCAGCTTAAATACGTATTCTGGTGATGACTTTAAAACCACTGAGTTCCATATCAGTGAAAAATGCAAAATTTTAACGATTGACAGTACATAGTTTTATATTTTTACAGCTATGAATGAAAAATACAAATATTACTACGACCCAAACACTCGAATTCTTTATCGAGCCCACTACGGTAATATCAGTATCGAAGACATTTTTGAATCCTGGAATCTGGCTATTAAAAACAACCTCATTCCAAAAGACGTTAATGGCTTTATATTAGATTACAGAGATGCCAATTTAAATGTAAATTTAGCTGACCATAAAAAAATCATTGCTTATTTCGATACAAGAGAAGATCAGTTTGGTGGCAAAAAGTTTGCTGTCCTTGTCGACACCCCTAAAAATACGGTTGTCCCTTTTGTCATAGAACACACCCCAAAACATTATATCCTCAAAACCTTTACCACAGAAGAAGCGGCTATAGATTGGATGTTAAATAATGAGTATCCGTAAATACAAAAAGTATGAGCACTTACCAGCGAAAAACGCCCTTAAAAAATGACTGCGCCATTGAAAAAGCCTTACATGTTATTTCAGGCAAATGGAAGCCTGCCATTTTAAGTACACTGCTTCAACATAATCTACGATTAAAAGATATTCAACAAGGCTTACCGGAAGCTTCCAAAAGAGCTTTAACTCAACAGCTGGGAGAAATGTTGAACGACGGGCTCATACAAAAGAAAGATTTTGATGTATACCCAAAGAGAACTGAATATAGCATCACACCTTTAGGATCGAAATTAGTTACTGTATTTGAATCACTTACTGAATTTGGAGAAAACTTATAATGGGGCATAATTTGCCCCTTATTGTTTGCTAAAACGGCTCCACATACCTTTGTTCTCATAATTAAAAAGACACATGATGAACAAGAAAACAGTTATTATCCAGGGAAGCTCGAGAAGTAATGGGAACACCAATCGGATGACCTCTTTTTTACAAAACAACTTTGGTTTTGAGGTTGTCGACCTAAATACCAAAAACATTCATCCTTACCATTATGACTACAAGTACAAGAATGATGATTTCATACCTACCATAAAAGAGATTGTTACCAAATACGACACTATGATCTTCGCAACCCCTATCTATTGGTATACCATGAGCGGGATCATGAAAAACTTTTTCGATCGTATTACGGATTGCCTGAAAACAGAAAAATCAATCGGAAAGCAATTAAAAGGCAAAAACATGGCTGTTTTAAGCTGTGGATCGGATGCCGAATTAAAAAAAGGATTCACGATGCCTTTTGAGGAAAGTGCCAAATATTTAGGCATGGAATATTTAGGAAACATACATACCTGGATTGCTGATGAGGAGATCCCGCCACAAGTGAAAGGTGGATTAGAAAAGTTCGCAAGGGAGCTTAAAATTTAACATTACTTAAATAACATTGGTAGTTATTCTTCAAGGTAAAGGCAGTATTTTTATCTTAGGAATTAATAAAAACATAACGATCATGCCTCATTTTATCATTGAGTGTTCGCAACCTATAATTGAGCAACAACGTCCAGAAGCTATTATTGAAACCGTATACAACACCGCTGATGCCACGAACCTGTTTGCTAAGGGTGACATCAAAGTCCGCATTAACCCTTACATCTATTACAATGTAGGAGGAGACACCAAGGACTTTATTCATGTATTTGGCAATATCATGGAAGGACGTACTGAGGAACAAAAAAATAATTTATCAAGAAGTATTGTAAAAGCATTAAAAGAAATGTTCCCGGAAACACCCATTATTTCTATAAACATCAGAGATTTTGATAAAGCCGGGTATTGCAATAAAAGTATGGTTTGACCAACACTTCAATAACTAATCTAACGGATGGACTAACCAGGCTCACATTTTGATTAGCTTCATAAGTATCGTAAATTAAATATTTAAACAATGGGACGAAAATTGGACAGTATAAAACCCCGACTTAAAAAGTTTATAGAATCGCAAAAAGTATTTTTTGTGGGAACTGCAGCTGAAGAAGGAAGGGTAAATATTTCACCCAAAGGCACAGACTCCTTTAGGGTTATAAACGAAAATAAAATTGTGTGGCTCAATCTTACCGGTAGTGGTAATGAAACGGCGGCCCACCTTCTAAAGAACCAACGGATGACTATCATGTTTTGTGCTTTTGAAGGCCCTCCACTAATTTTAAGACTATACGGAACCGCTAAAATCTTTCATAAGAGAGATGAAAAATTCCATGAATATATTACCCTTTTTGACCACAACGATGGTTCCAGACAAATCATAGAAATGGAAGTAGATCTGGTGCAAACTTCTTGCGGATTTGGAGTTCCTTTAATGGACTTTAAGGAGGAGCGTACCACACTTACGGAATGGGCTAAAGAAAAAGGATCAACAGGAATTGAAGCATATTGGGAAGCAAAAAATACTGAAAGTATTGATGGATTTGAAACTAAGATTTTAAACGATTAACGTCCATTTGTAATACGATGCTTATCGATTTTTCATTCCCCTGTTCATCCATTCCAATATTTGAGTAGCTCCATTCAGATCGGCTTAAATCATTCTTAGTATCTTTACTTTATGAACAGAAATGCCATTCCAAAAGATTTAAGAACAATTATAGGGTCTGAGCCTACTGATTTTATAGTTAAGAGTAAAAAGAACTTCCCCAGAAGAAAAGGACTTACCCTATTAGCATTTGCAGGCTTTTGGAATGTTTTCATAAGTATTTTTGTGATTGCTTTTATCGTACCGATTATACAAGGAAAAGAAGTTCATTTTAAACAAAATGACATTCCGGTAACAGGAAGTTTAGAAAACTGGGAAACCATCCTGGTACCCAGTCTTATTATAGGATTGTTTGTTGTTGTTGGCATCTTCCTGTTAATTGCAGCCATTGTTCAACTCCTGCAAAAAGGTGGCTACTTTGTGGGCACCCCTACCCGATTCATCAAATATAGAAGAGGCAATACCACCATTAAAGACTGGGAGCAATTTTCCGGCAACATGAGAGTTAGTAATAAAGGAAATTATGGAAATATCGAAATGGAGTTAAGAACCGGAAAAATGAAACGTGGTAAAAACAAGAGTGAACAGTTTGTACCGGATATCATCTATATTTCTCAAATAAATAAGGTATTCGATATTGAGCAAAAATGTCGTAAACGAATTAAAGAAAACGACCCAACCCCAAGCAGATCATTAGATCAATCTGACCTAAACAATTAAAAATATGCCTCCCGAATTAGTAACAATTATCAATGAGGTTTATACCCCATCTGAGCTTTACATCTCTGAATTTATAACTGAAACTGAAAGCAAAGAATACAATGCCTGTCAATTTAAGTTAAACCATCATCGCATTCTTTACAGGAAAGCAAAAACAACCCCTAAAAAGGTCGGACAATTTGTAACCTGCTGGAAACGCAATAATGAAGGTATTACTGAACCATTGCATGAAAGTGATGCCATAGATCTTTATATGATTACGACGCAAAACGGAAATCAATCAGGACAATTCATATTCCCAAAAATAATTTTATTACAAAAAGGAATCATTGGCACTGACCAAAAAGAAGGCAAAAGAGGCTTTAGGGTCTACCCACCCTGGGATACGACGTCTTCTAAACAGGCAATAAAAACCCAGCAATGGCAACTACAGTACTTTTACAATATGGACCAGGATAGCAATTCTCACATAATCCAAAACCTATTAGCTAAACCACATTAAAACCTCGCATTAATTATAAAGCAATAGTCCTTATTAAACAGGAAGCTCCGGATTAAAAGAAAAGTCTCTATTGATCATGCCAGGCTAGCTCTTTATTTCTCTTTTTCTGATTTCCGGAACAATTTCTTTTCCGGGGATTGCATTTTCATATCCTTCAAACCCTAATTCTTCCGGACTGTCACCAACCCACCTGCTGGTTTTACCTGAGAATGAAATGGTTCGACTTTTTGGGTCGATTGTCATCAAGGTAAATAACGCTTCTTTATACGGACAGGTATAGGAAATATATTTATGTTCCTTTAAAATCGACTCATCATAACTATCATGTTGAAATTTACCTCCCACCCAATAATACGAAGCTGAATTAATATGTACGTAATGAATTCCCTGCACCTCCAAATGGGCATCTATATGGGTATGCCCGTTTACGGCCACCAATATTTTATCGGAATGTTTAGCTAATAATCCTTGAACTTGTTCAGCATTATCAATAGCATAAGCTCCGGCCAAGGGTTGATGCGAAACGATCACGACAGGACCATCAATTTGCTCTAATTGCTGTTCCAACCATTGGTATTGCATTTCATTTATATAAGAAGCATAACCACCTTTATGTACTGGAGACCCTTTGTCATTACCATCCAGGACCACAAAACTGACCCCATTAATTTTTCTGACATAAAAGCGATCTGGCATTCCCCAATAATCTACACATTGTTCCCTGGTATATCCGGCATCCATATCGTGATTTCCGATCACGTGTAGGGTATTTGGATGTGCATTATTAAAAAGTTCTATTACTTCCTTATTCTTATCTCCCGGATAGGCAAAATCTCCTAACTGTATCAATGCATCCGGTTTTTTACGCTTCATCACCTTAAGAAAAGCCTCCATACGCAACAAACCATCATGCATTATATCTTCATGTAAATCCGTAATCATACCAACTCTAAGGGGCTTATTTCCTTTATCAAATAAGCTAAATGCCGCCGATGGTAGTGAAATCACAATACTTGTGGCTAATGCTCCCTTAAGAAAGGCTCTTCTGTCATTCATAATATTAATTTTTTATAATTTCCTATTTGTAAACTTTTTTTAAATATATATAAAAAATAAAAACCTGACATATTTAAATAACGATATTTTTAACACATCCTATAAAAGCATCCTGCCAGATACAAAACAGATATCTCTTTAATTCACTCGGTTTTTTAGTAACTTTATAGAAAAGGTGGTTTATGAAGGTATTATTAACTGGTGCTACGGGTTACATTGGGAAACGACTACTCCCTGTATTAATCGCCCAAGGGCATACCGTTGTTTGCGGCGTCCGGGATAAAGCCCGTTTTCAACCACCAACATCCGTATTAGAAGCCATTGAAATTGCTGAATTTGATTTGCTGGAGCCAGAGACATTAGGTAACATACCATCAGACATTGATGCCGCTTATTACCTGGTACATTCTATGTCTGTAGCAGATGATTATGTTGCTCTGGAGAAAGCATCAGCCATTAACTTTAGAGAGGTTATAAATCATACCTCGGTAAAACATGTAATCTATCTGAGTGGTATTATCAATGAAGAAGAGTTATCGAAACACCTCACCTCACGTAAAAATGTAGAGGATGAATTAGCTAAAGGAAATTATAAATTCACCACCTTGCGAGCTGGAATAATTATTGGATCGGGTAGTGCTTCTTTTGAGATCATACGTGATTTAACAGAAAAACTTCCGGCAATGATAACTCCAAAATGGGTACAAACAAAGTGTCAACCAATAGGGATCTCTGATGTACTTAAGTTTTTGAGTCTAACCTTAGGTAATGAAAAAACGTTCAATAAGAACTTTGATATAGGGGGCACTGACATCCTTTCCTATAAAAATATGCTTCTTGGATATGCCAAAGTACGGGGTTTAAAACGATACATATGGACGGTTCCTGTAATGACACCGAGGCTGTCTTCGTATTGGTTATACTTTGTTACCTCTACCTCATACAAATTAGCTATTGCCTTGGTTAACAGTATGAAGGTTGAAGTTATATGCAGAAATGACGATTTAAACAAAATACTAAATATCACGCCTATTAGTTACCAAAGAGCTTTAGAAAAGGCCTTTGCTAAAATTGACAGTAACGAAATAGTTTCCAGCTGGAAGGATTCATTAATCAGCGGCAGACTCAATTTTAATATTTCCGACTTTATCAATGTACCACAATATGGATGTTTCGTCGATAAAAGAAGCCAGTCTTTTAAAGATCGTAAAGAATGTATTGAAAAGCTCTGGAAATTGGGCGGTAAAAATGGTTGGTATTATGGCAATAAACTTTGGAAATTAAGAGGATTTATGGATAAGCTGGTAGGGGGTGTAGGACTCAGACGAGGGAGAACTAATGAAACAGACCTAGAAGCTGGAGATGCGCTCGATTTTTGGCGTGTACTCTATGCGAATAAAGAAGAAGGTCGTTTATTATTATTTGCCGAAATGAAATTGCCGGGAGAGGCATGGTTAGAGTTTAAAACGCAAGGTAATACGTTAATTCAAACAGCAACCTTCAGACCTAAAGGACTTGGCGGTCGTTTGTATTGGTATAGTGTCTTGCCTTTTCATGCTTTCGTATTTAAGGGACTCCTGAACGGCATTACTAAAAGCGAGGAAGATTCAACAATGGTTAAACAGGAGCAAGCCACATAAAAAAAGGCCCTTTGTTTCTTCAAAGGGCCTTTTTTGTATGATTAGAAATCTATTTAATTCTCTTTCTTCTTTCCGTCAGTTATTGACTTTTTTAAAGTATCATACATGACTGGTGTTGCAATAAACAATGATGAATATGTACCAACTCCAATACCTATAATCATAGCGAACATAAATCCTCTTAACGATTCACCACCGAAAATAAATATGGTGATCATTACCACCAAGGTGGTCATTGACGTATTCAAG
Organism: Zhouia amylolytica AD3; assembly: GCF_000511935.2. Lineage (NCBI taxonomy): Bacteria > Pseudomonadati > Bacteroidota > Flavobacteriia > Flavobacteriales > Flavobacteriaceae > Zhouia > Zhouia amylolytica. The sequence continues at coordinate 236,507 of NZ_AYXY01000001.1, read as the reverse complement.
GTTCTTCCTAAAGTACTGTTTAATGCTGAATTCACATTATCACCAGCACTCCAGCCCTTTTCGCTAATTACCTCTCTAATTCTATCAAAGATAATTACGGTATCATTCAGGGAGTAACCAATTACGGTAAGTATTGCCGCAATGAAAGCCTGATCGATCTCCATATTGAAAGGCATAAACTTATAGGTTAATGAGAATATACCCAATACAATGATCACATCGTGGAATACTGCAGCTACAGCACCTAAAGAGAACTGCCATCTGCTGAAACGCAATAATATATACATAAATACAATTGCCAACGATCCTAGAATTGCCCAAACTGCATTTTTCTTAATATCATCCGCAATGGTTGGCCCTACCTTAATTGACTGAAGTATACCAATCTTAGCATCTTCACTTCCACCTAAGAACTGCTCATAAGTAGTTCCTTCAGGTAAGTATTTTTGCAATGCATCATATAATTTCTGTTGAATTTCCTGATCAACTTCAGTTGCTTCTTCATCAACTTTATATTTTGTAGTAACCTTAATCTGATTTGCTCCACCAAATGTTTTTACTTCTGTACTTCCGAAAACAGCATCTAATTCTGAATCTATTTCAGAAGGGTTTACAGGGTGTTCAAAACGAACCTGATAAGAACGTCCTCCAACAAAGTCTACACCTTGGTTAAGACCTAAACTGAATAAAGATCCTAAACTTACTACCAATGCAATTCCTGAAACAATATAAGCTACCTTACGTTTTGACAAGAAATCAATATTCACATTTTTAAACAGGTTCTTGGTTGCTCCGGTATAGAAATCTAAAGATTTTCCTTTCTTCTCAGTATACCACTCGATGAGTAAACGCGTTACAAAAATGGCTGTAAATAGTGATGTAACGATACCTATTAATAAGGTAGTTGCAAAACCTTGAATTGGTCCGGTTCCGAAAACCAATAATATTAAAGCGGTAAGACCTGTTGTAATGTTAGCATCGAGAATTGAAGATAATGCATTTTTGAAACCATCATCTATCGCTTGTTTCTTGCCTTTACCTTTTAAGACCTCTTCTTTAATACGCTCATATATAATTACGTTGGCATCGACCGCCATACCTATGGTTAATACAATACCGGCAATACCAGGTAATGTTAATACGGCTCCGAGCCCTGCAAGGACACCAAAAATTAACAATATGTTGAATGACAGAGCGATGTCTGAGAAGATACCCGCCTTACCATAATAGAAGATCATCCAGATAAGTACAATAATCATCGCAATGATGAACGACATCATACCACTGCTAATTGCTTCATGACCTAAAGATGGTCCAACCACCGCAGACGAAATAATATCTGCTGATGCTGGTAATTTACCTGCTCTTAACACGTTTGCTAAGTCAATTGCTTCATTCAGGGTAAAGTCACCTGATATTTCAGAGTTACCTCCGCTAATTGGTCCACTGCTTACACCAGGTGCAGAATAAACGATATTATCAAGAACAATAGCAATATTTCCTTGCTCTCTGAAAGCTTTTCCTGTAAGCTCTTCCCATATTCTTGCTCCTTTACCATCCATTTGCATAGAAACTGATGGTCTGTTTCCTAAATCATAACTTTGTGAAGCATCGGTAATAACACTACCACTTAATGGAGGGATCCCCTCTCTGTTAGATTTTAAAGCATATAATTCAATAACCTCAGAATCTTTTGCAGGCTTACCCCAAACTAGTTTAGCAGTCTGCAATTCGGTTGGTCTTGCAGCTTGCACCTGAGGCATTTTCAGGTATCCGTTTACCTCTGCCGTATCTTTTAAAGCGAAGGTAGCAACCACCGGGCTTCCCTGGAAACCTGGCTGTACCATTAAGCTCAATAACGGGTTTGATTGTGCCACGTCTAAAGAATCTGTAGCGATATCTGAAAGTAATGAGTCTATTTCAGTTTCTTCCTGCTCCGGCTCAGCTACTGTTTTATCAGTATCGACAATACCTTTAAGTATTTCGTCTGCAGTAACTAAATAAGGTAATACCTGGTCTGCCTTAAATGTTTCCCAGAATTCTAACTGTGCAGTACTCTGTAATAAACCTTTAACACGATCGATATCCTTAGCACCTGGTAACTCTACTAAAATTCTACCAGAGTTCCCTAAACGCTGAATGTTTGGTTGCGTAACACCAAACTTATCAATACGCTTACGAAGAACCTCAAAAGCAGATGTAATAGATTCGTCTACTTTTCTGCGGATAACGGGACGAGCTTCCTCATCTGTCATCTGGAAGTTGATATCATTGCTTAACGCTTTGTTTGCAAATATATCCGGGGAAGCTAACTTGGTACTTCCGGCTGAAACTTCAGTGAATTTTTCGAAGAATAAGTCAATATAAGTATCCTGGCTATTTTTTGAAGCTTCGCTAGCCTCGTCTAAGGCTTTATTAAAAACCGGATCTTTAGAGTTATTAGCTAATCCTTTCAAGATATCCTTTACAGAAATCTGAAGAATTACGTTAATTCCACCTTTAAGATCGAGTCCTTTGTTTAGCTCCTTTTCCTTAGCTTCGTTGTAAGTAAAGCTAGCAACTCCGATATTATAAACGGTTTGATTGCCAATAGAATCTAAATAACTTGCTTCCTCTGCCTCTCTTTTTGCTACGTAATTATCTTCATCAGAAGTAATTTTGTTCACAGCAAAATCTTCGGCTTCTCCTTCTACTTTATTGATAACGAAAGTAAATGATAGTTGATAGATACTTACGATACCAAATAAAATAGCAAAAAGCCTAATAAGTCCCTTGTTTTGCATCCTAAATTTTATTTAATAGTCAAATTTTAAAAACGAGCAAATATAAAATTTACACGATGATAAACCAATTTATTTTAAGGTTACTATACAAAAAATCCTGCATGAAAACAATTCAGCAGGATTTTTTTGAAAGTATTGTAAGCATTATTTCAAAATATCACTTAATGCTCCGTTCGTTTTACTTACTGCTTCGGCGCTTGAAGTTAACTTCGCTTTTTCTGCTTCATCCAGCTCGATCTCTACGATTTCTTCAATACCGTTTCTACCGATAATAGCAGGAACTCCAATAGAAATATCATTCAATCCATACTCTCCTTCTAAGAAACATGAGCAAGGGAACATTTTCTTCTGATCACAAGCAATTGCCTGAACCATTGCTGAAACAGCAGCTCCTGGTGCGTACCAAGCACTGGTTCCTAACAATTTAGTCAGGGTAGCACCACCTACTTTAGTATCTTCCATTACCTGATTTAAACGCTCTTCAGAAAGGAATTTAGAAACAGGAACACTGTTTCTTGTCGCCAAACGTGTTAAAGGAATCATTCCGGTATCACTATGACCTCCGATCACCATTCCGTCAACATCAGAAATTGGAGCCCCCAAGGCTTCTGCCAATCTATACTTGAATCGTGCACTGTCTAAAGCACCCCCCATTCCAATGATACGATTCTTTGGAAGGTCTGTAACTTTATGTGCTAAATAGGTCATAGTATCCATAGGATTACTAACCACAATAATAATTGCATTCGGAGAATGCGCTAAAAGACTTTCAGTAACTGATTTTACAATACCAGCATTAATACCGATAAGCTCTTCACGCGTCATACCAGGTTTACGAGGAATACCACTTGTAATTACAGCAATATCACTATCTGCTGTTTTAGAATAATCATTTGTAGAACCTGTAATTTTGGTGTCAAAACCATTCAATGAAGCTGTCTGCATAAGGTCCATTGCCTTCCCTTCGGCAACGCCTTCTTTAATATCTACTAAAACAACTTCTGAAGCAAAATCTTTAATCGCAATATATTCAGCACAACTTGCTCCAACGGCACCTGCACCTACTACTGTAACTTTCATATGATATATTTTATTATTTGATAATTTTTAAAAACGGTAGCAAAGTTCGTTAAATTTATTGATTATCCATAGTTTATAGCATGAAAAAAGGAGTCTTTTGGACTCCTTTTATTTAAACTTTGTTATAATTTCTTCTTTTACCTGAATCCAAAATTAATCCCCAGATTGAAACTATCGAACTCCCCAAAAGTATAATCTGCGTTAATGCGGAAAAAGCTAAGTTTCAGCTTCGCACCGAGTGTCGCCTTAACCCCTGATGCGCTTTTTGCTATTGAGAATGGATCCACTACAGTTTCTGATTGTAAAGGCCCTTGCTCAACCACATAGGTTCCTAAAATATCCGTATTCGATTTACCAGTCAAATACCCTACACTTCCATAAAAATTTATCACCGGTAATTTGGTTGAAGCGATCAAATTAAAAACCCAGGTATCCGCTTTGGTTTCAAAGCGCTGATTTTCTCCATCGACGATTTGGGTATCCGTAAAGTCATATTCACCATTTAGATGAGAATACGCTATTAAACCTGAAATCGCTACCGGCATCAAATTATTACCCGGCAACCATTCCGATAACTCATGCTGCAACCCAAAGCCATAATAGGCCAGGGAAGCGTCGTCATAGGAGGTTTTAGGCAATAATCGAACTTTCACCTCCGTATGTTTTATAAGTCCTACACTTGCCTGCAACATTGCTGTGGGAATAAAATCAATGTTTTCTGCCGACAAACCAGAAGGTAGTTCGAAAACAGCGTCGTCAAAAGTACCCGGTTGGCCTCCGTCAACAAACACCTCTATTCCCTGAAGGTCTCCTAAAGCTGTAGCAACTTCTTTACTCACACTGCCATCGACAAACTGTAGGTTTTCATATTGTGAGGTATCTAAAGTGAAAGACTTTTTATTATCCTTAATCGGACTTGCGTTTCCAATTAAAGAAATCTCAAATCCTAAGAATGGTTTTACTTCTGCAGAGTTGAACCAACCGTTGTTCATTCCGTACATTAACCCTTCGGCAGCAGGAGCTAAATAATCGTTGGTATAACGTTCGGCATCATCGATACCGGCTGCTAGCAAATCATTAATGTTTTGTTGTGCGCTCGTAAATAGCCCTGTACACATAAAGGCAATAGATAGAATTTTCTTCATAATTGTTTTGATTTGGGATGGCTAAAATAAAAAAACTCACGAGAGTTCTCGTGAGTTTTTTACAACAATTTTATGTTATTTCTTATGCATCAATATTAGCATAAGCTGCATTTTTTTCAATAAATTCTCTACGAGGCGGCACCTCATCTCCCATCAACATTGAGAATATTCTGTCGGCTTCAGAACCATTATCAATGGTTACCTGACGAAGAGTTCTAAACTCAGGATTCATGGTCGTGTCCCACAATTGCTCTGCGTTCATCTCTCCAAGACCCTTATAACGTTGAATATTCACCGAACCTCCAAACTCCTGGGCTAATCTATCTCGTTCTTTATCACTCCAGGCATAGGTCTTTTTTGCTCCTTTTTTAACTAAATACAACGGAGGAGTTGCTATATAAACGTGACCATTTTCAATAAGTTCTTTCATATACCTGAAGAAGAAGGTCAAAATTAAGGTTGCAATGTGAGAACCATCGACATCCGCATCACACATGATAACCACTTTATGATAGCGAAGCTTTTCCAGATTCAATGCTTTACTATCTTCTTCGGTTCCTATAGTTACCCCTAAAGCAGTAAAAATATTTTTGATCTCTTCATTCTCAAAAACCTTGTGATGCATTGCCTTTTCAACATTCAGAATTTTACCCCTCAATGGAAGAATAGCCTGAAAATTTCGATCTCGCCCTTGTTTTGCAGTTCCACCTGCCGAGTCTCCCTCGACAAGAAAGATTTCGCATTTTTCAGGGTCTGTCTCTGAACAATCCGATAATTTACCTGGAAGACCACCACCACTCATTACGGTTTTACGCTGCACCATTTCACGCGCCTTACGGGCGGCATGACGTGCCTGCGCCGCCATAATAACTTTTTGCACTATAGTCTTGGCATCATTCGGATGCTCTTCGAGATAATTCTCCAGCATTTCAGACACAGCCTGAGAAACTGCCGAAGTCACCTCTCTGTTACCCAATTTGGTTTTGGTCTGACCTTCAAATTGCGGTTCAGCAACTTTTACTGAAACAATTGCCGTCAACCCCTCTCTAAAATCATCACCAGCAATGTCAAACTTTAGTTTATCCAGCATCCCGGAGTTATCGGCATATTTCTTTAACGTAGTGGTTAAACCTCTCCTAAATCCAGATAAATGTGTACCACCCTCATGGGTATTAATATTGTTAACATAAGAATGCAGGTTTTCACTAAAAGAAGAATTGTAAACCATGGCAACCTCTACAGGTATACCATTTTTCTCTCCTTCCATTGAAACTACATCTGCAATGATCGATTCACGATTTCCATCGAGGAATCGAATAAATTCTTTTAACCCTTCTTCCGAATGAAATTCTTCACCTTCAAACTCACCCTTTTCGTTGGTATGACGTTTATCCGTCAGGGTTATTTTGATTCCTTTATTCAGATAAGCCAATTCGCGCATACGCGAGGCCAATGTATCATAATTGTACTCTGTGGTCTGTTGAAATATTGAAGCATCAGGCTGAAAAGTTACTACAGTACCTCGTAAATCAGTCTCTCCTACCGCTTTGACCGGGTATACAGACTTCCCTCTTTCATACTCCTGCTCCCATATCTTGCCATCTCGATACACCGTAGCCTTCAGGTGATCTGACAAAGCATTCACACAAGATACACCTACACCGTGTAAACCACCGGAAACTTTATATGAATCTTTATCAAACTTACCACCGGCACCAATTTTAGTCATTACAACCTCCAGTGCCGACACGCCTTCCTTTTTATGTATATCTACAGGGATCCCACGACCGTTATCCTCAACGGTAATAGAATTATCCTCATTTATAGTTACTCTAATGGTATCACAATGTCCGGCCAATGCCTCATCTATCGAGTTATCGACAACCTCATATACTAAATGGTGTAAACCTCGCGGACCAACATCACCAATATACATTGAAGGACGCATACGAACGTGCTCTATACCTTCTAACGCCTGTATACTATCGGCCGAATACTGTTTTTTAGTTACTTCTTCACTCATAAATTCGATGTTTTTTAAACATTTTGCGCAACAGACAAATATAGCAAACTATAGGTGAAAACAAGGTTATGAAAAACATAAAACCTTCCAAGTTATTAACAAAAACTTGTGAAAACTCAACAAAAAAAGCGCCGTAAGAATACGGCGCCTTTAAAACTATATCAGACATTCTACAATTTAACTCACGTAGGCATCAGTATGAACATTGCTAATTGCTCTTCCAGAAGGCTCGTTCATGTTCTTAAATGCTTCATCCCACTCTAGTGCAATTGGTGTACTACAAGCCACCGAAGGCACTGAAGGCACTGTTAAAGCAGCCGTGTCAGAAGGAAAGTGTTCAGCAAATATTGTGCGATAGTAATATTCTTCTTTCGATCTTGGCGTCTGGATCGGGAACCTGAATTTAGCATTGGCCAGCTGCTCATCCGAAACCTCGGCTTCCACTAATTCTTTCAAGGTATCTATCCAGCTATACCCAACTCCATCAGAAAATTGCTCCTTTTGTCTCCAGGCAACACTTTCAGGAATATAGGACTCAAACGCCTTTCGGATAACCCATTTTTCCATGCGCTCTCCATTTATCATTTTATCCTGAGGGTTAATACTCATTGCTACATCAATAAACTCTTTATCCAAGAACGGCACACGACCTTCAATTCCCCATGCTGCCAAAGACTTGTTAGCCCTCAAGCAATCATACTGATAAAGCTTATCTAACTTACGAACTGTTTCATCGTGAAAATCTTTAGCGGTAGGTGCTTTATGGAAATACAGATACCCTCCAAACAGCTCATCAGCTCCTTCACCCGATAAGACCATTTTAATCCCCATCGACTTAATTACTCTTGCCATTAAATACATTGGAGTAGAAGCCCTGACAGTTGTAATATCGTAGGTCTCCAAATGATAGATCACATCTTTTATGGCATCCAGACCTTCCTGTATCGTGAATTTAATTTCATGATGTACAGTTCCGATATGATCGGCAACCTTTTTAGCCGCAGCCAAATCAGGTGAACCTTCCAAACCTACAGAGAAAGAATGCAGTCGAGGCCACCAAGCCTGATCTGTATCATCACTTTCAATTCTTTTTTCGGAATATTTTTTTGCTATTGCCGAAGTCACAGAAGAATCTAATCCTCCTGAAAGAAGCACCCCATATGGAACGTCGCTCATTAATTGTCTGTGAACTGCATCCTCCAATGCCTGACGAACCTTTTCTATACTTGTCTCTGCCTCCTTAACCGTTTCAAATTCGGTCCAGTCGCGAGTATACCAACGTTTCAACTCACCATCTGAGCTGTGCATGTAATGTCCCGGAGGAAAAATTTCAATTTTAGTACAAATTCCTTCTAAAGCTTTCAATTCAGAAGCCACATAGAAAGTTCCATTTTGGTCCCAACCAATATAGAGCGGAATGATCCCCATATGATCTCTGGCCACAAAATATTCATCTTTATCAACATCGTATAGAGCGAACCCAAAAATACCATTCATCTCATCGATAAATCCTGGCCCCTTCTCCTGATATAAAGCAAGGATCACCTCACAATCAGACTGTGTCTGAAAATTGTATCTACCTTCAAATTGCTTACGAAGCTCTCTATGGTTATAAATCTCACCATTGGCCGCCAAAACAAACTTCTCATCTTCACTAAGGAGCGGTTGACCTCCTGATGCGGGATCAACGATAGCCAAACGCTCATGCGCCATAACTGCCTTATCATTACTATATATCCCACTCCAATCAGGACCTCTATGACGTAATTTTTTACTCATTTCTAACAATTGAGGTCTTAGAACCTCCGCTTGCTCTTTTAAATCGAATGCACAAACAATTCCACACATATCAATATTGCTTTTATATCATTTATAATTACAAGGCAAATATTAGATTATAGTTTCAATTTAAAAACCAAAACCTCATTATTGGTTGCTATTAAAAACTAAACATACGCGATTACACACAAAAATAAACTTCAAACATTAAATCATGCTACAACCTATTACAATTTGTAAGTCTCCTTTTTTAAAAAAACATTAACTAAACCACTATAGGAAGAAACCATTTTAACTAATTACCTTTATTGTCTTAAATAAAATTAACTACAAATGAAAAAACTAACCTTAGTAATCACACTATTTACAGCTTTATTAGCTTTCAACGAAATTAGTGCTCAGAAATTTAGCGGAATTGACAAGAGTGTTGCAGACATTGCATACTACAAAACTGATCGCAATGCAGCGCCTAGCATCAAAGTTATCTATTCAAGACCGCTGATGAAAGGACGAAGTGTCTTTGGGAATTTAGTTCCTTTTGAAAAAGTTTGGAGAACAGGAGCTAACGAAGCTACGGAAATTCGATTTTACCAGGATGTTATGTTTGGAGACAAACCAGTAAAAGCTGGAACCTACACCTTGTACACCATTCCTGGAGCTAACGACTGGACGATCATCCTAAACAATGATACAGATGTTTGGGGAGCCTATTCGTACAAGGAAGCCAATGATGTTGCCAGAATTACAGTACCTGTGGCTCAGGGCAACGAATCTTTGGAAGCTTTCTCCATTGCATTTAAAAAAGAAGATGACAATAAAATCGATATGGTTTTAGGTTGGGACACTACCAGAGTAGCCATCCCATTTGGCCTGTAGATCTTTCAGATTTAAAAATAAAAAAGCACCTCAATGAGGTGCTTTTTTTATATCAATATGCTACTTTGGCAACACTATTCTTTTTTCGGCATCAACTCCCCTCCTAAATAGGTATGCTCTACTTGCAGATCAGGAACCTCCTCTATAGGAACTTGCATAATATCCTTGTCAAGGATAATAAAATCTGCAAATTTACCAGGCTCCAAACTACCTTTCTCCTGCTCTTCAAAATTAGCAAAAGCGGCCCATATGGTCATCCCTTTCAGGGTCTCTTCTCTTGTTAATGCATCTTTGATTTGAAATCCGTTTTTAGGATAATCCTCAAGATCCTTGCGAGCTACGGCCGCATAAAAAGTTAAAAACGGGCTCACTTTCTCTACCGGAAAATCAGTACCTAAAGCAAGTACCCCAGATTTATTCAAAAGCGTTTTATATGCATAAGCCCTCTCAATCCGATCTTCTCCCAACCTATCCTCAGCCCAATACATATCACTTGTGGCATGTGTAGGCTGTACCGATGGTATAATCCCTTTACTAAAATAATTAAAATCCTCTCCATCGATTACCTGGGCATGTTCAATTCGCCAGCGTCGATCTGATTTTCCTGTTAAAGCAGCCTCATAAGCTTTCAAAACGACTGCATTAGCGGAGTCTCCTATAGCATGTGTATTCATTTGATAATCGGAAGCAGCAATTCGTGTTGCCAGGTCATGAATTTCGTCCACGGAAGTAACCATAGCTCCAAAATGATGGTGTTTGTCCGAATACTCCTCTTTCAAGGCTGCTCCTCTTGAGCCCAAGGCTCCATCTCCATAAACCTTTACTGATCTTACATTGAGATGGTCCGTTTTAATAATTCCTTTAGGCAAATAAAAATCAAGGTTTTCTTTATTATTACTTACCATGGCATAAACTCTCATTTTTAGATCTCCTTGTTGCTGCAAACTATCAATCAACTCAATAACCTCTCTGTCAAGTCCAGCATCACTCACTGTGGTCAATCCAAAATCCAAACATAACGCTTGGGCATCCAGCAAAGCTTTTGCCTGGTCTGCTCTGCTAATATCCGGTACAATCGCATCGATCATAGCCATTGGATTGTCTATTAAAACTCCGGTAAGGGCTCCATCCTCAATCACGATCTCTCCTCCTGAAACTTTAGTTTCCTTTGTTATTCCGGCAAGATCTAAGGCCTTTTGATTTACCAGATATGCATGTCCATCTATCCGCTGTAAAACAACGGGGGTATCAGGAAACAACTTATCTAACCTATCCTTATTCGGGAATATTTTTTCCTCCCAATCATTTTGATCCCATCCCCTTCCGAAAATAAAATCCTTTTGTTTTTCTTTCTGAAAAGCAACAACCTTTTGCAACACCTCCTCATAACTCTTCGTGTCTAAAAGGTCTACCATCTGCTGATTAAGCCCCAAACCAAAAAAATGACAATGGGCGTCTATAAGCCCGGGAAGTATGGTTTTCCCTTTAGCATCTAAAATTCTTTGACTTTCATAAATTTCTGTAAGCTCTTCGTTAAGGCCAACTGCCATAATTTTACCGTTCTTTACAGCCATTGCTTCAGCCTTGCTAAAAGCTGAATCCACAGTATAAATATTTGCATTGGTAACTAAAAGGTCAATTTTCTCCTTTTTGGTACATGACATTGCGAATGCGAGAAAGAGTAAACAAATTTTCTTCATCCCTGTTTTTTGAGTTAGTTTTAGTTTTTTAAGTGTACATCTGTTATCAGCAGGCAGGTTATTTCTAATACTAAAAAACTGTTTATCTTTTAGTAATGTAAATATAACGTCTTTTTTTTAACAGCTGCCCAAAGTTAATTTTGTTTCAGTAATCTTACAAGAAATGCCGATATAACTTCAACTTTATTGGGATCGTATAGGAATTAAAACGAAAGAGTATTTTAACTTTGTAAAGCTAAGAGATCATAATGCTAAAGGAAGTAACCCAATTTTTCAAAAGCTTTCAATTCGCCAAAGGCCTACTAATTACTTTAGCTGCGGTTACGGCTATTGCTATAAGCTATTTTGCTGGTAAAATTGAAATGGGAGCCTCTTTGGCGTTTGGAGTTTTACTAACCTCGGTTCCCGACATCCCGGGTAACACGAAACACAAACTTTACGGAGTTCTTGCTGCGATTATTTTTGCAGTGATTAATATCATTTTAATCAACCTTACGTACCATCATTACATCCTGATCAGTATAACGCTGCTTGTCCTGGTCTTCTTCTATGCTTATATTTCAGTTTATGGTTTCAGAGCATCTCTGGTATCGCTGTCAGGCCTCCTGGCCATAGCAATAAGTATGGCTCATTTAAGAACGGGCCATGATATTATTTTACACGCAGGAGTTACTGCCTTAGGAGGACTATGGTACTTGTTATTATCAACAGCCTACTCACTCATAAATCCGACTCAGTTCAGCATGCAACTTCTTTCGGAGGTAATGAGATTAACTGCAGACTATCTCAATACAAGAGCTGAATTAATTCTTGTAGATGATAGTGAAAGAAAAGAGCTTTTAAAAAAACTATTTCAATTACAAACAGAATTAAACGAAAAGCACGAGTCTTTAAGGTCGGTTTTACTCAATGCCCGTATTAAATCCGGATCCACCAATTATATCAAAAAGCAGTTAATGGTATTTATCGAACTGATCGATATGCTGGAATTGGCCATCGCCAACCCGATGAACTACAAAACCATTGATAAAAACTTTAAAAAAGACAATAAAAACATTATTAAAAGTTTTGCAGCCATTTCTCAAAATATAGCTATTGAGCTGGAAATCCTTTCAGTTAAAATTTCAAAAAAAAATGGCAGTATCCGAGGAGCAGACCTTGACACCTTACTCGCAACGGCTCATAATGATATCGAAAATTACAAAGCCTCGGTTGATGTTGAACAAAACCGGGATAAGATATTACTGCTTCGAAATCTTTACGATTACATCGAACAGCAAGCCGAGAAGATCAAGAATATAAAAAGAGTATTGACCATCACCTTAAAACAAACCGAAAAAGAACAAAAATCTCCGAATAAAAAATTACTTACTCCTCAAGATTATAGCATCAATACGCTAAAAGAGAATCTTTCGTTTAAATCGCCCATTTTTAAACATTCCTTACGCTTAACCATTACAGTTTTAGCTGGATTTTTAATTGGCAGCCTTTTTTCGATACAAAATGCCTATTGGATTATTTTAACCATTATTGTAATCATGCGGCCAAATTATGGGCTTACCAAAGAAAGATCGAAACAACGTATTGCAGGGACCCTGATTGGAGGACTCATTGCTGTGGCCATTATTGTTCTTACTCAAAATATTTACGTGTACATCGCTATTATCCTGGTCTCGATGACCATGGGATTTTCCTTTATACAACAGAATTACAAAGCGTCCGCCACTTTCATCACACTCAACATCGTTTTTGTGTATGCTCTATTACAGCCGAATGCTTTTGAAGTTATTCAATACCGTATCATAGACACCTTAATCGGTGCCGGTTTAGCTATCGTTGCTAATTACACCTTATGGCCAGCCTGGGAGTTCTATTACCATAATGACCTCCTTATAAAATCGATTGAATCAAACATTAACTACCTGAAAGAAGTAAAGTCGCTTTACAATAACAAGGAAGACAAAAGCACTTCCTATGTTATTTCGCGAAAGGAAGCATTTTTAGCCATTGGTAATTTAATGGCCACCTTTCAGCGCATGGCTCAGGAACCTAAATCGAAACAAAAAAACTTTATGGTATTATACGAAGCTGTAGTCATTCAACACACCTTTTTATCATCAACTGCAGCTATCGGAACTTATATTCAAAACCACCATACCTCATCAGCCTCGAGTGACTTTAATGACTACATTGATGAAATCATTAAAAACCTCAACGAATCGATTCAATTACTGAAGGGCAATCATATTGCAACATCTGACAGCCTTAAACACCGAGAGGCTATCAACCAGATTAAGTCTCATTATGCGGAACTTATAAAGAAAAGACAAGAAGAAATTTCATTAGGAAACCTGGTCATCACCGAAGAGACCAGAAGCAGATTAAAAGAAGCACATCTGGTAATCGACTTGTTACAATACCTGTTTTCTCTCTCTGAAAAGCTCAAAAAATTGGTAGGAACGAATTAATCATTTTCCCTATTCACCTTATCAATCGAAAATGCAGGCATACATATTGCCATATATTCACATTCCTCATCAAAAGGATTAGAATATTGTACCCGGGTATTTTTTTCAATCTTAATGGATTGACCGGCCTCCAAAACAATGGTTTCCCCATCTACCACAAATTGTTTTTTACCCCTTATGACATAGGTATATTCATCAAACTCAGGGGTCTGAAAGGGTTCACTCCACTTTGGTGGTGCAATCATATGCGCTATACTTAATTGCTCACCACCTTTAGAAGCTGCTCCAAAATGTTCTTCAATGAGCTTACCATCTGTAGTCGGGACTACAAATGGCGACTTTTGTACAGTATATTTCCTGGTCATAATCCCAATCTTACTTTAACGGCTTTTTCTTGATCATTCCGCCTTTAATATCTTTGACAATATCCATGACCACAAAAGCTTTTTTATCAATTTTATCAATTTCAGTACTTAATCTTGCTAACTCCAATCGAGTTACAACCGTGTAAATGATTTCGGTCGCTATACGTTCTTCTCCATATTTACTATACCCTCTTCTTCCCTGGTAGATTGTACATGCCCTCCCCATTTTTTCGGTTAACATTATTCTTATTTCCTCACTTTTCCCTGAAACTATGGTTACTCCAATATACTCCTCGACACCATCCACTACAAAATCGACTGTTTTAGCTGCAGCCAGATAAGTCAATATGGCATATAGTGCTGTCTCGACAGAAAGCAAGTAGGCCCCAACGGAGAAAATAATAATATTAATAATCAACAATACATCCCCCACAGTGAGATGCAGCTTTCTGCTTAAGTAAATAGCCAAAACTTCTGTACCATCAATCACACCGCCTCCTCTCATAGCCATTCCAATTCCAAGTCCCAGAAAAAAACCACCAAAAACAGCAATTAACAGCTTGTCGTCCGTAATGGTCGGATACGGTACAAAGTGCACTACAATGGCCAATGCCATAATTGCAAGTATACTTTTAATCGCGAACTTTTTGCTTATCGTCTTAGCTCCTAAGATGAGAAATGGCAAATTCACAATCAATAACAATATTCCTAAAGAAAAATTAGAAATCACCTGTAACAATAAGGAGATTCCTGTAGCTCCCCCATCGATAAATTGATTAGGGAGCAAAAAACCGTTCAATCCAAAACCAGCTGAAAAAACACCAATAATGATAAAGAGCACCTCTTTAACGGTATGTGCAAATTCTACCTGAAGCGCACGTACTTCTCCTACGAGTTCTCTCTTGGAAAACTCAGTTTGACCCGTCTTCGCTTTTAAACGATCCTTTGCTCTTTTTATATATAAAAATTGAGAGACTATATTCATCAGGAATATCTGTTATATACACTTTTATTTTTTCATTACCTTATTCAAAATTCCAAACACCCCGCGAATAAAAGTAGCACTTGTAAGCACTTTTAAAATAGGATTCATCCCGGAAGAAGACCTGCTCGAAGCTCGAGCTCTTTTTTTCTGAGCTTCCTTTGCTTCTTGTTGAGCTTCTTCTTGTGTGGCTTTCGCTATCTTTTCATTGAGCAGCTCATAGGCACTCTCGCGATCGACCACCTCATTATACTTTGGAATAAGCGTTGACTTTTCAAGGACTGCTTTCAACTCTGTATCATTTAATACATCCATCCTGCTCATCGGTGCCCGCATCATAGTTGCAGCCAAAGGAGTAGGTCGACCTTTTTCATCTAAAGCCGTTACCAAAGCTTCACCTATACCTAAACTTGTTAATATCTCTTCGGTTTCATAAAAATCTGTCTCAGGGTAATTTTGAGCAGCTAATTTTATAGCCTTACGATCTTTAGCCGTAAATGCCCTTAAAGCATGTTGAACCTTCAATCCTAATTGCGCCAACACCTCTTCCGGTACATCAGTAGGGTTTTGAGTCACAAAATAGAGTCCGATTCCTTTTGAACGTATTAATTTAACAATACTTTCTATTTGATCCAGTAAAGCATCGGAAGCTTCCTTAAATATCAGATGCGCCTCATCGATAAAAAATATCAGTTCTGGCCTGTCGGCGTCTCCCTGTTCAGGAAATGTATCATAAATTTCTGCCAGAAGACTCAACATAAAGGTAGAAAATAAGGTAGGGCGGTCTTGGATATCAGTTAAACGCACTATGTTAATAAACCCTCTACCCTGCTCATCTACCCTGCACAGATCATTTACATCAAAAGACTTTTCACCAAAGAAAAACTCAGCACCTTGCTGTTCCAAAGCTATAATCTTTCTCATTATAGCCCCTGTAGAAGCGGTAGAAACCCGTCCGTACGTTTCCTGAAAATCATCTCGGCCATCACCAGTAGCATACTGGAGCACTTTTTTTAAATCTTTCAGGTCCAAAAGTGGTAACTTATGATCATCACAATATTTAAAAACTACCGCCAATATCCCCTGTTGCGTATCTGACAGATCTAAAATCCTCGACAAAAGCACGGGACCAAATTCCGAAACTGTAGCCCTCAATCTCACGCCATTTTGCTCAGAAAGTGTAAACAATTCGACTGGAAAAGGCTGAGGTGTATAGGGCATTCCTATCTTTTCATGCCGTTCTGTAATAAAACTTTTTTCCTCTCCAGGTTGAGCCAGACCACTTAAATCACCTTTAAGATCCATCAACAAAACCGGAATTCCTTTTTCAGAGAGGTTTTCAGCCATTACCTGCAGGCTTTTGGTTTTTCCGGTACCAGTAGCACCTGCGATTAAGCCGTGCCTGTTTAAGGTTTTTAGAGGTATTTTCACAAAAGCATTGGAAACAGTTTCACCCTGGTACATGGCAGACCCTAAAGTAATAAATTCCCCTTTAGTGGTATATCCCTGTTCTATATGATCAAAAAAAGAATTGTTCTTCACTGATATTTAATTTTCTATAAAAATAAGGTAATTTTATTCAAGATTGAAAATTCACAGGCAACGAAAAAATCAATTCCTATCATTCACCACTAAAGCCCTTTTTCAATGAGATTTAAAACAATATTGGCAACCTCAAATCAAAAAACCACTCCTTTCAATACACTAAAAATTAAAGGATCTTTATTTCATTTGAACCTGGAGAAAAAAATAGCAATTCAAAAAAATATTGTCTGGCCAACTTAAGGTACGTTCCTTGTATATCAATACAAATTGGAGCTCCGATGAACTTGCATGACGCATTCAGAACGAGAACAGGGAGACACACCAATACTCAAACATCATCTAAAATCAGAGAAGTTGTTATTAAAATCAATACCATCGAATTCCTGAAAATCTTCGTCAACAAATTCCACGATATTACCAACCTGGTTTCTTGCTCTTTGACAAAGAATCATACAATTGCCACTTAAACATAAGAAATGCATAGTGTTAAAGCTCTATAAAATAAAGTTAAAGCGGTATGTTCTGCGAAAAACTATAACTATCTTTGTTGCCCTATTTTTGGGACCTATTCAAAAAGATTGCTTGAATTTTTTGCATGGAAAGAACAAACGTAAAAAGAAAAAAATCGAAGGCTAAGTTATTACACCAATATTACCAATATACAGGTTTTTACGAATTTGTATGGAAAAGTGTAAAAAAAGCATTGTTACCTATTGCCTTGGTTATTGGTGCCATTTTTGCCATCGATTATTTTATTTTTGACCTTAATACTTTTTTCAAAGAAATGACACAAACACTTCCTCCTGAAGGGGTGTTCACTATTTTCTTTGTTTCAGAGTCATTATTAGGTTTAATACCCCCTGAGATATTTATTGCCTGGGCTGGGAAAACCGCTAAACCGATCTTATTCCTTTCTATTTTAGCTGTTCTTTCCTATATCGGAGGTTTGATTTCTTATTTCATCGGTGTTGCTATTACTAAAATACCTGCTGTCCATCGCTATCTGGAAGTTAAAATGCAAAAGCATTTGAAAAACACAGCTAAATGGGGCGGATTTCTTATCATTGTAGGAGCGCTTCTACCGATTCCGTTTTCTATAACCTGCGTTGCAGCGGGCATCATTAGTTTCCCTTTCAGATATGTTACGCTTTATGGTACTTTAAGATTTCTAAGGTTCGCCTTATACGCATTGGTAATATTTAATGTGGTATAGAAATAAACTACTGTGTTTAAGTACTAAAGTATAAACTATCACTATCTTTGCCGCATGATTACAACAGCTACAATGGAGTTAGTCGAAAAAGGAGAAATGCTTCCTTTGATGGAGGAATTCTACACGATACAGGGTGAAGGTCATCACACAGGTACTGCCGCATATTTTATACGTGTGGGCGGCTGTGATGTCGGATGCCACTGGTGTGATGTCAAGGAAAGCTGGAATGCAGAAACCCACCCTCCTACTGAAATAACCAGTATCGTAGACAATGCGGTTAAATATGCAAATACGATCGTTATAACAGGAGGTGAACCACTCACCTGGAACATGGATCCTCTAACCCAAAGGCTGAAAGAAAGAGGTCTTAAAACTCATATTGAAACCTCTGGAGCTTATCCTTTAACCGGGGTTTGGGATTGGATTTGCCTCTCCCCTAAAAAAATGAAGCTCCCAAAGGAAGAGGTCTACAATGCTGCTGACGAACTTAAGGTGATTGTTTACAATCAACACGATTTCAAATTTGCTGAAGAACAAGCAGCAAAAGTCAGTGAGTCTTGTGAGTTATACCTACAACCTGAATGGAGCCGAAGAGAAAAGATGATGCCGGAGATTGTCGATTATGTAATGACCCATCCAAAATGGAAAATTTCTCTGCAAACACACAAATACCTCAACATTCCTTAAGAATTATTTAACGCCTTGAGCACTTCTAATTAGCTGTTCTCTACCTTGTTTTTTGTATCTTTAAGTGATTTGACAATCAACAGATTACCTATTCACTTCTTAAAACCAAAAAACAATGAGTACTGTAAAAGCCTATGCCGCTCATTCCGCTGGTGGCACACTAGAACCTTTCGAATACCAATTTGAGAAACTTAAAAATGAAGAAGTGGAGATCAAAGTGCATTACTGCGGTCTATGTCATTCGGATTTAAGTATGCTAAATAACGAATGGGGAATGACAACCTACCCCTTTGTACCCGGACATGAAGTTACCGGGGAAATAACCGCAGTTGGAACAGATGTAAAAAACCTTAAAGAAGGTGATCTTGTTGGACTTGGCTGGATTTCCGGAGCCTGCATGCATTGTAATCAATGTATGAATGGTGATCATCATCTTTGCAACACCGCTGAATCTACTATTGTGAACAGACATGGAGGATTTGCAGACAAAGTAAGGTGTCATTGGTCGGCAGCAATACCATTACCGAAAAATATAGACATGAGCAAAGCAGGTCCACTTTTTTGTGGAGGCATTACCGTTTTTAACCCCATCCTTTTGGCGGATGTGAAACCTACAGATAAAGTGGGTGTCATCGGGATAGGAGGTTTGGGACATATGGCCATAAAATTTTTGCACCACTGGGGATGTGATGTCACAGCCTTCAGTTCAAATCCTGCTAAAAAAGACGAAATTCTGGAAATGGGTGCACATCGTGTCATCAACTCGAGAGACCCTAAAGAATTGGAAAGTATCGCCGGAAGTCTGAATTTTATCTTAAACACTACTAATGTAACGTTGGACTGGAATGCCTATTTAGGAGTGTTAGCTCCCAAAGGCACCTTTCACAATGTTGGTGCGGTTTTAGAACCCATGGCCATTCCTGCTTTCAGTTTAATTATGGGGGAAAAATCGGTTGGCGGAAGCCCTATCGGAAGCCCTGCCCTTTCCAGAACAATGATAGAATTCTGTGTACGACATAACATATACCCAACAACGGAGGAATTCCCAATGAGTCGAATAAACGATGCCTTAAAACATTTGGAGGATGGTAAGGCACGATACAGAATCGTACTTAAGGCTAACTCCTAATCAGGCAATCGTTAATTTTGCCAAATAATCATAATGTTTTCCTTCCTGCACAAGCTCACAATTAAATCCGTTAGCTTGTGCTGCATTTTGCAGCGTATTATAATCTATATAGAGCCAATCTATCGGTGGTTCCTCTTCCCCTTTATAGCGCACGTAATAATCAACCTCTCCATAATAATCCATGTCGGTAGGAATCCAGTACCCGCCATCACCATCCTGATCAAACATATAAACGATATCCGAAGAATCCATTAAAATCTGTCCATCCTTTTTTAGCAAGTTTTTCAACTTATTTAAAAATGTAGATATTCGATTTAACCGGCCGCACATTCCAGCACCATTCATCAACAATAAGATGGTATCAAATTGCTCTCCTTCTAATTTCATTACGTCTTGCAGCCGAACATTTTTGAGTCCTCTTAATTCAGATGCTTTTACCGCACCCTCAGAGACATCAATTGCCATCACTTCCAAATGCTTCTCATTTTGAAGATATAAAGAATGACTACCAGCTCCACAACCTACATCTAACACCCTGCCCTTTGAAAGATCCATTGCTTTCTTTTCAATTGCCGGCATTTCGTCATAAGCACGAAACAAATATGGTAATGGTAAATCATCCTCTTCTGAAATAGAGGTTTCCGTTTTGATATCCTCAGTATAATTCCCCAATTGATAATCAAGGATTGCTTTTCCAAAAAGGTCTTTCATAAATTAACAAACATTACATTACGGAGAATACTATATTAGATCCATCAAAAGATATTACTTTTGCATCAAAGGCATAATGATAGCAAATGGACGATTTCCTAAAACAACTCCCACAACTGGCCAAAGATAAGCATAAAGAAAATAAAAAGTATTTTTCGAAGCTTAAGAAAAAGCCCCCTAAAAATCTTGATCAGCTCATGCAAGAGCTCCACGATGAAGAATTTAGTAAAACCGACTGCTTAACTTGTGCTAATTGCTGTAAAACAACAGGTCCACTTTTTACCAATGCGGATATTGAACGTATTGCCAAACACCTCAAGCTCAAACCCCAGCAATTTATAGATCAGTATCTAAAGATCGATGAAGACAACGACTACATTCTTCAAAGTGTACCTTGCACCTTTCTGGGTCATGATAATTATTGTTTAATCTATGACGTGCGGCCAAAAGCCTGTAGAGAATACCCGCATACGGATAGAAAAAAATTTCATCAGATTACCAACCTCACCTTAAAAAATACTGCCATCTGTCCGGCGGCATTTAATATTGTTGAAGAAATGAAAAAACGCCTACCGAAATAACTCCTTTAAAACCCCGTGTTGCTGCACGGTAATGAGACTTCATTTTTACACTTACATATCATACTCCAAGGCCTTCAAATAAGTTCTTAGCGAATATATTGCCTGTTTTTTCATATTCATTGCCTGGCTTAACCGCAAATTCAAACCAGCTGGATTAACATGAACAAGGTCAATGATTTTCACTAAAAAACCCACACAAAAAGTAATCTAAAAAAATAGTATCTTGTTCACATGGAAACTATTATCGACTATTTTTCGACCATACCATCTTCCCATCGCAGTCTTATTTTAGTTAGTGGGATCACTTTTTTCTGGTTATTGGAATATGCTACACCACTTTTCAGATTCAACTACAAGAAACTGAAACATGCATGGCCCAATATTTTTTTTACATTAACCACCATTCTTGTCAATTTCATTCTGGCTTTCATTTTATTATTGACCAGTGACTGGACCATAAAAAACAATTTCGGGGTATTGCAATGGCTAAACCTACCCCTTTGGGCTACGATTCTTTTGGGTGTTCTACTACTGGATTTAACAGGAGCCTATGTAGCGCATTGGGTGCAGCATAAAATAAAACCTTTATGGCTGTTTCACCTGATCCACCATACCGACAACCACGTAGATACTACAACCGCCAACCGACACCATCCTGGTGAAAGTATTATTCGATTCGTTTTCACCACCCTTGGTGTTTTTATATTAGGAGCCCCGGTGGGAATACTCATGCTTTATCAATCTTTGTCAGTTGTTTGTTCCCAGTTCAATCATGCAAATATTCGATTGCCTAAAAATATAGACAATATGATAAGCTGGATCATCGTTTCGCCGGATATGCATAAAGTCCATCACCACTATTTATTACCATACACAGACACGAACTATGGCAATATATTTTCCATTTGGGACCGACTTTTTGGAACCTTTGCCAAAATTGAAAGCAAGGATCTCGTTTACGGTGTAGACAGCTATCCTGATGTAGATTCCAATACCCGTATCGGAAAGTTATTAAAACTTCCATTTAATGGATACCGCCCTCCTGCCGGAGGTAAATTTGACTAATTATATAATAAATATTTTTTTCGAATCGATTTAAATGCTTCGATGCCCTCTTGCCACGTTGCCCGGATCTCCTTTTCGGTCCAGCCATCCTCGATTTGTTTTCTTAATTCCTCAGTACCTGCATGCAATGTAAAGGACCTTGATTTAAAAAACTTCAATTTATCGGCTGTCCCCTTGTAGGTTTTTATCAACCATTTCAATTCTACTTTATGAGGAGCAGGTTCCTCGCTAAGATCTTCACCAAAACACAATTCTCCATTGTGCTTGGGATCTTTGGCTCCAAAATTAGGGACTGGGGTATATGAAAAGGTGAAAATTTCCTGATCTAAAAATGGTGCGCCATATCGTTGAAACTGAAACTCCGTTCCTCTTCCGGCATTGATATCTGTTCCCTCAAAGAATCCTAAACTCGGATATAATTCTATGGATTTATCATTCGGAAGATTTGGAGAAGGTCTAATCGGAAGGCTATATTCCATATTTCTGGAATATTTCTTCATCAGAACAACTTCAAGGTCACATTGAACCCCATTACTCAACCATCCTTCATTGTTAATCATATTCGCATATTCTGCTATGGTCATACCATGCACTAAAGGAATTGTATGCATTCCTAAAAAACTTCGGTGCTCTTTCTCTAAAGTGGGTCCGTCTATATAGCTTCCATTAGGATTTGGCCTGTCAAATACCAGAACAGGAATATTATTTTCCGCACAAGCTTCCATCACATAATGCATCGTAGATATATACGTGTAAAAACGAACTCCCACATCCTGAATATCAAAAACAACAATATCGACATCCGCTAATTGAGCTTTAGTTGGTTTTTTATTTGAGCCATATAGGGAAATTAGAGGCAATCCTGTCTTGGCATCTTTCCCGTCTTTAACATGTTCGCCCGCATCAGCCTCTCCTCTGAACCCATGTTCCGGGGCAAAAACCTTGGTTATTTGTATCTTGCTATTCAACAATGAATCCACCAAATGTGTATAGGAGGTATCTGATTTAAAGATCACCGATGTTTGGTTTGCCACTACAGCAACTTTTTTATCAATTAATTTGGATATATAATCCTGTGTTCTATCGACTCCCAATACAATTTTATCAACTGGTTTACGTATAGTATCTTGAACATCTTTACTCATTATTTCGGGGTCTTGCTGTAAGACATGACTATTACCACAAGAAATCATCAGTAAAAACAACAATAAAAATGTATTTTTGAATTTCATAAACTACTTCAAATTTTGAATTTAGAATATTTTATAGCCAAAAGACTTATCTCCGGAAAATCTCATAAAAATAATGTTTCCGGACCTATAATTAAAATTGCTATAGCAGCTATAGCCCTCGGACTCATCATGATGATGATTGCCATTGCAACAGGTGTTGGCTTACAGCGCAAGATACGAGAAAAAGTATCAGCGTTCAATGGTGATATTCAAATTTATAAATTTGACAACAACACTTCTGAGGCTTCTGTAGCTCCGATAGACATACGGCAAGAATTTTACCCGGATTTTACATCAGTGTCTGGAATCAAACACGTTCAGGGTGTTGCTTCCAAATGGGGAATTATTAGAACAGAAGAAACCTTTGAAGGGGTTAATGCAAAGGGAGTAGGTCGAGACTACAACTGGAACACTTTCAAAGAATATCTCATTGAAGGAAGACTGCCCGATTATTCAAATAGTAGAAATGAAGAAGTGCTGATTTCAAAATATCTTGCCAACAGATTAAAATTTAAGGTAGGGGATTCTTTTTACGCATTCTTTCTAAAGGATAATGAATCTGAAATACCCAATCAATTAAAATTGAATATCGTTGGGATTTATGAAAGCGGGTTTCAAGAATTTGATGCCAATTACATGTTTGTAGATCTCAGGCACATTCAGCGAATGAATAAATGGACTTCAAACGAAATAGGAAACTTCGAAGTCTTTATTGACGATTTTGATGCGATCAAGGAAAAGGGTATAGAGGTTTATGAAAAACTTCCTCCCACTTTGGATGCTCAAACGATAGCTGACAAGTACTACCATATCTTTGAATGGCTTAAACTCTTTGATGTGAATATCGCCATTATAATCGGTATCATGATCCTGGTAGGAGGCATCAATATGATTACAGCCTTACTGGTACTTATTCTTGAGCGAACACAAATGATCGGAATTATCAAAGCTTTGGGCTCTACCAATTGGAGCATCAGAAAAGTGTTCCTGTATAACGCCACTTATCTCATAGGTATTGGTATTATTTGGGGGAATCTTATTGGCCTGGGGCTCTTGCTGGCACAAAAGCATTTTGGTTTTATCAAGCTAGACCCATCGAACTACTATGTAAATGAAGCGCCTGTATATATTAATGCTACCCATATCATAGCACTAAACATTGGCACCCTCATATTATGTTTATTAATGCTATTGATCCCTTCCTACATTATAACCAAAATTTCACCTGCCAAGTCCATTAAGTTTGAATAGGTCATTGAAAACATTGCTACATCTCTTCTTATCATTTAGCTTAGAAGAATATCAAAGCAGCCCGATAGAGACTAACTATTAATAATTAAATATGCCAAATGAACACTATTGAGGTAATAAAAGGAGAATTTTTAATTTCTACGGATCGGAATAAATTAAACCTAGAACTCATCCACACCTTTCTTGCTACAGAGGCAGGCTGGTGCGATGACATTCCTTTTAAAACAGTTAAATATTCTATAGCTAATTCTCTTAATTTCGGCATCTACAAAAATGAAGAACAAGTCGGTTTTGCCAGAATCATATCAGACTATGCCACAATTGCTTACCTGGGCGATGTTTTTGTACTGGATGCATACCGTGGATTCGGATTAAGCTCCTGGCTGATGGAAGTGATTACAAACCACCCTAACTTGCAAGGACTTAGACGCTGGATCCTACTGACTGACACGGCACCGTGGCTCTATAAAAAATTTGGTTTTACCGCTGTAAGACATCCGGAATATTATATGGAAAAACACGATCCAGGCGTTTACAAAGAGGAAATATAAAAACAAGGCCAAGAGTGCAATATCACTTTGGCCTTGCAAAAAACTGTTGCAGTCATTCAACAATTTTAAACATTTCAGTTTATTTCTAACAGGACATGCCTGTATACTAGTAATTTAAAAACAGTTATAATCTATTTTACCCTACCCTTAAAATCAAAAAAAAATAACTTTACATCAAAACACCCCATTTTTCAGGATAAAAAAACAAGTCATTCAGGGCACTTCCAGCAGCTATTTTTGATATACAAAGTAAAAATTGAGTATTTTAGAACTTCGATAAAAATTCCAACATGAGACTTTCTATACTCTTCCTTTGTCTGATGCATCTTTTTTTTGCACAGGGTCAAAGAACCACCAACCCTAATTCAGACGTTTCATTGATTGTATTAGGAACAATTCAAGA
The DNA here is from genome assembly GCF_000511935.2 of Zhouia amylolytica AD3. Classification (NCBI taxonomy): domain Bacteria; kingdom Pseudomonadati; phylum Bacteroidota; class Flavobacteriia; order Flavobacteriales; family Flavobacteriaceae; genus Zhouia; species Zhouia amylolytica. The sequence continues at coordinate 210,938 of NZ_AYXY01000001.1, read as the reverse complement.
TGCCGGATCACCCCAAATAGGATGTACTAAAAGTTGCTGTAAAGAATTGTTCAATCGACCCGATGAAAAAAGGAAAGTTGTATCGCTGGGCATCATTGATCCCGCGAACCGAAAAACCTATTTATTTGAAGCAACGCCTGATATCGCTACTCAATTAAAACTACTAAACGACCATGCTCCTTTCAAAACTGATCAAACTCCCGATGGAGTATTTATTACCCATGCACATATAGGCCACTACACGGGTCTTATGTATTTAGGAAAAGAGGCCATGAACGCCAATTTAGTCCCGGTATATACATTGCCAAAAATGCATTCTTTCCTTGAAGGGAATGGGCCATGGAGTCAGCTGGTCTCAAACCAAAACATAAACCTTCAAACCCTAACAGATCATAAAAGCCTTAAAATCAGTTCAAACATAACGGTTACACCTTTTAAGGTTCCACATAGAGATGAGTACTCTGAAACTGCAGGCTTTCGTATTAAAGGACCCGGCAAATCAGTCCTGTTTATTCCCGATATCGATAAATGGCATAAGTGGAATTTAAATTTAATTGAAGAGCTCAGCAAAGTAGATTATGCTTTTATTGATGCTACTTTTTATAATGCCGAAGAAATAAACAACAGAGACATCTCTGAAATCCCTCATCCATTTATAATTGAAAGCATGGATTTACTAAAAAGTTTACCTAAGGAGGAAAAAGAAAAAGTATTTTTTATTCACTTTAACCACACAAATCCTGTTCTTAACACTGGTAATCCACAAGTTGATTTAATTAATTCGAAGGGTTTCAACATTGCCCGGTTCGGTGATATTTTTAAATTGTAATTAAATCTTATTTACCTTTAAAAAATTCATTTTCACAAAACTACCTCATTTGACAAAATAAAACGTACCTTTGCGCCCTTAAAAACCTGGGTTTCAATAACCATTACCAGCTAGGTATCAGTTAATTAAGCCCAAAACTCCCTGTAAAAGGGCTTAAACATAGAGGAATTATTATGACTGCAATTAAAAACATTGCCATTATTGCACACGTTGACCACGGTAAAACTACTTTGGTTGATAAGATACTTCACCATTGCGAATTATTTCGCGATAATCAGGAGACTGGTGAGTTAATCTTGGACAATAATGATCTTGAACGGGAAAGAGGTATTACAATTTTATCTAAGAACGTTTCGGTTAATTACAAAGGAACCAAGATTAACATTATTGATACTCCGGGTCACGCCGATTTCGGTGGGGAGGTAGAGCGTGTATTGAACATGGCTGATGGTGTATTACTTTTGGTAGATGCCTTTGAAGGACCGATGCCTCAAACGCGATTTGTACTTCAAAAGGCTATTGAAATGAAGCTGAAGCCACTTGTTGTGGTAAATAAGGTTGATAAAGAGAACTGTACTCCTGACGAAGTACATGAAGCTGTTTTTGATTTAATGTTCGAACTAGGTGCAGAGGAATGGCAATTAGACTTCCCTGCAGTATATGGTTCTGCAAAGAATAATTGGATGAGTGAAGACTGGAATGCTCCTACTGATAATATCGAACCATTGTTGGATATGGTAGTAGCTCATATTCCTTCACCTAAAATTGAAGAAGGGTCTACTCAAATGCTTATAACTTCACTTGACTTTTCTTCATACACAGGAAGAATTGCTATTGGAAGGTTGCAAAGAGGAACATTAACTCCAGGGATGAATGTTTCTTTAGTAAAAAGAGATGGTACTACCGTAAAATCTAAAATAAAGGAAGTTCATTTATTTGATGGGTTGGGTCGTAAAAAAGTTGAGGAAGTAAATGCAGGTGACATTTGTGCTGTTTCTGGTTTAGATGGATTTGAAATTGGAGATACCATTGCAGATTTCGAAAATCCTGAAGGGCTTCCAACTATTGCTATTGATGAACCAACAATGAGTATGTTGTTTACTATCAACGACTCTCCATTCTTTGGTAAAGAAGGTAAATTTGTAACTTCCAGACACATCAAAGATCGTTTAGAAAAAGAATTAGAACGAAACCTTGCACTGCGTGTTCAAGAAACCGGAAGTGCCGATAAATTTATGGTTTTCGGTAGAGGGGTTTTACATTTATCTGTATTGATAGAAACCATGAGACGTGAGGGCTACGAATTGCAAATTGGTCAGCCTCAGGTAATCATCAAGGAAGTTAATGGAGAAAAATGTGAACCTATCGAAGAACTAACTATTGATTTACCTGAAAATGTTTCTGGTAAAGCAGTAGAAATGGTTACCCAACGTAAAGGTGAAATGCTTAGCATGGAACCAAAAGGGGAACGTATGATTCTTAAGTTCAACATACCTTCAAGAGGTATTATAGGATTAAGAAACCAGTTATTAACAGCTACCGCAGGTGAGGCTATAATGAACCACCGCTTCCTGGATTACCAACCATTTAAAGGGGATATTCCAGGCCGTATTAACGGTTCATTGATCTCTATGGAAAAAGGAACTGCTATTCCTTACTCTCTTGACAAACTTCAAGAACGCGGTAAGTTTTTTATTCACCCGGGTGAAGACATCTATACCGGACAGGTAATTGGAGAAAACTCTCGAGGTGATGATATGGTTGTAAACGTGACCAAAACTAAAAAGTTATCAAATGTTCGTTCTGCTGGTGCTGACGATAAAGTAAAATTAGCTCCGCCGATTAAATTCTCTTTAGAGGAGGCATTGGAATATATTCAAAAAGATGAATATGTTGAAGTAACACCAGAGTCGATCCGTTTAAGAAAAATATTCTTAGATGAGAATGAACGTAAGCGTAGAGAAAAAGAACTGGGTTAATCTCAGTCAATCATAATCAACATAAAAAAATCCCGTTAATTCGGGATTTTTTGTGTTTTTATATATTTCCTTCTTACTTTTAATGGAATTGTTAACCCATCATTTTAACACCTTCCATATGGAAATTTTAGCAATACCACTTACCGAATGGGTAGGCTATGCTGCCTCCCTTGGTGTTTTGTTGTCATTCTTAATGAAAAACATTACCACCTTAAGAACTGTAAACATGATTGGCTGTGCTTTATTTGTGGCTTACGGTTTTATGCTACAAACTTCCTGGCCAATCATTATAACTAACCTTGCAATTTTTATAGTGAATGGTTTTTACCTACTTAGGTTAAAGAAAGCTACTGACGCTTAAACATTCTTTTGTACCACTTCGAAAACCTTACTCCCGTCACATTTTAAGGTCTTAGACGGATATTTTAACAATAAAGCATAATCATGGGTTGCCATTAAAATGGTTCTTCCATTTTTGTTGATATCCTGTAACACCTTCATCACCTCAACGCTGGTTTGAGGATCAAGGTTTCCTGTAGGTTCATCTGCTAAAATCAGTTCAGGATCATTCAGTAGTGCTCTGGCTATAGCAACACGCTGCTGCTCCCCCCCAGACAATTGATGCGGAAATTTGAAGCCTTTGGTTTTCATTCCAACCTTATCCAGCACCTCTTCTATTTTTTTATTCATTTTCTCCTTGTCCTTCCACCCCGTGGCTTTTAGGACAAAAATCAGGTTCTCATTCACATTCCTGTCAGGTAATAATTTAAAATCCTGAAATACCACCCCAAGCTTTCTTCTTAAAAAAGGAATATCTTTTTCTTTTAGCCCTTTTAAATCATACCCAACAATACTACCTGATCCTTGAGTTAGTGGTAAATCACCATAAAGTGTCTTCATAAAACTACTCTTACCACTTCCTGTTTTACCTATCAAATACACAAATTCACCTTCATCAATACTAAGGTTTACTTCACTTAAAACTAGATTTTCGCGCTGATAAACTGCAACATCCCGAAGTTCCAGAATTTGATTTTTGTCTTGATTCATAGTGTAAATATTACATGGTAAATGTACTAACAATAAATTTTAATAAAAATTGTGATCAAATTTCTTTTATAAAAATCTATTCATTCAACGAACTAAAAAAAGCACCAAATTTAATTGATGCTTTTAAAAACTACCAGGTTCATAATATTTTACTGATCACTGTAAGCGTTTAATTCTGCTAAATGGGTATAATTGAAGTCTCCGTGGGAATTTTGGGTAACTAATTTCATATACCTGAAAGACTGTGTAGCCGACAAGTCTACATATTGTATATTCTGCACTTGGTTCAAACTATAAGTTCCCATGCTGGTCCAATTTGAACCATCATCGCTTTTAAACATTTCAAAATCTTTTATCGCTCCATTTAGGTTGGACCTGTTTTCGAATGCGAACCCTTTTACAGATGTTACCACACCCATATCTAAAACAAAATAATGGGGGTGATCAGGCAAACTACTCTTCCATTCCGTATGCCAAACAGACGATAAGTCTCCATCTAACATTTGAGAAGCAGCTCCGGTATCTTCTTCACTGTCTACCTCAATAATGGCCCATGCTGATCTGTCCAATAAATCTTTCGTGTTAATCACCTCTATATTAGGAACGCCATTTACAAACTCATACTCGTAAGCCCTGGTAACACGAGAGCCATTTTCATGGATAAATCCGATCCTAAGTTGATACTGACCATCCAAATTATAAAATTCAGACAGGGGACTCTCAATGTATAAACTATCCGAACCAATGGGGATTGAGGTGAAGGATGGTGCGTCATAATCTTTATTACCACCGGCAGGATACGGATCATGCCATACATTAATCGCGGATACTGTTCCTGAAGAGCTGAAATTACCAGAAATAACAATCTTATTATTTTGAACACTTCCTTTCAACTTTGTAATATTAGCAGTAACACCAGAATACCAATCGGATCTGGTATCATTTCTAAAGGGTTGTGAATTTGCAAAAATCGAAGCATTAGAAGCTGTAATAAAAGTTGGATTTTTACCATATGAAAAATTACCAGATCCCATTAAAGCCGTTCCTAAGGTTGCCTGTAAACTACTCCACTCTTTATTATGGGGAGCATTGAGTCCATGTCCTAATTCATGAACCATCCCACCGATCCATTTAGTTGCTAAGTCGCCCAGATTGGTATTTTCACCTAAATATTGTAAATCAAAATATTCGTAATCTAAAGCGAAACAATATTTTCCTAAGCCATAAAATGGAACACCTCCGGGATTTAATGGATCGCCGGAAGTAGAGGGCAAAAATACAAGCGTATGCTCACTTTTCTTTTCATTAGGATGCTGATTGAAATAAGCTTCTAACTCATTAATCACGGTACCACCGCCACCACTATAAGGATAGGCACTTTTTCCTTGTTGGCCATTAACCGTTATGATGTTGAGCTTACCATTATTCTTACGAATATTCAAACCAAAGGAAGTCCTGCCATAACCTTCCCTGTCAAGATTTACAGCAAAAAACTCCTGAGCGTCAAACATAATCTCCTCAATACGGGATTCATAGTTTGAAACAGGAGTCATATCATTGGGAACAAAATAAACCACATTGAGTTTATAAGGGTTATCCTCCCATTCATTGCCGACAGGCTTTCCAACGGCTTCAGGCACTAACACTTCTTCCGTTTCCGAGAATTGGTCCTTAGAACATGAAACAATGAATAGAAGCGCAAACAGACAAACAGTTTTTAAATAAAATTTAGTTTTCATAGTTATATAAAGTTATTATTGGTTTCTTATTTTATCCCATAACATACATTTACAATAATTAAAAAATATATCGTAATTAAATATCTTTCAATTAATTACGGAAGTGAATTATACAAAATAATATTTGATTAACACTAAATTAACAACCTGTTTTTTCATATAAAAGAAGAAAAATACTGCTAATTAGGTAGTAAAACGAAGTATTCGAACGTCTTGTAAAGGCGGTTTTATTCAAGACAACCCTGCTATTCAACTAAAAAAATCTATTGCAGTTTGAAAAAAGTGTATAACAACCATTTTGATTGTATAATTATCTTAGAAATATTGCGTTATTAGTGTGACTGTTATCCTATATTTGATCCTAAATTTAAAAGAAGAGTTTCATGAAGATTCGTAAACTTGCTTACCTTTCTATTATTACAATATCGCTTTCCGGATTCGCTCAAGAATCGGCCATCTATACCAACCCCTCTAAGAATTACCTAAAAGCACTGGAATTATACAATGAACGTCAATATCAGGCTTCACAGAGAATTTTTAGTGAAGTTCAGGAAAAAACCACCGATATTGAAACCAAGGCAAATTGCTCCTATTATATTGCGAATGCTGCTATCAGGCTAAATCAACTGGGGGCTGAGCGATTGATGGAAAACTTTGTTGACACCTACCCTACATCTACCAAACGCAATTCAGCCTTTATAGATGTTGCCAATTATTATTTTGATCAGGGTAAATATGCCAATGCACTCAAATGGTTTGACAAAGCTGAAAATCAAAGCATGAGCTATAGCGAAAGAGAAACCTTTAATTTTAAAAAGGGCTACTCTTTGTTTAAAGCCAGAAAATATAAAGACGCAAAATCCTACCTTAATCAGGTTATTACTTCAGAAGAATATGGTTCACAAGCAAAATATTATATCGGATATATTGCTTACGAAAGTGACAACTATGGTGAAGCCGACTCTTATTTCAGTCAAGTCTCCGGTAATGACAATTTAAATGACAAGCTCTCTTATTATCAAGCCGACATGAACTTCAAAAAAGGAGACTTCAAAAAGGCTATTGCATTGGCCCAGGAACAATTACCTAAAGCTGACCCAAAAGAGAAGTCAGAGCTTAATAAAATTATTGGAGAAAGTTATTTTAATCTACAACAATATAATGAAGCCATTCCGTACTTAAAAGAATACAAAGGTAAAAGCGGCAAATGGAATAACGTAGACTTCTATCAGCTTGGATATGCATATTACAAACAAAATGATTTTGAAAATGCTATCGGGCAATTTAATAAAATCATTGACGGAAACGATCCCGTTGCTCAAAACGCATATTATCACCTTGCTGAATGTTACATTAAAACCGACAAGAAGCAACAAGCCTTAAATGCTTTTAAAAATGCTTCACAAATGAATTTCGAGGCTCAAATTCAAAAAGACGCCGCCCTTAACTATGCCAAGCTGAGTTACGAAATAGGAAACCCCTATGAAAATGTACCTCAGGTACTCACAAACTATATAGACAATTACCCTGACAGTCCTAACAAACAGGAGATACAGGAACTCCTGGTGGATTCATACATTACCTCAAAAAATTATGATGCTGCACTGGAACTTCTGGAAAAGAATAGAAATTTTAGTAGCAAAACCACCTATCAGAAAGTGGCATTTTACCGTGGACTTGAACTTTTTAATGACGGAAACTATCAAGAAGCCATCGATTATTTTGACAAATCTCTTAAAGAAGCCCAAGACCAATCTTTTACGGCAAGAGCAACTTTCTGGAATGCAGAAGCAGATTATATTTTAAACAAGTATTCAGAAGCAGTGGTTGGATTTAAACAATTTGAACAAAACTCTGCATCCACTTCAACACCTGAATACAAACACTTATTTTATAATTTAGGGTATGCTTATTTCAAGCAAAAGAATTACGATCAGGCCATTGCATATTTTAAAAAATATACTACCAAAGAAAAGCAAGACCTACAGCGTATAAACGATGCCTACCTCAGGCTTGGGGACAGTCATTTTGTAACCAGCAAATACTGGCCTGCAATGGAATTTTACAACCAAGCAATTACATTAAACGAGGCTGACACCGATTATGCTCACTTTCAAAAAGCCATTAGTTATGGCTTCGTAGACAGAACGAGTCAAAAAATTGATGAACTCGAAAAATTTGTAAGCAATTATCCTAAATCTACATTGAGGGATGATGCCTATTACGAACTGGGAAATACTTATGTGAATAACAATCAAACAAGTAAAGGTATTGCCGCTTACAATAAACTGGCTGAAGAATACAGAATGAGCTCGTATGTTCCCAAAGCAATACTCAAAGAAGGACTTGTATATTATAATGGGGGTCAGAACAGTGATGCTCTTATAAAATTCAAACAGGTCGTTAAAAACTATCCGGACACCCAAGAAGCAGTTCAAGCAGTCTCTACAGCTAAAATGATTTATGTCGATGAAGGACGCGTAAATGAATATGCCAACTGGGTAAAGCAGTTAGATTTTGTTGAAATTTCAGATAGCGAAATTGAAAATGCGGCGTATGAATCTGCGGAACGAAAGTTTGTTCAAGGTGAAACCAAAGCCTCAATTAAAGGATTCGAAGATTATTTAAAACAATTCCCTAACGGAGGCCATGCTTTAAATGCAAATTTCTATTTAGCTCAATCTTATTTTAATACAGGTGAACCTGAAAAATCAATTCCACATTATAAAAATGTAATTAAAGACAGAAATGAATTTACAGAACAAGCCCTGGCCAGATTAAGTCAAATATATATCGACAATGAACAAAAAGAAGCTGCCATCCCTGTATTAAAACAATTAGAAACACAGGCCGATTACCCTCAAAATATAACTTTTGCACAATCGAACCTAATGAAAATCAATTATGATTTGGGGAATTACAGTGAAACTCTGACTTATGCAAAAAAAGTACTGAGCAATCCAAAAATAGACAACAGAATTAAAAGTGACGCTCAAATAATGATTGCCCGCTCAGCCATTAAAACCAATAATGAAGATTTGGCGAAAACCGCCTATCAGGAGGTACAAAAAATTGCTACAGGAGCATTAGCTGCGGAGGCTCTTTACTACGATGCATACTTTAAAAATAAGGACGGTTTGTACGAAGCTTCTAATACTGCTGTTCAAAAACTAGCGAAAGATTATGCAGGATATAAAGAATTTGGAGCCAAAGGACTTATTATTATGGCTAAGAACTTCCATGCTCTCGATGACGCTTTTCAAGCTACATACATACTAGAAAATGTAATCACCAATTTCGCGACTTACTCCGAAATTGTTGAAGAAGCAGAAACTGAGCTTCAAAAAATTAAAACTCAGGAATCGTTGAGAAACTCATCAGTATCTCCAAACGATCAAGATTAATGGCACGTTTTATAAAAATAGATTGATTTAAAAATTTTACGTCGTATGCGAAAGCTATTCATAACCCTAATTATACTTTCAACTTCATCTACACTGCTTTCTCAAGAGAAAGAGAAAGAAAAAAATATTGGAACTGAAGTGGTGAATGTTGTTAAACCATATTCTCCGACATTATCAGATGCCTTTAAAATTAAAGAAACACCGAGATTAGATGACTCTGTTACGGCATCCAAAAAGAAAATATCGTATAATATATTTTCAGTACCGGTAGCGTCGACTTTTGTACCCGCCAAAGGTAAAGCAACAGGGTTAAAACGAGCTCCAAGAGAATCCGTTTATAATTCTTATGCATCGCTGGCAGTTGGGAATTACAATAATGCTACGGCAGATTTCTATACAAGTCGCGCTTTAAACAGAGACGAAACTTTAGATTTTTCATTAAACCACCATTCTTCACAAGGTGGTATTGATGGCGTTGAATTGGATGATAAGTTTTTCAAAACAAAATTAGCTGCTGCATACAATAGAGACGATCGTTATATGGATTGGGGTGTAGAGGGTGGATTTAGCCATCAATTATATAACTGGTATGGTGTTCCTTTAGGATTTTACGATGAATCGACCCTTAACAGTATCGATGAAAAACAAAGTTACTATACCGCGAATTTAGGTGCCGATTTAGTTATTGAAGATTCTTTCTTCACGGGAGGGGATGTAAGCTTAAGATACTTTTTTGATGCCTTTAGCTCGGGAGAGAGCAACATCGTATTAAATCCAAAATTTGAGCTTCCGGTTGGAGAAGAATGGATCAACCTTAACCTTTCCCTTGATTACCTAAACGGTAAATTCGATCGTAACTACTACACCACAGAACAGCTTAAATACAGCAATCTAATCACCAAGGCCTCGCCTAATCTGGTCATTTTAAAAGATGACTTAACTGTGAACCTGGGAGCTACGGTTGCCTATAAATTTGATATAGAAAATAGCGACAGCGATATTTACTTCTATCCAAATATTACTGCTTCATATAGGTTAGTCCAAGAATATGTAACGGTATACGGTGGCCTTGAAGGCGATTTGAAGCAAAATTCTTATCATGGTTTTCAAGAGGAAAACCCATACATTTCCCCAACATTAAATATTCTACCAACAGACAAAACATATGATGGGTATGTGGGAGTAAAGGGGAAGTTTTTACCGAACTTAAGTTACAACCTCAGAGGATCATATATCAACGAATCAAACAAACCGCTCTTTGCCATGAATCCGGAAACGGGTACCATAAATTATAATACTGAAGGATATGCTTATGCCAATTCTTTCGGACTCATATATGATGACATAACTACCATTTCAGTTTTTGGAGAAATCAGCGTTGATGTAAACAGAGATTTTCAATTAGGAATAAATGCTGAAATATTGGACTACAATACAGATGATGAAGAAGAGGCCTGGAACCTTCCGAGTATTAAAGGTTCTTTATTTATGGATTACCAGATAAACAATAAGTGGTTTCTGGGAGCTAACATCTTCTATACTGGTGAACGTTCAGGGCTTTTCAGACAAGATACAGGCACAAACCCCGGAGAGACATTTAATATGCAGGTAGTGGATCTTGACAGCTTCTTTGACATTAATGCAAAGGCAGGATATCGCATCAATGATCAGTTTTCTGTATACCTAAAAGCAAATAATATTGCAAATAATGAATACACCCGTTGGTCTAACTACATGGTACAAGGTTTTCAGGTGTTAGCAGGTGTTTCATATAAATTCGATATGTAATCACGTATCACATCCTAACCAAAAACAAAAAAGGGAAGCCATTTGCTTCCCTTTTTTTATTAAGATAATTTCTTAACTATTTACCTTCCTTGGTTCTTCGGCGCTCCCTTGCCAATAATGTATTTTTCAGCAACATGGCAATAGTCATTGGTCCTACTCCTCCTGGAACCGGAGTAATATAACTTGCCTTTTTACTTACATTCTCAAAATCCACATCTCCGGCAATTCTGTAACCTTTAGGCGTACTTTCATCCGCAACTCTTGTAATCCCGACATCAATAATTACGGCATCATCCTTGATCATTTCTGCTTTTAAAAAGTGTGGTCTTCCAAGTGCTGTTATAATAATATCGGCTTGAGAGGTTATCTGAGTAATGTTTTTAGTATGACTGTGTGTTAATGTTACAGTCGAATTACCAGGAAATCCTTTTCTCCCCATTAAAATACTCATTGGCCTACCTACAATATGAGAACGACCTATTACTACCGTATGCTTTCCTTTAGTTTCAACATTATAGCGCTCTAATAATTCAAGAATCCCAAAGGGTGTTGCCGGAATAAAAGTACTCATATCCAAAGCCATCTTCCCAAAGTTCATAGGATGAAACCCATCCACATCTTTATCAGGGTCAATAGCCATCAAAACCTCTTGTTCATCAATTTGTGGAGGTAAAGGTAACTGAACTATAAAACCATCAATATCATCGTTTTTGTTCAGTTCATCTATTTTCTTTAACAATTCAATTTCACTGGTAGTGCTCGGCATTTTAATCAATGTAGATTCGAAACCTACACGTTCGCATGCTTTCACTTTACTACCAACATATGTTAGGCTAGCGCCATCGCTACCCACTATTACTGCTGCTAAATGAGGAACCTTCTCCCCTTTTTCTTTCATTTTAGAAACTTCAGCTGCAATTTCATCTTTAATCTGATTAGAAATCTTTTTTCCGTCGAGCAACTCCATCTTTTGTGTTGTTAATCGGTTTTGGTTACTATAATTACTATAAAAAAGAATCCCGCATAAGTATGCGGGAGCCTGTTGATTTTTTTTATCTCATTCCTTTCATTCCACCCATCATTTGCATCATCTTCTTACCGCCGCCACCTTGCATCATTTTCATCATTTTTCCCATCTGATCGAATTGCTTCAGTAATTGATTTACCTGCTGAATGGTAGTTCCGCTTCCTTTAGCTATTCGCTTTTTACGGCTAGCATTAAGCACAGACGGATTCGAACGTTCTTCAGGAGTCATTGAGTGTATTATAGCTTCGATGCCTTTAAAAGCATCATCATCTATGTCTATTCCTTTTAAGGCTTTTGAAGCACCGGGTATCATTCCAAGGAGGTCCTTCATGTTACCCATTTTTTTGATCTGTTGAATTTGATTCAAGAAATCATCAAAACCAAACTTATTCTTGGCTATTTTCTTTTGAAGCTTACGCGCTTCCTCTTCATCGAATTGTTCTTGTGCTCGTTCAACCAAGGATACCACATCACCCATTCCAAGGATTCTATCAGCCATACGCTCCGGATAGAACACATCGATAGCCTCCATTTTTTCTCCGGTACCAATAAACTTAATAGGCTTATCTACGACCGATTTAATTGACAAAGCAGCACCACCACGGGTATCACCATCGAGCTTTGTCAAAATAACCCCATCGAAGTCAAGAACATCATTAAAAGCCTTAGCCGTATTCACAGCATCCTGACCTGTCATTGAATCCACAACAAACAAGGTCTCACTTGGTGCGATTGCAGCATGAATGTTTCCTATTTCATTCATCATTTGCTCATCGATACCCAATCGACCTGCAGTATCGACAATCACTACATTATGACCATTTGCCTTTGCATGAGCCACACCGGCCTTCGCTATGGCTACCGCGTCAGAATTCCCCTTATCTGAGTAAACATCAATATTGAGTTGTTCTCCCAAGACATGTAACTGATCGATCGCCGCAGGACGATATACATCACAAGCTACTAATAAAGGGTTCTTTGTTTTCTTATTTTTTAGGAAGTTTGCCAGTTTACCAGAAAAAGTCGTTTTACCCGACCCTTGTAAACCAGACATCAAGATTACAGATGGTGTTCCCGATAAATTAATACCTACAGCATCACCTCCCATAAGCTGGGTCAGTTCGTCTTTTACCAACTTCACCATCAACTGACCAGGCTTTAACGAATTTAATACGTCCTGACCTAATGCCTTTTCCTTTACATTGTTGGTAAACTCTTTGGCTATCTTATAATTAACATCGGCATCCAAAAGTGCACGTCGCACTTCTTTTAGCGTTTCTGCTATATTGATCTCCGTAATCTGACCATGTCCCTTTAATTTATGGAGGGCGCCATCGAGTTTTTCACTTAAATTATCAAACATAGTAATCCTTCTTGCTTTAAGAATCGCAAATTTAAGGATTTGTAATGAAGATTAATAAAATTAAACGCTAAGTTTTATTTAAGATTGAATAACTATTTACCTCCATTGGCTTTTAAATCAGCCAAACATAGTGGATCCAATGAAGGAATGGTACCTCCCGAAGCCATATCAAAAACACTTCCGGCCTCGACCTGATAATTCATCAGGCAATCCTGAACATCACAATGATGCCCATTTGCCTCATCTTTATGGTCCTGAAGCATCGGGGTTCCTAAATCGACCAATCCGAATAAATGTGACAATTCATGTCTTAAGACTGTAGATTCAAGCATTACCCTGTCAGGTTCACCTACTCCATTACTATTTTGCTCCAGGGTGTTTTGATAAATAACCATAGAAGTATTTCTGTAGGCCGTCCCTAAAACAACAGAATTCCCCTCATCCTGATCAGACTTTCCATCAATAAACATAATGCTTAAGGTAAGATTATCCCCCATGTTATATTCTTCTCGGTAATCATTTTCGAGATCGGCAATTTCCTGAATGGTATATGGTGAATTTGCCGGTGAAGCAATCGCTCTTTCTACAAAATTAATCCCCCCAGGTTTATAAGTTCGCTCTTGAATGAAACTTTCTAAATTATCTATTGAAGACTGATTTGGTCTGTAACCGGTTACATAAATCAACTCTATGGTGAGGCTATTAAAATTATCATCTGATAAAAAGTCATTTGCTGAAGCCCCTGTTGTTTGTCGGTTAGCTCTTTTAATATCTTCATCATTCGTTGATGAATCATTAGAACATCCAATAAAAATATACAACGACAATAGCAGGTACAGGGCTTTTTTCATGATAACCTTCTCGAATTAAATTTCGATAAATTTACAAATTAAAATGAAAGCAAATCTTCCTAATCGACATTCATAGGAAATAACTTTAAATATGTGGTAAATTAATTCCAGTTAATTTTCTGAGCAATTACCTCTCGCTTCTATTAAAACAGTTTCCAGCTCTGAATTGTTGTGTACCCGAATGGCATCTCCTTCCGACAATGTTACAGTTATCGGGTACTGAAAACTCGCACTAAAGTTTGCATTTAAATCCGCCAGAAAAAGATACATCTCTTCATCCATACCTACACTAATGCTACCTATTTGTTCACTATTGTTATTAAAAGTGTAAAATGTAACAGGATATTGAAAGTCTAAGCATCGTATTCCCTGGTCTCCTTCATTACTGTTCTCACATTCAGAAATCAAACCTTCAAACTGAGACTGATTATTAACCTGAATCTCCGCATAATTATTCATTCTGATTTTAAGGGGAAATTTAAAAGCAACTTCATACTCGTTACCCAACTCATTTATAATATCAAAAGCAATTTGATAATCGTCCTCATCCTGAATATCAATCAATGTACCATTAATGGTTACAGAAAACGGTGGCAAAACGAAACCACAACTAAAGTGATCCAAAAAATCATCCTTATAACCATTACTTTCTGTAGATCGCTGAATTAACCGCACTAAAGAAGAATTTGATGTGATAACAGCTTCCTCTTCCCCTTCACGGATATCTTCCACTTCTTCCTGGCATGAAACCAAGGTTCCTAAAGTTAAGCATGTAAAAACTGTACTTATGATCGTATTACGCCTCATCTTTCTTATAACTTTCATAAACTCCTGTTTATTATAATAACATATTACAAACAATAAACCCTACCTTCCGCAGGGTTCAAAAAAAATCAATAAATTTAGCCTCCAAAAGTAATTCAATGCCCCAAATAAACAATTCAGTTTGCGAAGAACACAATTTTAACAGGCTATTCAGAACCTATAGTAAAAGCATTCGGAACTTTATTTTTTACAAATGCGGGAATGAAAACGAAGCCAATGATATTACCCAAGAGGCCTTTATAAAGCTCTGGACTAACTGTAAAAATGTACCTTTCGAAAAGGCAAAGTCATTTTTATATACCGTAGCTAATAATGCATTTTTAAACACCGTCGCTCACCAAAAGGTTGTATTAAAATATGCAGAAAAACAACCTAAAAATAAAGCCTCAAATGAAACACCACAATTCATACTCGAAGAACAAGAGTATATGATGAAACTACAAACCGCCATTGCCAATCTTACGGAAGCACAACGAACCGCCTTCCTGTTAAATCGCATCGACGGGAAAAAATACAAAGAGATTGCAGAAATGCTAAATATTTCGGTAAAAGCTGTTGAAAAGCGAATTAGCGGAGCATTGATTTGTTTAAGAAAAGAAATTGAAAATATATGACTTCTACAGTAGGGTATTATAATTTTAACCTGTTATAGAATAAGAAGTTAGACTGAAAGACTTAGAGGAATTTACAAAATGAATAAAGAGCACCTACTTGCCAAATGGTTAAGCGGAGAGATTACTCCCGATGAACTTCAAGCATTAAAACAGCTTGAAGATCTATCGGTATATGAAAAAATTATAGCAAAAACTGCACTTTTTCAACCTCCCTTATATAATGAAGATGTGCAATTAGAAAGCTTAAAAAGGAAGACTGGTCTTACTATCAAGCAACCTAAAATAAGAAAACTTAAACCCTGGAAGGCCATAGCAGGTATAGCCGCTACCATTGCGGTAATTCTAACCACGGTTTTATTCTTCAATGAATCAAATACTGTTGTTATTGCAGAGAAGGGTAAGAAGGAAACTTTTAATCTTCCAGACCATTCCATTGTAAAATTAAATGCAAGCTCAAAAGCTGAATACAGTAAAAAACAATGGAACAAGAGAAGAGCATTGAAATTAGATGGTGAAGCTTTTTTTGAAGTGGCCCATGGGAAAAAGTTTGATGTCATAACCAAGGATGGAATTGTTTCGGTCGTTGGAACGCAATTTAACGTTAAGAATCGTGAGAATTTCTATGAAATAAAATGCTTTGAAGGGATCGTAAGAGTCCAATACAACGACCTCACCAAACTAATCACTAAAGGGAAATCATTCCTGGTCATTAACGGGATAGTTACAGAAAACGAAGATCATTTATTATCAAACCAACCAGATTGGCTACAAAACAGAAGCAAGTTCAGCAGCATTCCATATCAAATGGTTCTGAAAGAGTTTGAACGCATATTTGATGTGACCATAAGTGCAAACAATGTTGACCTTAATTATCATTTTACCGGAGAGTTTAACCATAATGATATTAACAAGGCACTAAAAACCATAACCCTCCCGTTACAATTACAGTATAAACTGAAAGATGACAAAACGGTTGTGATTTATGCAGACTAAATTTAAGAAGGCTGCCCTGAAACTCATATACTTTACCGCCTTTATTTTTACTTCTTTTTCATTGGGACAAGATATAGAAGTCGCTCAGGTTGCATTAATAAAAACTTTGAAGGAGATTGAAACTACACACCAGGTGTCTTTTTCCTATGCGGATGAAACTATCGCAAATATCACTCTTGCATATAAGCCTCAACCATCACTAGAAGCATCCCTTAACTATATAATCAGGAATACAGATTTAGAGATCAAACAAATAGATTCCAACAATTATATAATTACCAAAAGTGCCACTGTAGACATATGTGGTTATATATATGAAACTTTTTCAAATTCACCAATTGAAGGAGCCTCCGTCACCATTAACGGAAAAGGGACGATCTCTAATGAATCAGGTTATTTCAGATTGAATAAAATAGCAAGAAACAGTATCGTTAAAATTCAGTCTCTGGGTTACAACAATTACTTCATAGAAGTAAAGAAAATAATCCTAAAACCAGATTCATGTGAACATATCTATATGGATCACCGAACAGAATTACTTAGTGAAGTAGTGGTTTATCAGTATTTAACCAACGGACTTTCCAAACAAAGAAGTGGGAGTATTGAGATAATCACCGAAGATTTCGGGATATTACCTGGCCTAACGGAGCCAGATGTATTACAAACAGCACAAGCCTTACCGGGAGTTGAAAGTATCAGTGAAACGGTATCAAACATAAACATTAGAGGAGGTACTAACGATCAGAATCTTTTGCTGTGGGATGGGATCAAGATGTATCAATCCGGCCATTTTTTCGGCTTAATATCTGCTTTCAACCCACATTTAACAGAAAAAGTATCTATCATTAAAAATGGCACCTCAGCCTCCTATACTGATGGTGTTAGCGGCACGATAGATATTGAAACATTCAATCAATTGAAAGGCGAAGCATTTGGGGGCATCGGGTTCAACCTGATAAGTACCGATGGATATGCACACATCCCTCTAAACGAAAAGTTGGGAATTCAGGTTTCGGCAAGGAGATCAATCACCGACTGGCTTAAAACACCTACCTACAACAGCTTTTTCGACAGGGCTTTCCAAGACACTAAAATAACCAACTTCGAAAATGAAGAAGTTGCTAAAAACAGTACACAAAGCGAAGACTTCTTCTTTTATGATACAAGTTTAAAAATACTTTATGATCCTAATGAAAAACATCAGTTCAGGGCTAATATTATTGCCATGAACAATCACCTTGATTATGAAGAAACCCTTACACAAAAAGACACTTCTGAAACCAAACAAAGTTCTTTGGATCAAACTAATTTTGCTTTTGGAGGTAGCCTGAAAAGTTATTGGAATACGCGATTCTCTACAACTATAAGTGGTTATTATACCAATTATAACCTCGATGCAACTAATTTAGCTCTGGAGACTGATCAGAGACTGATTCAAAACAACGAGGTCCTGGAACTTGGTGGAAAATTAACGACAAAATATAAAGCAAGTCACTCTATTTCTCTATTAAACGGGTATCAATTCTATGAGGTTGGGATCACAAACATTCAAGACGTTAACAATCCTTACTTTTACAGTAAAATTAAAGGTGTAGTTCGAAATCATGCGCTCTTTTCCGAAATGAACTTCCTGTCCGCAAACAAGAATACATATTTAAAATTAGGAGGAAGATTAAATTACATTGAACGTTTTGGAAAATTTATTTTAGAACCCAGAGTAAGTTTTAACCAGCGACTCAATACTAAATTTTCGGTTGAAATTCTCGGCGAAATGAAGAATCAGGTAACGAACCAGATCATAGACTTTCAAAGGGATTTTCTGGGAATTGAAAAACGCAGGTGGATACTTGCCAACAATAAAGACTTGCCCGTTACTCAGAGTAAACAGGCCTCCATTGGTTTTAACTACAACCACGACAATTTATACATGGCCATTGAAGGTTTTTATAAAAAAGTAGATGGTATTACCACGTCGAACCAGGGGTTCCAAAATCAAAATCAATTTCAGCGCACAAGTGGAAGTTATAAAGTTAATGGTATTGAGTTCCTGATCAATAAAAAGACTAAAACTTTTAGCACCTGGCTAAGCTACACCTACAATAATAACAATTACACCTTCAAGTCCCTTACCCCTGCTACGTTCCCAAATAACCTTGACATAAAACACTCAATGTCATTTGCAGGCACCTATACATTAAACAGTATAAAATTCGCTTTAGGAGCAAATTGGCGCACAGGCAAACCCTACACAAAACCCAGGGAGAACAATTCAGTTACCGTTAGCAACACGGGAAATTACATCAATTACGAAGAACCAAATAGCAGTAATCTACCAAACTATTTAAGAACTGATTTTTCAGCAACATACAAATTTGATTTTTCCGAAAGTATAAATGGGTCTATTGGAGTTTCGTTATTAAACATTCTAAATGAAAAAAACACTTTAGACCGCTATTATCGTCTTGAAGACGAAAAAAGCAATAAAATTCAACAAGTCGATTACGTCTCTCTGGGAACTACTCCTAATTTTAGTTTCAGAATTTATTTCTAGGAAAGAATCTATTTAAACCTTGCTATTTTTAGTTCTTTATTTTTAACCAGTCTAAATAAATTTATTACTTTTGAATTGAAAATTCAGAATTAAGTGTGTAAAACTCTTAAAATAGTAAACCAGACTAAAAATGGAATATTGCTATACTGCACGTATAATAATATTTATCATTTATTATTCAATAATCTAAATTTTAATTTCACCAAGGCTGAATTTAAAAGCTTTAGTGCATATGTAAAGAATACAGATACTGAATTTTGGGAAAGGGAATATAAGAATTCAATATTTACGAAGCGGATTCCCATTCCAACCATCCAATCAAATTTATTGATATTATTGGACAAGGTAGAAGTAAAAGAATTAAAACATTTAGTATCTGAAGATAATCATCCATTTTTAAAACTAATGGACATTGATTATAAGATATACCTGAATTAATACTTGTATTTGTTTAAGTGGTTAGTTTGAAATCAGCCGTTGCAACAAGGTTGCAACGGCATTTTTTTTACATACGTTCAGGGACGTTAATTCCTAACAATCTAAAAGATGAAGCTATTACCTCACCAACTTTTTTAGATAATTGAACTCTGAAGATCTTATCACTTTCCTTGTCCGAACCTAGTATAGAAACATTCTGATAGAATGAATTGAACTCTTTAACCAAGTCATAAGTATAGTTAGCAATTACCGCAGGACTAAAGTTGTCGGCAGCATTTTGAATAGTTTCCGGAAATAACTGAATTTGCTTTAATAATTCCTTCTCCTTTTCATGTAAGGTAGTAACGGTAGCTTGCTGTGAAAAATCAAAATCAGCTTTTCTTAAAATCGATTGAATCCTCGCATAGGTATACTGAATAAAAGGCCCTGTATTCCCCTGAAAATCGATCGACTCTTTAGGGTCAAACAAAATGCGCTTTTTAGGATCAACTTTAAGAATATAGTACTTAAGCGCACCCATCCCAATTGTTTTATATAATTCCTTCTTTGCATTTTCCGTGAGCCCCTCCAGTTTTCCAAGTTCCTCAGAAATCTCTTCTGCTGTATTAGCCATCTCTAACATCAAGTCATCTGCATCAACAACAGTACCTTCTCTACTCTTCATTTTTCCACTTGGAAGGTCGACCATTCCATAACTAAGATGGTATAAATGTGCTGCCCATGAATATCCCAATTTCTGGAGAATTAAGAACAACACTTTAAAATGATAATCCTGTTCATTCCCCACGGTATAAACCATTCCCGAGATATCAGGATAATCTTTTACACGTTGAATTGCGGTACCTATATCCTGAGTCATGTATACAGCCGTACCGTCTGCCCTTAACACCAACTTTTCATCAAGTCCATCCTCTGAAAGGTCACACCAAACGGAACCATCCTCCTTTTTATAAAAAACACCCTTTTCCAATCCAGAAGCAATGACATCCTTCCCTAAAAGATAGGTGTCGCTTTCGTAATATAAGGTATCAAAATCAACTCCTAAGTTCTTGTAGGTTTCATTAAAACCTTCATATACCCAAGCGTTCATTTTTTTCCACAAAGAAACCACTTCATCATCACCGGCCTCCCATTTACGCAACATTTCCTGAGCTTCAAGTAATAATGGAGCCTCTTTTTCTGCCACTTTTCTATCTAAACCATTGGCGACCATTTCTTCGATTTCTGCCTTGTATGCTTTGTCAAAGGCCACATAATAGTTTCCTGCCAATTTATCCCCTTTCAACTCAGCCGAAGGTACTTCTCCATTACCGAACTTAAGATAGGCCAACATACTCTTACAAATATGAATACCCCGGTCATTGATAATCTGAGTTTTATAAACCTTTTTACCCGATGCTTTTAATATTTCCGCTACAGAATACCCTAACAAGTTATTACGTATGTGCCCAAGGTGAAGTGGTTTATTTGTATTTGGAGAAGAATACTCAACCATGATGGCTTCATTCGCCGTATTTGTAACATATCCAAAATCAGTTTGGTTATTGATTTCGTAAAATAAATCGATATAAAAAGAATCATCGATTACTAAATTCAAGAATCCGCTTACAACATTAAAACGACTAACCTCAGAAACATGCTCTTCTAAATAGGCTCCCAGCTTTTGACCGATTTGAACAGGATTTCCTTTAATATGTTTTAACAACGGAAAAACAACTAAAGTAATATCACCTTCAAAATCTTTACGTGTAGGCTGAAACTCTACCACATCTATATCGATCTCAAAAATATTTTTTACTGCTTCTTTTACCTTTGATGATAAAATGTTCTGGATATTCATTACTTCGGAATTTAGAGGTGCAAAGATACATTTAATTGATGATTTTAAATATCGTTAGCGTTTAAAACCTAATTCCGATTTCTTATTAATATTTGATTAACTATAAATTGAACTAAAAAGCATAAATTTAAAATAAAAACTATTGTGCTTGTTAACATCTCTTATAACGATAAATCCTTATTTGAACGCATAAATAATGAAGTTGGGAAACCATTTAATTTATGGGAGCGATTAAAAATGAATGGTACCGGATCGCCTAAACTATTTATTACTTCCTCCAGCTTACAAATTAGAAACCTACTTACACTTGACAACAATATAAACACATGTAATATTGAAATCAGACCAAAAGGAATCATCATTCGATTTAGATCTTTACTCGAAACTTATGCTTTAATCATCCCCTATTACAAATTATCCTTGTATAAAGGCAGAGCTCAGGAATATTCTATACATCGCGATCATTACCATATAAAAGTAGCTGCTAAAACGAAAGAAACGCATGAGTTCATGAGAAAAATTCTAGATAAAAAATCTGATCTATCGAGTCACTTTTTAGATGATTATAATTAATTATTAAAGAGAAACACTTCGTTTAAATAACAACTTTTTAATAACACTATTTTAATCTTTTAAACTGAAAATCACTTCAATTTTGCGCAAAAAACATGGAGTTATTTCTATACATTTTTGCGGCCTTATTTTCAGTCATAAATCCACTCGGCACCGTTCCTATTTTTGTTGGATTGACACAGGATGAATCCAGATCAGCACTTTCAAGAACGGCACTCTGGACAGCGATTAACACTTTAATCATTCTCATAATATCTTTTTTTACTGGAAAATATTTGCTGTCCTTTTTCGGCATCAGTCTTAACTCCTTACGAATAGCAGGTGGCCTCATCATTACCTCCTCAGGTTTTGCACTACTTACAGGAAAGTTTACAAAACACAAAGGTATCGATGGTAGGGTAAAAGACGATGCCTTTCATCGAGATGACATTTCTTTAACCCCATTGGCAATTCCAATGTTAGCAGGACCCGGTTCCATATCACTCTTGATCAGCTATTATCAGGAGTACAACCAAACGATTCAAATTTTCACCACTTTACTGGCGATTCTGAGTGTTTGTGCTTGCGTATTTTTAATACTCAGGGGTGCTCATCTTATCGTAAAATGGTTGGGAGCATCCGGAATCAATGCAGTTTCTCGAATTATTGGGTTTATTGTAATTGCTATTGGTATTGAATATATCTCCTCCTCCATAACTGATATTCTAAAACTTATTCCATAAAAAAAGGATGCATCCCTCAATACATCCCTTTAAAAAATAATTATAAATAATTACTCTATTTATTCAACAAATCCAACAGCAACAGTGTTATTGGTTTGTGTATCTATGACAATAAATGCTCCATTTGCCTTATTATTTGCATAAGCATCTACAAATAAAGGTTGGGCAAGTTTAAATGACACTCTTGAAATATCATTTAACTTCAATTCAGAGGCATCAACTTTAAGCGATGGCTTCTCCGGAGGTACAACATAATGAATCTGTTGCAACTTGGCCTGCACGGTTCTACTACTTGCCTGCAGCTGATATCTTCCACCAAAAACTCCTTTTTGCTCATTGAGCCAAACAAGGGTGGCGTCTAAAGTCTTATCGCTCGATGGTACTTCATCAGGAAGGGAAAACACGGTACCTCTACTGGCATCAATATCATCATTCAGACTTAAAACAATTGACTCCCCTGCATGGGCTTCATCAAATGTTCGATCATATTTCCGAATCTCCTTTACAGTAGATTTATTTCCGGAAGGCAAAACGACAACTTCATCTCCTTTCTTAATGGAACCACTTGCAACTTTACCCGCATAACCTCGAAAATCTACAAATTCTTCATTTTGAACATGCAAAACATTCTGAACCTCAAACCTAAATGGTTTTTCATCCTCTTTTTTCGAAGAAATTTCATGAAGTACTTCATTCAATGTTGGTCCCTGGTACCAAGATGTTTCTCCAGAAGGGAAAACGACATTATCACCTTTTAACGAACTAATAGGGATAATCTGAATTTCAGGAGTGCTATGCTCAAACTGTGCAGTCATTTGCTTTACCTCAGCTGCAATCTTCAAGAATACATCTTCATCATAGTTAACTAAATCCATTTTATTCACACAGAAAACAACAGTATGCAATCTCAATAGCTGACTTATAAAATAGTGTCTGTAGCTCTGTTCCAACAATCCCTTTCTGGCATCAATCAAAATAATAGAGGCTTCAGCATTAGAAGCACCGGTAACCATATTTCTGGTATACTCAACATGACCGGGACTATCAGCAATGATAAACTTCCTATCTTGAGTAGAGAAATAAATATGAGCAACATCAATGGTAATACCCTGTTCGCGCTCTGCTATCAAACCATCCGTTATAGACGAAAAATCAAGATCTTGCAAACCCTTCTCAGCGGTTTTCTTTTCAATTAATTCTTCCTGCTCTTTTGTAAGTGCATTGTTGTCATAAAGTAAACGCCCAATAAGGGTACTCTTACCATCATCTACACTACCTGCCGTACTTATTCTTAGTAAATCCATTAAAAATACCCTCCTTTCTTTCTTAATTCTAAAGCTGATTCGCTTCTCTTATCGTCTATTCTCGCACCTCTTTCACTACTCTTAGAGGCTTTATTTTCTTTAATTACCGATTCAATAGTATCTGCTGTTGATGGAACTGCTGCTGTACAAGTCATATCTCCTACTGTTCTGAATCTGACTATTTTATCAACAATTTCATCAGACTCAACCAGGTTTAAATACGATGAATGCGCCAGATAAGATCCATCCCGCTTAACCATTTTTCGCTCGTGAGCAAAATATATGCCCGGCAATTCTAAATTTTCACGTTCAATATAATTCCAAACATCTTCTTCGGTCCAGTTACTAATCGGAAATGCTCTTACATTTTCTCCAAAGTTTATTTTACCATTCAAAATTTGAAATAATTCCGGACGTTGCATTTTTGCATCCCACTGTCCGAAGTCGTCGCGTACCGAAAAGATTCTTTCCTTCGCTCTGCTCTTTTCTTCATCCCTTCGTGCTCCACCCAAACATGCATCATATCCCAGCTCTTCTATGGCATCCAGCAATGTCACAGTCTGTAAAGAATTACGGCTGGCATATTTACCTGTTTCCTCCTTCACTTTATTTTGATCAATTGAATCCTGGACATAACGAACGATTAACTCAACACCAAGCTCATCCATTAATTTATCGCGAAACTCAATGGTTTCAGGAAAATTATGACCTGTATCAATATGTAAAAAAGGGAACGGAATTTTAGCCGGATAAAAGGCCTTTTTGGCTAAATGTGCCATCGTTATGGAATCTTTTCCACCAGAAAACAATAACACCGGCTTTTGAAACTGAGCGGCTACTTCTCTGATTATATATATACTTTCTTCCTCTAACGTCTGTAAATGTTTCTGTACCGACATAAGCAATCTAATTTTTAGTTGTTGTTACATGTAACCCACATTCTCTATTTGCATGTACTTTGGTTGGGTCAAAGTATTTAAATTCATTCTCTAATTGATGTTCCTCCATATAAACATCTAATTGTTCATCTG
Source organism: Zhouia amylolytica AD3 (assembly GCF_000511935.2). Classification (NCBI taxonomy): domain Bacteria; kingdom Pseudomonadati; phylum Bacteroidota; class Flavobacteriia; order Flavobacteriales; family Flavobacteriaceae; genus Zhouia; species Zhouia amylolytica. The sequence goes on along the minus strand of NZ_AYXY01000001.1, from coordinate 186,017 downwards.
ACCAATGGTAAAAAGGGCTTACCTTCAACATACCATCTGATCCCTGAGAGACAATATCCAAGGAGTCTCTAAGTGCCGTTTGTCCTTTACGTAAATTGGTAAACCAAACATCGGGTTTGTGATGTTTCATTGCTCTCTGAAAAGGCTCAAGTTTCACCTGCTCCGTAAAAACCTGATGCAAAGGTGAATCAACATCAGGGACACCAAAAATGGCATCTCTGTAGGCCGCAGTTTGTTTGGGCACATATAAATCAATATTCAATTTCAATTGCTGAATTATCCGTTCTGCATGCTTGTAAGTCTGAGGCGTATTATAACCAGTATCGCACCAAACAACATCAATGTCATGCTTAACTCTCGAAACAACATGTAATATTGCCGCCTCATACGGTCTAAAATTAGTAGTAACCACCGGCTTTAGAGCGAAATTGATGGCCCATGCAACTATTTCTGACGGCGATTTATCTCTTAACTCTAAATTTATTTTTTGAATATCCATATATCTATTCTTTTGTTATCTTGTTCCAGGCTCTTTCATGTAAATAATACAAGATCATTTTCGAAACAACTTCAATCCCTCCGATTCCCAGAGCAACAGTGAAATTACCAGTTAAGATATAGGAGATAATCATGGTATCGATAGTTCCTATAATCCGCCACGATATTGTTTTCAAAACAGATATCTTATGGTTGGATCCCTTAACAACTATTTTAGGCGACTGTAATTCTTCCTGGGCCTTACCGGCACCCGTTTTGTACGATCTAATTATCTCTGTAATCATAATATAACTAACTAATCAGGGGTCAAATATACTAATACTCTATCGAATTAGTAGACTAAAGGAATAAATTTTTTTTATTAATTTGTTAAATCTGCTAAAGTTTTATTTTCCAACACCCGCAATGTATTGTCCCTAACCTCAACCATAACGCGGTTTAAGGAACATTCTTCTTCAGTTTTACAATCATCACATTTCTCGTAAAAATTTAAACTTACGCATGGCAACATTGCAATTGGTCCCTCTAATACCCTCATCAAAGCGGCCACTGTAATATCCTTTGGCTCTTTTAGCAAATAATAACCTCCACCCTTTCCTTTCTTGGAACCAAGAAATCCGGTGTTTTTCAGTTGTAGGAGTATCATCTCAAGAAACTTTTTAGAAATATTTTCCTGCTCCGCTATTTCAGCAATAAGAATAGGTGTTTTTCCATCACCCTTTTTTGCCATATAAGTAAGCGCCTTAAGTCCGTATTTAGTTTTCTTGGAAAGCATTAATTATCTGTATAACATTAATTAGTTCTGCCAATATACTAATTTTTTTTTGGTAAAAACACCTCTGCCATCATACATCGGGCACTTCCACCTCCACATGTTTCTATCGTATGTAAAGAACTATATAGTATATTACTATGAGCTTCTATTTTTGAAATCTGATTAGGGGTTAAAGATTTATAGGCAGCCTCACTCATCACCAAATAAGATCTGTCATCGTTCCCTTTAACCTGTAACATGTTTCCAGCGAATTGCTGCATTTGTGCTTCTGTGATTGAAATAATTTCTTTCCCATCTTCCGAAAGATGTTTTGCAACATTTTTTCGTTCTTTTTTATCGTCAATTGTATCAAGACAAATAACTGCAAAAGTGTCACCGATAGCCATCATAACATTCGTATGATAGATTGGCAACCGTTTACCATTCACTGTTTGATTTGCGGTAAATATTACCGGAGTATATTCAAAGTCCTCGCAGAATTCAATGACCAACTCTTCATCAGCACGTGGTGATAAAGCACAATATGCCTTCCTATTTACCCTATCCAAAATTAAACTACCTGTACCCTCAAGAAAAACTCCTTCCTCCTCAGCACTCGTATAATCCACAACATTATCTATAACAAAACCTTTCTCCTCAATTTTTTCTAAAACATCTTCTCTTCGTTCGAATCTTCTGTTTTCAGCAAACATTGGATAAACTGCAACTGTTCCCTCCTGATGAAAAGAAATCCAGTTATTTGGAAATATAGAATCCGGAGTATTTGGCTCTGTGGTATCGTCTATCACAATAACATTGACACCCACCTCTCTGAGTTTCTCTACAAAAACGTCAAACTCCTCCGTGGCTTTGCGATTAATGGCATTATTTTGCAAATCTATCGTTGTTTGAAAATAATTATTAACCGCTGTTTGTTCGTTCATTCGGAAATTAACCGGACGAATCATTAGAATGGTATTGGTAATTTGCATTTTCATTAGTCTCTGATTAATGGTAAAGTTGAACATCGAAGTAATCCCTCCTGCTTGGCAATTTCTGCATATGGTATTGCCTCCACAATAAAGTCCTGAGCTTTAAGCCACGTATTCAATCGTGTAAAATTTCGTTCTGAAACCACAACATCTTTATCAATTGAAAAAACATTGCTATTCATGTAATACATCTCATCCCGGGTGATATGGAACAAATTATTTTCCCCAAATAAGTCAACCAGGTAATTATAATCTTCAATATTTCTGAATCCTCCTTTATAAACTATCCCCTTATCATTGCCTACAGGCTGAAAGCAACAATCCAGATGCAAAGCATTATCTCTGGCCTCTGTTTTGGACTTGACCAAATCAAACTCCTTAACAGTTTTATGAGGAAACAACTCCTTTAAAAAGGCTACTCCATTCATATTAGTCCTTGCAGTAATATGATCAGGATAATCTTCACCTTTATAAGTACCAACAAAAATGTAATCGCCCCATAACATCACATCACCTCCTTCAATATGAACTTCCTTTGGTGGTTTTACAACTTTAGACGGTGCTATCTCATCTATCACATACTGAATAGCCTCGAGCTCTTTTTCGCGATCAGGCAATATATTTGATTTAATAAATACGTCATCGATGACAAAAGCTATATCTCTGGAGAAAATCTGATTACAATTCGCAATAACTTCAGGTCTAAAAACTTTAACGTCATATTTTTCGAACACAGCAGCGAACGCATCCATTTCTTTGATCATATCTTCTTCCTTAGGATAGGTTCCTGCTAAAATATGTTCAACAGATTTCGGATCGTACGCTTCCTCAATGGTAGGGATTGGACCATTATTCTTAGCAGTGCCCAAAACAACTGCACGAAGCCTCGATGTTTCGTCTTTTACATTAAGTTTCAACATATAGTTTTTAGTGTTTGAGCAAATATAAAAAAAGCTCCATTGTTAAATGAAGCTTTTTTTATGAATATTTCGTTAGATAATTAACGCTTATCTATGTCTAAAAAAGGTCTTAGATTTTCACCTATATACACCTGACGTGGTCTTCCAATAGGCTCCTTTCTCAATCTCATTTCTCTCCATTGAGCAATCCATCCAGGTAAACGACCCAATGCAAACATTACTGTAAACATTTCCGTAGGTATTCCAAGGGCTCTATAGATAATTCCTGAATAAAAATCCACATTCGGATAAAGTTTTCTGTCTACAAAATATTGATCTTCTAAAGCTTCTTTTTCCAAACCTTTTGCAATATCAAGAACAGGATCTTCTACTCCCAAATCTCCTAATACTTCATCTGCAGCCTTTTTGATGATTCTTGCTCTAGGGTCAAAATTCTTATAAACTCTATGCCCAAAGCCCATTAATCTGAACGGATCATTCTTATCTTTAGCCTTAGCCATATACTTTTTAGTATCTCCCCCATCATTTTTAATACCTTCAAGCATTTCAATCACCGCCTGATTGGCACCACCATGAAGAGGTCCCCAAAGTGCAGAAATACCAGCAGATAGTGAAGCGAATAATCCAGCATGTGAAGATCCAACAATTCGTACAGTCGAAGTTGAACAGTTTTGCTCATGATCGGCATGCAATATTAATAGCTTATCCAAGGCATTAATTACAATTGGATTCTTTTTATACTCCTTGTTAGGCTTTTTAAACATCATTTTCACGATGTTCTCAACATAACCAAGTGAATCATCACCATATTCTAATGGTAAACCTTCTTTTTTACGGTGAGCCCAAGCTACCAATACAGGAAACTTGGCTAATATTTTCACAATAGCTTTGTACATCTCCTCTTCAGAAGACACGTTTACAGAAGACGCATTAAAAGCAACCAATGCACTTGTTAATGACGATAACACACCCATCGGGTGCGCAGACTGAGGAAAACCATCCAGAATCTTCTTCATATCCTCAGCAACAATTGACTGTGCCTTGATATCTTCGTGAAACTTATGTAATTGCTCTTTGTTTGGAAGTTCTCCAAAAATCAATAAATAACAAACCTCTAAGAAATCTGCCTTTTCAGCAAGATCTTCAATAGAGTAACCTCTATAGCGCAATATTCCTTCCTCACCATCGAGATAGGTAATCGCACTTTCGCAAGAACCAGTGTTCTTGTAACCAGGATCTATCGTAATGATACCTGATTGCGCACGCAACGACTTAATGTCAATTGCTAATTCGTTTTCAGTACCTTTAACTACAGGGAATTCATATTTTTTTCCATCATACTCTAAAGTAGCTGTGTCTGACATATGTTAAGTTGAATTTTAATTTTTTGTAAGTGTTGCGAATTTACAAAATTATGTGTTAATATTGGGTTAAGTTCATTACTATTCCTTATAACACCATAAAAAAAGCGGATGCTTTTACAACACCCGCTCTTTTAATATCTAAAACATTCAATTAATTTACTTTGAAAGCTTTATCTTTTGGATAATAAGCTACAGAACCTAGTTCCTCCTCAATGCGCAATAATTGATTGTACTTTGCCATACGATCACTACGTGATGCTGAACCGGTTTTAATCTGACCCGTATTCAGGGCAACTGCTAAATCTGCAATGGTATTATCTTCTGTTTCTCCTGAACGGTGAGACATTACTGAAGTATAACCAGCATTTTTAGCCATGTTAACAGCAGCAATAGTTTCTGTTAAGGTACCGATTTGGTTTACCTTGATAAGGATAGAGTTTGCAATTCCGTTTTCAACACCTTTAGACAAACGCTCCACATTAGTTACAAACAAATCATCTCCAACCAACTGAACTTTATCTCCAATCTTTTCGGTTAAGGCTTTCCATCCATCCCAGTCATTTTCGTCCATTCCATCTTCAATAGAGATAATAGGATACTTAGCACATAAATCAGCTAAATACTGAGCTTGTTCTTCAGATGTTCTCACAGCTCCCTTATCACCCTCGAACTTGGTATAATCATACTTACCATCTACATAAAACTCCGCAGAAGCACAATCAAGAGCAATCATTACTTCGTCACCCATCTTATAACCTGCCTTTTCAACAGCCTTTGTTATCGTATCCAGGGCATCCTCAGTACCGTCTAATGTCGGAGCAAAACCTCCTTCATCTCCTACTGCTGTACTTAAATTTCTATCGTGAAGCACCTTTTTAAGGTTGTGAAAAATCTCAGTACCCATTTGCATTGCATGCGTAAAGCTTTCTGCTTTAACCGGCATTACCATAAATTCCTGAAAAGCTATCGGTGCATCTGAATGTGAACCACCGTTAATAATGTTCATCATTGGCACAGGTAATGTATTAGCACTTACACCTCCAACATAGCGATATAAAGGCATTCCTAACTCGTTCGCTGCAGCTTTAGCTACGGCAAGTGAAACTCCTAAAATGGCATTTGCTCCAAGTTTTGATTTATTCGGCGTACCATCTAAAGCTATCATAGTTTGGTCAATCAGGTTTTGTTCAAAAACCGACATACCAACTAGTTCCTCTGCAATATCTTCATTTACATTTTTAACCGCTTGTGAAACACCTTTACCCATATAGGCATCACCACCATCTCTAAGTTCCACCGCTTCGTGTTCTCCTGTAGACGCTCCCGAAGGAACAGCAGCTCTTCCTAATATTCCGTTCTCAGTTACTACATCTACCTCAACTGTTGGATTTCCTCTTGAATCTAGTATTTGACGTGCATGCACGTTTATAATTATACTCATACTGTTTCTAATTTTTGGTGTTTTATATTTTCTATGAATTGGTCGAATAAATAGGTGGCATCATTAGGTCCTGGTCCAGCCTCCGGGTGATATTGTACAGAAAAAGCATTCTTTCCTTTTATTTTAATACCCATCACAGTATCATCATTCAAATGAGTGTGAGTTATTTCAATATCAGGATTAGCCTCAGCATCTTCTCTGCTTATAGCAAAACCATGGTTCTGTGAAGTAATTTCACCGTTCCCGGTGGCATGATTAATAACAGGGTGATTTATACCTCTATGCCCATGATGCATTTTAAAGGTAGAAATTCCCTGAGATAAAGATAATATCTGATGTCCCAGACAAATACCAAAGAAAGGTACATTTTCCTCTAAGATATCCTTTGCCAATTGAATAGCCGATGCTAAAGGTTCTGGATCTCCAGGTCCATTTGAAAAGAAATAACCATCAGGATTCCATGATTTCAAATCTTCCAGAGTAGCATTGTATGGATAAACTTTTATATAGCAATCTCTTTTAGCAAGATTCCTAAGTATGTTTGTTTTAATTCCAAAATCTACTGCTGCTATCTTATACGTTGCGTTCTCATCCCCATAAAAATAAGGTTCTTTGGTTGACACTCTTGATGCCAACTCAAGTCCTTTCATACTAGGCACTTTAGCAAGCTTCGCTTTTAAACCTTCAATATCATCAACCTCTGTTGAAATTACGGCATTCATCGCACCGTTATCCCTGATATAACTAACCAATGCTCTTGTATCTACATCAGAAATAGCAAAGAGGTTATTCTTATTCAAAAAGTTTTCCAGGGAATCATCCGCTAAAGCACGAGATGGCACATAACTGAAATTTTTACAAATCAATCCAGCTATCTTAACGGAGTCAGACTCCATATCTTCTTCATACACGCCATAATTACCGATATGCGCGTTAGTAGTTACCATGAGCTGTCCAAAATAAGATGGATCAGTAAAAATCTCCTGATAACCTGTCATTCCGGTATTAAAACATACCTCTCCAAATGCAGTGCTTTGTTTATCACCTACAGCTTTACCATAAAAAATGGTACCGTCTTCTAAAAGAATTAATGCTTTTCTCTTTTCTTGGTACTTCATTTAACAAATTGTGTTTAAAAGTTTAGCAAAAATAATATAAAAAAAAAGGATAAACGAAAACGTTTACCCTTTTAATATGATTGTTCACATTAATCATTATTCTTGTGAAGTTTCTTTAGTTTCAGTATTCTCCTGTGCCGGAGCTTCTTCAACCTCAGACTTAGCCTTCTTGCTTCTACCACGTCTCGTAGATTTCTTAGCAACTTTTTCAGCTGTGTAAGTATCATTGAAATCTACAAACTCGATCATGGCCATATCAGCGTTATCTCCCAAACGATTACCTAACTTAATAATTCTGGTATATCCTCCTGGACGATCACCAACCTTCACACCAACTTCTTTAAAAAGCTCATTAACCGCTTGCTTATCTCTTAGATAACTAAAAGCAATTCGCATGTTATGATTTCTCTTATCAGTTTCAGTGTTGTTACTAGGTTTTGCCTTAGTAACCAACGGCTCAACAAAAACCTTTAAGGCTTTAGCTTTAGCCAAGGTAGTGTTAATGCGCTTGTGCTCTATTAGTGAGCTAGCCATATTAGCAAGCATTGCTCTTCTGTGAGCAGTCTTTCTACCTAAGTGATTAAATTTCTTTCCGTGTCTCATGACATTTTCGTTTAACCTTCATCTTGCTTCAATCCGCTTAATACGGAGCGCAAACTATGCAGGTGTTAGTCTTTATCTAATTTATACTTTGCTAAATCCATTCCGAAACTAAGCCCCTTGTTGTTCACAAGTTCCTCTAATTCGGTTAAAGACTTTTTACCAAAGTTTCTGAATTTCATTAAGTCGTTCTTATTAAACGCAACCAAATCGCCCAACGTATCTACTTCTGCAGCTTTTAAACAGTTTAAAGCACGTACTGAAAGATCAAGATCTACTAATTTCGTCTTAAGCAACTGACGCATGTGAAGAGATTCCTCATCATATGTTTCAGTTTGTGCAATTTCATCCGCTTCTAAAGTGATACGCTCGTCAGAGAATAACATGAAGTGGTGAATTAAGATTTTAGCAGCTTCTGTTAAGGCATCTTTTGGATGTATAGAACCGTCAGAAACAATTTCGAAAACTAATTTTTCGTAGTCTGTCTTTTGTTCTACACGATAGTTCTCAATACTATACTTAACGTTTTTGATCGGAGTATAGATAGCATCAGTAAAAATAGTTCCAAGAGGCGCATTTGCCTTCTTGTTCTCTTCCGCTGGCACATACCCTCTACCCTTTTCAATAGTAATCTCCATATTGATGTTTACTTTAGCATCAAGGTTACAGATTACTAGATCTGGATTTAATACCTGGAAACCTGAAATAAACTTTTGGAAATCTCCAGCAGTAATTTGTTCTTTGCCTGTTACAGAAATTGATACTGTTTCGTTATCGATATCATCTATTTGACGCTTAAAACGAACTTGTTTTAGGTTCAAGATGATCTCTGTAACGTCTTCAACTACACCATCTATGGTTGAGAACTCGTGTTCTACATTGTCCATTCTTACTGATGTAATTGCAAAACCCTCTAGTGAGGACAATAGAACTCTTCGTAGTGCGTTGCCCACTGTCAATCCATAACCAGGTTCCAAAGGTCTGAATTCGAACTTCCCTTCGAAATCGGTTGAATCGATCATTATTACTTTGTCGGGCTTTTGAAAATTTAGTATTGCCATAGTACGACTGCTGTCTAATTATTATTTAGAGTATAACTCGACGATTAATTGTTCTTTGATGTTTTCCGGAATTTGAATACGCTCCGGTACCGCTACAAACGTCCCTTCTTTCTTCTCATTATTCCAAGTAATCCACTCATATACGCTTGAGTTAGCAGCCAATGAATTCTCTATAGCCTCTAAAGACTTAGACTTTTCTCTAACGCCAACAACATCACCTGCCTTTAATTGGTAAGATGAAATGTTTACGATTTCACCATTCACGGTAACGTGACGGTGAGAAACTAATTGACGTGCTGCTCTTCTAGAAGGGGCAATTCCCATTCTATATACAACATTGTCTAAACGAGATTCACATAACTGTAGTAATACCTCACCGGTAACACCTTTACTACTGTTTGCTTTTTTGTAAATGTTTCTAAACTGACGCTCTAAGATACCATAGGTATACTTAGCCTTCTGCTTTTCCATTAACTGAATAGCATATTCAGATTTTTTACCTCTACGTCTAGAGTTTCCGTGTTGCCCCGGAGGATAATTTCTTTTTTCAAAAGATTTATCATCACCAAATATAGCTTCTCCGAATTTACGAGCTATTTTAGTTTTTGGTCCTGTGTATCTTGCCATTTCTTATTGGTTTATGAGAATTTTGATTATGAATTAAGGCAATCCTTCGATAATCCTATATTAAAATCCTCTAATTTAAAATAAATAAATTAAACTCTTCTTCTTTTTGGTGGACGACATCCGTTATGCGGTAGTGGAGTAACATCAATAATTTCTGTTACTTCAACTCCAGCATTGTGGATAGTTCTGATCGCAGACTCTCTACCTGAACCAGGACCTTTAACGTAAACCTTAACTTTTCTAAGACCTGCTTCCTGAGCAACTTTTGCAGCATCTTCTGCAGCTACCTGAGCAGCATAAGGAGTGTTCTTTTTAGAACCTCTGAATCCCATTTTACCTGCTGAAGACCATGAAATCACATCTCCTTTTTTATTAGTTAAAGAGATAATGATATTGTTAAAAGTTGCTGAGATATGTGCTTCTCCAACAGCTTCTACTACAACATTGCGCTTTTTAGCAGCTTTTGTATTTGACTTTGCCATATTATTTTAGTTTCTAGTTGTTAGTTTTTAGTTGTTAGAATCCTAAACATTTCTATTTCAAACAGATTCATCTAACTACCAAACACTAATGACTAATGTCTAATTATTTAGTTGCTTTTTTCTTGTTAGCAACAGTTTTTCTCTTACCTTTTCTCGTTCTAGAGTTGTTCTTGGTCTTTTGACCTCTTAAAGGTAAACCATTTCTGTGACGGATACCTCTATAGCATCCGATATCCATTAAACGTTTAATGTTTAATTGAACTTCAGAACGTAATTCTCCTTCAATCTTGTAGCTACCAACAGCTTCACGTATTCTGGCGATTTCATCGTCAGCCCACTCTGATACTTTAGTGTCTTCGTTTACTTGAGCCTGAGCTAAAATCTCTTTTGCTCTGCTTTTACCAACTCCGAAGATGTAAGTTAATCCAATTACACCTCTTTTATTTTTTGGTAAATCTACCCCTGCGATTCTTGCCATAACTATCCTTGTCTTTGTTTAAATCTAGGATTCTTTTTATTAATTACGTACAATCTCCCCTTACGACGCACAATTTTGCACTCGGGACTTCTTTTCTTTAGTGATGCTCTTACTTTCATCTAACTAATCTTTAATATCTGTATGTTATTCTTGCTTTAGTAAGATCATATGGACTCATTTCGAGTTTCACCTTATCTCCTGGTAATAATTTGATATAATGCATACGCATCTTACCTGAGATATGTGCTGTTACCACATGACCATTTTCAAGTTCTACTCTGAACATTGCATTAGACAATGCCTCGATTATAGTTCCGTCTTGTTCTATTGCTGGTTGTTTTGCCATAATTAAGCTACAACTTTTCTATTTTTACCGGTTTTCATTAATCCATCATAGTGTCTGTTCAACAAGTATGAATTTACCTGTTGCATAGTATCGATAGCAACTCCTACCATAATCAACAATGATGTACCTCCGTAAAACAATGCCCAACCCTGCTGAATTCCAACAATCTTAACTACGATAGCTGGTAAAACAGCTATAATCGCTAAAAATACTGAACCCGGAAAGGTTATTAATGACATTATTTTATCTAAAAGATCGCCGGTTTCCTTACCTGGTCGCGTCCCTGGTATAAAACCACCACTTCTTTTAAGATCATCCGCCATTTTATTTGTCGGCACCGTGATAGCCGTGTAAAAGAACGTGAACACTATGATTAATAATGCAAATACCAAGTTATACCAAAATCCGAAAATATCACCGAAAGCTGCTTGTACTGATTGTGCAGTTTCAGAATCGGACAAACTTGCTAAAGCACTTGGAACGAACATTATGGCCTGAGCAAAAATAATTGGCATTACCCCAGAAGCATTTAACTTCAATGGAATAAATTGTCTTGCTCCCATTACATTCTTCTCATATCCTCCGGTTGCAGTTCTTCTTGCGTATTGTACTGGTATCTGGCGCGTAGCCATAACAAGCATAATACAAGCAAGTATTACCACAAACCAAATAATCACTTCAATAAGAATCAGCATCAAACCACCATTATTTTCTGATACTCTAGATGCAAATTCCTGGGCAAATGACTGAGGCAAACGAGCGATAATACCGATCATGATCAGTAAGGAAATACCATTACCAATACCTTTGTCAGTAATCTTTTCTCCAAGCCACATAGCAAATATGGTACCTGTAACCAATATAATTACAGATGGAATTATGAAATCTAAACCTTTACCTAATATAAAAGCACTATCAGGAACACCTAAAGCACCTAAACCATAAAGGTAGGCTGGAGCCTGAACAATACAAATACCGATGGTTAACCAACGTGTAATCTGATTGATCGTTCTTCTTCCGCTTTCTCCTTCCTTTTGTAATTTCTGCAGGTAAGGAATAGCTATTCCCATTAGCTGAACCACAATTGAAGCTGAGATATAAGGCATAATTCCCAATGCAAAAACAGAAGCCTTGGCAAAAGCCCCTCCTGTAAATGCATCTAATATACCTAATAAACCACTACTGGTTTTACTATCTAAAGCTGCCAATTGATCGCCATCAACACCTGGTAAAATTACGTGTGCTCCGAAACGATATACCAACAATAATCCTAATGTTAATATAATTCTGTTTCTAAGTTCGTCTATCTTCCAAATGTTGCTTAAAGTATCAAAAAAATTCTTCATGGTAAATGGTTGGTTATAGGTTTACTGCTTCTCCTCCTGCTGCTTCGATAGCCGCTTTGGCGCTAGCAGTAAATTTGTGAACTGTAACTGATAATTTAGCATTAAGTTCTCCGCCACCTAATATTTTTACTAGATCTCTTTTATTAGCTAATCCGTTGCTTACTAAAACGTTCATATCAACTGTATCAGTAACAACTCCTTTATCAACTAACTCCTGTAATCTTTTTAAATTGATTCCAACATATTCCTTTCTGTTGATATTTGTAAATCCAAATTTAGGAACACGTCTTTGAAGCGGCATTTGACCACCTTCAAAACCAATTTTCTTAGAATAACCAGAACGAGATTTAGCTCCTTTATGACCTCTAGTAGCAGTGCCTCCTTTACCGGAACCTTGTCCTCTACCAACTCTTTTTCCGTCTTTATGTACTGAACCTTTAGCAGGTTTTAAGTTACCTAAACTCATAACTACTATTGTTATTTTAAGCTTCTTCTACAGAAACCAAGTGTTTAACTTTGTTGATCATACCAAGGATGTTTGGCGTAGTATCATGCTCTACTACCTGGCCTATTTTTCTAAGCCCAAGAGCTTCCAACGTTCTCTTCTGATCCTGAGGACGTTTGATTTGGCTTTTTACTTGTGTAACTTTAATCTTTCCCATGGTAATCCTTGATTTATCCTTTAAATACTTTTTCCAGAGATATGCCTCTTTGAGCTGCTACAGTTTTCGCATCTCTAAGTTGTAATAAAGCATCAAAAGTTGCTTTTACAACATTATGAGGATTTGAAGAACCTTGAGACTTAGACAATACATCGTGAACCCCAACAGCTTCCAGTACTGCACGCACAGCACCACCAGCAATAACTCCGGTACCGTGTGAAGCAGGCTGAAGATATACTCTTGCACCACTGTATTTTCCTTTTTGCTCGTGAGGTAATGTACCGCTATTCAATGGAATTCGAACTAAGTTTTTCTTTGCGTCTTCAACGGCTTTAGAAATAGCATCGGCAACCTCTTTAGATTTACCTAAACCATGTCCTACAACGCCGTTTTCGTCACCTACTACAACTATAGCAGAAAAACCAAAAGCTCTACCACCTTTAGTAACTTTTGTAACTCTTTGCACACCTACCAAACGGTCTTTTAATTCAAGTCCGCCCGGCTTCACTGTTTCTACGTTTTTATAATTCTGATACATGTTTTCTTAGAATTTGAGTCCTGCTTCTCTAGCTCCTTCAGCTAATGATTTTACTCTTCCGTGATATAAATACCCTCCTCTATCAAAAGAAATGGTATCAACTCCAGCTTTTAGAGCTTTCTCAGCTATTGCCTTACCTACTAGTTTAGCAATTTCGCTTTTAGTCCCTTCAGCAGAACTAATTTCTTTATCTCTTGAAGATGCAGCAGCTAAAGTAACACCATTAGTGTCATCGATCAACTGCACATAGATCTCCTTATTACTTCTAAAAACAGATAATCTTGGTCTAGCCTCTGATCCGCTAACCACTTTTCTAATTCTGTTTTTAATTCTCTGTCTTCTTTCAGTCTTTGTTAATGCCATAACGCTAATTATTAAGCTGATTTACCTGCTTTTCTTCTAATTTGTTCACCTACAAACTTAATACCTTTACCTTTGTAAGGCTCTGGCTTACGGAACGAGCGAATTTTAGCAGCTACCTGGCCAACTAATTGTTTATCGTGTGAAGTAAGCTTTACGATAGGGTTTTTACCTTTTTCAGATATTGTTTCAACCTTAACTTCCGGTGCTAACTCCAAAACAATGTTATGAGAAAAACCGACAGCCAGATCTAACTTCTGACCCTGGTTGCTGGCTCTGTAACCAACACCTACTAACTCCAACTCTTTAGTAAATCCTTGAGAAACACCTTCTATCATATTGTTTAGCAACGCTCTGTAAAGACCGTGCTTAGCACGGATATCTTTAGAATCGTTAGGTCTCTCAAGTATTAATTGTCCTTCTTCTTGCTTAACTGTAATGTCTTTAACCTCTTGAGTTAATTCGCCCATCTTACCTTTAACAGTGATTACACCGTTATCGATAGCTACAGTCACTCCGTCAGGGATGTTAATTGGACTTTTACCTATTCTTGACATTTCTTCTTGTCTTTATAAATTAGTAAACGTAACATAAAACTTCTCCACCTACGTTCTCTTGCTGAGCTTGCTTACTAGTCATCACTCCATGAGAAGTTGAAACTATTGCAATCCCTAAACCATTTAAAACTCGTGGAAGTTCTGCATTACCAACATATTTACGTAAACCTGGTTTACTCACACGTCGGATCTTCTTAATTACAGGCTCTTTTGATACCTTGTCGTACTTTAAAGCTATCTTAATAGTACCCTGGGTATTGTTATCTTCAAACTTATAACTTAGGATATAACCCTGATCGAAAAGGATCTTTGTTATCTCTTTCTTTAAATTTGAAGCTGGTATTTCTACCACTCTGTGTCCTGCGCTGTTAGCGTTTCTGATTCTTGTTAAATAATCTGCTATAGGATCTGTATACATCTGTATCTATTTGCGGTAACAGTTTTCGGCTTAACACCGAACTTGCTACCAATTAAAATTTTTTACCAACTTGCTTTTTTAACTCCTGGAATCAATCCTTTGTTAGCCATTTCTCTGAACATAACTCTGGAAACTCCAAAAGTACGCATATACCCCTTAGGTCTTCCTGTTAATTTACAACGATTGTGTAAACGTACAGGAGAAGCATTTTTTGGTAATTTTTGTAGCGCTTCATAATCGCCAGCCTCTTTTAAAGCTTTACGTTTAGCAGCGTACTTATCTACCAACTTTTGTCTCTTAACCTCACGGGCTTTCATTGATTCTTTAGCCATGTCTTAGTTCTTTTTAAAAGGTAATCCTAATTCGCTTAATAATGACTTCGCTTCCTTATCTGTTTCAGCGGTGGTTACAAAGGTAATATCCATACCTGAAATTTTATGCACTTTGTCAATATCAATTTCAGGAAAAATAATTTGTTCCTTTACACCTAGGTTATAATTACCTCTACCATCAAAACCGGTAGCGCTAATCCCGTTAAAATCTCTTACACGTGGTAACGCGGTAGTGATTAAACGATCTAAGAATTCCCACATTCTTTCAGCACGCAAAGTCACTTTTGCCCCAATCGGCATACCTTTACGAAGTTTAAAAGAAGCAACGTCCTTTTTAGACATAGTAGCAACGGCTTTTTGACCGGTAATCTTACCTAGCTCGTCAACTGCATAGTCTATTTGTTTCTTGTCGGCAACAGCTGCACCAACACCTCGGCTTACTACAATCTTTTCAAGTTTTGGAACTTGCATTACATTTTCGTAACCGTACTCTTCTCTAAGAGCTGCAACAATGCGCTCTTTATATTCTGTTTTTAATCTTGGAATGTAAGCCATAACTAGATAACCTCATTAGATTTTTTAGAAAATCTCACTTTCTTACCGTCTCTCTCTTCATACCCTACTCTTGTTGTTTCTCCAGATTTAGGATCAATCAACGAAAGGTTAGAAATATGAACAGGAGCTTCTTTCTTAACGATTCCTCCTTGAGGATTTTGTGCACTAGGCTTAGTGTGTTTAGACACTAAATTAACACCCTCAACAATCGCTCTGTTCTTCTCACGATCTACAGTAACAACCTTGCCCTCTTCACCTTTGTGGTCTCCGGCAACAACTCTTACAGTATCTCCTGATTTTATTTTTAGCTTTGTCATCTCTACGTTAATGTATTAAAGCACTTCAGGTGCTAATGATACAATTTTCATAAATTGCTTGTCTCGTAATTCTCTTGCTACAGGACCAAATACACGTGTTCCGCGCATTTCACCAGCAGGGTTAAGTAATACACAAGCATTATCATCGAAACGGATGTAAGAACCATCAGGTCTTCTCACCTCTTTTTTGGTACGAACTACTACCGCAGTAGATACCTGTCCTTTTTTAACGCTTCCGTTCGGAGTCGCTTCTTTAACGCTAACAACAATCTTGTCGCCAACAGAAGCATATCTTCTTTTAGTACCCCCTAAAACTCTGATAGTAAGTACTTCTTTAGCTCCGGTATTATCAGCTACTCTTAGTCTAGATTCTTGTTGTACCATAATTTATTTAGCTCTTTCAATGATTTCAACTAATCTCCAACACTTGGTTTTACTCAATGGACGTGTCTCCATTATTTTAACTGTATCACCAATGTTGCAATCGTTCTTTTCGTCGTGCGCAACATATTTCTTAGTTTTCAACACGAACTTACCGTACATAGGGTGTTTAACTCGTTTTACCTCAGAAACAACGATAGATTTCTCCATCTTGTTACTTGTAACAACCCCTACTCTTTCTTTTCTTAAACTTCTTTTTTCCATCTTAAAGCAGAATCGAATTATTGTAATTCTCTTTTAGTAAGCTCTGTCGCTAACCTCGCTACTGTTCTTCTCGCACCTCTTAACTGAAGTGGATTCTCAAGCGGAGTAACAGCGTGAGCCAATTTTAAATCTGCATACTGTTTTTTAAACTCACCAAGCTTTTCTTGTAGCTCAGCAACAGACAATTCTTTAATTTCCGACTGTTTCATAATCATCTTTCAATTAATTAAGCTGAGTAATCTCTTGCTACAACGAATTTAGTTCTTACAGGAAGCTTTTGAGCTGCTAAACGTAATGCTTCTTTAGCAACATCCATAGGAACACCTCCAACTTCGAACATAATTCGACCTGGTTTCACAACTGCTGCCCAATATTCTGGAGCACCTTTACCTTTACCCATACGCACCTCGAGAGGCTTTTTAGTAATTGGCTTGTCCGGGAAGATTTTAATCCACAACTGACCTTCTCTTTTCATGTAACGAGTAGCTGCAATACGCGCTGCTTCGATCTGACGAGAAGTAATGAATTTTGAATCTAAAGACTTTATACCAAACATACCATTTGAAAGCTGATGTCCTCTTTGAGAATTACCTTTCATGCGGCCTTTCTGCTGCTTACGGTATTTTGTTCTTTTTGGTTGTAACATTTTTCTTTACTTTAAAAAATTACTTTCTACGACGAGACTTCTTGTTCCCAGAACCTTTACCTCCTTGTTTCTTAGATAAACCTGTTAACGGTGAAAGTTCTCTCTTACCGTAAACCTCGCCTTTCATAATCCACACCTTAACACCCAATCTACCATAAGTAGTGTGAGCTTCCTCTAGAGCATAATCAATATCTGCTCTAAATGTAGACAAAGGAATTCTACCTTCTTTATAAGCCTCAGATCTTGCCATTTCAGCACCATTCAATCGTCCTGAGATTTGAATTTTAATACCTTCAGCATTCATTCTCATAGCCGCTGCAATAGCCATTTTGATTGCACGTCTGTAAGAAATCCTGTTTTCGATCTGACGAGCGATACTCGCAGCAACCAGGTTGGCATCAAGCTCTGGTCTCTTGATCTCAAAGATATTGATCTGAACTTCTTTGTTAGTAATTTTCTTAAGCTCCTCTTTTAGCTTGTCTACCTCCTGTCCGCCTTTACCAATAATGATACCAGGACGAGCGGTGGTGATAGTAACGGTTACAAGTTTAAGAGTACGCTCTATGATTACACGTGATACGCTAGCTTTAGATAAACGAGCATGGATATACTTTCTAATCTTATCGTCTTCGGCTAATTTATCGCCGTAGTCGTTACCTCCGTACCAGTTAGATTCCCATCCTCTAATGACACCAAGGCGATTTCCTATTGGATTTGTTTTTTGTCCCATTGTCTACCTTAACTTTGCGTGTTATTATTAGCTCCAAGCACGATAGTTACGTGATTAGAACGTTTTCTAATTCTGTGTGCTCTACCCTGAGGTGCAGTACGAAGTCTTTTCAACATACTACCACCATCAACTTTGATCTCCTGAACGATTAGATCTGCGTCTTCAAGACTAGCATCTTCGTTCTTAGCCTGCCAGTTTGCAATAGCCGATAGCAATAACTTCTCTAAACGACCTGCAGCTTCCTTCTGGCTAAACTTCAAAATAGCAAGTGCTTTTTCAACTTTCTGACCTCTTACTAAATCCGCAACTAAACGCATTTTTCGAGGTGAAGTCGGGCAGTTATTCAACTTAGCAAAAGCTAAATTCTTCTTAGCATCTTTAATTTGCTCTGCTCTTTCTCTTTTACGAACTCCCATAGCCTCCTATTATTTTTTTCCTTTATTTTTTGCACCAGCATGACCTCTATAAGATCTTGTTGGTGAAAATTCTCCTAACTTATGTCCTACCATGTTCTCTGTTACATATACAGGAACAAACTGACGACCATTGTGAACCGCTATGGTTTGACCAACAAAGTCCGGCGTAATCATAGACGCTCTAGACCATGTTTTAATGACCGTTTTCTTTCCAGACTCTATATTAGCTTGAACCTTCTTCTCTAAACTATAGTGAACAAAAGGTCCTTTTTTTAATGAACGTGCCATCTCTTAATACTTTTATTTCTTTCTACGTTCTACGATATACTTGTTACTAGCCTTTGTCTTAGAACGAGTTCTATAACCTTTAGCTGGTAAACCTTTTCTAGATCTTGGGTGACCTCCTGAAGCTCTACCTTCACCACCACCCATTGGGTGATCTACAGGGTTCATTACAACCGGTCTAGTTCTCGGTCTTCTACCTAACCATCTGCTTCTACCTGCTTTACCAGATACTAACAATTGATGATCAGAGTTAGATACAGCACCAATAGTAGCCATACAGTCTGCTAACACCAATCTGGTTTCACCAGATGGCAACTTAACCACTGCATACTTACCTTCACGTGCCATCAACTGAGCAAACGCACCAGCTGAACGCGCCATTACAGCACCTTGACCAGGACGTAACTCGATACAAGAAATAATCGTACCAAGCGGCATATTTCTCAACGGCATAGCATTACCGATCTCCGGAGCTGACCCAGCACCGGAAACTACAGTTTGACCAACTTGCAAACCGTTTGGAGCAATGATGTATGATTTCTCACCATCTGTATATTGCACCAATGCAATAAATGCAGTTCTGTTAGGATCGTACTGAATAGACTCTACAGTAGCCTCAACACCTGTTTTAGCTCTTTTAAAGTCAATCACACGATACTTTCTTTTATGACCACCTCCTAAATAACGCATGGTCATTTTACCTCTGTTGTTTCTACCCCCTGATTTTTTTATCGGAGCGAGTAAACTCTTCTCCGGCTTATCAGTAGTAACAGCATCATAACCGTTAACTACTCTAAAACGCTGACCAGGAGTAACTGGCTTTAATTTTCTTACTGACATTTCTTAGTCTTTCTTAAATATTACTATATAAATCAATAGTATCTCCTTCCGCTACTTGAACAATCGCCTTCTTTATAGCATTGGTCTTCCCATGCTGAATTCCAGTTTTTGTGTAACGTGTTTTTCTTTCAGGACCGTAATTCATAGTACGAACTTTTTCAACAGTCACCCCATAAGTACTCTCAACAGCTTCTTTAATCTGAAGCTTGTTAGCTTTTGGGTTAACGATGAAACCATAACGATTATTCAATTCGCTATCAGCGGTCACTTTTTCCGTAATAATTGGTTTAATCAACACACTCATTTGGCTTCTTATTTACTTAAGTTCGACTCAATTCCTTCTAAAGAACCCTCTAAAAGCACTATACTGTTAGCGTTAACAATCTTGTAAGTACTTAATTCTGAGCTAGTTACAACTTCAGAGCTCTTTAAATTGCGTGACGACAAATATACATTATTATTTGTATCACCCAACACAAACAATGATTTTTTACCGGCTAACCCCAAAGCATTCAAAACGTTAGTGAAATTTTTAGTCTTAGGAGCGTCGAAATTAAAATCTTCTAAAACGATTACAGATTGCTCTTTTGCTTTCAAAGTAAGCGCAGATTTACGAGCTAATCTTTTTACGTTCTTATTTAATTTTTGTGTATAATCTTTTGGTCTTGGTCCAAAAATTCTACCTCCACCTACAAATACAGGAGACTTGATACTACCTGCTCTCGCAGTACCTGTACCTTTTTGCTTCTTTATCTTACGAGTACTTCCTGCTATCTCAGCTCTTTCTTTAGACTTGTGAGTTCCCTGACGTTGATTAGCCAAGTAACGCTTAACATCTAAGTAAATAGCATGATTGTTAGGCTCTACACCAAAAACCGAATCAGAAAGTGTTACTTTTCTTCCGGTTTCTTTTCCGTTTATATCTAATACTGCTACTTCCATTACTTCTGAATGATTACATAACTGTTTTTATGCCCAGGAACACAACCTTTAACAACGATAAGGTTCTTTTCTGGAACTACTTTCAATACCTTCAGGTTTTGAACTGTTACTTTTTCTCCACCCATTCTTCCAGCCATTCTCATTCCTTTGAATACTCTCGCAGGATAAGAAGCTGCACCAATAGAACCAGGAGCTCTAAGACGGTTATGCTGACCGTGAGTAGCTTGTCCTACACCAGCAAAACCATGTCTCTTAACAACACCTTGGAATCCTTTACCTTTTGACGTACCTGATACGTCAACAAACTCTCCTTCTACAAAGTTCTCTACCGTTACGGTATCACCTAATTTATAATCGCCTTCAAAATCTTGGAATTCAACAACTGCTTTCTTAGGAGAAACACCTGCTTTTTTAGCATGACCTAACTCGGCCTTGTTAGCACGTTTTTCTGCCTTGTCATCGAAACCAAGCTGAAGAGCTTCATACCCGTCAACCTCTTTGGTTCTGACTTGGGTAACTACGCATGGACCAGCTTCAATTACTGTACACGGTAAGTTTTTACCGTTTTCGTCGAAGATACTGGTCATACCAATTTTCTTACCAATTAACCCAGACATAATTATTATTTATTAATATTACTTATTTACAAAACTTCAGGGCTGAAAAAAATACGATCAACCCTGAAATCCATTTTTTCTCCGTTTTTCCCTTGCACAAAGCTCAGGACATGTAAACGATTCTTTAAATCGTCTTATGTATTATCACACCTTGATCTCTACCTCAACTCCACTAGGAAGCTCTAACTTCATAAGAGCATCGATAGTTTTTGAAGACGAACTGTAGATATCTAATAATCTTTTATAAGAGCTCAACTGAAACTGCTCTCTAGATTTTTTGTTTACGTGAGGAGAACGCAACACAGTAAAGATCTTTTTATGAGTTGGTAAAGGAATTGGCCCCGTAACAACCGCTCCAGTAGTTTTCACTGTCTTTACAATCTTCTCAGCAGACTTATCTACTAAATTATGATCGTATGATTTTAATTTAATTCTGATTTTTTGACTCATCTTTCTAATAATTAAGCGTTAACTCCTTTAGCATTCTTAATCACTTCTTCAGCTATATTTGAAGGAGTCTCCGCGTAGTGAGAAAATTCCATTGTTGAAGTTGCTCTACCAGAAGACAATGTTCTTAATGAAGTAACATATCCGAACATTTCCGATAACGGCACCTCTGCCTTAATAACCTTAGCTCCCGCACGGTCACCCATACTATTCACCTGACCACGACGACGGTTAAGGTCACCTACAATATCACCCATGTTTTCCTCTGGAGTTAACACCTCCAATTTCATGATTGGCTCCATAAGTACAGCACGTGCAGCTTTAGCAGCAGCTTTGTAACCCATTTTAGCAGCCAATTCGAATGAAAGTGAATCTGAATCCACCGGGTGGAAAGAACCGTCCTTAAGAGTAACCTTCATAGCATCCATCTCGAATCCAGCTAAAGGACCATTTTTCATAGCCTCTTTGAAACCTTTTTCTACAGATGGAACATATTCTTTAGGAATATTACCACCTTTGATAGTGTTCACAAACTCAAGACCAATTTTACCTTCTTCAGCAGGTTCCATTGTAAATACAATATCAGCAAATTTACCACGACCACCAGATTGCTTCTTATAAACCTCTCTATGATCTGCAGAATTAGTAATAGCTTCTTTGTACTCAACCTGAGGCTGACCTTGATTAACTTCTACCTTAAACTCACGTCTAAGACGATCAACAATAATATCTAAGTGAAGCTCACCCATACCAGAAATAATGGTCTGACCTGAAGCTTCATCAGTTTTAACCTGGAAAGTTGGATCCTCTTCAGCCAATTTAGCCAAAGCAACACCTAACTTATCAACATCTGCTTTAGTCTTTGGCTCAACAGCAATACCAATTACCGGATCAGGGAAGTCCATACTTTCTAATACGATAGGATTCTTCTCATCTGACAAAGTATCACCAGTCTTAATATCTTTAAACCCTACAGCTGCACCAATATCTCCTGCTTCGATAAAATCGATAGCATTCTGCTTGTTAGAGTGCATCTGATAAATACGGGAAATACGCTCTTTTTTACCTGAACGCGTGTTCAACACATACGAACCTGCATCCAAGTGACCTGAATACGCACGGAAGAATGCTAATCTACCCACGAAAGGATCGGTAGCAATTTTAAATGCTAACGCAGAAAACGGAGCCTTAGGATCCGGCTTTCTTGTAATTTGCTCATCCGTATCAGGGTTTGTACCTACGATATCATCCTTATCCAATGGAGAAGGCAAATATCTACAAACACAGTCTAATAAGAACTGCACCCCTTTATTCTTAAATGAAGACCCACAAACCATAGGTATTATACTAAGGTCCATTACAGCAGCTCTTAAAGCAGCGTGAATCTCATCTTCAGTTATTGAACTCTCATCTTCAAAGAACTTCTCCATCAAAGACTCATCATATTCAGCAACAGCCTCTATAAGCTCCGCTCTATACTGATGAACCTCATCTTTCATTTCAGCAGGAATCTCAACCACATCAAAGGTAGAACCGAAGTTATCTTCATGCCAAACAACCGCTCTGTTCTTAACAAGGTCAACAATACCTTTAAAATCTGCTTCATCACCGATAGGTAACACGATTGGCACCGCCTTAGAACCTAACATCTCACGAACCTGCTTACACACATTCAAGAAATCAGAACCTTGACGATCCATCTTATTAACAAACCCCATACGAGGCACCTTATAGTTGTCAGCTAATCTCCAGTTAGTTTCTGACTGAGGCTCAACACCATCAACCGCACTAAATAAGAAAACCAACCCGTCAAGTACACGCAATGAACGGTTTACCTCTACAGTAAAGTCAACGTGTCCTGGAGTATCTATAATATTGAAACGGTATGCATTTGCATCCGCAGTCGGCTTACCATTCTCCATTGGAAACTGCCACTCACAAGTTGTAGCCGCAGAAGTAATCGTAATACCTCTTTCAGCCTCTTGCTCCATCCAGTCCATAGTAGAAGCACCATCGTGCACCTCTCCAATTTTATGAGAAACCCCTGTATAGAATAAGATACGCTCCGTCGTTGTTGTTTTACCAGCATCAATGTGAGCAGCGATACCTATATTTCTTGTATATTTTAAATCTCTTGCCATTTTATTCTAGTTGTGATGTTAAAATCTAAAGTGAGAGAATGCTTTATTCGCTTCTGCCATTTTATGAGTATCAACTCTTTTCTTAACTGCAGCACCTTCCTCCTTAGCAGCAGCAAGGATTTCTGAAGCTAATCTCTGAGCCATTGACTTCTCGTTACGCTTACGCGCATAACCAATCAACCATTTCATAGCCATAGAAACTTTTCTATCTGGTCTGATCTGCATAGGAATCTGAAAAGTAGCACCCCCAACACGACGACTACGTACTTCTACGTGAGGCATCACATTAGATAAAGCATCCTTCCATAACTCTAAAGCAGTTTTTTCATCATCTTGTTTTTTCTGATCAACGATATCAATCGCATCATAAAAAACCTTGAACGCTACAGACTTCTTTCCATCCCACATTAGGTTATTCACAAAACGAGTCACTAATTGATCGTTAAACCTTGGATCTGGTAAAAGAGGTCTTTTTTTCGCCTGTCTTTTTCTCATGTCTTGTTCTTAAAAGGTTATTACTTTTTGTCTTTTGGGCGTTTTGCACCGTATTTTGATCTACGTTGCGTTCTACCTTCTACACCAGCTGTATCTAAAGCACCACGAACAATGTGATACCTAACACCTGGTAAGTCTTTAACCCTTCCGCCTCTTACTAATACTATCGAGTGCTCTTGGAGGTTGTGACCTTCTCCAGGGATGTATGCATTCACCTCATTACCATTTGTAAGACGAACCCTTGCTACTTTACGCATAGCTGAGTTAGGCTTCTTAGGTGTAGTGGTGTAAACACGCGTACAAACCCCTCTTCTTTGAGGACACGAATCCAAAGCAACCGATTTACTCTTCTTAGTAATCTTGGCCCTTCCTTTTCGTACTAATTGTGAAATTGTTGGCATAATTTACTTTACAAAAATTGTTTAAATTGTTAAAAGCCTCTTTTTAGAGGGTGGCAAAGGTAGAAATATTTTCCAACAATTCAAATCCTAAAACATTAATTTTCAATAAAGTTCCTTTTCACGTGAATCGCGAAACCGAAGCACCTCAATCAATTATTACCCAAAACAGCGCATCGCTGAACCAAAAACCACCTTGAAAACACAAAAAAATCTCTTCGAACACCTTCTCAACAACATTCAAAAACAACATAAACCCTGAAAGACAACTATTTACAATAAAAAAACATAATTAAAAAGCAAACACAAGCACCAAACCACTCAAAAAAAGGATATTGAAATTGAATATATTTAATTTTCTAACATTGCATTTAACATATTAACATTTATTATGTTAATTTATTAAAACATTAACAATAAAAAAGCGATAAATATAAAGAATAATCCTGATTTTTATAGTTAGAAATCAAATTATTAAATCATGGGAACAAAATTAAGCAAAGTTATATTGCTGATCATTTCATGCATGACATATATCTCCTTTGCGCAAGAAAAAACCATCACCGGTACTGTTACCGATGATTTCGGATCACCCTTACCTGGTGTTAATGTTTTGATTAAAGGAACTACCACCGGTACGCAAACCGATTTCGATGGTAATTACACAATTAATGCTAACGTAGGTCAAGTTCTGGTCTTCTCCTATGTAGGCTTAACGACCGTCGAACAAACAGTTGGAGCCTCCAACCAAATGAACGTCCAACTACTCGCCGAAGCAGAAGAACTCGAAGGAGTCGTAGTTACCGCCCTGGGTATCCGAAGAGAAAAATCCTCCGTAGGATCTGCCACCACAACCGTTAACTCGGAAGAAATCACTGAAGGTTCTCAAACCGACATTTCAAACGCTCTGAAAGGAAAAGTAGCAGGTGTGGTTATCTCAAACGCTTCTACCGATCCAGGTTCATCCTCAGGTGTTATTATAAGAGGTTTTAGTACCCTGGGAGGATCAAACCAGCCACTATATATTGTAGATGGCGCTCCTATCAATGATAACACAAACTTTTCTAACGACCTTAATGGAGGGTTCGACTTCGGACGAGGCTCAGGGGATATCAACCCCGAAGACATTGAATCCATCACCGTATTAAAAGGTGCATCCGGTACAGCTCTATATGGTTCAAGGGCAGCAAATGGGGTTATCATTATAACCACCAAACGCGGTGAAGCAGACAAGCTTAAAGTAGATTTTTCAACGAGTGTCTTCTTTTCAGATATGCTTAGAGCCCCTAAATACCAGGAAGATTTTGGTCAGGGTTGGGACGGGCAACATTTCCTTATAGAAAACGGTTCCTGGGGTCCAAGATTTGACGGCCGTGTAATTCCCTGGGGGAATATCGTTGACAATGCCCAAAAAATAAAACCATATAAATTCCAGGAAGATCAATTACGAAATTTCTTCGATATCGGAAACTCCCTCATAACGAACGTTGCAGTTTCCGGGGGTAAAGGAAGTACCACCGGTAGAATATCATTTTCCAATTCTACCAGCGACGGTATATACCCTACAGAAGCGGATGCCTTCGAAAGAAACACACTTTCCTTAGGGTTTCAGTCACAGGTAGACTACTTAACTTTTGGAGGTACGCTTAATTATGTAAGCACCGACGGTAGTGCAGTTGCTACCGGACAAACATCTTCCGTTTATAACGACCTAATGCAAATTCCTACCGATTTTGATATCACGGAATTCAAAGATTATATTAACGACCCTTTTAACAACGTTTCCAATTACTACACCCCTTACGGAATTACAAACCCTTACTTCAGTTTAAATGAAAACGGAAGTGATTATAAAAAGGAAAGAATATACGGGTCACTGGATGTTAGCGTAGATTTTAACGATTGGTCAAGATTCACATACCGATTAGGTCTCGACCAGTACAGTGATTATCTAAAAATCTGGACTCCTATTATCGATGCAGAACCAGGAAGTCCAAATGATGGATCCAGTACAGAACAACCAGGTTCATACGGTGAAACCATTAATTTCGTAAAACAAATTAATCACGATATCCTATATAATATAGATCTCGATCTGACCGAAGATCTAAACCTTCAATCAACCATAGGATTCAACTACAACGAACGATACATTAACAGCTCTAGTGCAACAGTATCTTCTCAGGACATCCCAGGATTTTACGGCTTTACAAACTCAGCGAGCTCGCCCGTAGTAAACTCCACAATAAGCAAAAGGCGATTGGCAGGACTTTACAATAGTACAAGTCTTTCTTTCATGGATATGTTATATTTAACAGTGAACGCAAGAAATGACTGGTACTCAACCCTTCCCGAGGAAAACAGATCTGTCTTTTACGGAGGTATCAATACCAGTTGGGTTTTTACAAGAACTTTCGAACCCTTGAAAAAAATATTCAGCTACGGTAAAATAAGGGCTGGTTACGGAGAAACAGGTGTTGACACAGGCCCATACCAAATACTACCGGTATTTGTTGCAGGCTCTATAGACAACCAGGGTTTTAGAACACTACAGTTCGCAACCGGCGGCCTGAATGCTTTTGAGGTAGGTAACAGAGCCGAAAATCCAAACCTTGAACCTGAACGAAGAAAAGAGTTTGAAATCGGAGCGGAATTAGAGTTCTTTAAAAACAGAATCGGAATAGACTTTACCTACTACGATGCGAAAGTGGAAAATCAGATCTTAAGCCTTCCACTGTCTCCATCTTCCGGTTATACCAATCAAACCGCAAATATCGGTACCATCTCCAATAAAGGTATTGAAGCCTTATTGCGAATAGATTTTTTCAAAAACATAGACGGGTTTAACTGGACAACTACCTTCAACTACGGTACTAACGACGCCATCCTGGAAACCTTAGATGAACGTATCGATCAGGTAGCTCTGGGAGGGCTTAGCACCACCTCACTTATAGCTAAAGAAGGAGAACCATTAGCGCTACTGGAAGGTAGCGTTCCATTAAGAGACCCTAACGGAAATATCGTTGTAGACAATAATGGTGTTCCAATTGCCTCCTCCGTTAAAGAAGTCTACGGAGACACCCAATACGACTATACGTTAGGTATATCAAATGAATTCTCATACAAAGGTTTATCATTTGGATTTACCTTCGACATTCGTGAAGGAGGACTCATGTATTCAAGAACGGCAGAAATCACAAGGTTTACAGGGAACTCTATTACCACGGTCATCAACGACAGACAACCTTTTATCGTTCCTGGATCAGTGAGACAACTTGAGGATGGCACCTATGTGGAAAATGACATCGCAGTAGATACTGAACATATGGACGATTACTACAGAGCAACAGCCCTCGATAGAGAGAATGTGATAGAAAAATCATTTATCAAGTTGCGTGAAGTTACCCTTGGCTATAGATTCCCGGCCAAGGTTATCGAAAGAACCCCACTAGACCAGCTATCCATTATCATAGTTGGAAGAAACTTATTATTATTTACTCCTAAGAGTAATCAATATATAGATCCAGAGGTCTCTACCTTCGGTACCGACCTTAATAGCCAGTTTGGAGAATTCAGTGCCAACCCAAGTACAAGGAGTATTGGAGTCACTTTAAAAGCTAGCTTCTAATAAAGAATTATAAAATTGATAAAAATGAAAACATTATTAAAAATATTATTTTTCTTCGTTCTGGTGGTATCTTGTAAAGATGAGTTAGACATTAACACCAATCCTAACACACCTGCTGAAGTTGATAAAAGATACATCCTTACGGCAGCTGAAGGTTCATTAGCCACCATAATGGGCGGAGACCTTACGAACCTGGGCGGCTTCTTTGCCCAATATCACACGCAGGCACCGAGTGCAAGTCAATATCTAAATATAGACACCTATAATATAAATACCGACTATGCGAACAGACTATGGTCAGAGTTATATGCAGGTTGCCTAAATGACTTAAACTACGTTATTAATGCTTCCAGAGAAGAAGGCGAAACAGGTTCCGTCTTAATTGCGACTGTTTTAAGAGCCTACACCTTCCAGGTCTTAACAGACCTATTTGGAGATGTACCTTATACAGAAGCCTTGCAAGGAAATGACAATATTACACCAAGTCCTGACGCAGGAGAATCCATATACCAAAGTCTAATCTCTGAGATCAACAGCGCCAAGTCCAACTACCTGAACAATCCTGTTGAATCGACCGTTGGCCAACAAGACGCAATTTATGAGGCTGATATGGATAGTTGGATTCAATTCGCCAACACCCTTCTGTTAAAATTACATTTAAGAATGGCATACACCTCAAGCGCCAACCCTTCAGCGGTTAACTCCTTATTAGCAGACGACAACTTTTTAACCTCCGACGCTATGTTTGCAGCATACGATGGAGAGATTAATAAGAGTCATCCTTTTTATGACGTACAAATAGACCGACTCGGAGACGTTAACAATGTTGCCAGTAATTCTTTGATGCAGTTTTACCTGATTCATTCAGACCCAAGGATCAGTTCCGTATACAGATTAAACAATGGTGCAGCCTTCAGAGGACTGGATCAGGGCGATCGGGAATCTTTTGTCAACGATCAGGCACAAGACTTTTCAAGACCTAACATAGAACCTCAAACTCCTGTTTACTTCATGACTGTCGCAGAAAGCAACTTTTTACAGGCTGAAGCCCTGATTAGATATTCAGGAGGAAGTGGAGCAGACGCTAAATATAATACCGGGATCGAAATGTCATTTATGACATACGGACTCAGTCCGGCCGATGCTCAACCTTTCATTGCTGCCGGCGGAGATTACGAATATGTTGCGAGTGGAGACATCGAAACTGCAGTCAGACAGGTAATGGTTCAAAAGTGGGCCTCCCTCGCCTACATCAACAACATTGAAGCCTTTTTCGAAGTTAAACGCACTAAGTACCCCGAAACTGTAGCTCCTGGAGCTCAAGACTATAGTATAGGAAATCTTATTTCGTCAATAAACTCAATACTTCCGGGAACACAAACGCCTAACTCAATGTTTTACCCAGATAGTGAGGTTACCAGGAACCCTAATTTGGTTCAGAAATCTTCATTATTGGAGAAAGCATGGTGGGATCAAAAACAAGAATAAAGCTATTTAAAAACAGAAGTCATGAAGATTTATATGAAACAAATAATAACTCTAATAACCGTTGGGATTATTGCTTTATCATGCTCAGAAAAGTCGCCTATCAAGTCTAACATTACCTATTATCCCACCTTCGAGGTTATTGACGGACCTTACATAATTACGGAATTAGGATCCGGTTTTACGGATCCCGGGGTAATTGCAAATGAAGGCGAAAATGAAATCCCTGTATCCGTAACCGGTTCGGTAGACCCAAACACCGAAGGATTTTATATTCTTGAATACTCAGCGACCAACTCGGATGGATTTTCAGCAACCACGACCAGAAACGTGATCGTAACCTCATCAATCGATGATGTGTTAAACACCGATCTAAGCGGCACCTATTGGAGAAGTAATAATCCGGACAGAGCCGCAGAAGTCACGAAAGTTGCCGATGGCTTTTACAATATAACTGACGCCTTCCCGCCTAATGGTATTGCTGTTGTCTTTGGACAAGTAAACGGCACCACATTAGTAATCCCTGAACAGTCTTCTGTTTTTGGAAGTGTAATTGCAGATGAATATACCGATCCGCAAACAAGCGCTTTCATCATAGACGATGCTACCATAGGATGGAACATGAGAGTCGGTGGATTTGGAGTTTTTGGCATAGAATTTAACAAACAATAAAGATCAATAGAGTCATGAAAAAGTTTCTTTTTATAGCAATCACAATAGTCACCTCCACGCTCTGGATTTCATGTAATGATGACGAAGGGTATGAGGATTATGATAATTTCGAAGCCGTAACCAAAGACTTTAACGGTGATTGGTTCATCATAGGATACTTCCCTGACGGGTCGATTGCCTACGGCGGAGGATATGTCTTATACACCACCTCCAATACGGCTGCTAATGATGAGAATTTCTGGATTGATGACCATGGAGCATTTTTCGAAATTAAAACTACCGTTCAAGCCGACCTGGATGACCTGGTGTTCTCTGGTCCTGAAAATGCACCAGAACTCATTACTGGTGGAACCGTCACCGTGAGTAATGGAAAAATCATTAAAAATGGCGGACGAGGATCAGCCACAGGAACTGTAGTTGACAGCATTTATTTTGAAGCCGAATTTGACTGGGACCCCGGTACTGTATATCAATTCGCAGGACACAAAAGATCCGGTTTCCTGGAAGACGAACATTAAAATCATCTGACGAACGATTTAAAAGCCATTCGCAATCCGAATGGCTTTTTCAATTTACACCAACATCCCGTTATAACTTCTGCACAAAATAACCTATCGGAATAACCCACTAAGATCGAGCCCAAATTGCTCAAAAACCGTTACCAAAAACAGACCAGTCGCCCACGATTCAGTGGTTGAATTATTGCTAAAATTTAAAGTTTTATTAAAATTAAAATAACAATTCAATCATAATTAATCAGTTAACCTCATCAACAGAACAGCAAATACAACCCCAAAAAAAAGAACGCCTTCACCAAAACCCTATTAACATCTCATTTTCAAACACTTAACTAAAAAAAGGCAACCGACGCTTGTAACCTTCCCCCTAACCTCAATAAAAAAATTAATAATCTCCAAACAGAAAGCATTTTACACAAAAGTCAGATACAGACTACAAACATGTCTGAAAAAAACACAGATTTAGCTTCATTTTAAGATGTAATTAACAGATTTAAGAAAAAAAAGTTGGATTTTTAACAACATTTTACCACTTTTGGCATCGACTAATTCAAATAATTTTACAAATGAGAACAAAGTTTAGTGGATTACTAACGCTATTCCTAGCGTTAGCGGTGCAGGTCGTTCTTGCACAAGAAAAAACGATCTCAGGTAACATTACAGATCAAGACGGTCTTCCGTTACCTGGCGTTAACATCCTAGTCAAAGGTACTTCTAATGGTACTCAGACAGACTTCGATGGAAATTATTCAATTACTGCGTCTACAGGAGAAGTATTGGTATTCTCTTATGTCGGAATGAAAACGACAGAAAGATCAGTAGGTGCTTCCAGCACTATTAATGTACAGTTAGAAGTTGCTGCAGAAGAACTGGAAGGAATTGTAGTAACAGCCTTAGGTATTAAAAGAGAAAGTCAAAGTATTGGTTTCGCTCAACAATCCGTTAAAGGTGATGACCTGGTACAAACCAGAGAAACAGACATTAGTAACGCCTTAGCAGGTAAAGTTGCCGGTGTTCAGTTTGTTGGTGCTCCAAGTACAGGTTTTGGTAACTCTCAAATTAGATTAAGAGGTAATTCAAATGTACTTTATATCGTTGATGGTATTAAAGTAAATGCATCTTCAGACATTAACACTGATGACATCGAAGAAATGTCTGTGTTAAAAGGTGCAGCTGCAACGGCACTTTACGGACCTCAAGGTATCAATGGTGTAATCATCATTACTACAAAACAGGCCAAAGAAGGCGTAAGTTCAGTTACAGTAAACCACAGTTCAACGATTGAAAACGTTTACCTATTACCTGACTACCAGAATGAGTACGGTGGTGGTTACAGCCAGGACTTTAACACATTTACCTATGACCCTTCACAACACCCTGCAAGCTGGGCTTCTTTCGACGGTCAGCAAATGGTAGAGTATTATGCTGATGAAAGCTGGGGTCCAAGAATGGATGGACAAATGGTTCGTCACTGGGATTCATGGATTGTAGGTGATCCTGAATTTGGTAAACTTAGACCTTTCTCTCCAAACGGAAGCAATGTTAAAGATTTTTACCAGACTGGTTCTGTGAACAACACTTCTTTAACATTTGCTAAAGGTGGTGAAGATTATTCAATTAGAGCATCGATCCAGAACATCGACAGAAAGAGTGTTTCTCCAAACTCAGACAGAAACACTATTCAAGGTACCGTAAATGCTACCTTTGATATTACTGAAAAGTTAACTGCTTTTACAAACGTGAACTATCAGTTAAGACAAACCAAGAACTTCCCTGATAATGGGTATGGTAACCTTGGCTCAAACTTTAACCAGTGGTGGCAACGTCAGTTGGATATCGACAGATTGAGAGATTATAAAAGAAATGGTGAATTCGTTTCTTGGAACATCAATAGTCCTACCAACACCAGACCTCTTTTTTGGGATTCTCCTTTCTTCGAAGTATATGAAAACTTAAACTTCCAGGATAAAAATGCATTCTTTAGTAAAATCGGGATGTCATATGAATTTACAGACGACTTCAATGCTTCAGTGGAAGTAAGAAGATCAATGAACACTTATGAGTCTAATAACAGAACTGGTTTTGGAGGATTAAACGTTGAAGGTTATTCTGAAAGCGAAAGCACAGATAGCTTAGATGAAATTTTCGGTATCGCTAACTACGATACTGATCTTACCGATGCCATCGACCTTTCTGCCAGTGCTGGTTTCGAGATCGGTACGTTTAACTACAAGAGCATCAATGCGAACTCAGTAGGTGGATTAACTACTGAAGGTTTTTACAGCTTAAACACATCTGTCGACAGACCAAATGTATCAAGCTACAGATCTCAGTCTCAAAGAAAATCCATTTTCACAAAAGCATCTTTAGGTTTATTTGATGGTATCCTTTACCTAGACGGTTCTGCTCGTTTAGACTGGCAGTCTACTGCTTACGAAGAAGACAACAGAGTTGAAACTTATGGAGGTTCGGCGAGTTTTATCTTCAGTAAACTATTACCTGAAAACAACGTTTTAACATTTGGTAAATTAAGAGCGAGTCTTGCTCAGGCTCCTAACTTCCCTGGTGTTTATGCAAATTCAGAAACATTTGCAGTAGGAACTCCTTATGGTAGTTATGGTGCATTATCAACAAGATCTTCTTACCCGAATCCATTCTTAGCAGGTGGTGTAAGAGAAGAGATGGAACTTGGTGGTGAAGTACAATTCTTCAGCAACAGAATCGGTTTAGACTTCACTTATTTCGAAAAAACAGATAGTGAATTACCAGTGCCGATTTCTCTTGACGGTTCTACTGGTTACACCTCTACAAGAGATAACCAGGGAGAGCAGTTCTATAAAGGTATCGAAGTTGCATTAAACGTGACTCCGGTTCGTACAGAGAACTTTTCTTGGGATATGTCATTCAACATTGCAACTTTAAATCGTTATGTAAACAAAATTGCTGACGGAGTTGATGTAAACGTTTTATCTTCAACTTGGAGAGGAATTCAGTTACAAGAAAGAGTTGGAGAAGAATGGGGAGCCATTTACGGTAGAGCATACCAAAGAGACGACCAGGGTAGAATCCTTCTATCTAGTACAGGTAGTCCTCAATACGATACCAACCAATATTTAGGTAATGTATTACCAGACTTTACCGGAGGTGCATTCGGTACATTACGTTATAAAAACTTTAGCTTTCAATTTAGCTTTGACTTCCAGAAAGGTGGTAAAGTATTCTCAGTTACGAGAATGTTTAACAACTACTCTGGTTTAGGTGCTGAAACTGTTGGAAACAACTCATTGGGTAACCCGGTTAGGGATGAGATCGTAGGTTCTGGTGGATGGTGGTACACACCAGCTGCAGATGCTGGAGCTGATTCAGGTGGTATCTTGATCGAAGGTGCTGACGTTACCACAGGGGAGCCTGCTTCATATTATGTTGAAGCTCAGACATACTGGGGACGTTTATTCGCTCTTCACGAAAGATGGTTATACGACGCATCTTATGTAAAACTTAGAACTTTACGTTTAGACTACTCTATTCCAAGTGCCTTTATCGAGAAAACTCCTTTCTCTGATGTTAATTTAGGGGTATTTGCTAACAATGTATGGTTAATAGATTCTGCTATCCCAGGTCTAGATCCTTCAGAGATAGAAACCAGAAACGGTGTAAACTGGACAGAAGGTGGGCAGTTGCCGAACACCAGAAGTTTCGGTGTGAACGTAAAATTAACTTTCTAACATAAAGCGATAGGAAAATGAAAAAAATAAATTTAAATAAAATCTGGCTTTGTATTCTGGCTTTATCTCTTTCTTTTACAGCCTGTGATACAGTAGATTTTGGAGATATGAATGTAGATCCAAACAGCCCGACAGATGCTTCTTCTGCATCATTACTTACCAATGCGGAAAGATCGTTAGACGGAATTGTATCATCTACAACAACGAACTGTTACGTTCAATATTTATCGAACGGACAATACGATGAAGAATCAAGATACCAAACCCTAAACTGGAGTTTTAATGGTTTATATGCCACTTTAGTGGATCTTCAGAAAGTTATTGAATTGAATACTGATGAAGCAACTAAAGTTAATGCTCAGGCTTATGGTTCAAATGGGAACCAAATTGCCGCTGCTACTATTTTAAGAGTGTATTTATTACACCATATGACTGACAGATGGGGCATGATCCCTTACACTGAAGCGATTCAAGGTTTAGAAAATCAATATCCAAAATACGACTCTCAAGAGTCTATCTACATGGGATTATTCGATGAGATCGACAGCGCTTTAGGGATGATCAACTCTGGTAACGGTCCAACTGGTGACTTCCTTTTAGGTGGTGATATGACCTTATGGAGAGAATTTGGTAATACCGTTAAAATGACCATGGCATTGCGTTTATCTAACGCAGATCCTACAACAGGTTCAGCTAAATTCAATGAAGCATACAACAATGCTATTTCTTCAAATGCGAATAACATCTTCTACCCTTACCTAAACGAGGATACAAATGATAACTTTTATCAAGATCATTTTGTAGATCAGGGTCGTAGAGATTATTTAATTAGTGATGTGTTCGCAGATGCCTTAATTGGTACTGGAACTCCAACTGTACCGGAAGATCCAAGACTAACGAAGATGGCTGATCCTGCAACTAATTCAGGTACTTATGTTGGTGCACCTTACGGGCAATCAAACTCAGCTACTGATGATTATTCATTCATTACCGCTGATATCATTACAAAAAGTGATGCTCCACTATACATTTACACGTATTCTGAAGTATTATTCGCTAGAGCTGAAGCTGCTGCTTTAGGATGGACTTCTGAAGATGCTTCTGCGCTTTACGATCAGGCTATTGCTGCTTCAATGGAGCAATGGGGTGTAGATGCTACAGAAGCTACAGCTTACATCGCTTTAAACCCGTATTCTTCATTAGAAGATATCGCATATGAAAAATGGGTTGCTATGTTCCTACAAGGTTACAATAGCTGGGCTGAATGGAGAAGACAAAAAGCAATGGGTTATGAAAGACCATTGACTGCTCCAGACGACCTACTAAGTAATGCAACTGGAATCCCTCAGAGACATGCATATTCTGCTACTGCAGGATCTCTTAATGAAGAGAATTACAATGCGGCTGTTTCTGCACAAGGACCAGATAACCTTAATACTATTCTTTGGATTAACCAATAAAAATAATTTGAATTCTTAAAAAAACCTGCTTGCTATAATCAAGCAGGTTTTTTTTGTATATTAACCACTATATACTCAAAACATTATGAAAAATTTATTTACAATTTGTTTAATGCTGCTGATCACATTCGCATCAGCACAAATCACTAATAACAGAGGTGCCTCATCAATTTCAGATGGTTTCACCTCAAGCCAGGTAGCTGCTAAAGGAAGTCCTTTCTTTCTTAAATCCTGGTCTAAAGGAAATGTTGTAGACCAAAACGGTAAGTTCCTGGATCAAACGCAGCTTATCTATAACACCTATAACAATCAATTGTTCTTCAGGAAAAATGATAATGAAGATCCTAAACTGGTTGATGGAAACACCTTCCCGGGCTTTGTTCTGAATCATGATAATCAGACTTACATCTTTAGTAAAATTAGTGCTTCCGAATTCGTTGACACGAAACAGAAAACTAAATACTATTGTATCGCTAGTCCACCTTACAGAAAGGTAATTGTTGAATACAGTAGTGATTTTAAAGATCCGAACGCTAGTGGTTGGCAATCGAGCAGATACAATAACAAAGGAGGTGAATTCGATCAAGACACCAATGTATTCGTCATGAATAAATACGACAAATACGAGGAGGTTAAATTAAATAAATCTTCTGTGTTGAACTTTTTCGCAGATAAGAAAGATGAAATCAAAAAGTATTTAAAAGATAACAACATTAAACTTAAGGAACCTGCCGATCTTGTTCCTGTCGTTAAATATTATTACAGCTTATAAATACAGTCCACAACAAAATAATTTAAACCGACTCTATTCGAGTCGGTTTTTTCATACCTTTACGCCTTGAAATCAAGCTGAAGAAAGATACTAAAGTGAAAAAGGAATATCAAATTTACGGGATAAGAACTGTTATTGAGGCCATAAACAGTGATAAAGACATCGACAAGATTTTTATACAAAAAGGATTGAGAGGAGATTTAATTGCTGAATTGGAAACCCTGGTTCGTAAAAATGGTATCAGTGCTTCCTATGTTCCTGTTGAAAAGCTTAACAGATTATCTAAACAAAACCATCAGGGAGTTGTTGCCAATATTTCTCCCGTAGAATTTCATAATCTTGATGATCTTGTACTCGAGGTTATAGAATCCGGCAAAACCCCACTATTTTTAATTCTTGACCAACTTTCAGATGTTCGCAACTTTGGCGCGATTATAAGAACAGCAGAATGTACAGGCGTTAATGGTATCATCATTCAGAAAAAAGGAGCTGCCCCCATCAATGCAGACACGGTAAAAACATCAGCCGGAGCCGCATTTAATATACCTATCTGTAAAGTTGACCACATAAAAGATGCGATGTTTCAACTTCAGGCATCAGGTATTCAGGTGGTCGCTGCAACTGAAAAAACCGAGCAAATGATCTACGATATAGATTTCAAATTACCATCTGCGATCATTATGGGGTCAGAAGATGTTGGTATTTCACCGTCAGTTCTAAAGCTAACCGATCATAAGGCCAAATTACCTATGTATGGTTCTATAGGTTCCCTGAACGTTTCGGTAGCTTGCGGAGCCTTCTTATACGAAGTGGTTCGACAACGTTTATCATAACTGATCATCTTCACCGATTTCTTTCTTTCTGGTATAGTGATAATGGATACGTGTCCCAGCTTCAAAGGTATGCGTATTGGAATCGACATCCTTATCTAATTCACTTGAAGGAATAAAGTTTCCGTGCTCATCAAAGTGTCTTAAAAAAGGATCGTTATCCTCTTGGTATCCGTCCTCTTCCCACTTATATTTAGTTGCTAACGGTATACTTCGTTTTATGAACAACGCCATCAGTAGCCCTACAACAAATCCCGATAAATGACCTTCCCAGGAAATCCCATCCTCTATAGGAAATAAATACCATAGAAAACCCCCATAAAGAAAAACTACAATCAGGGACAGGGCGACTAAGCGAAAATATCGCGTAATGACTCCTTTAAAAAAAACAAAACTAACCAGGGCATAAATTAATCCGCTGGCTCCTATATGATAAGAAGGTCTCCCGATTAACCAGGTTAAAACTCCACTGGCAATGATTCCGATAACGATAACTTTGATGGTAATGTCCCGATAAAAATATCGAACCGCCATCAACATCACAAAAGAAGGTATTGTATTGTTATATAAATGTTCTATTGAGCTATGAATAAAGGGACTAAACAGAACACCCCTTAACCCTTTAAAAGTTCGCGGATAAACCCCATATGAAGTAAAGTCATAGCCAAAGCGAATTTCAAACCAATACACCAACCATATAAATAACACAAAAAATAATGGCAACGCTATAACGCTTGTATCAAATTTAAAATCATAATCTCGTTTCATCCTGGATTCCTTCTTTAATAAAACCTAAATATAAATGCTAAGTTTGCATTTCTGGGTTTTCAACACCTTTTTACAATTGAAATATAGTAATTTTAAAGCATGAATGAACCATTAGCAGAACGTATTCGTCCAAAAACGCTGGATGACTATATCAGTCAGAAGCATCTTATTGGCCCAACAGGATCGTTAACACAACAAATTAAAAATGGCATCATCCCATCTTTAATACTCTGGGGCCCACCAGGTACCGGAAAGACGACCTTAGCCAACATTATCGCTAATGAAAGTGGAAGACCCTTTTATACCCTTAGCGCTATAAGCAGTGGTGTTAAAGACGTACGTGAAGTTATAGAAAAGGCCAAGCAAAGCGGAGGTCTCTTCACCACTAAAAACCCTATTCTCTTTATTGATGAAATTCATAGGTTTAGCAAAGCACAACAAGACTCGCTCCTTGCAGCTGTTGAAAAAGGATGGGTTACATTAATTGGTGCCACCACAGAAAATCCAAGTTTCGAGGTCATCCCCGCCCTACTCTCAAGATGCCAGGTATATATTCTAAATCCTTTCAACAAAGAAGACCTGGAAAACTTATTACATCGTGCTTTAATAAAAGATACACTATTAGCTAAAAAAAATGTTGAGCTTAAAGAAACGGAAGCCCTACTAAGACTTTCGGGTGGTGACGGGAGAAAACTATTAAATATCTTTGAACTAATCATCAATGCTGATGGCTCAGATCATATCGTCATCACCAATGATATCGTTCAACAGAGAGTCCAGAAAAACACCGTCCTATACGACAAAACCGGCGAACAGCATTATGACATCGTTTCTGCTTTTATAAAATCAATACGTGGAAGTGACCCAAACGGGGCTGTATACTGGCTTGCGAGAATGATTGAAGGTGGTGAAGATGTAAAATTTATTGCAAGAAGAATGCTTATTGCAGCATCAGAAGATATTGGTAACGCCAACCCTACGGCACTGATTATGGCGAACAATACCTTTCAGGCAGTAACTACCATCGGCTATCCGGAAGCTCGTATCATTTTAAGTCAATGCGCTGTATATTTAGCCACATCTCCAAAGAGTAATGCTTCGTATATGGCCATTAACGAGGCAATTCAAAAAGTAAGACAGACCGGAGACCTTTCTGTTCCTTTACATTTAAGAAATGCTCCTACCAAACTAATGAAAGACATAGGTTATGGGAAAGACTATCAATACTCCCATAACTATGAAAACAATTTTGTGGATCAGGAGTTTTTACCGGATGAAATTAAAAACACTAAGTTTTTTGAACCTGGTAATAATCAACGAGAGT
Source organism: Zhouia amylolytica AD3 (assembly GCF_000511935.2). Lineage (NCBI taxonomy): Bacteria > Pseudomonadati > Bacteroidota > Flavobacteriia > Flavobacteriales > Flavobacteriaceae > Zhouia > Zhouia amylolytica. Next base: position 146,467 of record NZ_AYXY01000001.1, on the reverse strand, counting down.
TTGCATTAAGAGAGTTTCTTAAAAATCGCTGGAAAGACAAATACAACTATTAATAAGCACCCTTCTCAGAAAAGACAAACAATCGTCTATCCCGGAACTACCCGTATAAAGAACTCAAGCCCGACAACCAAAGGTTACCGGTGTATGATTGACGACTCTATTCAAAAAAGAAATACACAAAATCTAAATATAATCAATGGTAAACCATAACAACTTAATAATTTCTATCCCGGCTGAACCATGGTATCAGTTAATGTAGCTTTTGAAATCTTTACCTAAACAAATACCTCAAGTAATTTACCTACAAAAAGTAAGGCATAAGACTACTTATTGCATAGTTATCCCCATGTTATCCCCATGTTATCCCTATATTATCCCTATGTAATCTTTATTCTATTATCTACATAAGCCATAAAAAAACACCGATTAAACATCGGTGTTTTAACATATAAATGAATTGTACTAAATAGACTAAAACTTAATATCGAGCAATTCCTTTTTTAACTTTCCATCTTTATAAAACTCAAAATACCAATTGCTGCCATCCTTATATACAGTTCCACTTAATGAACCTTTTTGAGCAATGTACATATGTTGTTGGGAAGTAGCTTTTAAATACATAACTACCTTTGGAGACATATCTACCAATTGATATCCATTCTCTATTGGCTGCGCATATAACGTACCTAAAGCACTCTTACTTACCCTGGCCTCCGTATTAACCACTGCCGGAGTTACAGCTTCCTTTTCCGTTACAACAGGTTTCTCTACCTTAGCAGCAGGGGTGACAGGCGTCGCCGGGACAGCAGCTACAGTTACACTTTCTTCTTTAGGCTGATACTTATAATTAAGAGCTTTAACAGAAACAAAAGCTCTTTTTAAAGCCTCGTGATAAGCTCCTTGATACTCCTTAATCTTACTTTTTCCTTCTTCTGAAGTAAATATTACTCTGTCTCCACAATCTTTAAAAACAACATTCAATTTGGTGGTAAACAATCCTGAGTTATTAATCACATCCACCTTTAAACCCTTGCACGGGTCTAATCTAAGATCTGCAGGCATTTCGTCACTATACACCGCATTAAAGTTACCTTCCTCAAGCATAAACTTGGTAAGGGTGTTCAATCTGTATTTATTCTCTTCCTTTAAGAATTCATATTTTTTAGGAACGATCACATATTTATAATCATTTACCGAACTCTGAGCAAACCCATAAGCACTGATTAAAAATACAATCAAAAACTTTTTCATAAAACTACTTTTATTTTACACTCATTTTAATTCCTACCTGGAACTATGTAATTTAATCCCAATTGCACCGAAGCATTGTGCGCCTCAGCCAGATTTTCATATTCCAGTAGATTATCTGCTAAAATATAGAAATTAAATTTACCAATACGAGAAGAAATGCCAATTCCAAGGTTCGTATACGAAAATTTATCAATTGTATAAGTCGCCTTAACATCAAGGAAGTCTGTTAAACGTCTTTGGTAATAGGCCGTGAGTGCCGTTTGCGGATATCTTGGCCTGTGAATCATAAATAAATGCATTCCCACCTTGTTTACATAATCCCTGTAGGTAGCCCTGCAATCACATATTTTACCGCCAGGTCTTCCGAAAGAATAGGAAATACTGCTATTGAACTTAACTGGCCTTAAAGTAGTATAACGTGTTGAAGTTGTATCATAAAGATCTCTGAGATCATCCACCAGGTTTTGCCAATAATCGTATACATCATTGTTGTCATCTACCACTCCTGGAAACAACAACTCAAGCCCTTCAAAATCATACCTTCCTTTATACGTATAATTTTTAACATCTTTCGAATGATGTATAAAACCTAAATCGAGGATACTGGCAGTTAACTTCCATTGATCATCTAAACGATAGGAAAAACCCAGGTCTACCCCCAAACCTAAATTACCCCCAAAAAAAGCACGTTCTTTAAATCGTTGATAAAGGTTGTCTGCTATATTATCTCCGTCTTCAAGGGCATCAATGATCTTGTACCCGGAGGTTTGTAATTCGAGATCCGCTATAATGGAATGTTTATATTCATTTCGCTGGCTAAACTCTGTAAAAAAACGTCCTTTATTATTGGTTGACGAAACATCAGCAATACCTGAATAAACCTTAAGACGCCCTCCTAATGTAAAACGATCAGACATCTCGCGCTGTATCCCAAAATGAAATACACTTACCAACTCAGCCTTAACAGAAGCGTGACTTAAATTAAAAGATTCACCGATATAATTCCTATTCCCATCATAAGCCAAAATAGCAAGGTCATTAGGCCAATAATTAAAATGACTCAGTTCCTGATACCACCCAAAAGAATAGTAATTATCTTCATGCCATCCGTAATTCCCTTTAAACCCTCCATAAAGAAACTCTACCTGTTCATTTATGGTCATAATATCATTACTATCAGCCTTATTTATAACATTTCTGATTTTATCATTAATGTCAACACCATCATCAGCAAAAACATCATACACAGAAAAACCACTGGAGCCAGCATTAAAATACACTCCAGATAAAAAAGGTAAACCCACATGCCATTGGTAATTAGTGTCTGCGCCAGGGTTCTGCATTAACACCTGAGGTATCCTGGTAAAATCATAAAGTAATTGTTTGTTTTGGGTATGACCCAAAATAGCCGAAAGGAAAACTATGTACATAAGTCTACTCTTCATCAGCTATCTCCAAATATAAAGTTGCTGATGAGTTCATTGCTAACATTCCTTCCGAAGTCTCTGCTAATTGAGGAAGTCCGTTATTTAGCATCACCTCTACTTCCATAATTAACAAATTGGTTATTTGTTGAAGGTTGGCACCGGTAAAGACTACTGTATCATCAATTTCAACCTGAGAACCCGAGGAAGCCGGTATATCATATTGCAAAGTACGTAGCACCTGCTGTTCCCCATCCAGTAAATTTATGGTAAGCGTAAAACTTCGGCCAATTGTATTCACAAATTCAAAATGTAAATCTGCCCTGACCAGGTTATTCACAGAAAATGAACTCGATAACGCATCCAAACGGGTAAAATCTGTTATGGAACTCACCTCACTTCCTTCCTCAACAAATTTATTTGCTTCCAAATCGAAGAAAACAAGACTACCTTCAAAGACAGGTGTAAGCTGAATGTCATTAATTTGATCGAAATCCACGTCCTTGACACAAGAACCTACAGATGATAGAAACATACATAAAATTAGTATTTTAAGTACAGTCTTTATCATATTTATAATACGTAGTGATTAGGCTTATATCTTAAAGATAATGCTTAATTTCCAACAAATTGGCTATTTTAACATCTTGGTCGTTAACTGCATCATTATGCACGTTGAAATGAATCGTATGCATCCCTACACTTTTTGCCCCTAAAACATCAGCCTCGTAATTATCCCCGATCATCACAGCCTGACTGGCCAAAACATTAGCCATTTCCAAGGCATGTTCAAAAATTTTAGGATTCGGTTTTTTAACCCCTACACTTTCTGAATTGATAACATGTATAAAATAATCAGAGATCTTAGAATTATGTAATTTCCCTATTTGTACTTCAGCAAATCCATTAGTTATTATATGCAAATTATACGATGGTTTTAAGTAATCCAGGATAGGTATTGCTTCCTTAAATAAATGATTAAAACCTGGAAGATGCTGAATGTACTTATCTGATAGTATATAAATTAAATCATCATCGATTTTATAATCCAGCTCATCAAAGGTCTCTTTCAACCGACCATATCTAAGTTTTTCTTTTATAATTCTCTCTTCCCTGTACAATTTCCAATACTTCATATTGATGGGCCGGTAACTGGCTAAAAAATCATCAAGTGACACAGCTACTCCATACTCAGATAAGATTTTATTAAAGGTTAATGCTGAGTTCTTTTCAAAATCCCACAAGGTGTGATCAAGATCAAAAAATATATCCGTAACCTGATCTTTCATTCGTCTTAATTTTTATTTGAAAACATTTCTGCATAAAGTTTCCACAGTTCATTCCTTGTTTGAGGGTTCAATACTTCATTTGAAAAAACGACTGTAAAGGTTCCATTTACACTCCGAACGGAATCCTCTAAAGCTAACAACTTCCGTTTAACATGTTGAAAATTAGCTGCATTTTGCATCAATACATGTGAAGCACAAAATGGCAGTACTTTTACGGGAAGTTGCTCCTCAAAACTTATGTCATAAAAATTAAACGGGGAACAGGTCCCTGCTCTAAAACCAGGATACCCAGAATATCCCATCGTATAATCCTCATTGAATTCTGCGTTGGTCATCATCCTGTAGCTTTCCGGTATATTGAGTCGGTTAAATCTCCAGCGAACTCTTTTCACTGGTCGGTTAATAAAGTTGATCAGTCTTTTACGCTCCATTTTCAACATTTCAACATTATCAAAAGCCTCATATGAAGCCATCAAAGAAACAATACTGTAGTCTGCCACAGATTTCACCAACCTTCTGAAACTAGGATTATTAATTGAGATATTTTTATCATAGGTTGAATAGTCTCCCATCAGAAAAAAATATATTGCATGAATATTATTTTTCTTATGAAGCTGTATCAAAGCATCAAAATTATCAAATGGATCTTTCTTTACCCCTAATAAAACCTGAAAACGTTCAAAAACATCCTTAAGGTTAAAATATGCCAAATCTAACAAGGTTGATGCAATGGTTCTGATAATTCCTTTTTTCCTGTAATTATATAAAACGGGAACATCTACTATAGGGAAGGCCTGGTATATTCTTTCTTTAAATTGAAAAGATGGATAATGGGCTTCTAAAAATAATTTAAGTTTATCGACCCAAATATCAACAACCGGTAATTCCAAGAATTTATGTTTATAAGCTAAGCTTTCTTCCGCAGGATACCTTCCATGCTGATCTTTAACATGAGGAAGGTATTCTTCATACCTGCTTAAAAGGTAAAAGCTCGCAGCAAAAACATCAAACGGAACATGACTCCGCTCCGAAGTAGAAAAAAAGCATGGTACATCATCCCATTCCTGAACAACTACCTCAACATCTGATATTCCCTGCTCAAATAAAAGATCGTGAGCTCGAATAAAAAGCTCGCCATTCAACTGACCCTTACTATAATTTATTTTAGGACCTATAAAAGCAATAAATTCTTCAGGGTCATTGGTAGTCCGAACGTCTACCAACAGCATTTTAGTAAAAATGTGTTTTAAGATATAATTTAATCTCGGCGTATTTTTTTCTGTGTATACAAGTATCATCTATAACATTCCTTCGTCAGCAAAACTAAAATACATTTTTTCAGTGACAATAAGATGATCTAAAACTTTTATATCTAAACTATTTGCTGCAACTTTTAACTTCATGGTAATTTGTTTGTCAGCTTCGCTTGGCCTTAGAGTTCCTGATGGATGATTATGCACTAATATAATACATGTGGCTCCTATTTCAAGCGCATGTTTGAGGACAAGTCGCACATCTACCAGGGTTCCCGTTATCCCTCCTTTACTCAGTTGAAGTTTATAAACAACCTTATTCGAATTATTGAGATAAAGAATCCAAAACTCTTCGTGAGGCAATTCCCCTATAATTGGTTGCATGAGTTCAAAAACAGTTCGACTATTGGTTATTCTTTTCTTTTCTAAAGATTCTCCGGTACGCCGACGTCTTCCAAGTTCGAGAGCCGCAGCTATGGTTATTGCTTTGGCAGCTCCTATACCCTTGAAATCCATAAGTTTTTTAAGAGATAGTTTTCCTAGTTCATTTAGGTTATTTTCGGTAGATGCTAATATTCTCTTAGACAAACTTACCGCGCTTTCATCTCTACTCCCACTACCAATTAAAATTGCTATGAGCTCTGCATCTGATAACGAAGAACGACCCTTATATAATAATTTTTCTCGTGGCCTGTCATCTTCACTCCAGTTTTTTATTGAGAAATATGTTGAATTTTCTTTCATTTAATAAATATAGTAAACTAAAAATAAAGTTGTATTTTTCAGTGGTAAAGCAACTACAACATGAAATCTCTTTTTGATCCCGTTTCTTTAATAGAAATAAAAAACAGATTAAACTTAATAGACCAAAATTCATCCCCTAAATGGGGCAAAATGAATGCAGGTCAAATGCTTGCTCATTGCCAGGGACCTCTGAGACTTGCATTAAGTGAGTTAACTTTGAAAAGACCTAACGTCGTCGTTAGAAGTGTTGCCAGAATTTTCAGGTATAAATTATACGACGATAAAAAATGGGGGCATGGTATTCCAACAGCCAAAGAGTTCCTTGTAAAAAATGAACGGAATTTAGATAAAGAGAAAAACGCACTTGAAAATCTCATCGAAGATTTTCATAAAAAAGGAGCTGAGCACGAATGGCCAATTCACCCTATCTTTGGACAATTTACTTCCGAACAATGGGGTAAAATGCAATACAAACATCTAGACCACCATCTAAGACAATTTGGTGTTTAATCGTTATGGCACATATGAAATATCCACCGAAAGAATTTCAAGAAACGAATTTTAATAATATTATAAAAGTCATTGTCCAAAAGCCCCTGGCAACTTTAATCACGGTACAAGACCATAACGTATTTACCTCACATATCCCACTAATACATTACAAAACACCAAATCTTCCTTTTGGAAAACTAATAGGTCACATTGATATCTACAATCCCCAATTGAGCACCCTTAAAAATAATGCTAAGGTAACGGCTATATTCCATGGGCCGGATTCCTACATTTCTCCTTCGCTTTTTGAAAATGATCAATTACCTACCTGGAATTATATAAAAGTTCATGTGGAAGGGAAACTAAAACTGATTGGGGATAAACATGCTCTGAAGGCATCTTTAATAAAGATGACGGAGCAATTAGAAGCGTTCAGTTCGAACTACGTATTACCCGAAGACCATGAGAAAATGAATAGTTTACTTGACTATATCGTTGGTTTTGAAATTGAAATAACAAGCTGGGAAGGAAAATTTAAACTTTCACAAAACAAATCAACACTGGAACAAAACAAAGCCACGGAAGCCCTTATTGAAAATATTAAAAATGATAGCTCATCGTTTATAAAATCCATTTTAGAGAATTTTAAAGGTTAAGACCTTAATATTTTGTAAATTAATAGATTATTAAGACTTTCAATCAATCCTGACCTACCTAATTATGCTTTCTCTTTAATTGTTTTAATGATGAAAGTTATCGGAATGCATATCAAATCTTTCTGTCTCGTTATAAGTTCGATAATGTTACTTCAAAGCTGCAGCATTTACAGATCGCAAAGTTCAAGTATCGATGAAGCGGTAACCTCAGGAGACAAAGTATTGGTACTAAACGATAACCTTGAACGATTTCGATTTAAGAGACTCGTCATCGAAAAAGATAGTTTATTCGGTATTACGAAGAAAAATTCACGAGAAGCCAAGCGTTTATCTCAACTGGTAAACACCCCCTATTATGACCACTTCATAAAAATACACCTGCCGGAGAAAGATATCTACGAGATTCGCAGAAAAAACAAATCGCTATCTACTGTGTTAACCATAGCTATCCCGGTATCTGCATTTGCCCTGGCCATAATTTTAGCTGGGGATCCATTTGAAGACACAAGCATTTGGTCTGACTAAATTATCAGCTTTTTATCAGATCTTTGACCTCATCGAAATTAAGTCCGCCATAATTCCCACTACTCATTAAAAGCAACGTAGTATTATCTAATTCTAAGGAAAACAAATACGATTTAAAATCATCTGGGTTAGTGAATATTTTTAAATCATCTCTTTGTAAAGCGGCTGAAATTTGCGCTTCAGAAATTTCGGTTAATCCCTTTATTTTAACCGCATCCGGAGAATAAAAAACTACAGCTTCATCTGCTGAATCCAAAGCTCCTTTATATTCATTCAGGAAATCCGAATTCAAACTGCTATAAGTATGAAATTCAGCACAGGCAATTAATTTTCTATTTGGATATTGTTCTTTTACAGCCTTGGTGGTTGCGGCCACTTTACTCGGAGAGTGAGCAAAGTCTTTATAAGCTACTGAAGTAGCAGATTCTGCAATTTTTTCCAATCGCTTAGCAGCACCTTTAAAAGTAACTATCGCTTCATAAAAGTCATCTTCATCTACTCCCATATGCTGGCAAATCCACTTTGCACCCATCAAGTTATTGAGGTTATGTTCCCCAAATATTTCTAATGGCATTGGACCTTCAGGAGTTTCCAGGTAAGTTTCCTCCCCTTCTACAAAATATTCAGGGGTTCCGTAAGGTATTTTTCGGATTTGATTTTCCGAAGCTTCTACTACCCTTTTCACCTCCTCATCTTCTTCATTGTAGTTAATACTACCTCCACTTACAATGCTGTCTACAAATATTTTGAACTGTTCGACATAACCTTCATAGGTAGGAAAAACATTTATATGATCCCATGCGATACCACTTAACAATGCAATATTGGGTTTATATAGATGAAATTTAGGTCTTCTGTCTATAGGTGAAGATAAGTATTCATCTCCCTCGAGAACTATAAATTCATTATCATGCGTAAGGTGCACCATATTATCAAATCCTTCTAATTGTGCCCCCACCATGTAATCTACTTCAATATCGTGGTAATTTAATACATGAAGAATCATAGAGGTTATGGTCGTTTTCCCATGGCTACCTCCTATAACTACCCTTGTTTTCTCTTTTGATTGTTCGTATAAAAATTCCGGATAAGAGTATATTTTAACTCCTAATTCCTGAGCTTTTAACAACTCAGGATTATCTTCCTTTGCATGCATACCTAAAATTACAGCATCTAAATCGGAGGTTATTTTTTCAGGATACCAACCAAAAGTTTCCGGACACAGTCCTTTTGCTTCCAATCGAGACTTCGAAGGTTCAAAAATAACATCGTCACTACCGGTTATGGTATAACCTTTTTCAAGTAAAGCCAAAGCAAGATTATGCATGGCGCTTCCTCCAATTGCTATAAAGTGTATGTGCATTAATTTCTTTATTTTAAAGCTGTAAATTTAAATAATAAAACCAAAAATAAAGGACAGAAAATCTGTCCTTATATTCTACCTAAATTATATAATCCTATACTTCAACAGGATTTAATAAATCCCATAATCTGTCTTTGAGTTCTTGTATTCCTGTTTGAGCGACTGATGAAATAAACATATAAGGAACGTCTTTCAACTGACCATCTAATTCAGCTTTCAGTTCTGTCTTTAATTCATCGTCAAGCATATCGCTTTTAGATATAGCTACCAAGCGTTCTTTATCGAGCAATTCCGGGTTATACCTTTTCAATTCGTTTAAAAGAATATCGTATTCTTTAGCCACATCATCAGCATCTGCCGGAACTAAGAATAATAGAATCGAATTCCTTTCAATATGTCTTAAAAAATAGTGTCCCAGACCTTTTCCTTCTGCAGCTCCTTCTATAATACCTGGAATATCAGCCATTACAAACGACCTGTAATCACGATACTCCACAATCCCCAAATTGGGTTTTAAAGTTGTAAACGGATAATCCGCAATTTTAGGCTTTGCTGCGGTTAAAACAGATAATAACGTAGACTTCCCAGCATTTGGAAAACCTACAAGTCCGACATCCGCCAATAACTTTAATTCCAGAATAAACTCACCTTCCAGGCCTTCAATACCCGGTTGAGCATAACGAGGAGTTTGATTGGTAGAACTTTTAAAATGCCAGTTTCCTAATCCGCCCTTTCCTCCTTGAAGTAAAACCTGCTCTTGGTTATCTTCCGTAATTTCAAAAAGTACTTCTTTGGTTTGAGAATTCCGAACAACGGTACCTAAAGGCACCTCCATTACCACATCTTCACCATCGGCACCTGTGCTTCTGCTTTTTCCTCCATCTCCACCATGGCCAGCTCTAAAATGCTTCTTATATTTAAAATGGATCAAGGTCCAAAGGTTAGGATTTGCACGCATGATCACATGCCCTCCTCTACCTCCATCACCACCATCTGGCCCACCAAATGCCACGTATTTTTCACGTCTCAAATGGGCAGAACCTCTACCTCCTTTGCCTGAAGAGGCAAAAACTTTTACATAATCGGTAAAATTACCTTCAGTCATCCCTTATCTATTCTGAGGAAATTATAAATCTCTAAGCAGATCGCTTATTTATCTTTCATGGTGTTAACAGCAACCAATGAATCAATCACTTTGCTTAATCGCTCGGTGATATCTTCTATAGTTCCAACTCCATTTATACTATGAAACTTATTTTGCTTCTTATAGTATTCTGTAAGCGGCGCTGTTTTCTCATTGTATTCAGTAAAGCGATTTCTGATCTTTTCCTCATCCTGATCATCACTTCTTCCACTTACTTTACCTCGCTCAAGTAACCTTTGAATTAAAACTTCATCATCAGCCTCTAAAGCAATGGTAGCATCTACCTGCATCCCTTCGTATTGCATCAACTCATCTAATGCCTTGGCCTGAGCGGTAGTTCTTGGAAAACCGTCAAAAATAAAACCAGCAGCATCAAGGTTTTTTTCCACCTCAGCTTTAAGCATGTTAATGGTAACCTCATCAGGAACTAACTCTCCATTATCGATATAAGTTTTAGCCAATTTCCCTAATTCAGTTTCATTTTTGATATTAAATCTAAACACATCTCCAGTTGAAATATGTTTTAAACTATACTTCTCTTTTAAAAAATTGGCTTGTGTTCCTTTACCTGCTCCAGGTTTTCCAAACAGCACTAAGTTGATCATTTTCTTCCTTTTTAATTGATATACTTCTGGTAAATTCCTTCCCAGTTCATCGTAATCCAATCCGTACCCTACAATGAATCTATTAGGAATTTCCTTTCCAATATAATCTATTCTTAATTTTTTCGTAAACGCTACGGGTTTAAAAAACAAGGTAACAATTTTTAAATCCTTTACCTGTTCTTTCTTCAGCAAATCATAGATAACCTCCAGGGTATTACCCGAATCAATTATATCTTCAAGCACGACTACTGATCGTCCTTTCAGTGACTGGTTAACACCTACCAGTTCTTTTACGGTTCCTGTTGATTCAGTTCCACAATACGAGGCTAACTTGATAAAACTTACTTCACAATCTCCATCATACTTTTTAACGAAGTCAGAAGTAAACATAAAAGACCCATTAAGCACCGATAAGAATACCGGAACTTCGCCTTCCATATCTCTCTTAAGATTCCTTGCCAGCTCACTTACAACCTCATCTAATTCAGTGGCTGTTACATAAGGAACAAAGTATTTGTCGTGAAGTTTTATCAAACCTGCTTAAAATTATAAAGTTGCAAAGATAACATATTGATTTTTGAATTGCGATTTTTAAACCGGGGTTTTAATAATTAACCGTATTTTTGTGCCATTATAAACATTAAACACAACAAAGTAGAGTTAGCTTTATGAATTATTTTTCTTCCGATTTTAAGCTTGGTATCCTTGGAGGTGGTCAACTAGGTAAGATGTTACTTTACGAAACTCGTAAATATGATATTTACACCCTGATCCTTGACCCCAGCAATGAAGCGCCCAGTAAAGTTGCATGCAATGAATTTTACCAGGGTGATCTTATGGATTTTGATACCGTTTATGAATTCGGCAAAAAAGCAGATGTTCTTACCATAGAAATAGAAAATGTAAATGTAGATGCTCTAGAAAAATTAGAGGATGAAGGGAAAAAAGTATTCCCATCTCCTACAACCCTACGAACCATCCAGAACAAAGCTACTCAAAAACTGTTTTATAAAGACAAAGAAATACCTACAGCCGATTTTACAAGATTTGCCTACACTTCAGAAATACAAGCTGCTGTGCGAAACAAAACCCTCGATTTTCCATTTGTATGGAAAAGCGCTCGTTTTGGATACGACGGACAGGGAGTTAAGGTGGTAAAAAGCTATTCAGATCTCGATGCGCTTCCAAATGTAGAATGCATTGCAGAGGAAATGGTACCATTTAAAAATGAACTGGCTGTTATAGTTGCAAGAAATCCTGACGGCCAAATCGCCGTCTACCCGGTAGTGGAAATGGAATTTCATCCTGAAGCCAATCAAGTGGAGTATGTTATATGCCCTGCCCGTATCGAGGAGTCAGTAGCAGAGGAAGCTCAAAGAATAGCGCTTAAAGTGTCTGAATCCTTCAATCACGTTGGCTTATTAGCCGTTGAAATGTTCCAAACTGAAAATGACACCATTTTAGTGAATGAAGTAGCGCCTCGTCCACATAATAGCGGACACTACAGCATTGAAGCAAGTTATACAAATCAGTTCGAGCAGCATTTAAGAGCCATTCTAAATCTGCCGATGGGTAGCACCCAAAGTAAAGTAGCAGGTATCATGGTAAACCTGGTAGGCGCAGAAGGATATCAAGGACCCGTGGTTTACGAAAATATTGAAGAAATATTGAAACTGGATGGTGTTACTCCTCATATCTATGGTAAGAAAGAAACGCGACCATTTAGAAAAATGGGACATGTTACCATCGTAAATGAGGATATGACTGAAGCCAGAAAAGTAGCCCAAAAAGTAAAAGAAACGATACAAGTAATTAGTAAATAAAAAAATTATGTCTAAAGTAGCAGTTATCATGGGGAGCACCAGTGATCTTCCTATAATGCAAGAAGCAATAGATATTTTAAAAGGATTTGACATTGAAGTAGAAGTAGATATTGTATCTGCTCACAGAACTCCTGAAAAGATGTTTGAGTTTGGTAAAACAGCTCACGAAAAAGGAATTTCAGTAATTATAGCAGGTGCCGGTGGTGCAGCTCATTTACCTGGAATGGTAGCTTCATTATCTCCACTCCCTGTAATTGGTGTCCCTGTAAAAAGCAGAAATTCAATAAATGGGTGGGATTCTGTGCTTTCTATTCTTCAAATGCCGGGTGGTGTACCTGTAGCTACGGTTGCCCTTGATGGAGCCAAAAATGCCGGTATCCTTGCTGCGCAAATCATAGGAAGTTCAGATAAATGTGTGCTCGACAAAATACTGGTTTATAAACAAGGATTAAAAGAGAAGGTCATTAAAGGAGCAGAAGAAGTTAAAAGCTAAACATATTAAAAAATCAACGAGCATTCTTGTTGATTTTTTTGTTTGCACCTAATTTCATTAATTACCTTTTTAATAATATCAAAGAAAGAATATTATATGAGTACTATACTAAATAAGCCTTTTGACACCCCATATCAAACGGCTCCTTTTACAAAAATTAAAACCGAAGATTATCTTCCTTCAATCAAAGAGGAAATTGAAAAAACCAAAGCAGAAATAGATGCTATCACTGCAAATCCGGAAACACCCTCTTTTAAAAACACTATTGAAGCCCTGGAGTTTTCGGGTGAGCAATTGGATAGGGTTACTGCTATTTTCTTTAATCTGAACAGTGCTGAAACCAATGATGAGATTCAAAAAATTGCGCAGGAGGTCTCTCCTATCCTTTCAGAGTTCAGCAATGACATTCGATTAAACAAGGGCTTGTTCGATCGTGTAAAACATGTGTATGACCATCAAGATTCGCTTTCTCTAAATGCGGAGCAGAAAATGCTTCTGGACAAGAAGTATAAAAGCTTTTCTCGTAATGGAGCGAACTTACCAGAAGAGAAGAAGAAAGAACTTCGGGAAATCGACATGGAACTTGCTAAACTAAGTTTAACCTTCGGAGAGAATGTACTTGCGGAAACCAATAAATACGAGCTTCATATCACTGACAAAAACGATTTAAGCGGTCTTCCCGAAGGAGCCATTGAAGCCGCGAAACATGAAGCACAGATAAGGGATAAGGAAGGTTGGGTTATCACACTAAACTACCCTAGTTATATTCCGTTTATGACCTATGCTGATAACAGGGAACTCCGCAAAACCTTAAGCCTGGCATTCGGAAGTAAAAGTTTTCACGGCGATGACTTAGACAATCAGGAGATTATTAAGAGCATTGCCAACCTGCGATTTAAACGAGCTCAGCTATTAGGCTATAAAACGCATGCACATTTCGTTCTGGAAGAGCGCATGGCAGAAACTCCTGAAAAGGTAACCTCATTTTTAGAGGATCTGCTTGTAAAAGCTAAACCAGCTGCTAAAAAGGAATTCAAAGAATTACAGGAATTTGCAAAAGAGATCGATGGGATCGATGAAATACAAAAATGGGATGGGGCTTACTATACTGAAAAATTAAAGCAAAAACTATTTGACCTTGACGATGAAAAACTAAAGCCATATTTTAAACTGGACAATGTTATCAATGGTGTCTTTGCTGTAGCCAACAACTTATACGATCTTCATTTTGAGGAAACCAACGATATTGACAAATACCACGAAGAAGTTAAAACCTATAAAGTACATGACTCAAACGGGAATCTGATCTCTATCTTTTATGCAGATTTTCATCCAAGACCGGGAAAACGAAACGGGGCCTGGATGACTGTTTACAAAAATCAGTACATCAAGGACGAAAACAACTCTCGTCCGCACATCTCCATTGTGTGTAATTTCACAAAGCCGACAAAAACAAAACCATCCCTGTTAACATTCAATGAGGTTACCACCTTATTCCATGAATTCGGGCATGCTTTACACGGAATGCTGGCCAACACCACCTACCCTAGCCTTAGCGGAACTAGTGTTTATTGGGACTTTGTTGAGCTTCCGAGTCAAGTTTTAGAAAACTGGTGTTACGAGAAGGAAGCCTTAGACATTTTTGCAAAACATTATGAAACCGGCGAAGTAATTCCTATGGAATATGTGGAGAAGATAAAAGCATCGGCTAACTTCATGGAAGGCCTGCAGACCCTCAGACAATTGAGTTTCGGAATGCTTGACATGAGTTGGCACGGAATTAATCCATCCTCAATAAAAGATGTAAAAGCCCATGAGTACGAAGCCTTCGAATCTACTAAAATATACCCGGATACCCCGGAAACTTGTATGAGTACGGCGTTCGCTCATATTTTTCAGGGAGGATATTCTGCCGGATATTACAGTTATAAATGGGCAGAAGTACTTGATGCTGATGCTTTCGAACTATTTCAGGAAAAGGGCATTTTTGACAAAAAGGTAGCTCAACTATTCAAAGACAATATTCTTTCAAGAGGAGGAACAGAAAACCCAATGGAATTATACAAACGTTTCCGAGGGAAAGAACCTAGTCCGGATGCTTTGCTAAGAAGGGCAGGTTTACTTGAAAAATAAAGCCATAAAAAACTCCCGTAATCGGGAGTTTTTTTATTTAATTTTCTATCTTTTTTCCTGCTTCAGACCACGCATTAAATCCTCCATCCAGATTAATTACTTTTTTAAAGCCTAAGGAATCTAAAATTTTACTGGCCCTTAAGCTTCTTCCTCCGGATCTACAGTAGAGGTATATTCTTTTCCTTTTGTTGTATGCCTGAATCTTTTCTACAAAAGCCTCATCGAGCACATTTACATTTTCAGCATTTGGTAAATGCCCCTCTCGATATTCGTCAGGAGTCCTTACGTCAATCAAAGGAAATTTGTCTGCTTTTTTCAGTTTATACTCTTCAATTGGTTTGGTTTTCACTTGTGCATTGGCTTGATTTGAAAATAATATAAAACCGCACCCTAGCACAATTACGTATAATAAATACCTCATTATTGTTTTTAAGCAAAGTTACAAAACAATAATTTCTAGTTTTTATATAAATTTGAACAACTTAAAATTATCTAATGCCAAAAAACACGTTAAATCCTTCGGAATGGGTAGATCTGTATGCCGATTACCTCTTTAACTATACTATAGGAAGAGTTAACGATACTGAAATAGCCCAGGATTTGGTTCAGGAAACCTTCCTGGCAGCCCTGAAGTCGGCTGATAATTTTAGAGGAAATGCCTCAGAACGCACCTGGTTAGTTTCTATCCTCAAACGAAAAATCATCGACCATTATCGAAGAAGTAATTCAGCTAAAGGTCAGGCTGAAGTTAAAATAAACTTCCCCATTGGTTCTGATGAAAGTGAAGGAGACTGGCTTGAGGAACGGGTTGCGGATAAAAGACGCATGAATATTGAAGATAGTATTCAAAACGAAGAACTTGGCTTGGCTATCCAGAAGTGCATTGATAAGCTCCCTAAAAAACAAGCGGATGTTTTCACCATGAAAACTATTTTAGGAATGGATACCGAAGAAATTTGTAATGAGTTGAATATCACACCGTCTAATCTTTGGGTAATCATCCACAGAGCGAGAACGGCTTTGGCTTCTTGCCTAAAAAGCAACTGGTTTTAATTTATATAACGATGAAGAAAAAGTCTAAACTATTTATCAATTGTGATGAAGCAGTAATAATTTGCGATAAATCGCAATACAATGAGGCCACCTGGCTTGATAAACTAAAATTAAATTTGCACCTACTTCTTTGCGGGATGTGTAAAAAGTATTCCTCTAACAATACCAAGTTAACTTCATTATGTTCAAAAGCGAAACTCAATGCGCTGTCTAATGAGCAAAAAGAAGTAATGAAAAAAGTTATTGAGACAGAATCTTTAAAAAAACAATAGCAATAACCACCAAACGATTGGAATACCCTCAACCCAGAATGCACTATAATACTTTCCTTGATTCTCTTTTGCCAGGCCTACCAAAACAATTACCAATATGGTTATAAAGGCCAACACCAAATGCTCTCCAATATTATTTTCATCTTTCAAAAAATCAAACAAATAGAGCAATAGCATCAACAATATCCCGAACATTTTAGCCTTTCTAACTCCTAATAATTGCGGAATCGTTTTAAGGTTTTGAGCATCTCTACTCAAATCTCTTATCTCAAAGGGCACCATAACAGCCACCACAAACAAAAAGCGTTGAACTGTTTCCACCACTAAATCACCTGTCATCTCGAGACGCTTATCCAGCACGGGTAATACAACGGTAATTAATGCCCAGACTGAAGCAACTATAAATACTTTAATACCTGTCAAACTTCTAATATTCTTCCCTATTTTACTGATTGGAATCATATACAAGGCTGAAATAAAAGTAAGGATTCCCAGCAACACCCAGGTCCGCAATGGCAATTTCATCATAAAATAGACTGCCCCTCCTGCACAAGCGAAGCTAAAGAACTGTATGATTTTAGTATACTTCCTTTTTACAATCAGGTATTTCTCTGCACCTTCTGCATATTTCAGAAAATTATAGGATACGATTACTCCTAAAAGTATTGCAATACTCAGGTTTTCTTCGAAAGGGATATTATAGTTTATACAAGTTACCTGTATTAAGGCATATACTGCCAATGCTACATGAATACTAGCATCTATATAAAAATTAAAAATCGTTTTAATCCATTGCATCCCACAAAAGTAACGAAACTGTTAATATCCTTAAGCAGTGGTTTATAACTTTATGTTACAAGATTCCTAAAAAGGTTTTTTTTACCATTTTAATATGTACTTTTGCCGCACTAAAACAACACAATTAAAAAGGAAATGAAACCTATAGGATTTTAGTCATCTATAGTTAAACATTTTTAACTCTTGATTTGTACAATTCCGAAGGTTCCATGTGACTAAAACATATTAAACAACGAGCACATGAAAACAGATTCTTTTGCATTACGTCATATTGGCCCAAGAGCAACAGACATCGAACACATGCTAAAAACCATTGGTGTTGATAGCATTGAGCAGTTAATATATGAAACCGTACCGGATGGCATACGGTTAAAGAAAGATTTAGAGCTACCCGTTGGATTAAGTGAAAGCGAGTACTCTTACCACATGCTTCAACTGGCATCTAAAAACAAATTATTCAAATCATATATAGGACTTGGTTATCACGAGGCTTTCACCCCTTCAGTAATTAAGAGAAATATATTTGAGAACCCGGGATGGTATACGGCCTATACTCCTTATCAAGCAGAGATTGCTCAAGGACGTTTAGAGGCTTTATTAAATTTCCAGACCATGATCTGTGATCTTACCGGTATGCCACTTGCCAATGCTTCATTATTGGATGAAGCTACTGCTGCTGCAGAAGCAATGACCATGCTATTTGCCCTAAGAAGCAGAACACAGAAAAAAGAAAACACCCATAAGTTTTTCGTTTCTGAAGAAGTATTACCTCAAACACTTGCTGTTTTAACGACCAAGGCAAAACCATTGGGAATTGAGCTAGTTGTAGGAAATCACAGTGAATTCGATTTCTCAGGTGAATTCTTCGGATCTCTACTACAGTACCCAGCAAAGCACGGAGAAGTTTTAAGTTATGAAGACTTTGTAAAAAAGGCTCATGCTTCAGACATAAAAGTTGCTGTTGCAGCTGATATCTTAAGTTTGGTATTATTAACTCCTCCGGGAGAATTTGATGCGGATGTCGTGGTTGGAACCACCCAACGTTTTGGTATTCCATTAGGATATGGAGGACCACACGCCGGATATTTTGCAACAAGAGAAGAATATAAGCGTAACATTCCTGGTAGAATCATCGGTGTTTCTAAAGACAAAGATGGTAACCGTGCACTTCGAATGGCACTTCAAACCAGAGAACAACACATAAAAAGAGATAAAGCGACTTCTAATATCTGTACAGCGCAGGTGTTATTAGCGGTTATGGCAGGTATGTATGCAGTATATCACGGTCCGGAAGGATTAAAATATATTGCTAACAAAGTACATGGTTCTGCAGTTACTTTGGCTGGTTCATTAGAGAAATTAGGATTTGAACAACTTAACAAGTCTTACTTTGACACACTTTTAATTAAAGCTGATGCTGCTAAAGTTAAAGCTACTGCTGAAAGTCATGAAGTAAACTTCCTTTATATAGACGACAATCACGTAGCACTTTCTATTAATGAGGCTACTAATATTGACGATATAAATGTTATTGTAAAGATCTTTGCTAAAGTAGCTGGTAAAAAAGCCGAGGCAATCACTGAGCTAAGTGATGTTTCTACTATTAACGGTACTAAAAGAAGCTCTTCTTTCCTACAGGAAAAAGTATTCAACTCGTATCATTCAGAAACTGAAATGATGCGTTATATCAGAAAATTAGAGCGTAGAGATTTATCTCTGAACCACTCTATGATTTCATTGGGTTCATGTACTATGAAGCTGAATGCAGCTACTGAGATGCTTCCTTTAAGTATGGCTCAATGGGCTAATATTCACCCATTCGTTCCAGTAGAGCAGGCTGAAGGGTATCAAACTGTACTGAAAGAATTAGAACACCAGCTTAACGTAATTACCGGTTTTGCCGGCACTTCATTACAGCCAAATTCTGGTGCCCAGGGAGAATATGCCGGTTTAATGGCTATTCACTCGTATCACGAATCGCGTGGTGAAGGACACAGAAACATCTGTTTAATTCCAGCTTCTGCCCACGGTACCAATCCGGCGTCGGCGGTATTAGCCGGAATGAAGGTTGTAGTTACCAAAACTGATGACCGTGGAAATATTGACGTTGAAGACTTACGTGAAAAAGCTGAAAAATACAAAGACAATCTATCTGCTTTAATGGTTACATACCCATCTACACACGGGGTATTTGAATCATCTATCAAGGAGATCACACAGATCATTCACGATAACGGCGGACAAGTATATATGGATGGAGCGAATATGAATGCCCAGGTTGGATTAACCAATCCTGCTACTATTGGCGCTGATGTTTGTCACCTAAACCTACACAAGACATTTGCCATTCCTCATGGTGGTGGTGGTCCTGGTGTTGGTCCGATATGTGTAGCGGAGCATTTAGTAGAGTTTTTACCATCTAACCCTGTTATTCCTACAGGTGGAAGCAATGCCATTGAAGCTATTTCTGCAGCTCCATGGGGTAGTTCACTAGTATGCTTAATATCTTATGGTTATATCAAGATGCTAGGAGCTGATGGATTAAAGCAATCGACTATTAATGCAATCCTTAATGCTAACTACATCAAAAGTCGTTTAGAGACCAAATTCGATATCCTCTACACAGGAGAACGTGGTCGTGCGGCTCACGAAATGATCGTTGACTGTCGTCCTTATAAAAAGAACGGAATTGAAGTAGTAGATATCGCAAAGCGTTTAATCGATTACGGATTCCATGCTCCAACGGTTTCATTCCCGGTTGCAGGAACCCTTATGGTTGAACCAACAGAAAGTGAAAGCCGTCAGGAGCTAGATCGTTTTTGTGATGCCTTACTTTCAATCCGAGAAGAGATCGATACATTAGCGGATGATGAGGATAACGTATTAAAGAATGCACCTCACACCCTTCAAATGTTAACAGACGACGAATGGAAGCATCCATATAGCAGACAAAAAGCTGCTTATCCGTTAGAATACATTGCTGAAAATAAATTTTGGCCTTCGGTAAGAAGAGTGGATGATGCGTTTGGAGACCGTAATTTAATGTGTACTTGTGCTCCTATCGAAACTTACATAGAGGCATAACAATACTTTCAAAACACCAATAAACAAGAGCCCTTCAAAGAAAATTGAAGGGCTCTTTTGTTTTTCGAAAAGGAATCCTCATCTTGAGAAAATTAATTTGAACGTCGTATAATTTATTATGCCTGCATAATAAAACAAGTACGAATTACCGAAATTTACATAAAATTAAACATAGCAAAATGGGAATTAAGATAAGTGGTACAGGGAGTTACATCCCTTCAGAAGTTTCATGCAACAGTAATTTTGCAGAACACGAATTTCTGGATAAGAATGGTGCTAAGTTTGAGTTTTCAAATGATATCATAATTGATAAGTTCAAAGATATTACGGGAATAGCGGAACGACGATATGCCAAGAATCATTTAAATACTTCCGATCTGGCATATTTTGCTGCTGAAAGAGCTATTGAAAGTGCAAAGGTAGATCCGGAAACTTTAGATTATATTATTATAGCCCACAATTTTGGTGATGTCAGACACGGCACAGTACAAGGAGACACCTTACCGAGTCTGGCTGTTAGGGTAAAACATTCCTTAGGGATTAAGAATCCTAAATGTGTGGCTTACGACCTTATTTTTGGTTGTCCGGGTTGGATAGAGGGAGTGATCCAGGCGCAGGCTTTTATCAAAGCAGGAATTGCCAAGAAGTGCCTGGTTGTTGGTGCAGAAACACTTTCGAGAGTTGTAGACAAGCACGATCGCGATTCTATGATCTATTCTGATGGTGCAGGTGCTGCGATTATCGAACATACCGATGAACCAGGAGGAATTCTTGCCCATGAATCTGCTACTTTTGCCGCTGAAGAGGCTTATTTCCTATTCTTTGGGAAGTCTTATAATGCGTCTATTGAAGAAGACACCCGATATATCAAAATGCACGGAAGAAAGATTTACGAATTTGCTGTTACGGAGGTACCGAAGGCAATGAAAAGCTGTCTGGAGAAAAGCGGTGTTGCAATTGAAGATCTGAAAAAAGTATTCATTCATCAGGCCAATGAAAAGATGGACGAGGCTATCATTAAAAGGTTTTACAGAGCCTATAAAACACCCGTTCCTGAGGGAGTTATGCCTATGAACATACATAAATTAGGGAACAGTTCTGTAGCTACAATCCCTACCCTCTTTGATATGGTAATCAACCAACAGCTGGAAAACCAAAAAATCCAAAAAGGAGATATTATTATGTTTGCCAGTGTAGGTGCCGGAATGAACCTGAATGCCATTGTTTATCAATGCTAATTCATTTCGTTTAGTTATTTATTAGCCTAATAAATTTTCAAAATCTTATTATTCATAAGGTTAAAATGTTCGTTTTATTTTGAATATTCGTAAAACAAGTTTACTTTTACGAAAACACATATCGAACCTTATTATGAAAAATAGATTCTTTGCCTTTTCCATTATCTCTTTATTGCTCTTTAATTCGTGCACAGAGAAGGAAAACAAATTAGGTGATTTTAAACTACTGCCTACACCTCAGGAGTTTACTGTTAATGGAGCGAGTGAGCTGGCACCTTCTGATGTAACATCATATTACTCAGAGGCTGGCCTGGCCTTACCCAAGACAGAACTATCTGAAGAGTTGAGTGCTTCGGAAAGTCAAGCAGATGCCACACTTGAAATAAGTATTTCCACTGATCTCGACATGAATGCCGGAGGATATGAACTTGAGATCAGCAAAGACAAGATTCGTATTACTGCGAAGGACGAAGCCGGATTATTATATGGATTCGAAAGTTTAGAACAACTCATGATGGATGCCAGTGAGCAGCAGGTGAATTTGCCTGTTTGCAGTATTACAGACTATCCGCTGTTAGCCTACCGGGCGATCCATCTCGACATCAAACATCATAGAGAAACCAAGGACTACTATTACAATCTCATCGATAAATTAGCTCATTACAAGATTAATGGGATTATTGTTGAGATGGAAGACAAGTTGAAGTTTGAGCAACAACCTGTAGTTGCTTCTGCGGATGCCTTTACTATTGAAGAGTGGAGCAAATTAAGTGACTATGCAAAGGAGAGACATATAGAGATCAGCCCCCTAATCCAGGGATTAGGCCATGCGTCATTTATATTAAAACATGATGAATACAAAGACCTAAGAGACGATTCTGAAAGTGACTGGGCTTTTAATCCGCTTGATGAAAAGACCTATGAAGTACAATTTGATCTTTATGAGGACGCTATTAAAGCGACTCCCCATGGTAAGTATTTACATATTGGAGGTGATGAAGTACACACCAACGGAAGAAACAGCGGTAAATCGGCTTTAGAGCTACAGCTGATCTGGTTGAATAAAGTAACTGACTTTGCTGAAAAGCATAATCGTATTCCGATTTTCTGGGATGATATGCCATTAAAAAATGCAGGAGTTTATGGCCCTACGCATAACACAAATTTTACGGTTGAAAAAACAGATTCATTATGGGCTGCTAATGGTCAGAAACTAGAGGACTTCCTGGAGCAATTCCCTAAAAACTGCATCTATATGAGATGGAGTTATACGAATCCGGAAATATACGGAAATAAGAAAGCCATGAAATGGTTTACTGATAATGGCCTACAGGTTATGGGCGCTACTGCCGGACAAACACGTTGGGTACTTATGCCACAAAACGAAAGCAATATTGATCCTATTAAATCCTTTGCGGTTTCTTCTATCAAGAACAATCTGAATGGGTTATTACTGACGCTTTGGGATGATGATTCTCCTCACTTCGAATTATTCAACCGTGGAATTTTAGCCTTTGCGGAATATACGTGGAGTGGTGATAAGCTGAATAAGGAAGCCATTAAATCGCTTTACAGACAAAGAGCATTTTCTAATAAAATGGCTGATAGTTCATATGCATTCATTGACGATCTTGAAGGACCGGTGGCTTATTGGAAAAATGCTTTATTAAAAGGAAACTCTCGAAACTATATTAGTCGTAACGAAGAAGCGAAGACCAAGGTGGTGATCGACTTGCCTGATGCAGAGGCACCTGGTAAGTGGTCGGAAGCGCACCAGGAACGTTTAGTAAAAGCAAAGGACGCATTTGCTGCCACTGAAAAAATAGCCCAACAAATTGAAAAGGCAAAAGCTACAGCCATTAGAAATCAGTATACACTGGAGATCTATGAACAAGTAAATAAGTTGGTTCAATTCACTACCGGCGCTCTTCTAACTCTTGAGGAGTATGACATGGCAACTGATTTAACAACCAAAGAAGCCTTAGCAAAAGAGGTTAAGGAATTACCAGCAAAGTTTAAAAGCTTAAGAGCAGACCTGGAAACAGTATACGGCAAGACTCGTAAACTCAACAAGCCGGACAATTATATTTTAGACCAGGATCATCATGTTCACCTGGCCAATCAGTCACTTAATTTCGACTGGCAGTTTTATGCTGAAATGTTGTTCCTTGAAAAAGTGAGCGAGGCTTTCGGAAAATAATTTAATTACGCATAGTTAGATGGTTAAACTGTGGTAGGGTCTACTTAATCCTATCACAGTTTTTATTTATATTGGGCTCTAACTGACCAATACCAACTGGCTATCATGCATAAACACTTTGCTGTTCTCGCTTTAATTTGCACTTTATTAAACCTTACATCATGTAAAACAAAGGAGGAATCTTCCGTACCCCCACCTAACATTGTCTGGATTACTTCAGAGGACAATTCTAAACACTACATGAAACTTTTTGACCCCCATGGGGTTGCCACTCCGAATATTGAAAAACTGGCGGAGCAAGGTCTTAAGTTTAACCATGCCTTTTCTAATGCTCCTGTATGCAGCGTGGCTCGTTCGACGATTATCAGCGGATGTTATGCGCCAAGAACGGGCACTCAGTTTCACCGGAGAATGAAGCTGGTTACTATGCCTGAACATCTGCAGATGTTTCCTGCCTACCTGAGGGCTCATGGCTACTATACCACCAATAACAACAAGGAAGACTACAACTATATTAAAGGTGACAGTGTATGGGACGAATCATCAAAAAAGGCCAGCTGGAAGCACAGAAAACCCGGACAACCTTTCTTTCATGTTCAGAACATTGCTAATACCCATGAAGGCAGTTTACATTTCAAAAAGGAGCAATTGGAAAAACGACCTACAATCACTAACAAGGACAGTGTATTCGTATTGCCAAACCATCCTGACTCTGAACTTTTCAGATATACGAATGCTCGCTACCGCGACCAGATCGTCAAACTGGATTCATTAGTAGGTTCTGTTGTTAACGACCTGGCTCAAGATGGCTTATTAGAAAACACCTTTATTTTTTATTACGGAGATCATGGCGGCGTGCTACCGGGTAGTAAAGGTTATTTATATGAAACCGGGTTGCATGTTCCTATGGTTGTTTATGTTCCGGAGAAATACCAACATCTGGCGCCTGCCAACCAAGGTAGCAGCATTGACGGCTTTGTAAACTTTATTGACCTGGCTCCTACGGTACTTAACTTAGCAGGTATTTCTATTCCGGAACAAATTGACGGTAAGCCTTTTATGGGAGATGGGGTAAACCTGACAGAGCTAAACACCCGAGATGAGAGTTTCGGATATGCGGATCGTTTTGACGAAAAGTACGACCTGGTGCGAAGCTATCGCAAAGGGAGGTTCAAATATATCAGAAGCTATCAACCTTTTAATTACGACGGCTTATTCAATGAATATCGTTACCGTCAACTGGCTTATCAGGAATGGAAGCAACGCTATGAGGAAGGCACTCTAAATCTGGCACAAGCTGCATTTTTCGAATCCCGACCGGCCGAATTATTATTCGACCTGGAGAGCGACCCCTATGAAACCAAGAACCTGGCTAACGACTCTGCTTATCAGGACACCCTTTTAACGCTGAGAAAAGGCTTAAAGAAATGGGTCACCAGAATGCCTGACCTTTCTTTCTTTCCTGAATTCTATTTAAGGCAAAAAGCATTTGATAATCCGGTGGCTTTCGGGAAGAAACATCAAAGTGACATTGAAACTTATATTGCCATCGCGGACTATTCGTTAAATCCTTTTGAAGAAGTCAAATCGCAACTTCGAATGGCTTTGAAAGCTAAGGACCCATGGAAAAGATACTGGGCATTAATCAGTTGCAGTGCTTTTGGAGCGGAGGCTCTTTCACTGGCCGGAACTATAGAGAACATTCTAAGCACCGACCCTGAACTTATCAATAAAGTAAGAGCTGCCGAATTTTTGGGCCTTACGAACTCCGAAGATCCAGCACCAGTAATGACGAAAGCTCTTTATGAAAGCACCGATCCGGTGGAAGCCTTGTTAATCATGAATTCCATTACCCTGATGCATGATGCTCCTTATACATATGACTTTAACATCGATAGTGATAAATTACAACCTGCGGTGGCTAAAGACATGGAAATAGGCAGAAGAATTAAATATTTAAAAGATTAATGAGCCAGGTGACAAAATCAATTATTGAGGCATTCATAATAAGGTCTGCCCTGATAATTTGTTCCCTAACGTTATATCTATTAACTTGTAACTGAGATTCATAATCAAGTATAATTTAAAGTAGCATCAAATGGTAGAGCAGTTAAAAACATTTACCAACAACGTGTTGGCCCTTGAGGTTATTGACGGGTTTACAGAGAACGACGAAAAGCTTTGTCAAAAATTTTTCCAGCAAAAAAGGGATGCAGGTTTCGACAGTATCAATGTTCTGATCAAACTGGATGAGATGAAATTATCCAAGACAAGCACCAAAGCTTTCTTTGAAGATGTATTATGGTCTTTAAGAAACTATCAGCATATGGGGCATATTGCCATTGTAGCGCATTCAAAAATCTTAAAAGCCCTCGTACCTATAGATAATCTGTTTTTTGAGCGTGCCAGCAAGGGCAGACAAGAACGTTATTTTGATGTGTCTGAAATAGACGATGCGTATGCTTTTGTAAAAGGCAGCCGGAGTCAGTTTTTGCATTAATGCCGACGTCTTTATTTCCCTTCGGAAAATTATAAAATCCCCGTATTTGAGGTTAATCCGAAGAATTCCATATCAAATCATCAATTAATAGTATCTTAGAGGAAAATCATGTCTTTCTTAGGCATGTACTCAAATAAATAAAACGTTTATGGATTTAAATATTGCCGTCCTTATCGACGGAGACAACATCCCCTCTGCTTATGTAAAAGAAATGATGGAAGAGATTGCCAAATACGGGAATCCGACCATTAAACGTATCTATGGTGACTGGACATCTCCCAGACTGGGCAAATGGAAAAACATGCTATTGGAAAATGCCATCACTCCCATACAACAATACAGTTATACGAGCGGAAAGAATGCGACAGATTCAGCTATGATCATCGACGCTATGGACATCCTCTATTCCGGAAAGGTGAATGGATTTTGCCTGGTTTCCAGCGATAGTGACTTCACCCGACTGGCCACCAGGTTAAGAGAAGCCGGAATGCATGTATTAGGTATTGGGGAGAAAAAGACACCGGATCCTTTTATAGTGGCTTGCGACAAGTTCATCTATGTAGAGGTATTAAAAACCAATAACAAAAAAGAGACTGAAGAGGACAAAAGCAACGCGAAAGATTCATTCGACAAACTGACGTCTAAAGAAATTAAACTCATAGCAACTTCAATCGAAGATCTATCGGACGAGAGTGGCTGGGCATTTTTGGGTGATGTCGGGAACCTCATACAGAAAAAGAGACCGAGTTTCGATTCCAGAAACTACGGTTTTCAGAAACTTACTCCACTTATTAAATCGACCGGAACCTTTGAAATCGAAGAGCGGGAAACTTCTAAAAGTCGCCATAAACTCATTTATGTAAAGAATAAAGAAAATACCAAAAGAAAGTCACGGTCTCGCAAAAATTAATGGTGACTCATTTGTACCGTTACTGCATGAAACTGGTAGTAAACTATTTGCATTCATTTCAAGATATTATATGTTTACCTCAACTAAGCTATTCTCCAAACTTTAAATAATTATGAAATGAGGCTACCAAGACTATTCATGATCTGTATACTTCTAATGGGTATATTCCCAACAGTGGCACAAGGCCAGACAAAAGATCAACAACCTAACATTATTCTTATTGTAGCCGACGATCTGGGATTTGGAGATTTAAGTATAAACGGGAGCAAACAAATTAAGACACCATACATTGATGCCCTGGCTAAAAACGGCATACGTTTTACGGAGGGTTATGTATCTGCCCCAGTTTGTAGTCCGTCGAGAGCCGGACTTTTAACGGGTGTGAACCAGGTTGAATTCGGACATGACAATAACCTTGGCGGGAATCAACCGGGTTTTGATCCGGAATATAACGGGATGCCTGTCAGTCAAACCACCATTGCCGACCGTCTCAAATCATTAGGTTACGCCACGGGTATTATCGGGAAGTGGCATTTAGGGAAGCTCCCGCAATTTCATCCGTTAAAAAGAGGGTTTGATGAATTCTGGGGTTATACTGGTGGCGGCCATGATTATTTTGAAGCCTTACCTAATGGAAAAGGCTATAAAGAACCGTTGGAAAGTAATTTCAAGACCCCACAGGCCATTACCTATCTAACGGATGATAAAGGTGATGAATGCATTGACTTTATTAAAAGGCATCGCGATGAGCCCTTCTTTTTATATGCTGCTTTCAATGCCCCTCATACGCCTATGCAGGCAACTAAATCAGACCTTACATTGTACAAGCACATCGCTGATAAAAAAAGAAGAACTTATGCCGCCATGGTCCATCGCTTAGATGTGAACGTCGGCAGGATCATGGAGACTTTAAAAAAGGAAAAACTCGATAAGCAGACTCTGGTTGTCTTTATAAGTGATAACGGGGGACCGGTTACCACCAATGCGTCGAATAATGCGCCGTATCGGGGACAAAAAGGCATCCTGCTCGAAGGAGGTATTCACGTACCCTTTATTATGAGTTACCCAGATCTTTTGGAAAAGAATCAGACCTATAAGAATCCGGTATCGGCCTTAGACCTGGCTCCCACATTTGTAGCCCTTGCCGGGGGATCACAAACCATAGAAGCCGATACGTTTTCGGGAGAAAACCTTATCCCTTTTCTGCAGGGTTCTAAAAATGCAACTCCTGAACGTGAATTTAAATGGCGTTTTACCATTAGTGCGGCTATCAGAGAGGGCGACTGGAAACTCATCAGGTTACCGGACCGACTTCCACAACTCTACCATTTACCAACGGACGTTACTGAAGAAAACGACCTGGCACTGGAGCGTCTTGATATAACCAAAGCGCTTCTTAAAAAGCTAGGTGATTGGGATGTACAACTCCCCCACCCTGTATTTTTAGAAGGTCCGATGTGGCGAAAAAGACAAGTAAGCCTTTATGATTATGACTATATAATGAAGCAACCGGAGTAATTGGCTTTATCTGTATAGATTGATGAGAGAACTATACTGGTGAAGAGAAATTATGTATGTTTGTAAGCCATAGATAAAAACCATGTACGAGAACAGTTTTCCGAACAAACGATATAAGCACACCATTAGCTTTTTAAAAGAACACATCGATACTTCTGCCAAGATTTTAGATCTTGGTGTGAGTAATCCCTTCTCCGATATTATGCAACAACAGGGGTACAATGTTACCAACACCAAAGGAGAAGATCTGGACCTCCATACGGAAGCGGTTCAAGGCACTGACTACGATGTGGTAACAGCCTTCGAAATATTCGAACATTTATTAGCGCCTTTAAACGTTTTAAAAGATATTAAAGCCGATAAACTGGTGGCCAGCATACCGCTTAAATTATGGTTTGCTCCTGCATACCGCAGTAAAACTGATATGTGGGACCGTCATTACCACGAGTTCGAAGACTGGCAGTTTGATTGGCTGTTAGAAAAGGCTGGCTGGGAAATAAAAGCGAGGGAAAAATTCACCAATCCGGTTAAAAAACTCGGTATTCGTCCGCTATTACGTAGTTTCACCCCTCGTTATTATATGGTTTATGCTGAGCGTAAAAAGTAAGATACTATCGTCATGAAGTATTATGTAGTTATCCCTGCTCACAACGAGGAAGCGTTTCTTAAACTAACGCTTGACTCTGTAGTCCAACAATCCTTACTCCCTGAAAAAGTAGTAGTGGTTAATGATCACTCTACAGATGGTACCGAGCAGATCATTGACAGTTTTACTGTTAAGTATGATTTCATAGAGAAACTAAACACGACCTCTTCTACGCTGCATATGCCGGGTAGCAAAGTTGTAAATGCGTTTAAAAAAGGACTGGAAGTATTGGATGATGCCTATGACTTTATCGTAAAGTTAGATGCTGACCTGATCTTACCTCCTCATTATTTTGAACGTATTGCGGCTATCTTCTCTGTAAATAAGAAGGTGGGACTGGCCGGAGGATTTGTTTATGAGGAAGCACCTGAGGGACAATGGCTGTTAAACCACCCTATGAACAAAGATCATGTTCGCGGTGCTTTTAAGGCTTATTCCAAAGACTGCTTTAAAGCAATTGGCGGATTACAAAGTAGTATGGGATGGGATACGGTTGATGAGCTCTTATGTCGTTATCACGGTTTTGACATTATTACAGACGAATCGCTTATTGTAAAACACCTACGACCGACGGGGAAAGGATACAATAAAAAAGCGAAGTTATTGCAAGGGGAGGCTATGTATAAAATGAGGTATGGCTTTTTACTAACCGTTATCGCTTCGGCTAAAATGGCTATAAAACAACAGAAAGCCAAGGTGCTTATTCACAATCTCAAAGGGTATTTTCAAGCCAAAAGAAATGGAGTTCCATTAATGGTGAATGAGGCTGAAGGGAAATTTATAAGGAACTATCGTTTTCAGAATATCAAAAAGAAGTTATTTTAGTAGTCATAATCACTACTTTATGTATTTCAGAGGTCTTTTTGTTTTTTATCTACTACTTACTTTTTGTCAATCTCATGCGCAGAAGTCGGTGGCAATCACCATCGACGATGTGCCGAATACCAGAGCCTACGAAAAAGCTAATTATCAAACGCCTTTACTGGACCAGCTCGATTCGCTGAAAATTCCTATTGCAATTTTTATTAACGAAGGATTAATCTATAAAGGAGGTGCTACTGCCAAGAATTTTGCCCTTCTCGATGCTTGGAGTCAAAGATCTTATATTACGCTTGCCAATCATTCCTTTAGTCATTCAAGGTATTCTGAAGCTGGATTTGAATCTTTTTCTGTGGATGTTCTAAAAGGGGCTTATATCACCCGCGAACTTTCTAAGAAATACGAAAAGTCACTCTCCTATTTTCGGTTTCCATTCAATGACTTGGGGAAGGACAGCTTACAGCACAAGCAGATAGCAGAATTTCTTTCTTCAAACAACTATACGATCACGCCATTCACTATAGAAAGTTCGGACTGGATGTTCAACTATATCTATGAATATTACCTCGATAATAATCAGCCGGAGAAAGCTAAAGCGATTGGTTTGACCTACGTAGAAAAGACGCTCGAATATTTTGAGTTTTTTGAGGAGCTAAGCGATACGATCTACAACCGTGATATAAAGCATATCTACCTCTGTCATGATAATCCGTTGAATGCTGCTTATTTACCGCAACTGGTAAAGTTGCTCAAAGACAGGGGCTACGGTTTTATCAGTTTAGATGAAGCGCTGACAGATTCGGTGTATCAACAGGAGGACACTTATTATAAAAAATGGGGTGTTTCGTGGCTGTATCGTTATATGCCGACCCAAGAGGAGCGATTGCCATTTATGAGGAGTGAGCCTGATATGAAGGAGGTTATTTCTTTGTATGAGGGGATTCAGAATAAGTCGAATTAGTCCTTCGACTTTCGGCTCTTAATATTATTTTTCTAATGTTATTCCACATTTATTGGGGAATCTATTGAAGGAAGGAATTCGAAGTCCCTTGTCATTCCGCACTTGGTGCGGAATCGATTGAAGGCTGATAACTACCATTGAAGAGATTGCGAGCCTTTCTATCGAAAGGCTCGCAATGACGTATCTCAATTTCTTACCCCTGCACCCCTAAAGGGGAGAAATTGCTTCTCATGCTCTTTGTCATTCCGCATTTATTACGGAATCGATTGAAGGAAGGAGTCGACCATTACCTGGGAGAGAATGTTATCTTTTTTAAAGGAAAAGGGTTTATATATGAAGCTTTAAAGTGGATTTGATGAAATCATGATGAATCTTTATTCACCAATTTACTTATTGCTTTGTTTAGGAGCTCCTGATTTGCTACGCAATTGCCCATCCACAGAGAACGAATCAAAAGAAAGGATGCCCGTCAAGAGGTATTTTTGCTAGCACAAAACCATAAAGCACTTTCATTCTTTTTTGCATTGCCAAAAAAAGAACCAAAAAACGCTAGGCTTGGCTATTCAGCTACCCCCTGGTATTTCAATCACTAAATTTTCTGAACTCACCTCGTTCATAAACGAGGCTCAGACAGCAGATAATTTAACGCGATTTTCAATTAGGGGGCCCCAGCTTGCCATAGCCCATGCCGTCTTATTTCTTAAGAAAAGTTATCTTTTTTATTGAAAAAGTAGTTCGACCAAGAAAAATTGCTTTGCTTACTCTATGTTATTCCGCATTTATTACGGAATCTATATCTATTGAAGGTGTAAGTCGAAATCAAACCGTCATCGCGAACGGAACGAAGTGTAGTGCGGCGATCTTTTGAAGGATAGTAACCATCATTGAAGAGATTGCCACGCCTTTCTATCGAAAGGCTCGCAATGACGTATCGCAATTTCTTACCCCTGCACCCCTAAAGGGGAGAAATTGCTTCTCATGCTTTTTGTCATTCCGCATTTATTACGGAATCCATTGTCCAAGGCTTACCTTTTAGGCGAGGGTGCGGCACCACAATCGCTGTTGCAGTAGTATTTGCTCTATTTCTCTTTCGGTTATACCACTAGAGACTACTCTTAAGATGTTGTCTACGTCTTCCATATCGAAATTGGCTTGTTTTACGCCATCGTGTAAAAGGAGTTTTTCGAGGATAATATTGGCCTGTTCTACAGAGGTAACACCTGTAGCAAAAACCATAATATCTAATGTGGTTGCAGTGTTATTCATCATTGTTTTGTTGTTGAGTTTTACATTTTTCTTCCCACCGTTGTCTGAAATTTGACTTCCAGTGGGCTTTATAAGCCTCGTCATCCTTAGATGATTCATCTTTGTTACATCGCCAACCGTTTCCTAAGAATAATAGTTTAAATAGTAGCAACAGACCGGCTGCCTGCCAATAGGTAATAGAGGTAACCCCAAACATATCAGGTATTAACCAGTTCCATAAGTGCATGATCACAAACACATACAAAGCGACGAGTGTAACTCCCAGAATTACGGCTCCAATAATTTTTAATGCTTTCATATTCTTAATCATTTAGTTCGTTATACAATAGTTGTAATTCTTTTTTTAGTGCTGTAACGGCATAACGCTTACGCGATAATATGGTGTTAACCGATACCTGTTCCTGTCTGGCTATTTCTGCCATTGGCACCCCTTCCATTTCATGTAATACAAAGGCATCACGCTGAGCTGCCGGTAAACGGGCCAAGGCATTTGCCAATACTTCATAGACCTCTTCCTGCCACATCGCAATCTCTTGTTGCGGAGGGATGTAGTCTTGCAGCCATTCAAAGATGTCGCTCGCTTGTTCTTCAGTATCATGGCTCCTGTTCATATCCGAAGCCAGGGTGGGTTTCTTTTTACGTAAGAAGTCGATGGCCTTAAACCGCGCTGTGCTATACAGCCAAGAGGTCATTTTATCGATATCTTTTATTTCTTCGAACCCTAATACCAGGTTATAGAACACATCTTGCGCAATGTCTTTGGCATCTTCCTTATTAGGAATCCACTGTTTTAAAAAGTGCACCAAACGACTTTCCTCCTTGCGGGTAAGTTGTTGAATGACACTGTTTTTTTCTTTTTGATTCATGAATTGGTTGATGCTATACTATATAGTCGTTCGAAAAGCAGAAATATTTTAAATAGTATTGATTTTTATTCATTTCTCCTCAAAAAACTAACGGATTTTATGGCACTTTTTACTTGGTTTAGTTGAATTATCATCTATTTATGCCCCATCGAAGGTATATATTAACCCTATGGTATCCATGCCTTATCTATGCCTTATCTATGCCTTTGCACCGGGCCTAGAGGGTACAAAACTACCTTAACGGTAGGATTAAACCTATTTCATGTAGTGTTTTTCGTCGAAAAAAGATAAGATTTCATGGATTCGTTTTAATTAAGGGTTATATTGAACTATTCATCAACGCTAATTTATTGATTATGGGAGAAGTAAAAGGTCCGGTTCAGTTATCGGGAAGCATAGGAAACACCACCTATTACAACAAGGATGGAAAAACCTTTACCAGAAGGAGGACGGTCACCGTCACCGCGGATATGATCCAAACCTTGCCTAGTTTAGAGGAGGTAAAGCAGAATGTTTCAGAATTTGGAAAAGCTTCTTTGACTGCCAAATCAGTGTATGCAGCAATTAAGTATTTTAGTTATCAGGCTTCTGTAAACAAGTTGTATGCAAAGCTAACCGGGTTGTTCACAAGGGTCATTAAGGAGGATACGTTATCGGAACCAGGTGAGCGCAGCCTTATTAAGGGATTAGGTTTCAGGAAAGGCTTTCAGTTATTAAAAGACTTCGCCCTGAATCCGTGCGCTCCCCTATCTACGAAATTACATGGTGAAATAATGTATGCAACTGAAACGAACAGCCTACATATAAAGAACCTTGAACCCTCCGATCGACTGAAGAAACGAGTCACCCACCTGGAACTGATGGTAATCGTCGTAGAAATCGACCTAAATACATACGAAACGATGGCTTACACCGGTGATGCTGTTGTTGTGCAGAAAGGGAAGTCGGATATGGGGGAAATTATATTAACCTGTGACCCATTGGAACATCCGGAACATTCGCGGTTCGTTATTTTGTGTTGCCAGGATCTTATAAAGTCGGAAGAAAATTTCTATGACCGAAAGGGTAAAGACAGCTATGCCCTGCAGTTTGTTGATTTTAAGGTTTAATAATCGGGTATTTAAAAATTAAGGAGGTGATATAATCGACCTCATAGCCGTTATTGTGAGAAATTATTAGATGTGCCCCTGATGGAAATAAGTCCTACAAGAAAAAAACTTTTCATCGTGTAAATTATGAAACAAAACCGTAAGGCTATTACGCTCATTATATCACAAATTTACTATATTGTCGATCATATTAAATTTGACATTACAGTTCCACCTATGACTTATTCTTGCAGTCCGACCTCAAGGCTTTTATTTTTAATATTTGGTTTATTCCTGATTACAACGGGTGTTTACGCTCAAGAAGATCTAACGGTAGATGAAGGGGATCAAGCCTATAATTTTATTGGTATTGACGAGAAAGGTAAGGAGATCGCTTTAGAGGACTATCGGGGTAAGCAATATGTATTATTGAATTTTACCGCCACCTATTGCGGACCTTGCTGGGGTACCTATGAGCAAATGAATCACGTACAGAAAAAGTATGACAAGGAATTAAAGGTGATTTCATTTCATTGGGACGATGCAAAGGCGCATTGGAATAAAATGGCTGAGAAAGCGAAGATAGATTTTGAATGTACTTCTATATGGGAGGCGAAGGATAAGGCTAAGATCAGTGAAGTATATCAGATTGATGGCTGGCCGTATTTTTTCCTGATTGATAAAGAAGGTAAGATCGTAGCGAAGTGGTTTGGGAACAATGAGAAGAAGCTCAACAGAAAAATTAAGAAATGGGTGTTATGAGGTTTAATTACTAAGGATTAGGTAATCGGTTCAGAAATTATGACCACAATATTCGACAAAAACGTAAAAACTAAATTTGACGTTGTCCCATAAAAAAACCAATCACAACACCGCATATAGTTCATCACCACTGACTTTTCCAGAGATAAGTTACTCAGGATAAACACTATAAGGCTTGTTTTTTTTCTTAGTCTTCAACCAAGGTAACAAAACATATACAAAATCGTTGGCAAACCTTAATGAATACTACATGAATAATCTTAAAACCTTAATTTATTTATTACTATTTCCGACAATTATTTTAGCGCAAGAAAATAAACTTTCTTCAATTGATGGAATAGTGAATGAACTTCTTGGTCAAATAACAATTGAAAAGGGAGAAAAAATGGATACTACCGCAATTAGAAATTTATTTCATCCTTCAGCGATACTCACAGTTGCCAATTCCTCAAATGCCGAAACTGTATCCATTGATGAATTCTTAATACTATTAAAAGATCCGTACTATGAAGAGGGATATCTTGAAAGGGAAATCTATAAAGTTGTCGATGAATACAATGGAATAGCACAGGTATTTCAAAGTTTCTATGGCAAGGACTCTGAAGGACTGGAAGAAAAGGGTATAAATAGTTATCAGTTGACTTACTATCAAAAACGTTGGTGGATTGTTAGTCTTTTATGGACCATTGAATCCGAAAACTTAAAAATACCTTCCAGATATTTGAGAAATTAAAATTAACATTGGCCAACAACGCCTATTACAAATTTCTCAGTAACCAACTAAATTTAAATTCCTACTTTTAATAAAATAACAGGTTCTAATTATCATTGTTAAGCAACACCGCCAATACAGCTGATTCCTATGCAGGGCAGAGCGCTGCTTACCACAAATCTTTACAGGGTTTTTGACTCTGAGCCAATACAGTGTCATTAATCGCAACTATTAATAGCCGGAGCCGTTGTGCGTTACCTTTAAACAAGTATGATTTTTAAAATTTAAGTATTATGAAATATTGTCGGATATTATTGACCTGCATCGTAGTAACCATATCCTTACAAACTTTATATTCCCAAAGCGGCAATAAATCGGTTTTTGTTTTAGTTCACGGGACCTGGGGTGGTGGATGGGCTTTTAAAGAGGTGGACTCATTACTTAGTGAAAATGGTAATATAGTTTATAGACCAACTCTTACCGGCCAAGGTGAAAGAGTTCATTTTATCATCACCTGAAATTGGATTAAAAACACATATCACAGATATTGTAAATACAATTCTTTATGAAGACCTTCATGATGTTATTTTAGTTGGTCATAGCTATGGTGGAATGGTTATTACCGGAGTAGCCGACAGTATTCCAGAGAGAATAAAGAAACTTGTATATGTTGATGCAGTCATTCCTGATAATGGTGAGAGTATTTCATCCATTTTCAAAATAAAAAATGAAGGTCCTTTTAGAAATGTAAATGGATATCTAATACCAACTTGGGTTGCAGAAGGACAAAAACCACCAAAGGATGTGCCTCATCCGTATAAAACTTACACAGACACCATAATTCTTAAAAACCCTTTGAGGATACAACTTCCAACAACCTATGTCCTGACGGTTGACAAAGGTAAAGAACCAAAAAATGATGATTTTGCCTCTCAAGCCGAACGTGCTAAGGAAAAGGGATGGATTGTTTTGCAATTAGAAGCTGACCACAATCCTCAATGGTCTTCTCCGGAGGAATTTGTTAAACTGCTCCAGGAAATCGTCGAAAACTAAAAAAGCGAATGCACAACATCGTATAAAATTCATTGCTCCAGACCTTCCTCTCGGAAAGATCTCAAAGATTTGCTATCTTCGGTTTACGGCCAAATATCCGCGAGGATTTTATTCATGTAATATTGATGGTTAATCAGGTATTCATGAAATCCTTTGGTTTTCACGCAACCCAACCATTGCCGAACCGCATACATATTAAATAACTCATGCAAAAAGAAAACCGTAAGAAGGATATGAATTGGCCCAATGAGGCCGATAGAGAGTTATATACTTCTGAATGGTTCGGTGCAATTATTCGGTATTTTTGGAACTTTGGCAGAAAGAAATTTAATGATCTATACACACCTAAAGAAATAAAAAAGAATGCGCTTATTGGATGGCTATTTAAGGTCATTTTTGTTTTGATTTTAATATATCTAAGCTACAGATTTAGCTTAGCTGACTAAAAAACGATTTACAACACATTATAACCGCAATTTAGCTCGTTGATAATCTTGTTAAGGAGATGTTCCAAACCGAAAATCACTATCTTTAATCCCATTATTAAGGCTTATACAAACCATTGTGTGGCATTAAACTAAACATATCAAAATGAATCTGAGAGAAAAGAAACCTGCATTAATTCTTATAGACGTTCAAAAAGCCTTTCTTGATGAGGACTACTGGGGTGGAAACAGGAATAATAAAAACGCTGAAATCGTTTGTGGAAAGATCCTTAACAAATGGCGTGGACTAAATTTGCCTGTTTTTCATATTAGACATAGTTCTTTAAACCCAGAATCTAAACTTAATAAAGATAATATAGGATTTGAGTTTAACAGCAATGTTTTACCCAAAGAAAATGAACCTATAATAACTAAAAATGTAAACAGTGCTTTTATCGGCACCAATTTAAAGGAGCAATTAGATGAAATGGGTATTACTGCATTGGTAATAGTTGGAATCACTACTAATCACTGTGTATCGACAACGACTCGAATGGCCGGGAATTTTGGCTACGAGACCTATTTAATCTCTGATGCAACCGCTACTTTTGACCGAATTGGAATTAATGGAGAAAAATATGACTCTGAAATAATACACTTAACAACACTTGCTAATTTGAACGAAGAATTTGCTACTATCTGGAATTCTGAAACATTGACAAAGGAGTTGTAAAAAGTATCACACAACAATAGCAGTGAATAATTACTACCACTCGCCTACTTCTAAATCCTGATAATTATCGGGGCTTGGAGGTTTTTATTGGGTTTGAATTTGTTAAGTCAGAAAGTTATAACACGCTACAAACCATACGACAATGGAAGTATAATCAATATGAAAAAACTAATTCTGATTTTTACCATTCTAACTTTTATATAATGCGGAATTGAATCGGGTAAAATGATTTATAAAACCAAAGGCGGAGCATTTGCCTCCCTACCTGGGAACTATATAGCTGACTTCGAGATTTTCGGAAAAAAATCCAAAATCCATCGACTGCCAAAGTAGATTTTTATGTAGGTGTAAAAGTGAACAAAATGGGTAAACTAAAAATAAAAACTGATCCGAAAGTAGAAAAAGTCTTTGCGAATTATCCCGACATTGTTAGGGATAAAATACAGTTTTTAAGAAAGCTGGTCATTGAAGCGGCTGAAGAAATGCAGGAGGTAACCATTTTGGAGGAAACTCTGAAATGGGGAGAACCCAGCTTTGTCACAAAGTATGGCAGCACATTACGAATGGATTGGAAAGATAAAAGACCTGACCAATATGCCATGTATTTTCAATGCTCCAGCACATTGGTCGAAACTTTTAGATTAGTTTTTGACAACAAATTTCAGTATGAGGGAAAACGAGCAATCATTTTTCAATTAAACGAAAAAATTGCTGAATTAGAATTAAAAGAGTGTATTAAAGCGGCTTTAAGATACCATAATGTCAAAGACCAAATAACATTGGGAATATAAAAAGTAATGCCTATCAACGGATATAAAAAATAGTGGCTTAGCTACTTACACTAATTAAATTTAACAATTTAAATGTCGTTGTAATACTGAATATCCAGGCCTTAAAAAAAAGCTACTCTTCATTTAATGAGACCGTTGTACTTAATTGAAAAAATCTATCGAAATATTAACACAAAGAACAAGATTAAGATTGATTGAAATCTCAGATTTAGATTCAATTCATAAACTGCATTCATTACCTGAAACTGATAAATATAATGCGCTAGGAATACCCAAAAGTATTGAAGAAACTAAATCTGTAATTGAACCTTGGGTTGCAGAGAATAAACAGAATAACATTAGGAATTACACTTTTGCTATCGAAAATAATTTGAATAAAGACTTCATAGGGTTATTTGGATTAAAACTCGGAAATGAAAAATATAAACGAGGAGAGATTTGGTATAAAATACATTCTGATTATTGGAAAAAAGGTATTGCAACAGAAGTTTTAGCGCGAATGATTGATTACGGATTTAATGAATTAAATCTACACAGAATTCAAGCAGGGTGTGCCGTGGACAATATAGGTTCAATCAAGGTTCTTGAAAAGGCTGGTATGATACGAGAAGGAAGAGGAAGACAAATATTGCCTTTAAAATCGGGTTGGTCTGATAATTTTGAATACTCAATTCTTGAAACAGATAACCGAAAATTAAGTTCAACAATACCTTAACTGCATTAAAACGTTGTTTAACCACCGCATTAGCCATTTAAAGAAATGAAAAAACTAATAGGAATTGAAGTAATATTTTTGACTTTATTTTCTTGTCAATATCTGGACACATTGCATTCGGACCATACTCTGACTGAAAAAATTGAAGCGGAATTTAATTCGGATTCGGAAATAATTGACCTGACCGAACTGAATAATTTTGAGTGGGAGGCATTACTAATACTTGGGCCTTATTCTGTGATTGAAAATATTGAGAAAGAACTGAATTTGGATTTAGAAAACATTAGAGAAAATGGAATTGAATTTAGCGACTCTATCAATCTTCTGATTTTTTTAAAAAATGGAAAATCAGTTAAAATCTCAGAGGTTTCAAGAGAGATAGGAGATTTTACGAATATGGGAGAGGTTATTAAAAAGAACGGGGTAAAATTTGTAAAAACAGCGAACAGGGTAAATAAATTAGCGGAATAAAATTGCTAAGAACAATGTATCCCCCCTATTAAGACTGATTAATGCATATGAGCATTATTTAAACCAATAAAACTCGTATCTTAAACCCTAATTGACACCATACGAGACCATTGTGCGTCATTTTAACTAACCAAAGGCCAATGATAAAATTCTTTCGAAAAATCAGACAAATCCTACTTTCAGAAGGCAAAACCGGAACGTATCTGAAATATGCTATTGGCGAAATAATTCTTGTTGTCATTGGTATTTTGATTGCCATTCAAATTAATAATTGGAGACAGCTAAAGGTCGAAAACACCTTAGAAAACAAATATCTAAAGAACCTTATTGTTGAATTAAAGCAGGACTCTCTTAGCTTGATGAACACCTATCTAAAATTAGATAGACAGGCAAGAACAAAAGGTCCCTTTTTAAATATGGTTAAAGGAAAAATCAAGAATGATTCTTTAATAGAATACTTTGAATACCAATGGCGGCCGATATCACGATATAATCCAATAAAATCTACATACACAGAAATGGGTACCAATTCTCATTTAAGAATCATCAAAGATGATATACTTCGAGAAAGAATAATTAAATTATATAATACCTATGAAGCCCTGGAAAAAGAAGAGGATTTTTTGATTAATTCTTCAACAAATAGTGTTCTAAATATAATAGCAGAAAAAATACCTGATATGTCTGATTACGATATAGATGATATTATGTCACTAAAATCCGAACCTCAATTATTAAATACTATTCAATTAAATGGTGCTTATACCCGACGTGATAATTACAAAAAAATATTGACAGAATGTTCGGCCTTAATTGAGAGCATTAAGGAATACAGGCCAATACTTAATTAATTGTACTATACAATTATCGAGAAAGAACTAAGGTAAGTAATGCTTTAAGTAATTTTGTGTAATGGTTAAGAAGTAGAATTATTCTTAATTTTATACTGCATCACAACCTGAGAAAACAAAAAATCAAAAATCGCAACCGCTAACAGTCTAATTCGTTGTTATTCATTGTAAGTAAAACTATGAATCGGAATTATAAATCTTTAAGAAATTGAGTACTATGAAAAAACTCTTAATACTGACAACCCTCTTATTCTTTTCATTTTCATCATCGCTCATCGCCCAAGAAAATGATTTTATCAAAGAATATTTAGAGCGACTTGAAACTTCAAAGAACTATTTAATTCTTGTAGCGCAAATGATGCCGGAGGATAAGTATGCCTTTAAAGCAACGCCTGAATCGATGAGCTTTGAGGAAAATTTAATGCATATCGGTTGGGCCATGGATTGGCACAGTCAATCATTGATGGGAGGACGTGAAGCCAGGGATTGGAATGCCGACGCGGAACTTAAAGTGGACAACAAATCGAAAAAGCAAATGATTGCCAAAATCAACGAAACCTTCGACAAAACCATAGAATTTATCTCAAATTTTGACGTGAATAGACTTGTAGAAAGATTGGACTATTTTGGAGCAGACCGAACAAAAAGACAGATTTTATTATTGCTTGCCGATCACATAACCCACCACCGAGCACAAATGCTTGTTTATATGCGACTCAATGGACTAAAACCGCCGAGGTATGTTTTGTACCAATAATACCAAATGAAATACATACATTTAACCTAATTCCTTTCACGGAATAATCCTGTGAACTGTTCCTTTCCGAAATCATATATAAAACCGTTAGCGCTAAACACCAAAAATGATATGAAAAAAGTCTGTTTCATACTATTTCTTCTTTTAACAATCAATCAAGTCGTATCTCAAAGTACAAAAGAAGGAACATTATTTAATCATTCGATAGTTTTAAAATCTGATGTTTTACAGGAAGAACGGGAAATCCAAATCTTCTTACCTCCCGACTACGAAAAAAATTCAAATAAATACCCAGTTCTTTATGTCCTGGATGCCCAACGTTATTTTTTAAATGGCATTGTGTTTCAGCAAAATCTTGTATGGCAAGAAATGGCACCTGAATTCATTGTTGTTGGAATAAATACAGATCCGGTAAAAAGACGCAACCTGTTTTATAAGGAGTCATCTAAATTTATTCAATTCATGGAAGAAGAATTGATTCCCAAAATAAATACCAGGTTTAATACTCTCGACGAGCGCATTTATTTTGGATGGGAAATGGCAGGCGGCCTGGGAATTCAAATCTTTAGCCAAAAACCTCATCTTTTTAATGGCTTTCTTTTATCGAGTCCGACACATATTTCTAAAGACCGCCTGAAAATGGTGGGGAAAATGTTGAAATCAGCTCCTAAAGATGATCTACAACTATATGCAACCTTAGGGACAGTTGAAAATTGGGCGACAGCATCCATGGCTTCTTTAGATTCTATTTTTCAAAAGTATCCGGTAAAAAATATCATATGGAAATATCATCTTTCCGATAATGAGAATCATTATACCACTCCATTAACCACTATAAATGAGGGGTTAAAATTATTTTTTAGTAACTATGGCCCACTAA
Organism: Zhouia amylolytica AD3; assembly: GCF_000511935.2. Taxonomy (NCBI): domain Bacteria; kingdom Pseudomonadati; phylum Bacteroidota; class Flavobacteriia; order Flavobacteriales; family Flavobacteriaceae; genus Zhouia; species Zhouia amylolytica. The sequence goes on along the minus strand of NZ_AYXY01000001.1, from coordinate 103,903 downwards.
GGTTTTATTCAGTCCAGGAGTTTAAAGATTTCGGAGGTATTGATAGTCTTAAAAAACATTATCAAACCAGGGGTGAAAAATATCATATTTCAAATGAGATTCATTCCGACACCAAGCACTATCTTCTGCTACAAGCTCTTAAAGAAAATAATTTTATACTCTTCGATGCGTTAATGACTGAAATGGATGGCAAAACTTTTATTAAGAGTTACTATCGTCAGGCCAGATGGTTTAATAGATTTTCTGGTTTTTATACAGATAATAACCGGTTCGCCGATGCTCTTGAAATAATAGAATCAGGACTTCATAAATTTCCGAATGCATCCATTTTACATTTTGCCAAAGGGAATTATTACAGGATAAAAGGTGATTTTAAAGAATCCAGAAAATGGTATGAAGAAGCTATTGAGATCGCAAGAATGAATAATGAACCTGAACTCGAGAAGTATGTTAGTGAAATAAAAAAATATAACAAGGATTAACAAAGTTCGTAAATCATTACTTCGATTCAGGATATTTACTGAATTAAAGATTCTATAGCCAGCACCTCATACAATTCAGCATGGTTGAATTATTAAAATTTGGCTATATTCATATCAATGAAATTTGATTTCGGCTGAAATAAACTGTGAATTTATCAATGCCATAATCACATGCAAAACCGTTAGTATTAATTAAAAATGAAAACACGGGGGTTAAAAACAACGATCAACAAGCTCCTACAGCCAAATTTCGGAACGTTGGTGGTATTTTGTATCGCACTTTATGGGTTGGCAATTTTTCAAGACTACGTCTTCTCCAGAATTAAACCAACTCATTTTTATTGGACTGATACTATGCTCTATAACATTTATTGGCTTCTATTTATTCCATTTATTAAAATTGCACATTCCTTTTACATTAAAATTCAATTCAAATCACTTCATCGGAAAGTACTTTACGCTATTGGCAGCGGACTTCTATTAAGTGTTCTTCATATATTAATTTTTACCTCCATATTTATTTTAGGGAGTCATCTTATTTATTCTATACCTCACCGTTTTTTAACCATCCTTAAAAATGCAATCTCAAATCAATTACATATAACCATTATTGTTTATTTATTTAGTCCTTTGGTTTTTGACTTTCTTAAAAGAAAAAGGTATCCCACTGCTAAAAAAGCCAACACAACCATAACCCTAAAAAGCGGAGTTAGAAGAATAAAAATTGACATTTCTACCATTCTATTCATTGTAACTGACAGACCATATGCGGCGGTTTATTCAAACGATCAAAAGTATCTACATGATGAGAGTTTGAAAAAACTTGAAAAACTTTTAGACCCTCAAATCTTTTTAAGGGTTCACCGTTCAGCAATTATCAACAAAAATCACATCACTGAACTAAAATCGCGGAAAAATGGTGATTACGATGGTATACTAACCAATGGACAATCTATCAGGCTCAGCAGACATTATCGCCAGAATTGGAATCAATTGTTAAACCACTAAGCTGCAAAACCACTCCAGCCAGCCAATTTACAGGCGGTTCCCTTTTCAATACATTAGATTTAGCAGACTTTTGAAATTCATTAAAACTTAAACAATGAATAAACAAAAAGTCACCTTAGTACAATGTATTGTGAGTTTATTTTTCACTCTAAGTGCCTGTTCACAAACGACAAAAAAGAATGATCCGATCTTAAACAGCCAAGCGTCATCTGAATTCACCAATAGAGAAGATTGTAGTTGGTGCGGAACTTCAGAAGCTCCGGAAGATGTATCCTGGAGAACCGTTATTCCTCCAAAAGGAGAACCCGGAAAGAAGCTTATTATATCCGGAACCGTTTATTTATCCGATGGTAAAACCCCTGCCAAAGATGTTATTGTTTACGTTTATCACACCAACGTTAATGGAGTTTATCCTAAAAGAGGAAACGAAAAAGGAAATGATAAATACCATGGTTATTTGAGAGGTTGGATGAAAACAGACGCTAACGGAAAGTACGAATTTGAGACCATTCGTCCTGCACCCTATAACACCCATGAGGGAGAACCAGCACATATCCATTATACCATTGAAGGTCCTGGTTATCCCGAGTATTGGCTGACGGGGCTATGGTTTACTGACGATCCCAGAGTAGGTGCATATGAAAAGAAAATTGAAAGAAGCGGAGGATTTTCAAATATTGTCACCTTAACAAAAGATGAAAACAATGTTTTAAGAGGCAGAAGGAATATTAGACTGGAAAAATTTAAAAATTAAAGTTTGAAATCATTATTAAATAAAACTATTTGGACGATCTCCGAAAAAGGTGTCAGTATTAGCATCCTTGTACTAAGGGTTGGCGTTTCATTTTCAATGCTTTACCTTCATGGATATCCAAGACTCATAAGTTTCAATGAAATAAGTTCTGAATTTGCCGACCCTTTAGGAATAGGATCTCCCACAAGTTTAGGTCTTGTTGTGTTTGCCGAGTTCTTCTGTTCGTTGCTGTTAATTATTGGGTTATTTACAAGATGGAGCTGTATTCCGTTAATAATTACCATGATGGTAGCTACCTGGGTGATTAACGAAGGGAAAGATTTTATTTTTCAAGAAAAAAGTTTTGTTTACTTAATTACCTATTCCAGTTTATTTCTAAGTGGAGGAGGATACTTTTCTTTAGACCATCTACGATCAATTCAAAAAAAAACTTAAACAATAACTATTACCAGCAAATATGCATAACCGCCATTACGGTCAATCCCACTAACCTTCAACTGTCCTCTAGGCAAGTTAGAGTTTCGCCTGTCAAAACAGGTCTTTCAGGTAAATTGGAGTTGGTTTCGCCAGACATTCATTTTTCCTGACCTCATACTAAATCAAAAATCATTAACTTTAAAATAATAACTAACACATATACAGCTTGTTAATTAAAATCATGATTTTAAAACAACCAAAGTATGATAACAAAAAACACGCTCTTCATAGCTGTGACCCTTATTTGTCTCACCTCATCGTGTACCCCTAAAACAGATTCGGAGACTAAAAAGTCAGTGGTTGCAAAAACAATCAATTCATTTTACCAATCCTTTGAACAGAAAGACATCAACCTCATGTCTGAAGTAATGGCACACGATGATAGTATGCTCAGTTTTGGCACAGCTATGTTTGACATTCATAAAAGTTGGTCGGAATGGAAAGAAAATCACATCGCGCAATTTAAAGCCTTTGATAGGGCTACAATCAACCCCACCAACTTAAATGTATATCTTAGCAAGAATGGAAATGTAGCCTGGTTTGCGGATATAACTAATTGGGCACTCGTTATTGAAAATGAAACTATCGAGATTGATAATGTCAGAATTACCGGGGTGCTTGAAAAGCGAGACCATGAATGGAAAATAGTGCAAATTCATGCTTCCGTCCCCCAAGGATAGCGTAATTACATTTGCCCAAGGTTGGATGTAAGAAATTGCAGAAGATAATTAACCTGAAGAATTATCCTTACATTTATAATGTATCCTAACCGTAGGATATACAAATTACAAAACCCAACTGCGCTTAGACGAACTGATATAAGCAATACAAACAGCACTCAACATGATTATCAAATCCTGGAGCATCTTATTTTTTTTATTGATTTCAGTTGTTTGTACCGGGCAGGGAATACAAGATTTTAAACCCAAATTTAAAACATCAAAAAAGACAACTCATAAAATCCCCAAGGTACAGGCGTATACTTTTGGGTATTTGGAGGTATTGGAAAACAGAAATAACCCAAGTAGCAAAACCATCCAAATTCCCATCTACATCTTTAAAAGCAGAAGCGACCATCCTAAACCTGATCCGATCATATATACCGTTGGGGGTCCGGGTTCTACTACGATGCCATCGGCCCAATATATGAAATATTATAAATATCTGGACGACCGAGACTTTATTTTGGTAGAGCAACGAGGGAACTATTATGCGAGTCCTTCTTTAAATTGTCCTGAATGGTCGCAGGCTCTTAAAACCATAAATCTACCTGGTTTTGATGCTAAAAAATCCGGTTCGCTTCTTACAAAAGCAGCTAAAAGTTGTAGAGACCGATTGACCAGAAAAGGGATTGACCTGAATGGATATAATACAAACGAAATAGCTGCTGATATCAATGACCTGGTTACTGTTTTAGGGATCAAACAGTACAATCTGCTCACCATGTCTTACAGTACAAAGATCGCACAGGTATTAATGCGGGATTATGCACAGCGGATTAGAAGCGTGGTGATGGATTCACCTCTACCTTTGGAAGTGAACTATGATGAAGAAAGCGTTCAAAACCTAATAGAATCTGTGGACAGGCTTCTTTCTGATTGTGAGGCTGACAAGCAGTGTAACAGTGCCTTCCCTAACCTAAAAAATAGATTCTATACGTATCTTAAAGAGAAGACCAAAGATCCGTTGGAGGTCCATATTGAAAATCCGAAGAATGGAAAAACAGAAATCTTTTACTTGGCAGGAAAGGATTTAATAACGGTATTTACCTCTGCATCCACTGCAGATGTTATCAGTATTCCATTGGAGATGGACAAGCTGCTCAAAGGGGATTTAACCCTTGTGAAAGAACAGCTTATATATGTATTCCAGGAACCAGGAAATGGGGCTGGAGTCGGGATGCGGCTATCGGTCTGGTGTTCGGAGGAACATCCATTCAATTCACGGGAAATCATAAAAGCCGAAACTTCAAAATATCCTCAGGTTGAGGGATTATCACCAGCGGTTTTCGATGATGAAATCTGTAACATCTGGAGTGTCAAAAAAGTATCTGATATCGAAAATCGGCCCGTTAAAAGTGATATTCCTGTATTACTCATAAGTGGCGAATATGACAATGAAACCCCGGTTAAATGGGCGAAAGCAATGATGACCAATTTAACCAATAGCTATCATATAATTTTCAGAGGCTGGAAGCACACCCCAACTACTAATTGGGGAAATCAATGTGCGATGCAAGCTGCCAATGACTTCTTTAATCATCCATTTGAACAACCAAAACCAGATTGTTTTGAACACCTCAAAAATCCTGAATTTAAAACGGAATGAATAATTGTTTGGAACATTCTACAACCCCAACTTAGCCCGCTAACTCATCGTACTCTGTTAATGAATTCTATTTGTTAACGTACGTTCTAAGTTGAAAATCGTTAACTTTAGTAAAATAACTGACGGCTAAACAAAATCATTGGGAATCAATGACAATTTTGAATAAACAATGAATAAACCTGACATCATACTTAGACCCACGAAGATTTCGGATTTAGAAATTTTGTTTGAATTCCAACTTGACGAAGAAGGTGGATACATGGCTGGATTCATGCCAGAAGACTCGACTGACAAAGTTGCCTACGTCAGCAAATACACAAAATTGTTGGGGGACCCTGAAGTTAATAATCAAACCATCACGGTTAATAATATCATAATAGGAAGCATTGCTAAGTTTGTAATGGCCAATGAAGCAGAAATCACCTATTGGATTGATCGAAATTTTTGGGGACAAGGCATTGCCACCACAGCGTTAAAATCATTTCTTAATGATGAAACTGCCAGACCAATTTTCGGACGAGTGGCTTTTGATAATTATGGTTCGCAGAAAGTTTTAGAGAAATGTGGTTTTAAAAAAGTAGGCTCCGACAAAGGGTTTGCTAATGCCCGACAGATGGAAATAGAGGAATTCATTTATAAACTTGAAATATAAAAACGAAGAATCACATTTTATATTCCATTTAGGTTTTGAGGTTTTCATAAAAAATCCAATTCGCTATAACACAAAGACAAAATCAAACTTTAGACCAAAAATAGAAATCATGAAAAAATTAGAATTCAAGATAGATATCAACGCGTCGGCTGAAAAGGTTTATAACACTATGCTTGGTATTAACAATATTGAAACCTATAACCAATGGACGTCCGAATTTAATCCCACCTCAACCTATGAAGGAAGTTGGGATAAAGGCTCAAAAATCTACTTTATCGGAACGGATAAAAATGGTAAAAAGGTTGGAATGATATCTGAAATTGCTGACAATATTCCTTACCGATTTGTTTCTATTCGCCATTACGGAATTTTAGATGGTGAAAATGAAATTACCGAAGGTCCTGAGGTTGAAGAATGGGCAGGCGGACTTGAAAATTATTCATTCCATGAGGATAACGGGGTGACAACGGTAGCCGTATCAACTGATGCCGCAGATGACTATCATGATTATTTTAACACCACCTGGTCAAAAGCCTTAAATAAGCTTAAAGAGCTTGCGGAAATTTAAAGGAACCATAATTGTTCAATTAAATAAGCAACCACTCCAGATAGCTATCGCACCTCTCGGGATTTCTATTTGGTTTGAATTTGCTAATCTATAGAACCCTGATCTTGAATTCGATTTTCTATCGTGCATACTAAGCCGAAAAACATTAACTTTAATACTTTAGGTTACTGACACTTATACGAATCCCTGGCACGCATTGGATAAAATTTAAATTATGACTTTAGAAACAGGAATCAGTTTATTGACTTCAATTGGCGTCATTATCTCAGTTATTTTTCTCGCCATAGAAATTAAAAAAAACACACAAGCTGTGCGATCTAACTTTTACGACTCTTTTGCGAATTCCAACAGAGAGTTTCTAAATCAACTCATCGCCAATAATGATTTAGGGAAATTGTTCGAGAAAGGAACCAAATCATGGAAAACATTAGAAGAAGATGATAAGCGAACTTCGAATTATATGTATATCCAACTTTTTCGTATTTGGGAGAACTTGTACTATCAAAACAAAATGAAAGTTCTCGAGCCATGGCTTTGGCAAAGTAATAAAAACACCATAGTTTCTTATTTCTATCTGAAAGGCATTCAGGAATGGTGGCAATTCCGGAGACAGTCATTTTCAAAAGAATTTGTTGATTTCCTGGAAAAATCGAAAAAGCCTACGAATGAAATTAAAGTTATTGAAGATTTATTGGCCACCGACAAAGAAGGAAAAATTCCCGCTAACTAAATATCAGTCCAATAAAAACGTTCTACGGTTGGGATTTTAACCTGTTATCAAAAGAATATTAGAGGTTTCCCATAAATAATAGGCACATACTAAGATTATAATCAATTTTAAACATACTATTATGAAAGCAATTAAGTATCCTAAATCCTTTTCTCATATTGGAATAACCGTCCCCGATATCCACAAAGCGGTTGATTTCTATGAGAGCGTTATGGGATGGTATGTTATTATGCCCCCGTCAACGGTTAAGAAAGAGAGGGAAACTACTATAGGACAGATGTGTATTGATGTATTTGGAGAGGATTGGGTGCAATTTGAAATTGCTCATATGTCGACATCTGACGGCATTGGAATTGAACTTTTTTCATTCCCACATGGAATTAAAGAAGCACCGGAATTCAACCCATTTAACACAGGACTTTTTCATTTTTGTGTCCAGGACCCTGACATAGAAAATTTGACAAAAAAAATTGTTGAGGCCGGAGGAAAACAAAGAATGCCTATACGGTCATATTATCCGAATGAAAAGCCATATAAAATGGTTTATGTCGAAGATCCATTTGGAATCGTATTTGAAATATATACCCATAGTTATGAATTGACCTATTCTTCAGGGGCCTATCAAGAGTAAATGAATGAGTATGCGACCAAAAATAAAACTGCCATTAACGCCGGCTGATAAGGTCATTGAATTTATCGGTTGGAGTGCATTGATAGGAATTTGGATCCTGACCTTACTAAATTATAGTAGGTTACCAGAAACTATTCCGATTCATTATAATGGGGCTGGAGAAGCAGACGGATATGGGACCAAAGGAAGTATTCTGACCTTACCTATCATATCGTCATTTTTATTCATTGGGTTAACGGTACTGAATAAACATCCACACCTTTTTAATTATCCGGGTACCATCACCGAAGAAAATGCTGTCCGACAATATACCCTTGCAACCCGATTGATAAGACTTTTAAAATTGGTTATCTTAATCATATTCGGACTTATCGTATATCAAACCATTCAAAACGCAAACGGTATTTCGGACGGACTAGGAATTTGGCTTTTACCCATATCGATTTGCCTTATTTTTATTCCAATTGCCTACTATCTGACCAAATCAATTCAATCGAACAAGGATAAAAAAAGGTCTATAAGTAACAACTCATAGCTTAAACCGATATCTATAAATAAAATACGATGTAACATAATCAGTATCTCCTCGTCTTACTTTTATCGTAAAATGTCGTTTTAATGTACAAATCCATTATTCCTGTATTATTCTTACTTACTAATGTATCGGTTAAATCACAGAGTATAAAAGATTCAATCACTTTGGAGTTAACAGCGTTCAGTAAAAACAGTTCACTTGCTGGATTTGGTGTTGCCATTGTAAATAAAGACAGTATTGTCTATTCAAAAGGCTTTGGTTACGCTGATATAGAATCTCAAAAAGTCTACACTAGTTATACCCAGCAACCCATTGCCTCCATTTCAAAAACATTACTAGCCGTTGCTTTGATGAAAGCTCAAGAAATGGGAAAATTGAATTTGAATGATCCTATCAATAAACACCTACCATTTAAAATTGTTAATCCGAATTTTCCCGGTGACAACATAACCATACAACAGCTTGCAAATCACACTTCCAGTATTCTTGATGGTGAAACATATTTAAATACGTATGTATTTAAAAAGAAGATCCCGCCGTTTTACACCCATTTAGCTGACAAGGATATAAAATTGGAAGTACAAAAATGGGTTGAATTGCTCAATGCAAATGAGATGATGACGTTCGGTGAATTTATTAAAAAACAGTATGTGAGGGGACAAATATGGTATGATGAAAAGCAAAACTTTTCCACCAACAAACCTGGAAGCACCTATAAATACAGTAATATGGGAGCTAATATTGCGGCTTATATAATCGAACAGGCATCTGGAGAAAGTTATTCCTCTTTCATACAAAAATATATACTAAATCCGCTTCAAATGAATAACTCGGGTTGGCGAGGAAAAAGTTATGAGCCAAAGAACGCTTCAACCCTATATTGGTATGGACATCCTATTCCGGAATACGATCTCATAACCTATCCTGATGGAAATTTCATGACCAACATTGTCGATTATGGTAAGTTTTTATGTGCTATGATTCGTGGGTATGAAGGTGAAGATAATTTATTAACCGCTGAGAGTTACAAGGAAATGATGAAAGATCCGGTTTCATCTGATTTTAGAAAAGGTATTTTTTGGAGTGTGGATTCGGAAAAAATTGGTCATAGTGGCAGTGATTTTGGTATTCTTACTCACGCTTATTTCTTAAGGGAACATAATATGGATATTATCGTATTCGTCAACACCTCGGATACCAAGAACGGGACAACGGAAGTAAGAGATATTTACAGAACTCTTTTAAAGTATGTGAGGCTTACCCCATAAAAAGTTAATGGCTACCGCATGCCTCCTCATGAATCCCAATTTCTCTAAGAGGTTATAAATTTCCTAATCGCTAAGCATTTGCTAAATTAGCTATTTAAACCATGTAATAAATCTTACAGAACAGTGTTGTTTACAAGTTAAATCGAAAGAATAAAAACATGAATAAGACTCTTGAAGTTATTATAATTGGTGGTGGTCCTGCTGGAATGAGCGCCGCCCTTGTATTAGGTCGCAGTAGAATACAAACACTTGTATTGAATACGGAGAGACCAAGAAATATGGTTACAAAACATTCTCATGGCTTTCTGACTCAAGATGGAAAACATCCTACGGAGATTTTTGAAACTGCCAAAAAGCAAATGGCCAAGTACCCGTCGGTGGTCTATAAAAACGAAAAGGCGTTGCAGCTAATATCTAATGAAAGTGGATTCCGCGTTGAAACAGAAAACGCTGTATACGATTCCAGAAGAGTCATTATCGCAACGGGACACCGTGATAATATCGAAAGCATTGGGATTAAGGGCCTGAAAGAGGTGTATGGTACCTCCGTCTACCCTTGTCCGTTTTGTGACGGTTTTGAAATGGCAGATAAAAAACTGGCTGTAATCGGTGATGCTGCAATGGCAACTATGTTCGCAAAAAAAATCAAGCATTGGTCTGATGATGTTATTGTATTTACCAATGGAGAACCGGTATTAGATGAGGCTATTGTGGAAAACCTTAATCTGAATGGTATCCCCATCATGGAGGAGAAAATCACACAGCTGAATTCGAACCATGGAGTATTACAATCTATTGTGCTCGAAGGTGGGCAAATGATCGAAAGAGAAGGTGGTTTTATACCAGATACCAAATCGACCGAGTATACGGATTTTGCAAAAACTTTGGGAGTCGCTAAGGAAGAAGGGTTTATGGGAATGGAAATCTATAAAGTTGACGATTTTAAAGAAACGGATATTAAAGGATTGTTTATTATTGGAGACGCCAGAACGGGATGGAGCGGAGTGGCTTCTTCGGTAGCGGAGGGCAGTGAAGTTGGCAAAGCAATTACCTTTCAAATCATCGATGAAAATTGGAAATAAAGCCCTGTAAGCTACATTCTCTTTAAATCAGTTAGATCATAGTTCAATTCACAGACCTTGCTCTCTTTTAAGTATATTTATCAACATCTAAGTCAAAACATTACATTCAATCCAAAAACCATGAAACATCTGTTATACGTTTTCTCACTGCTACCATGCTTCATCTTAAGTCAGGAAATTGAATTTGTTTCAAGTCCGAGATATGTATTAGGTACCGACATGAAAAAATCGGCTTCGGTAAGTGCCGGTGATATTGATAATGACGGGGATATAGATATTATTGTTGCTAACGGACGGCATTGGCCTGAATATAATAAGGTATTCTATAACAGCGGGCACGGGATATTTACCGTATCTAAGTTACTGGACCATATCGCTGAAACCAGTTATGCAACAGAATTGGCAGATTTTGATGGCGACGGTGATCTGGATGTGGCCGTTGGTAATGATATGGCTCCCAATGCTCTTTACTTAAATGACGGCAAAGGAAATTTCATAAGGGCCGATCATTTTGGAAACCCATACTCCCCTACCCGGAACTTAAAAACAGCGGATATTGATTCTGATGGGGATATTGATATTTTAATCACCAACCGGGGAAAAGAAAACGAGATATGCTTAAATAATGGAAAAGGAAAGTTCACTGAAACAGTATACTTCGGAACAAAAGATGACTCAACCATCGATGTGGAAGTAGCTGACATAAATATAGATGGTAAGCAAGACTTAATTTTAGCCAATCGTGACGGTCAACAAAATTACATTTACCTGAATGATGGTGGTTTACATTTTAATCAAAAGATTCCTTTTGGCAATGGAACCGATGAAACACGATCTGTAGGGGTGGCAGACATTGATCAGGACGGTTATCCGGATATTATTACTGCGAATATCGAAGAGCCAAACGTTATTTACTTCGGGAGTAAAGAAATAAACTATGGTAGAAAAATGATTTTTGATCCTGCCTCCGACCCTTCCTATTCTCTGGATCTTGGAGATATAGACGGGAATGGTAGTATTGATATCGTTGTGGCCAATTCAGGGTCACCCAATAAGGTCTTTCTGAATTTTAATAAAGGGGCTTCGTGGAAGGAAATCAGTCTGAGCGATGAAGAACTTCATACCTATGATATCATTCTCGCCGATTTGAATAAAGACAACAGACCCGATATTATAGAAAGTAATTCGGATGCCATTAATTACTACTATCGCAATAAAGGTGTTGGCAATTAAATTGCAGGCTGATCCTTACTTCAAACAATATTGGTGAATCGCTGCAATCTTTTAGAAGAAGGCTGTTATCTTTGGGATCCGTTATGCAAATGTTGTACTCCGGGTCTTAATACGCCATTATTCGGGGGATAGACCCCATTACAGGCAAAGACTGCAAACAATATAATTTTATAAACTAGCATGAAACAACACAACTACCAAGTCAAGGTTGAATGGACGGGTAATGAAGGAAAAGGAACCCTTAATTACAAGTCGTATAATCGTAACCATACCATTATAGCTGAGGGAAAATACGATGCTATTTCGGGTTCATCTGATCCTTCATTTATGGGTGATAAGACCCGCTATAATCCGGAAGACCTTTTTCTGTCCTCACTATCGGCTTGTCATATGTTATGGTATCTGCATCTATGCTCTTTACACAAAATCGTGGTGACCGAATATCTGGATCATGCTACGGGGGTTATGGAGGAAATGGCCAACGGTAGTGGAAGATTTACCGCAGTTACGCTCAACCCCCAGGTGAAAATAACTGATCCCAGTAACATCGAAAAGGCAAATGAATTGCACGAAGAGGCTAATAAAATGTGTTTTATTGCTAATTCCTGTAATTTTAAGATTGGACATAAACCGAATACCACAGTTGAATGAAGGATGCTTTCATGATACCCTATTCCCGATACTTGCATTTCTTTAATATAGCATGAAATAAACCAAATAATTGTAGTTCCATTAGAACCATGAATATTGAAAAAACCTTAGATGAACTTGGAGCAATCTATACTCCTTTATCTCCTGAATGTCGCCAGGAACTAATTGCTCATTCAAACATTGAAAGCTTCCAAAAGCGAGATGTTGTAGTACGTGAAGGAGAATACTCCAAAAAGGTTCATTTAATTTTACAAGGTTGTGCGCGGGCCTATTATTTAAAAGACGGGAAAGATATATCGGATTGGTTTTCTTTCGAAAAACAGTTTATGGCCCCTATTGTGAGCTTTTTCAGCGATCAGCCAAGTCCTCATTATGTCGAATTTGTAGAAGATTCTATAGCACTTGAATTTACAAAAGACACCATGGATCTTCTCACTGCGAAACATCATGACTTCGAACGTTTTATCAGCAGGGTCGTTACTGAAACCATGCTCGGTCTCTGTGAACGCTTATATACGATTCAGTTTAACAAGGCAGAAGAAAGGTATACTCACCTGCTCAGCATTTACCCCGACATTATCAATCGGATTCCGCTAACCCATATTGCTTCTTATTTGGGAATTACCCTGGAGACTTTGAGTAGAATAAGAACCCCTAAAAAACGAATTTGATCTATATCAAATGATATGGCTTCGGTTACCCTGATCTTTGAAAAAAGATTTAAAAAATGGAAGCAACCAACAAACAATTAACATCAATTTGGGGCCCCTGGTGGGTACCTGTAAGAAGGTGGTTTTATCCAGCCTGGCTCATTTATGAAACCTCCTGCCGTTTTTACAATTACTCTATAGATGTTTACCTTTATATTCATCATTCTCAAGGCGGCATCACCACATATATTGGAGATACGGCAACACAAGTTTTAGCCATCCTTGGGGGGCTTGCTACCTTCTTGATTTGTACTGCGTTTTTAACCGCTCCTACCTCTTTTATCTTGTTTAAATTCTTCGAAAAAGAGGGATTAACCGGTAGCACCCTGGAAACACAAATAAAAAGATTCCTCTAATTCTTCACCTACATTAAATACACTTATGAAAAGAATACTCATTATAAACGGGCATCCTGACAAGGAGAGTTTTAATTTTGGCCTAGCAGAGGCTTATAAGAACGGAGCTGTAAAGTCTGGCGCTGAAGTCAAAGAAATAAATATCCGGGATCTAGACTTTAACCCTAACCTTCAATTCGGATATCGAAAGCGCACCGAACTGGAGCCTGATCTGATAATGGTTCAGGACCATTTAAAATGGGCTGAACATTTAGTTTGGGTTTATCCTGTTTGGTGGAGTTCTGTGCCTGCAATGATGAAAGGTTTACTGGACCGGGTTTTGCTTCCCGGGTTTGCCTTTAAGAAAAGAGAAAACTCCTTATTCAGCGATAAATGTCTGACGGGAAAGACGGCACGTCTTATATGCACCTTAGACCAACCCGGATGGTACTATAAGTTAATCTATGGCAGCCCGAGTCATAATGCCCTGAAAAAAGGAACCCTGCATTATATTGGCGTTAAAAAAGTCGGTATCACCGCTATAGGCCCTATACGATTATCTAAAGATGAATTTAGATCAAAATGGTTGAAAAAAGTAGAAAGATTGGGAAGTCAGCATAAATAACATGCACTAAAAACCAACTGAAGGTGATTAAATATGTTTTAATCACCTTCATGGTTCCGTCGTGAAAGATCTCACAAAATTTAGCTATCTTCATATTAATAAAAAACAGGTTTGATCGGATGGTTTTATAAACCATTTATCAAGACAAACCCCAGGCAACATCTTTCGCATTAATTATACTACAATGAGCAAGCTACAAGACAAAATGTTTCTGGACCTCAGGAACAAGAATATATTTAACCAGGCCCAACAGTATTCCTATGAATATTTAAAAAGTATTTTTGACCGGGAGGTTTATCCGACAGAGGCAGCGCTGAAGAATTTGTCTGCTTTCGACGAAGAACTCCCTGAAAACCCTACGGAGGCTTCTAGCGTCATTGAACAATTAAACACTTATGGGAGTCCTGCGACAACCGCTACTTTGGGAGGAAGGTATTTTGGATTTGTATGTGGTAGTGTGGTTCCTGTAGGATTGGCTGCCAAAAACCTGGGCACTTATTGGGATCAGGCACCAGCCATGAATGTGCTCTCCCCTATTGGAAGCAAATTAGAATCGGTGGTTGAAAAATGGTTAATTAATTTATTTAATTTGCCGCAGCATACCTCTGCAGGTTTTGTAAGTGGAACCTCTTCCGCGAATTTGTGTGGTTTGGCTGCCGCCAGATATCGTATTCTGGAAAGAAATCAATGGGATATCAATAAAAAAGGACTAAGGAATGCTCCAGAAATCAGAATTGTAACCGGTAAACAAGCACATTCAACCGTTTTAAAAGCCATCGGAATATTAGGCTTGGGAACAGAAAATATTGAGTGGGTAGATGTCGACGATCAAGGCAGGATCTTATATGAGTCGATTCCGAAATTAGACGCAAATACCATTTTGATTCTTCAAGCGGGAAATGTAAACAGTGGGGCTTTTGATGACTTTGACCGCATTTGCAAAAAAGCGAATAAAGTGGGCGCCTGGGTACATATTGACGGGGCATTCGGATTATGGGCTGGGGCTGTAAATGAATTGAAGTACTTAACGAAAGGAATGGAGCATGCATCTTCATGGGCGGTTGATGGTCACAAAACGCTTAATACTCCTTATGACTGTGGCATTGTTTTATGCTCGGACCCGGAAGCTATGACCTCAGCGCTGCACATGTCTGGAAGTTATATCATTGAAAGCTCAGAAAGAGATGGTATGTTCTTTACTCCGGAAATGTCGAGAAGAGCAAGGATTATTGAGTTATGGGCCATACTGAGGCACCTTGGGAAACAAGGTGTAGATGAAATGATTTTAACCATGCATCACCGAGCTAAACAGTTTGCAAATGAAATCACACCAATAAAGGGATTTTATGTGGAAAATGATGTGGTTTTTAATCAAATAATCGTTCGGTGTGACACCGATGAACTTACAGAAAGAGTTTTAGGAACCATTCAAAAGCTAAGAACGTGTTGGCTAGGTGGTTCTTTATGGTCTGGTAAAAGAGTCATAAGGGTTAGCATTTGCTCCTGGGCAACCACTGAATATGATATCACTACTTCTGTAAAATCATTTAAAAAGGCATTAGAAATTGTTAGAATTAAGTAACCATCACAATAAATAGGGATAAATGGCATATGATAATTTTTTAGCGGATCGCATCAGGCTTTGCCTTAAAGAGAAGCATATCTCTTTTGAGGAAAAGAAAATGATGGGAGGGCTCTGTTTTATGGTTGAGGATAAAATGTGTGTAGGGGTTGTAAAAGACAATTTGATGGCGCGTATTGATCCGGACATCTATGATAAGGCCTTACAAAAAAAAGGTTGTCGCGAAATGGACTTTACGGGACGCCCTATGAAGGGCTTTGTGTTTGTAGAACCTGAAGGGATCGATTTGGATCAGGATCTGAATTATTGGATTCAATTGTGCCTGAAATATAACCCAAAAGCTAAATCAAGTAAGAAAAAGCAGCCTTAAAAACTAGACCTCAACCGTATATGATGACTATTGACCATATTCTTGACCAAATATATGTGATTCCTGAATCCTCGAAGCAGACACTCAAAAAACACTTTAATGAAGTCAGTTTTCCGAAGGGACATATTTTACTTCGGGCTGATACGGTTGAAAATTCAGCTTACTTTATCAAGAAAGGCATTGTTCGAGCGTATGCCAAAACACCTGATAACGACATTACATTTTGGTTTGGTAAAGAGGGTGATCCTGTACTATCAATGAATAGTTATGTTGCTAATAAAAAGGGGTATGAAGACATTGAATTACTAGAAGCATGCGAATTGTATCAAATAAAAACAACCGACCTTCAAAATCTTTTTGATAAAGACATACACTTGGCCAATTGGGGAAGAAGACTCGCTGAACAAGAGCTTGTAAAAACAGAGGAGCGACTTATTTCCCGACAGTTTCGGACAGCCAAGGAACGATACCTAGATCTTTTGATCCAAAATCCCGACTTAGTAAGACGTGTCCAGTTAGGGCATATTGCTTCTTATTTGGGCATTACGCAGGTCACTTTAAGCAGAATAAGAGCGAAAAAGCATTAAGGTTACATTTTTTATCATTTGTAAAATTTTTATTCAATTCCATTGCTGACCTTTGCCAAAAAATTAAGGAGATGAACTGGATTCTTTTGATTATTGCAGGTTTATTTGAGGTAGCTTTTGCTTTCTGTTTAGGAAAGGCGAAAGAAGCTACAGGAAATGAGATGTACCTATGGTATGGAAGTTTTATTATTACGCTAGTAATAAGTATGGCCCTTTTAATAAAAGTAACTCAACATTTGCCCATCGGGACGGCCTATGCCATTTGGACAGGAATTGGTGCTGTAGGAACTGTTATCATTGGTATTACAGTTTTTAAGGAGCCTGCATCCTTTTTTCGTTTACTATTCCTTACCACTTTAATTGGTTCGATTGTTGGGTTGAAAGTTGTATCTCATTAAACCTTTTAGTATTCTATATTTATTTGAATTGGAACACCTCAGGATGTTACTCATTAATGGAATGACTTTGGACGCAACCTATGGCTGCTATTAACATCTTTTAGAAAACAGCTTTATGAAGTGTATTTTAAGTTTACTCCTGTTTGGACTCTTTATCGCTAGTTGTTCTAATAAAGATGATGGGATCGATTGTTCACTTTTTGATCCGGCATTTCCGGAATTAAACATACGTATCACAGATGAGGCAGGAAACAACCTCATTGAAAATGGCACTATTGACCCGGATAGCATTACGGTGACAGGTGATTTTTCCGGAGCGGGATTTCGATATATTCCGGCTATAGATTATGTTAGTCCAGATGCGGAAATACGAGCCTTTGATCATACTCTTTCGCTATATATACCCAGAGAATCGGAATTTCAGTATACCATAAACCTGAAGGATTACGAAGCCATTAATATAGATTTTACAGCCACCTTCATTAAAATCCCTTGTGACCTGTCTTACTACATCCCCTCAGAGGCTTTTTATAATAATGAGAAACTTGAATTACAAGAAATTTCGCCTCTTCAATTTTTGGTAATTATCGGGTTGTAAAAAAGGATTGTCTCTTTCTATAAATATTTAGGCATTTATGTTTTTTACTCATTAGTTTAATATAAGTAAAATTTGTAGTTTAGTTCCTCAATAAACCTAAATCCAACCAAACCATTTCAGGTTCATTATAAACGATTTATGAAAAACCTATTTTTAGTCTTTTTTACAACAAGTATATTATGCTCATGTTCGAACACCAAAAAACAAATTCTACCTGTTTCTTCTGAAACTCCAAGTGAGGCACAGCGCAAACAAATTGAACGTCAATATGGGATGTTCATTCATTTTGGGATCAACACCTTCCATGATATGGAGTGGACTGATGGCACGAAACCTGCTTCATCATACAAACCATCCGATATCGATGCTGATCAATGGGTAAAAACGGCTAAAGATGCCGGCATGAAATATGTTATTTTAATTACCAAGCATCACGATGGATTTTGTCTTTGGGATAGTGAATATACTGACTATGATGTGGCCAGCTCCGGAAATTCTACCAATGTGGTAGAAGCGGTAGCTAAGGCATGTAAAAAGTATGATGTTGGCTTGGGTTTATACTACTCATTATGGGATCGAAATAAAAATGGTGACGTAAAAAACACCGAACTGGACCGCACTTATAATTCCTATATGGTTAAACAATTAAATGAATTATTAGCCATTTCCCAAAAACATGTAAATATTGTAGAATTCTGGTTTGACGGGGGTTGGGTAAAAGAAAATCATCGCTGGCCATTAGGAGACATATACCAAACCATTAAATCGAGAGAGCCTGAATGCCAAATAGGGGTTAACTGGTCTATTGGTTTACCGGAGGATCCGGATCATCACCCTGTGTATCCCGAAGACCAAAAAGAGGGATATCCGGTCAGGTATTTCCCTAGTGATTTTAGACTGGGGGATCCATATTTGCCGGGGAAGAACGATCCAAAGGTATTTACCCATAATGGAAAGCCTTATTATATGCCTTGGGAATCTACCATTTGCATAAGTCAACGTTGGTTTTACAATACGAATGACACCCTTTTTAAATCTGTAGATGAACTGGTTGATTTGTATAAGGTTGCTACGGCACAGGATAATATCCTGATCCTTAACTGTCCTCCAGATCGAGCGGGCAAAATAAGGACTAAAGACATTGAGATCTTATCGGAATTAAGAACGAGGCTAGACATCAAACTATAGTTCAGGAATTGGAGTAGACTTAAATTCATCCAGTTAGACTATTGAGGTAAGTGGTAGTACTTATTATGAAATAATAAATCTGAAACTCGAAATTTACTCTTTTGTATATCGAGGTTGGTCGTGATGCCAACCAAAATGCTTATATTGTTGTTACACAACTAAATCAACTGATCTCTATACGTTTCAGGTCTATCTGGAAGTAACTAGTTTTTATAATATTTCGACTAATTTTAATTGGATTAGCACCATGTCAAATGGCCGTAATTATTAAATGACGTATAAATGTCGTGCCTATGACACTTCATTCTTTAACCTTTAAATATAATTTTACGATGTATAAAGACAAACAGCAAATGATAGCCAAAATCGTAAAAGAACAAAGGATTCAATTAAATTATACACAAAAGGATTTAGCGGACATTTCCAATATTAGTCTACGCTCCATTCAACGTATTGAAAAGGGAGAGGTCACCCCGAGAATTTCTACGCTAAAAATTCTTTCAAAATTTTTGAATTTCACCTTAGATGATTTGGACAACAATCACCTTAATGGTTCAAAAAAAAGAGTAACGTTTTTCAGGGAGGTCACCATTTCGATTTTACTAATATGTATTATTCTTTTGATAGCGACAGCCTATATCGCTCAATCAAAAACATTCCCCGAAACCGATTTTGAGCTTTTGATGTATTACTCTATTGTAATTGTGTTGTTGGGGGTTATTTTAATCAAGCTCTGGAAAAATAAAAAGATAGGTTTACTAACCCAGTCGAAGGGAAAAGTTTCATAATATGATCGGTATTCTTATAATCCTTGGTGTATCGTGGTTATTGCTACATTATTTTGAGAAAGAAAACCTAGGTGTCTTAGGTTTTCGCCCTGTCATGAATGGATTACAGCAATTTATAATTGGATTAAGTTTTATCATTTTTCTTAAACTACTTTTCATTCTAATTGAAACCCAGGTTAATGGTATCTCCTGGAGCTTAAATCAATCTTTTGATTATCGCTCTCTTTTTGGTTCTTTTTGGTATCATTTAAAGTCGGCTCTAACGGAAGATCTTATTTTCCGTGCAGCTCTTTTATATCTCTTAATTAAACGATTGGGAATGTACCGGGCTATTTTTTTATTAGCGGTGGCTTTTGGTGTATATCACTGGTTTTCTTATGGCCTCCTTGGTTCCAGAATTATAGTTTTATTGTATGTATTCCTCACTACTGGTTTTACAGGATATGTTTGGGGTTATACCTATGCAAAAACCAAATCTATACTGATGCCGTTAGGCTTTCATTTGGGTTGGAATTTTATTAATACCCTCTTTTATGATACCCAACCTTATGGACAGCTTTTATTTCAGGAAACTGGAAATATGGCATTACAAGAGCCTTATCAAACTTACTTTTCACTATTTATTGGTTTTGCACCTTCGATCATCACTTTAATTTTTGTAAAATCAGTACTAAAGATACCTTCGATTAACAATCTATTTAATTCAGCATAGGAAAGGTTTAAGATGGTGAAGGTTTTTTTTTTACATGAAAAGGTCACTATTTATAATCTTCAACAATCCATTATTAGGAATCGGCAGCGTATTAATCTTTAAAATTAGTCAATACGGTCAGGCCTACCAGATCGCCCTTTTTATTATATTCTTCTTGTTTAACTAAGCCAACTCCCTTGGCATACCATAATTTAGAAGTGGTCTTTTTAGTAATCATCATTTTTGTTTCTGTGTGTTCCGTAACTACCATACAATCATAGGTGCCTGCCGGGACATTAATGGTTTCTTCGGCAACCACTTTTTTATTAAAGCTTTTCACCCCAAAATCCATTTTAACGCTCCCTGCCATGATTTCCATTTCCATAGTTGAATCTGGTAATTCTTGTCCTACCCTCATTAATCTTTCAACATGGTACTCTTTTACGAATCCATATCCTCCATGAATTTGTACAGCCTCAACAGTTACGTCCATAGCTACCTTAGAGGCGTAGACTTTTGCTGCCGCACTAGAGAGGTCATAATTATCATCATTGTCTTTGTCTCTGGCGGCCTTCATAATGAGGAGTCTTGCTGCTTCAATCTCAGTATACATATCGGCTAATTTAAAAGCTATTGCCTGATGATTGCAAATTTCAGTACCAAAAGCTTTGCGTTCCTTGGAGTATTTTTTGGCGAGCTCATAAGCGCCTGAAGCAATACCAAGGGCTTGAGAAGCAATTCCTATTCTGCCGCCAGATAATGTTTTCATGGCAAATTTAAAACCAAACCCATCTTCTCCAATCCTGTTTTCTTTAGGTACTTTAACGTCTGTAAACATTAAGGAGTGCGTGTCACTTCCGCGAATACCTAACTTATTCTCTTTAAGCCCTACCTCAAAACCGGGCATTCCTTTTTCAACAATTAATGCGTTAATACCGTGATGTCCTTTTTCAGGATAGGTTTGAGCAATAACTAAATATACATCTGCAGTACCACCATTAGTAATCCAGTTCTTGGTCCCGTTTAATATGTAATGATCCCCTTGGTCAATGGCCGTAGTTCTTTGAGAAGTGGCATCACTACCAGCTTCAGGTTCCGATAAACAGAACGCGCCAAGAATTTCACCTGATGCAAGCCTTGGCAGGTATTTTTGTTTTTGTTCTTCGGTCCCATATTTTTCCAGACCCCAACAAACTAACGAGTTGTTTACGCTCATGACTACAGAGGCTGAAGCGTCAATTTTGGATATTTCTTCCATAGCTAGTACATAAGAAACAGTGTCCAGGCCGCTTCCGCCATATTCAGGCGCTACCATCATTCCCATAAATCCAAGCTCGCCCATTTTTTTTATTTGTTCAGTAGGGAACTCTTGTAACTTCTCTTATACCATAAAAAAAGAAGTGAAGACTAAAATTAAAACAATTGATGGAATTCAATATTATTTTAAAAACCATGCAGTATATGAAAATACGGAGGCTCCGTTCTCTGAAAATTTCAAATTTAAAAACACCGTTTTTTTTAATGGGTTGGAAGAGGATATTTGTAAAGTGTTTAGCAAATCTGATTTTAAGAAAAAAATCAACTTTGAAAACATTGACAAATTTCATATCGACAGTGTTTCGTTTTCCATTAATAAATTTAAAAATAAAATAGACCTGATTTATTTTCTTGACTTAGGCAGTCAATTAAAATCTATCACCATGGTACTTGAAAAGGAAGAAAACACCTGGATGTTGTATTAAAATTAACCCTGGTAATACTTTAATTTAACCATTTACTTCACCAAACCAAGACATTGCACTATCCATAACTCACGACCATAGAACGGACTGTTATTTAACCTTCTGATTGTAGCAAATTCAGAACTGTATCGTCTAAAATGAAAACAATATTCTATGGATCCACTTGACAGAATCAAACGGAATAAGGCTTTCATTTTTTTGTACTGGTGTGCGAGGGTTGGTATGGGAATCACATTTATAATATCCGGCATCAGGAAACTTCCAGGTGTAGAGTTTACGACCCTGCCCATTGATAATCCAGTTGGAGCCTACTTTAATGCCATGTATGAAACCGGCTTTTATTGGAATGCTATTGGATATCTTCAAATAATTATCGGGGTATTGCTATTCTTTAACCGGTTTGTGGTGATCTCCAGTATACTTATGATGCCTGTGGTGATCAATATATTTTTAATTTCTATAGCTCTACATATGCAAGGCACCCCTATTATTACTTCAGCAATGGTTTTAGGAAATACATTTCTAATTACCTGGCATTTTAAAAACTATCGATCTTTATTTCTAAGACCCCTACAATAACTACGCTTTAAATAGGAGAAGATGTTATCAGTCTATTTTTGAGAAGTATCATTCATACGTATAGAGAACTTCAGTCTAAAGCTTATAGTCATAATAATAATTTCTACAAATTAAATTAATAAAATTTCCATTAATCATTTTTAGGGATTTTCCTAAATCCATCTTTATTTAATTAAGCAACTATGTAGTTAACTAACTAATTTTCAGTATATTTATAGTGGAATAAAAAATATAATGGAAAGAGATTTTTTAATGGAGCAAGGCTTCAGAGCTCTGGACAATCGATTAAAACGGATTAGTGATCGAATGACTCATGATACGCGTAAATTTTTTAAGCAAATTGACGTGGATGTGGAGCCGAGTTGGCATCTTGTTTTTAAACTATTGAGGGATCATGATTCCTTTACCATGGTAGATATCGCAGAAAGGTTGGGCTATAGCCATCCATCTACGGTGAATATGCTAAAGAAAATGACCCTAAAAGGTTATATCATCTCGGAAAAAGACTCCTATGATAAAAGAAAACAAAATATAAAACTAACTCAAAAGTCTTTGGACCTTCTACCAAAACTAGAGCACATTTGGACTTGTTGCGAATCAACCATATTTAAATTACTAAATGAAGATCTTTCTATTATTAAACAACTTGATGAACTTGAAACGTCATTAAAAGCCAAGCCTTTAAATGAGCGTTTTTTAGACGACTACCAAAAAGATTAAAAAATGAAATTATGTGTAATGAAAATGAAGAATCAAGCAAAACTCCTAAAGGGAATGATAAGGAAGTATCGAGAAGAGGTATGATAAAAACTTTGGGATTAGGATTAAGCCTTACTGCCCTTCCCTCATTTATGCCTTCGAAAATGACAGCGATTTCATTAGAAATTTTGGATCACGGTGAACGTATAATTCCCATTCAAAAAAAGGAATTAGAACAAATGCAAAAGTTCATTGAAGCCTGTGTTAAAGCTAACAAAGAGTCCAATCCTCAAAAAGCAGTAAAAGAAGTAATGAAAAGGGCTTTCTCAAACCCAGCTTCCATGCTGAAGGCCATTGGAGAACCTAAGAAAGCAGGTTTAAAGGTATTTCTTAGATCAAAAGATCTTACCATTTTCGCTGCTACGTGGACTCCTCAAATGAATCTTATGCCTCATAATCATTTAATGTGGGCCAATATAGGTATCTACACGGGACGTGAAGACAATATATTATGGGAGCGAAATAATGAAGGCTTAGCTGCCTCTAAAGCACGATGTTTATTTTCGGGAGATGTAACCTCCCTTGATAAAAATGCTATTCACTCGGTCACTAACCCTTTACAGCGGTTTACTGGCGGACTTCACATTTATGGAGGTGATTTCTTTGCTACGGAGCGCAGTCAATGGAATCCAGAAACCTTAGAAGAAAAACCTTCCAATGGGGAAGTAATTCGAGAAGTTTTCAGGCAGGCTAATAAACAAATGCGTAAATTGAAAAACGATTAAAATAATTCTGTGGTTTCAACAAATTATGATGAAGCGAAAATTAATTTCAAGTGGAAGTCCTTATGAAAAAATTATAGGATTTAGCAGAGCGGTTCGCGTTGGACCCTACATTACGATTGGAGGAACTGCGCCTCTGGATTCCAATGGTAAAACGATTGGTGTCGGGGATATCGGCCTTCAAACTAAACAATGTCTGGAAACAATAAAAATTGCTTTAGAGAAAGCCGGTGCCACACTTGAGCATGTGGTTAGAACTCGCATGATGTTGACTAATATCGAAGATTGGAAGATTGCTTCTGAAGTGAGAGCATCGTATTTTAAAACTATTAAACCTGTTGATACTATTGTTGAAGTGGGAGGTTTTATCAACCCGGATTGGTTGATAGAAATAGAAGTTGATGCTATTGTAGACTTTTAATATTCATTTCACCATTTATAAAAAACTCATGACTAAATATTCTAGAATGGAGTCCTCATTGATATTCCGTGTTCGATTATCAATCTTCTTTTTAACATCAGTACTTATATTTGGTTGTAAGGAACAAAATACCAGCGAGTCATTAAAGGATCCGGTTTTGGAATCTACGATCTCTAACCAAAACAACTCGCATCCTCTTTTGTTCAAAAAAGAAGCAACAGATACGCTATCGCATGCAACTTTTAATGGGGTAATTACTGAATTCGTTTGGCAAATATATCAAGATAAACAAGGGCATTTTTGGTTTGGAACGAATCATAATGGAGTCCTGTATTACGATCATAAATTACTTAGGCAATTTACCTCCCAGCATGGAGTTGGGGGCAGTGCGGTAAGAGCGATCATCGAGGATAAGGAGGGCACTATATGGTTGGGAACATCGGAAGGCCTCACCAGTTATAACGGAAAATCATTTACCAACTATACGGTTACCGACGGGTTAGCCAACGATGAAGTCTGGACCCTGGCCATTGATAAATCTGGCACCCTCTGGGTTGGAACCGTTGGAGGAGTAAGTACGTTTGATGGATATCAATTTGAAACCTTTAAAGTGGACAAAGCGAAGGTATCTGATCCAAAGCCGATGTTGTCTGAAAACAGAATCAGTGATATTCTTATCGATTTAAATGATCATATATGGTTCGTTACTGATGGTTATGGCATCAGCAAATATGATGGAAAAGGATTTGAATTTTTCACTGTAAATAACGGACTTCCCGATAACCATGTTGCGGATCTGCTACAAGATCATGAAGGAAATATCTGGATCGGTACCTTTTATGGTGGCGTCAGCAAATACGACGGTCGGAAGTTTATTAATTTCACGAAAGACGGCCTTATTCAAGGTATAGAAGCTTATAACTTTTTGGAAGATAGCGAAGGTAATATTTGGTTTTCGGCAGAAAATCACGGAGTGTATCGCTATGATGGCAAACAGTTTGTTCTATTTACAACCAAAGACGGGTTAGCTACCAATGGCATTCAAAGCATTTACCAAGATAAAAAAGGGCAGATCTGGTTTAGTACCTGGAATGGGCTAAGTCTATACGATGGAAAGAATATCAGTAATGCTGCTTTAAAGGAACCGTGGGTTCAATAACTATCGTAAAAATTTATTCTCCTTCGAAATTAGCAGGACACATTTAAATCATAGGTTATGGCAGTTTTATTTATATTTACTCAGGACGATAAATAATTTTCAATTTTTAAATACCATCCGATAACACTCACCTTATGAAGTACTCTGTTAAGCTTCTGGCTTTGTTTTACCTCAGCTGTTTATCATCACTTTTTGGGCAGTCCGAAAACAGCTTACAACCTGTAAAGGAATTTAGCATTAATTCTACTATTCTCAATGAAGACAGAACATGCTTAATAAGTCTGCCTGACTCTTATCATGATGCTCATAACAACATGAGCTATCCACTGATAATTCTTTTAGATGGTGCTACCTTCTTTAAAACGGCCACTGGAACTGTTCATTTTATGAGCTCGAGGATCAACAGAAATTATTTAATGCCGGAGACTATAATTGTCGCTATTGAAAATATTGACCGTGAGCGTGATTTTACTGTAACGAAACTAAAAACTAAACGTCCGAATACGATGGGTGGAGGTAATAATTTTTTAGATTTCATAGAAAAAGAGCTCATTCCGTATGTTGACCATCGTTACCGAACATTACATCACAGAACGCTTATAGGACATTCTTTGGGTGGCCTTCTCACCTTAAATGCCTATATGGACGAGCACAGAAACTTTGACGCTTTTCTTTGTATAGACCCAAGTATATGGTGGGATGAGGAGACCATGAAAAGGAAAACTGAAATGGTCAGCTCATCATGCTTAAAAAAAAAGATATACATGGCCACCGCTAATCAGGGGGAAGCTAATTATGCCCGAAACAAAAAAAGACATGATCGTTTATATGCGTTGTTAAACAGCAAATCTAATGAACCGCTTCAATTTAAATTGGAGTACTTTGAACATGAAAACCATCGCTCGGTTCCATTATTGGCCTTATACAACGGTTTGAGATTTCTCAATAACGAAAATGAATAGATACCTTATGTAGGGATATTATTGGCTATGTTCTTTATAGCAGCTTCCTTGGATCGACTTACCTATCAAGCTTAAGCTGCATCTTTATTACAGTGTAGTCCTGCCGGGTTCTATCATATGGTCTCTTTATACCTGACAGGCTACTGATTAGGTATACTATTTTTAAAGGGTTCTTTTTTTTATTATATTCATAATCAACACACCACCCTTATTATAAATTAATAATCACCAATCCTAACCATTATGAAATCATGTTTCTCAAAACACCGTTTTAGATTTTACCCACCAGTATTATTTCTCCTGCTGTCATTTTCTCTGACTCAAACAACCTCTTCCCAAACGACAACAGAATCTACAGCTAAGACTTTTAATCTTAAATTACAACATACTACCTTAGTTGTCAGTAATTTTAAGAAAAGTAAAAGGTTCTACACAGAAGTATTAGGATTAAAAAATTTAAATGCTTCATGGTTACCAAAAAATCAGATGTTCCTTTCTCTGGGTAATAATTTAGAGCTACACGTAGGAGAGGTGGATGGTGTTGAAATTAATCCTAGTAAATTTAATCACTTTGCCATTTCTACGAATGATTTGAATGGCTACCTAAAACATTTAGAAGCACATGGAGTGGTTTATTATAGTTTAGGAGGGGCCAAAAAACATTTTATCCAAAAGAGGCCTGATGGTATAAGGCAAACCTTTATACAAGATCCGGATGGGTATTGGATTGAAATTAACGACGCGAATTAATTATTGGTTTTATAATTAACCCAAAGCCATTACAATAATCGGTGATAATGTGCTAAATTAGTAAGGTATTAATTCAACTATAAAATTCAGAATTATTGTTATTGTACAACCTAGAACGCTTTAAATGATCCTAAAAAAACTAGTCCCGCTCCTTCTATCTATTTTTATTAGTTCACAACTTCTTTCACAAAATAAGGCTGTAAGCATTGGTGTAGTTGGGCTTACCCATTCACATGTACAATGGATTTTTGACAGTGAAAAAATGGGTACTATTAAAATTGTGGGGATTGTTGAACCCAATAGAGAATTAGCAGAACGGTATGCTCGCCTGAATAATTTCCCAATTAGTATGGTATATCGTACTATGGAAGAAATGATCGAGGCCACAAAACCAGAAGCCGTATGTGCATTTGGCACCATATATGACCATTTGGAGGTTGTTGAGAAAGCTGCTCCACGTGGTATTCATGTTATGGTAGAAAAGCCTTTGGCTGTAAGTTTAGACCATGCACAACGAATGCAATCCTTAGCTAAAAAGCACCGAATTCATCTCCTTACCAATTATGAAACCACCTGGTATCCTACCAATCATAAAGCCATGGAATTCTTACGTAAAGATTCTATTGGCGCTATTCGAAAAGTTGTCATTCGCGACGGACATAAAGGACCCAAGAAAATAGGTGTTAATAAGGAGTTTTTAGAATGGTTGACAGATCCGAAAGAAAATGGAGGCGGTGCCATCACCGATTTCGGTTGTTATGGGGTGAATTTAATGACTTGGTTAATGCAAGGTGAGATTCCACTAACTGTTACAGCTGTCACTCAACAGCTGCAGCCTGAAAATAATCCTAAAGTGGATGATGACGCAACCATATTACTCAATTATGCCAAAGCAAATGCTACAATTCAAGCTTCCTGGAATTGGCCAATAGGACGAAAGGATATGGAAATCTATGGTTTGACCGGAGTTATTTATGCTGACAACCGACATAATCTCCGAATGCGCATAGCTGAAGGTTATGATGGTTACCAGGAAAGATCGTATGAGTTGGCGGAAAACGAAGCCCCTATGAATGATCCATTCTCCTATTTTGCAGCGGTGATACGTAATGAAATAACTCTTGAACCCTATGATCCGTCTTCCTTAGAAAACAACATGATCGTTATGAAAATTTTAGATGCCGCTATAAAAAGTTCAAAAACAAACCGGGCCATAGAATTGGAAAAAAGATGATTGAACTCAAAAAAATAATTTTTATCCTGGTTATTAGTTTTGGATTCCCTTATGTGACATGTGCTCAAGATATTAAAACCATAAAGGTCAAGGATAACCTTTATTTTGTAGGTGACAGGGCTTTCTCTTGTTTCTACATCACCGATAAAGAGGTTATTGTAATTGACCCTTTGGATTCTGCAAGAGCTGAAGCAACATTAACTGCAATTCGAGAAATAACTCAAAAACCTATTACCAAAGTTTTCTATAGTCATAATCATTGGGATCATATTCGTGGAGGCCAGGTATTTAAAAACCCAGAAACTACTTATATTGCTCATCGTGAGGCAAAAAATAATATACCCCCACATACCGATGTAATTACTCCTACAGCAGTCTGGGAAGGAGCATATAAGTCTTATGATTTTGGAAATGGGCAGGTTTTAGAATTACATTATTTTGGAGCTAACCATGGTGCGGGAATGACGGTGTTTCGATTTGCTGAACACAACGCCATTTTTGTGGTGGATCTGGTAGTACCCGATCGGGTATTGTATGCCTATCTACCTGATGCCAGTCCGAAAGCATGGGTTAAAAGTCTGGAAAAAATTCAGGAACTTAAGTTTAAAGAGGTATATATGGCCCATGTGCGTGTACAAGGAGACAGAAGTGATGTTACCTTTATGCAAAATTATTTCAGGGCGCTGTATGCCGGTGTAGAACAGGAGCTCAAAAAAGGGACTCCTTTTTTTGATATTCCTCATACGGTAAAATTACCACCATATAACCATCTTAAAAATTATGATGAATGGCTTCCTATGAACGTCTGGCGTATTCTGATGGAGCTATCGATTGGACAATAATTTAAAAATATGTAAAAGCATTAAATCCGGAACATGAACAGCTCGCAAATATTTAACAGGAACCTTTTAAATTTTGGAATCCCTTTAATTTTACTAGGAAGTCTTATTCTGTTAATGACGTCTTCGTCCATCATAATTAACGACACATTAGGTATGGCAATCTCCGCAGACCTGTTACTCACCATTCCAGCAATATATTATCTGCTTATTCGTAACACAAAGGTTTCTAAACTCACCGTGATTCCATTCATAGTTTTTGGGCTATTAGCAGGTTCTTATTTTCTACCCATTGAAAAACAAACCTATTTAATATTATTTAAAACCTGGGCTTTACCTGTAATTGAACTATCTGTTTTTAGTCTCATTATTATCAAAATTAGTCGTGCCATAAAAAAATTCAAGGCGTTAAAAGGTGATTCACCTGACTTTTATGATGTTTTGAGAAGAACCTGTTATGATGTGCTGCCCGGCAGACTTGTTTTACCCTTTGCCACAGAGGTTGCGGTGCTTTACTATAGTTTTATTTGCTGGAAAAGACGACCATTGAAAGAGAATGAATTTAGTTATCATTTAAAAAGTGGATCTCCAGCTCTCATGGGGGCTTTAATTTTTATAATACTGATTGAAGCTGTTGCCATGCACTTTTTAATTGTTTTATGGAGTCACATAGCTGCCTGGATTCTGACAGGGCTGAGTATTTACACGGCCATTCAGTTTTTAGGGTTTGTAAAATCGCTTTCCCAAAGACCTATATCTCTTGACGGTAGGCATATGAGCCTCCGATATGGCATTATGAATGAGACCCGAATTCCTTATTCCTGCATCAAATCAATACACATTTTCACCAAAGACCTCAAAAAAGACACATTGACCAGAACTTTATCTCCATTGGGAGCTCTTGAGAGTCACAACATAATTATCTATCTAAAAGACGTTCATACCTTAAATGGTCTTTATGGTATTAAAAAGGATTATAAAGTTATAGGTTTTCATATTGACGAACCACAAGAATTTGTAGTACAGGTTCTGCACCTCATTCATTCCGACGTTAAGTAATACTACTATTATTTATCTTAATTAAAGAATTACATACGCACTGTTATTAAATTAGATCAGGAAAGATAAATGTTATTGATTATCTTAGAGACAGAACAACCTCACTTCAATTCAGGAGGTTCTGATTCTAATATGCTTTACCCCATCAAATGGCATTTTAACAAGGTTGATATAAATTAACAGCAACATGGAGCGTATCATTAAAAGCATCAACAACGTATGGATTGAATTCCAAAATAGCGTCATTGATCATATCCCAAAGCTCATTCTGGCGATTCTTGTAATCCTTATTTTTGCACTGATTGCCAATACGATCAAGAATCTTTGCTTAAGGGTTTATAAAAAAGTTTTTAAAAATCATTATCTGAATATTGAACGCATACTGGCCTCCACTTTTTATGTATTATTTTTTGCCTTGGGAATATTCCTTGCTCTCAACATTTTAGGACTGGAAAAACCTTTGGAGAAATTATTAGCTGGAGCTGGTATAGTAAGTATTGTTGCCGGATTTGCCTTTAAGGACATTGCATCTAACGTGTTTTCCGGGCTTTTAGTAGATCTACAAAGGCCTTATAATATTGGTGATTGGGTAGAAATTGATGGAAATTATGGTGATGGTTGTAGACATCAGTTGGCTTACCACCAAGGTAAAAACCGTGCCCGGGCAAGAGGTTTTTATTCCCAATCAGATTATTTACAATGGCACCTTTACAAATTATTCAACATGGGGGAAGCGACGAATCATTTTAAGAAGTGGTGTGTCTTATGGAGATGATCTTGAGCGGGTAAAAAGTGTTGCCATGGATGAAGTAAAGAAAATTGAAGAGCTACTTCCCGAAGAGGGCATTGATTTTTACTTTACAGCCATTGGTGATTCAACTTATAATTTTATGCTCAGATATTGGGTACAGTTTAATTCGAATGATGACTATTGTAAGGGTATGAATGATGTGATTATTCGCATTAAAAAACGATTTGAACAAGAAGGCATTTCGATCGCATATCCTGTTACTACACTTGACTTCGGTGTAAAAGGAGGAGTAAATTTATTCGACAAAGAAATTAATATAAAATCGTAATGTACTACTTGGTTTACCTTGTGTGTCATTTCGATATCAATATAGTTTTGCAGTCTACTTATTCAAGTATATAAAATAATCCTTACCTTTATATCGCAAACGATTTAATCACTTACGATCACCAAATGAAATCTATTCAAAATTTCTTAAGAATACTACTCGGTTCCCTCATGTTACTTGCAGGTATAGGGCATCTTAGCTTTCAAAGAGAAGAATTTTTAGCCCAAGTGCCATTGTGGTTATCTAATGATCCTGCAATAATGGATTTTGTGGTGTTGTCTTCAGGGATTATTGAGATTTGCCTGGGACTTGCCATGGTTTTTTTAGTGAAACATAAGATTAAAGTGGGGATTGTACTGGCCATTTTTTACGTTTTAATATTTCCCGGTAATATTTCTCAATATACCCATGAGATAAATGCTTTTGGTCTGGATACGGATCGAAAAAGGCTTATAAGACTCTTTTTTCAGCCTGTACTTATACTGTGGGCCTTGTGGTCGACAGAGGCACTTAAACATATCATCAACAAAATAAAAGGATAATATGGAAACATTTTCATTTTATGACTTTGAAGCTGATAAACTAAATGATGAAAAAATTCGTTTAGAT
The DNA here is from genome assembly GCF_000511935.2 of Zhouia amylolytica AD3. Classification (NCBI taxonomy): domain Bacteria; kingdom Pseudomonadati; phylum Bacteroidota; class Flavobacteriia; order Flavobacteriales; family Flavobacteriaceae; genus Zhouia; species Zhouia amylolytica. The sequence continues at coordinate 71,718 of NZ_AYXY01000001.1, read as the reverse complement.
GCTTATAAAGATAAAACTGTTATCGTAGTTAATACCGCCAGTAAATGTGGGCTTACACCTCAGTATGAGGGGTTAGAAAAATTATATCAAAAATATAAGGACCGGGGGTTGGTAATCCTCGGATTTCCATGCAATCAATTTGCGAATCAGGAATCTGGAAGTTCCGATGAAATTCAGGAATTCTGTCAACGCAATTATGGGGTAAGTTTTCCGATGTTTGAAAAAATTGAGGTGAATGGTAAAAACGCCCATCCTTTATTTAAATATTTAAAATCTGAACTTTCGGGTGGGATTTTTGGCCGAAAAATTAAATGGAATTTCACCAAGTTCTTAATTGACAAAAACGGGAATCCTGTGAAGCGGTATGCACCAACTACGGTTCCTGAAAAGATGGAGAAAGATATTATAAAAATATTATGATGATGAAAAAAGATGTACCAGCGCTGTTTTTGGAGAATCAACTTTGCTTCCCTCTTTATGCTGCTTCGCGTTTTACTACGAAAATGTACACTCCTTATTTAAACATTTTAGGAATTACATACCCACAATATTTAGTCATGTTAACTCTCTGGCAATATGACCAGCAAAGTGTGAAGGAAATAGGACAACGCCTTTTTTTGGAATCCAATACCCTTACCCCTTTGTTAAAACGATTAGAGCAGAAAGAACTGATACGAAGAACTCGTTCACCTTTGGATGAACGCACTGTATTGATCTCACTGACGAATGCAGGGATTGAGATGAAGGAAAACGCCCAGGAGATACCTTATAAAATTTTAGCATCCTTTAAAGAAGAATCAATTACCAAAGATGAATTCGAGACTTTCCAAAAAACCTTATTCAAGTTAGTAGATGCATTAAATAGAAAAATCACCATTCAGGAGAAAAATGAATAATCTCAATTTACATGGATTCAATTTTTTAAGCTTCTTTTAAAATTCGTCTTATCCAGTTGTAAAAATTGCTGAGAATACATTTGTTCCCTTTTAATTATCTTTAATATTAAAACACTTCAACTTCAAAACGACCAATATATCCTGACCTCATTATGAAAAGCATCCATGAATATAAATTAAAGGCTTTTGTTCTTATTTTCATACTCATTAGTTTACCTTGCTTTTGTCAACCTAATTCAAAAATTCACACTACACAAAAAAATATTCAAACGAACCAATCGAGACCTTTTGTCAAATATACCTCTGGCATTCGTTCTGTTTTGGAGGATTCTAAAGGCAACACCTGGATTGGCAGTCATAGCGAAGGTGTCTGTTTGATCAGGAATGGGAAATTCAAATATTTCACCATCGCTGATGGATTGAGTGACAATCAAGTCCGTAATATTTATGAAGACCAACATGGACTCATATGGTTTGAATGTGGGAGGGGATTGAGTTTTTATGATGGTCAACATATAACTGTCTATGACCAAAGAAACTATGATTTTAAAAATAAATGGTCCCCAACTTCTAATGACCTGTGGTTTAAAGGAGATCTAAGTACAGGTTACAATGCACGTGAGGAGCAACCCGGAGTTTACCAATACGATGGTAACACCCTTTCTTTTCGCAAATTCCCAATTGCGCCGAAAGGTGGAGAGGAAAATTACTTTTCAGTGACCACGCCATTTATCAAGGCAAAAAACGGGACCCTATGGTTTGGTACCTACGGAGCTGTTATAGGATATACAGGTTCGACTTTTAAAATTATAGATAACACTTACCTTGGTTTGAATGAGGCTAACGCTGCCTTACATATTCGAAGTATTATGGAGGATCGTAATGGAAATTTATGGATTGGAAATAATGGTATTGGTGTTTTCAAATATGATGGAAATAAAACGATCCATTTCAGCAAGCAACAATCAATAAAGAAAGATGATTTTAACGGTAACACACTTGACAGGGTCTTTGCTTTAGGGGAAGATTCTAAAGGAAATATTTGGTTTGGAACCGTAAAATCCGGTCTTTGGAAATTTGACGGTATTTCATTGACAAATTTCACTAAAAAAGATGGATTCCCTTCAGGTCAGGTTTGGACCATCTATAAAACCATAAATGGAACATTGTGGTTTTGTGGTGCGAATCCGAGCGGGATCTATAAATTTAATGGCAAAACCTTTGAACGGGTATATTAATTATAAGTATTTACAAGTGAATTGATATTTTAGACCGTTGAAACATAAAAGTGAATCATCAAAAACAGTTCAAAAGCTCATGATCATTACTATCTTAAATAGGAACGCACCATGAAACCATCTAAAAGGATTCTTCCCGTTATTGTAATTTCACAGTTCTGCTGCACCTCTTTATGGTTTGCTGGAAATGGTGTAATGCGTGATTTGGTTATTAATTTCAATCTTAACGAAAGTGCTATAGGGCATTTAACCTCTGCCGTTCAATTCGGATTTATTATAGGTACGCTCATCTTTGCCATTTTAACTATTGCTGACCGATTTTCTCCTTCAAAGGTGTTTTTATCATCAGCGCTTTTGGGAGCTTTGTTTAATCTTGGGATCATTTGGGAAGGAAATAGTTTTACCAGTATATTGAGTTTTCGTTTTTTAACCGGTTTTTTTCTAGCTGGAATTTACCCTGTTGGGATGAAGATTGCTTCTGATTATTTTGAAAAAGGCCTTGGTAAGTCTCTGGGTTATCTCGTTGGTGCTCTTGTGGTAGGCACGGCATTTCCTCATCTACTGAAAGACATGACCGGTAACTTTCCCTGGAAATCTGTGTTGTTGATCACCTCAACCCTTGCGATTGCCGGAGGTGTCTTGATGTCGGTTTTAGTTCCTGATGGTCCATTTCGCAAACAGAGTCAGCAATTGGATCTTTCGGCCTTTTTCAAAGTATTCAGGCAACGAGATTTTCGTTCGGCTGCCTTTGGCTATTTTGGACATATGTGGGAACTCTACGCATTTTGGACCTTTGTACCGTTGATGCTTCAAACCTACCTTCTAGCAAATCCGAATGCAGCATTTAATATACCATTTTTGTCATTCCTGATCATTGGAATTGGTGGGTTGGCCTGCATCATTGGAGGATATCTTGCGGAAGCCCTTGGTACCAAACGGACCGCATTTACAGCCCTTCTTTTATCATGTATCTGCTGCTTAGCCTCACCCTTGATTTTCTCTCTTAAAGCTCCTGGTTTTGTTATAGCTTATCTTTTATTTTGGGGGATGGTAGTGATTGCTGATTCTCCTTTGTTCTCTACTTTAGTCGCTCAAAACAGTCGTCCTGAAATAAAAGGAACGGCTCTGACTATTGTTAACTGCATAGGTTTTAGCATTACCATAGTAAGCATTCAAATAGTAAATGTTATCAGATCCCTGACTGACACGAATAGTATTTATGCTGTATTAGCCATCGGACCTGTTCTTGGCTTAATTGCATTACTACCCAAAAGAAAGGTTACAGCCTGATTTTGACGCTTGAGCAGTGAAAAGCTATTTTTTGTATGTCAAATCTTATTTTAAAAAATCATCTTGTGATTTTCAACCCATTAAAATTCATTAGAGTTTCTTAAATTTATGACAGGGTAACTATTATCCAAACTACCCAACCTGAACTAATATTAAAAGCATCATACAGAAATGAATGTTTCTATAAAATTGAAATTATTAATCTTCTTCACCTCCACTTTATCACTGATCAGTTGCCAAAACGAATCGAAAATTGAAGGACAATGGGTTATAAAATCAGCAACCGTTGGAAATGAAAAAATGACTCCTGATGCACGATGGGTACGTTTTCATTCCGATTTCACTCAAGAATCAGGTAATGGGTGGTTGCAGCATTCTTTCGGCACTTATAACTTTGATAAAGATACGGGGTCCCTAACTATTATTAACACCAACGGAATCCATGATTCTAATGAACCATTTAAGGTTGAAATAGATAATAAATCCATGACATTGAATCGAATTCAGGATGGACAAATGGTTGAAGTAATTTTAGAGCAGGCTCAAAAACTCCCCATGACTCATGGTGATGAATTATTTGGATTATGGAAATTAAATGAGGCAATTGGTTCAGGACCTTATTTTAAAGATCCTGACCGTATAATTGATAGTGATTATATATTTTTCAGATGGGACAAACGCTTTGTTATAAGTTCTGGCACAGTAAATATTAATGGGGTTTATAATGTTCACGGACATAAACCTGAGGTTGAGTTGATACCGTATGGCGCGCATCTTCAACGAAATTTTTGGAATATGAAAATTAATAAAGACACAATTACATTACAGCTTTTAAATACGGACAGTACTGTAACACGAACATTTAAGAGGATTCATGAATTCCCTGGCTCCTAAACCGATTACAAAAAGCAGGCAGATCATACGGAAAGCGCCTCTTCTTTTTACTTAAAAAAGATTCGATCACTTAAATTCGTTACCTTATAAATGAATCCCATAGGAATTGTATTTTCGTCAGTTGATGGTCAAACCAGAAAAATCTGTGAAAAATTGGCCAGTATCATTCGTCAGGAGGGAATTGAGGTAGACCTATGTTCCATTGACCAATTTCAAAAGCACCTATCGGATTATGAAATTTTCGTTATTGGCTCAAGTATTCGCTACGGGAAGCATCATCCTTTAATTGAAAATTTTGTTGTTAATCATACAGACCAATTAAATAAGATAAATACGGCCTTTTTTTCTGTGAATCTTGTCGCTCGTAAAAACGACAAAAACAGTCCGGATACCAATCCATATATGCAAAAATTCATTAAGTCAATTCATTGGTCACCCAATTTATTAGAAGTTTTCGCTGGCAGGCTTGATTATAGCATATATTCATTTACCGATAAGTTAATGATTAAACTTATTATGTTATTCACCAATGGTCCAACCAGCACAGAACACCCCATAGAATATACAGATTGGCAACGCGTCGAGAAATTCGCAGGAGAAATACTCCAACTTGGAAAAAGAACCAATCCAGACAGTACTGAATAACCATTTGAAAGGTATATTCCACTTATAATACCCTCTCAAATTTTGAGATAAACCAAATTTGATCTTAAAGTTTATGAAACTCTTCAACAACAGTACTGAAGATTCAAACCACCTTCTTCAAACTAAATAATTAGTTAAAACTAATTATTTAGTTATATTTGTTTTTATCAATCAAAACCAACAACATGTATTTAAAAAAATTCTCTAAGACTTTTTCAGTGGGTCTTATCATGATTGTGTTTTCAAATTGTCATTCATCGAAAAATATCACTGAAAAAAATGATTTTAAAACACCTTATCAATTTTCTTCTTCAATCGCCAATAAGGTTGCTAAAGACACTGTACCCTGGAAGCATCAATTATCGGCTGCAAACTATGCCAACAAAGGCGATTATAGAAATGCCCTTATTGAATGGGATTTGGCTATGGGTACCAGGGAGCGAAATTACAATTCCATTCAAATTGATTCTATAAAAGATTTGTATGCCACTCTAAATGCTAAAAAGTATATTATTGAAAAAGCTAAGAAAACCAATGTAATTATTATTAACGAGGCTCATCACAACTCTTTTCACCGTGTTTTTACAAAGTCTCTTCTTAAAGAGCTCTATGATCTCGGATATAGAAACCTTGGCCTTGAAGCTCTTGGGAATGGAGGTTACCTGGATAAAGAAATCAATATCAGGAAATATCCCATTCTCGAATCCGGGTATTACACCAAGGATCCTCAATTCGGAAATTTGATTCGTGAGGCTTTAGCTATTGGCTATGAGCTTTTTCCGTATGAAAATACGGGTGAGGGAAATGGTAAAGAGAGAGAGATCGCACAAGCCCAGAACATCCAAAAGTATATGAGCACCAAACCCAATGAAAAGTTTTTAATTCATTGTGGTTTTGAACACGTCCTAGAAGGGAAACATAAATCATGGGAAAAAGCCATGGCCTCACGTTTAACTGAATATACCGGAATAGATCCGTTAACTATAAATCAGGTGATTTATAGTGAAAGAAGTGATGTGAAATTCAACCATCCATTCAGGAAAGCTTTTGATATTGATGAATCTTCTGTTATTATTAACAAGACAACAGGTGAAGCTCTACCTTATAAACGTAGGGAAGCCTGGGCTGATCTTATTGTTTTACATCCTTTAACCTCCTATATTAATAACCGGCCACATTGGGTCTTTCAAGGAGCAAACAAAAATGTTTCCATTAACTTAAAAGATATTTCAATTGAATTTCCGGTAATGTTACTAGCTTATAAAAAGGGAGAGCCCATAGATTTAGCGGTTCCAATTGATGTTACCGAAGTTACGAATCGAAATCTGACAGGCCATCTAGGCTTGAAAAAAGGCACTTATGAAATTATAGTTACGAATGGAGCGGAGTCTCTAAAGCTTGAAAAGCGAGTACATTGATTCTGAAAATCTCTAAGCTTTTTGCTTATTCATAAACCTGATTTTATTTTCCAGTATGTTTAACTTGTTCATTTTCCATCAAATATTTAGTTTTATCTATTGTTCAAAAAACTATTAAAGGCTACACATCGATGCTCAACCTCAACAAATTCATTCTTGCCCTCCTATTCATCTCAAGTATTTCCACAATCGGACATTCTCAACAAAAAGAGAAATCCTCCTTGAAGATAATGACCTATAATATCTGGAATGGTTTTGACTGGGGTAAAGACATAGAGCGCAAATCGAATTTAACGGCATGGGTTAAAGCACAAAATCCGGATGTATTAGCACTACAGGAATTATGTGGTTATACTGAAGAACAACTTAAGGAAGATGCTTTGAAATGGGGGCATGAGTATGTAGCAATTTTAAAGACAGAAGGATACCCTACCGGAATAACTTCAAATCAACCCATCATTGTAAAAGATCGAATAAAAAAACCTTTCTGGCATGGTTTATTACATTGTGAGACTTATGGGATTGATTTTTATATAGTTCACCTTTCGCCTTCTGATGCTGATATCAGATTAAAAGAAGCGCAGTACATTACTAAGCTTATTTCAGAGAACGCTCATAAAAATTACTTAATCTTAGGTGATTTTAATGCCTTCTCCCCTTTTGATGCCTACTGGATGGAATCAAAGCCGGCTCTTAAAGATAGATCAAAAAGCAATGAAAAATACTCAAACCTAAGACTTGGAGAGTTTGACTACGCTGTAATTTCAAAGTTTTTAAGCATTCCTGCTATTGATGTTAGTATTAATACAATAATGCCTTCTAATAAAAATTTCACTTTTCCTACTCCGGCGTTAATTGGGAAATACAACAATACTGCTAATTCAATAATCAAAAACCGACAACGGATTGATTATATTTTTGCGAATCCGGAGTTGGCAAAAAAATGTATGAAGGTTACTTTCTTTAACCAAGAAGATACAAGTCTATTGTCTGACCATTATCCGGTTATGGCTGAATTCAATACTCAGAAAACACCTTAAGTTTCTTTATACTGATCCGGCTAAGGTATAGATGGTATGATTTTACTCAATTATTACTTTTTTTAAAATTTCTAAACAGTCGAATTTTAAGCGGAATTGATACACCAATTCTGGTTCAGGCAATTTGCCACCCAAGGCTATGTTTGTATAAAAAATAAAATGGTGATAAAAACTTAACTTTTGTTATCCTGTAAAAATCATTTCTGGGTTTTTAAAAGTTTTACCTTTGATCCTAAAATTAGACTTAGTGTTACAACAATACATAATTCCTATTATCAATAAGCCTTATCCGTATTTGTTTTATTTTAAACGAAATTTGGGGGTTGCTATGGCAATTGGACTACTTATTTCAATGATCAATTGGTTTGCCTTGGATATTGATCAGGTCAATAGCCAATTTATACTTTCTAAAATACAGGTTTGCACCCTAGCCGGTTTATCCAGTTTTTGCAGTATTTTATTTATCACAGAGTTGGTACCCAGGTTATTTTTCAATCCAATTACAAGGGAGCATTGGACCATCGGCAAAGAGTTTCTTTTAATTGTTTCTCTGCTTTTCTTTATTGCAGTCTGCAATAACATAATGGCTTATATTATTGAAAAAGAACATCATAACACTAATCTTTTATTAAAGTTTATAAACGCTTCCTTTTATGTCGTTGCTGTTGGCTCGCTACCTACATTTTTGATTGTTTGGTTTAATTACACCATTATTTTAAAACAAAACTTAAAGGAAGTTTCTTTATTCAATGAAGAACTACAGCGTAGGATTGATTTTACCAAAAACAGTGAAGGTGATGTTGTTAGGATTCAAACCAATAATAAAACTGAATTAATAGAACTCGACACTGATAAATTTCTCTTTGCAAAGGCCGATGGAAATTATATTGACTTGTATTCCAAAAGCACTAACGGGGTGGCCTGTAAACCCTATCGAATTGGAATTCAAACTTTAGAAAACGCTTTAGACAAATTTCCTTTTATCATTTGCACCCATCGATCGTATGTTGTAAATATTAAAAATATTAAGGCTACTGCCGGAAATGCTCGAAATTATCGGATTATTTTTAATGGAGTAAAGGAGGAGGTTCCAGTTTCAAGAAATAAGTTTCAGGTATTTAAGGAAGCTTTTCATTCTGAAAAGGTGTAATCAGGACTCAGATTACACCTTCATAATTTTATACTCCCTATTTCATATTTATAAAGAATAGCCTAAGCCAATCCCCAGAAAAAGTCGTGAATCAAAATCTGCAGGGCGACTTCTTCCATTGTCTAAAAATCCTTTTAAGGATCCCCATGCAAAACCACTAATACTAAAATCATTTATATTAATTCCAATTGATTGGGACAACCCATAATTAAAGTACGTATAGTTATTCTTATATTTTTGGTAGACATCATGTTCGGGTATTCGTAAAGTTCCTTTTGATTTTAAATGGGTTAATCCGATAAATGGCTCAAGAGACACATAAAACTTTTTCTTTTGAAAAGGCTGGTAGCGTAGTTCATATACCACATATAGTCCATTGTCTTTGGTATAGCCATCTATTCCCTTCGTAAATAAATTATCGGTTTCATCTATATAGCTATTTTGATAACAAACCCCATAATAAATGTCAAAATGCTTTTTTTGAAAAGCAGGTCTTTTCACTTTAAATACGAAACCAAAATTATCTCCATAGCTGGTATTTAGAATATCTTGGGTAAATAAAAGCTCCAACCTCCACTTTTTTTTCTCCGGGTATTTAACCGAAGGCTGGGTTTGACCAATGGTTTTAAATGTAATTAAGGTTATTATGATGAATAGTTGATTTTTCATGAGGACTTTATTAAAATAAAATTGAAACTGAGTTTTCAAAGGTGACTATAGGACTATTTCTATGCGAGGTATTTTTAAGTCGTTCAAAATTTAAGCTGAACCCTGAATACGATCTACTCCTTAATTTTTCAACAAACGCATCATGAAACAAGTTTAAGGAGGCTCCTTCGAGATCACCCACAGCAAGAAACAATCTTATTTCCAAACCTTTAAAGGCATTATAATAATCCTGTTCCAAATCGAATAGGTAAGCATTGTACCACATGAGGTTGGAGCTGCCAGCAATGATATTATCGAACGGATTTGTCTGATTTTGCTGAAATAGGGTAAAGAGCGCAAAATACCCTCCCAAAGAATGACCAAACAGGGTTTTATCACTACTATGAATGCCCATATTAATTTCGACCCATGGAATGAGTTCGTTGTTTAAAAATTTAAGAAATGCCAAAGCACCACCTGAATCACCAGGGAAGTCTTTATCTTCAGGAAAAGAATAATCTGTACCTCTCTGATTTTTATCTGCATATCCAATTCCAACAAGGACTATTTTTTCCTTACTTAATCTGGCAATGACATTCGCTGCTTCATTGAAATAATCATCTCCATCTAAAAGAAATATTGTATGGTAATTATTTTCCGTATTGAATCTTTCGGGATACATAATGTTTATACGATATTTGGTTTTGGTGTATTCCGAAATCATGGAGAATGATTCATGTTGAATCTGCGATAATAATTCTTCTTTTGTACAACCGTTAAGGCTAAAAGTCCCTATAATAAAACTAAAAAGCCAGATAGTTTTCCAAATTTGTTTTTTCATAAAAATGTTTTTAGAATGAATTTTCAATAGGGTAAAATTATTCAGTCTAAAGGCACTAAAGGACTATAAAACAGGGCTTGGTGTGAAGGGTCGTAGTTTTGTGATGTAATGCCCATTTTGTTGAATAGGCATTTAGGGATATTTTTTTTAGTCTAATAAAAAAGGTGGTCCGAAGACCACCTTTAAAGGATTTTATAAGTGTTAAAAATCTGCTTAGGCAAGATCGAAACGATCGAGGTTCATTACCTTATTCCACGCTGCAATAAAATCGTGTACGAATTTATCTTTACTATCTGAACATCCGTAAACTTCTGCAACTGCCCTCAACTCGGAATTTGATCCGAAAATTAAATCGGCACGCGAGCCTGTCCATTTCAGTGCTCCTGAGTTACGATCACGACCTTCAAAAATCTCATTATCTTCAGTCACTGGTTTCCATGTGGTATCCATGCTTAACAGGTTTATGAAGAAATCATTGCTCAGCACTTCAGGCTGCTCTGTAAAAACTCCATGATCCAAACCATCAAAATTGGTGTTTAACACCCGTAAGCCACCCAATAGGACTGTCATCTCAGGAGCTGTTAGGGTTAATAGCTGAGCCTTATCGATCAATAATTCTTCTGTAGAGACAGGAAACTTTGTTTTACGGTAGTTTCGGAATCCATCTGCCACAGGTTCCAAATATGCAAAAGAATCAATTTCCGTTTGTTCCTGAGAAGCATCCATTCTTCCAGGGGTAAAAGGAACACTAATATCGTAACCTGCTTTTTTAGCTGCCTTTTCAACACCTACACAACCACCTAAAACAATAAGGTCTGCCATTGAAACCTTTTTACTTCCACTGTTAAAGTCTCTTTGAATATTCTCTAACACCTCAAGTACTTTGGCCAATTGTTTCGGTTTATTTACTTCCCAATCTTTTTGGGGAGTTAAACGAATTCTGGCACCATTAGCACCACCTCGTTTATCTGAACCCCGGTACGTAGAAGCTGAAGCCCAGGCGGTACTCACTAATTCCGATATCGATAAACCACTCTCTGAAATTATATTTTTAAGTGACTTTATATCCTCGGCATTAACAACCTCATGGTTTACCTCTGGGATTGGGTCTTGCCAGATCAAATCTTCAGCTGGCACTTCAGGTCCGAGATATCTCGCCTTAGGTCCCATATCTCGATGAGTTAGCTTGAACCAAGCACGTGCAAAGGCATCGGCAAACTCATCAGGATTTTCATAGAATCTTCTTGAAATCTTTTCATATTCCGGATCGAATTTAAGTGACAGGTCTGTAGTTAACATTGTTGGCAAGTGCTTTTTTGTATTGTCAAAAGCATCCGGTATAGCAGCCTCGGCATTTTTGGCCACCCATTGTATAGCACCTGCTGGGCTTTTAGTTCGTTCCCATTCGTAGCCAAACAAGTTTTCAAAGAAATAATTACTCCATTGGGTTGGTGTCTGTGTCCAGGTAACTTCCGGACCTCCAGTAATTGCATCAGGTCCTTTTCCGGATTTATAGCTATTCCTCCAGCCAAAACCTTGCTCTTCTATAGGAGCAGCTTCTGGCTCGGGACCTACATACTGACCTGGGTCAGCAGCTCCATGTGTTTTTCCGAAAGAGTGACCTCCAGCAATCAAAGCTACTGTTTCTTCATCATTCATGGCCATTCTCTTGAAGGTTTCTCTTATATCGCGTGCAGCACTCACAGGATCACCGTTAGCGTTAGGACCTTCCGGGTCAACATATATCAACCCCATTACCACCGCAGCCAAAGGATCTTCCAAATCACGTTCTCCTGAATATCTTTTATCTTCTAACCAATTAGTTTCGGAACCCCAATATACATCTTCTTCAGGCTCCCAAACATCTTCACGACCTCCTGCAAATCCAAAAGTTTTAAAACCCATGGACTCCAAAGCTACATTTCCTGCTAACACCATCAAGTCTGCCCAAGAGATCTTTTTACCATATTTTTGTTTAATAGGCCATAACAACCTGCGTGCTTTATCTAAACTGGCATTATCCGGCCAGCTATTGAGCGGTGCAAACCTTTGTTGACCAGCACCAGCACCTCCTCTACCATCTCCTATTCTATAGGTTCCAGCACTGTGCCATGCCATACGTATAAACAAACCACCATAGTGTCCAAAATCAGCAGGCCACCAGTCTTGTGAATCAGTCATTAAATCATTTAAATCTTTTTTCAGCGCATCGTAATCCAGACTTTTGAATGCCTTTGCATAATCAAAATCATCACCCATAGGATTAGATAATGAAGAGTGTTGCCTCAGGATATTGACCTTTAACTGATTGGGCCACCAGTCTCTATTTCTAGCTCCACCACCGGCAGCTTTTTTAGGTGCCCCTCCAGAGAACGGACATTTACTTTCGCCATTAGAATTATGTGATGAATGACTCATGTGTTTGTTATTTTCCATTTTTTTAAGGTTTTTTGAGTTCTATATTTTTCTTTCTTAACTATTCAAATTTACCATAAAAAATAATTATTGATTTTTAATTTCAATAGATTAAAACTATAAAATCATAATTATTATAAACGTCTGATTAATTTACGGAATTCTAACTAAAAGAGAAAGCGACTAAGTATGAATAAGTTATATTTATCAATTACTTAATTAATTGCTAACTTCACTTTACCGGTTGTTTTGATAAGGTTACTAAAATCAACAAGATATCTTTACAGACGACTTTTCCACAAATGGATTCCTTCAGATATAGGTAGATAGATAAGAAAAGGGTATATTCAACTGCTAAATATGAAATAATGGCTATGACTGTAAAGAAAATTCTATTTCCTTTATTCTCCGTATTTCTTCTTTATCGATCCTTTGATCTAATCAGGAATCTAATCAATACCCATCCTCAAGACTATTCAATTACAGAAATTTTTATTCTTTCTTTATTATTAGCCCTATTCATTACAGGGGTATTTGCTTTTACAGGATTTGCCTATGCAACCCACAAAATGCTTCCCGAAACCTATTATAAGGTTAAAAACAAAAAATTGACCAATAAATTATATGATACCCTCAATATTGCTTTCTTCAAGAAATTATTATTACTGTTCTTCTGGGGGCATAAAACACAAAGGAAAAAGTATTTTAATGGTAAACGAACCGGACTGCAGAGTTTCGTTTACCAAACCAAGCAATCAGAATTCGGTCACCTGGCATCTTTCATCATTATTCAAATTGTGGTTATAATTTTAATATTCCATAATTATGCACTTCTGGGGTTATTCATGACTATTATAAATATTTTCGGGAATCTATATCCTGTTTTGTTACAGCGACACCACCGTATGCGCATTCAATCCTTGTAAATACTCACAGAAATTATCATTTACTTTACAATATCAAACAAACGATTGTATTTCTGATTTTTTAATTTATATTGTTCCTTTCTTTAAATCATAGTACTATATGCTTCTTAAATATTTCCATCAAATTACGTCTAAACTGCTAATTGCATTCTTATTACTAACTTCCCTGCATTCATTTTCCCAGGAAGAAAACCAAAAATATACTCCTGTTACGGACCCAAAGGTGTCAGAAAAATTAACGAAATGGCAAGATCTAAAATTTGGATTAATGATGCATTGGGGCACCTACAGTCAGTGGGGAATTATTGAATCCTGGTCCATTTGTGGTGAGGATGAAGAATGGATTAAGCGTTTTAGGAACAACGATAATTACGAGCAATATAAAAAAGACTATGAAGGTCTACAGCATACTTTTAACCCTGTAAAGTTTAATCCCAAGAAATGGGCAAAAGCAGCCAGGGAAGCTGGCATGAAATACGTTGTGTTTACTACAAAGCATCACGATGGATTCGCCATGTATGACACTCAATATTCTGACTATAAAATAACCTCAGTCAACACTCCCTTTCACGAGCATCCGAAAGCGGATGTTACCAAAGAAATTTTTAAAGAATTTGGAAAAGAAGGTTTTATGATCGGTGCCTATTTTTCAAAACCTGACTGGCACTCATCTTACTTTTGGTGGCCAGAGAATGCAACCGCCGATCGAAATCCAAATTATAGCATAGAGCGTTATCCCGAGCGATGGGATAAATTTGTTCAGTATACCCATAACCAAATAGATGAGTTAATGACCAACTATGGTAATATTGACATACTATGGCTTGATGGTGGATGGGTACAACCCTATACCGAACAGGAATTATGGGCTTACCGAAGTATGAAAGGTTTTAAGCAATTTAACCTTCAGAGTCAAGATTTAAAAATGGCTGAGATTGCAAAGAAAGCAAGAGATAAGCAACCAGGATTAATCGTGGTGGACAGAGCTGTTGAGGGCCCTTACCAAAACTATATTACACCAGAAAACAGGGTTCCTGATCATGCTATGCTGGTTCCGTGGGAGACTTGTTATACGAGTGCAAAGGATGGTTGGTCGTGGAGAAAAAGTCGGGAATATAAGCCAATAGGTAAAATTATTCACACCATGGTAGACATTGTTGCCAAAGGTGGTAATTTCCTTTTAAATATAGCTCCGAATCCCGAAGGAGAATTGGATCCGGAAGCTTATGAACTTATGGAAGGAATCGGAGCGTGGATGAACATCAATGGTGAAGCTATTTACAAATCGAGGGCTATTGCTCCCTATCGAGAAGGAAAAATAGCACTCACGCAAAATCGTCATACAAAATCGGTGTACGCAATCTATCTCCCTGATGAAAACGAAAAGCAAATGCCTTCAAAAATGTGGTTATCTTCTATTGCTCCTTCTCAAAATGCAACCATAACTTTACTAGGCACCAATGAGTCATTAAAATGGGAAAAAGTTGGTGATGGATTTATTGTTGACATTCCATTAAAGTATCGTAAGAAACTAGAGGAGCAGAAAGCATGGGTACTAAAAATAGATGCTATTGATTAAAAGTTCTATATCATTTAGTGTCATCTTTAATCAAGCCTAAATTAAAAGGCCCTGTTAAAAACAGGGCCTTTTAATTAATTAGATTTATATTTAGTCTATAACCTCACTGATTGGATTTCCAGTAGTCGCATTCGGGAATGCGATTCCCAACAATGCTGAGATTGTTGGCGCTATATCAGGTATTTCCGTTCTTTCCGTAGTTTCTCCATGGTTAATTCCATGTCCGAAAAATAATAGCGGTGCATGGGTATCGTAATTAAAATTAGATCCATGTGTTGATCCTGTTCTTGAATAGCTTATCACACCCGGTTCCAGAACCACCATAACATCACCTGATCGTTTGTGATTGTATCCTTTTTGCAATAAATATGGTACTGGTTGGGTAAAGTCATGCTTTCGCATCTCCTGTGCTGTAAAAACTTCAAATACACCATCGTAATTAACCACTTCATTAGCTATAGCCTCTTCAACCTCAGCTAAATCAAGATCTAACTCTTCCAGTTTTTCATAATTAAGGAATATTTGAAAATTAGAGAAGTTCTTAACCAATCCTTTTGCTCCATACTCCACTTGCAGAAACTCATTTAATTTAACTTTAAAATCTGATGTACTAAAATAGCCCCCAGGAATCTTCACAGACTCCAAATAGGCAGGTACATGAACAGCAGCATGATCTGCAGTTAAAAAAACCGAATAGTTTCCTTTCCCTACTTCTTGATCAAGCTTATTAAACAGACGCTCCAAATCCTGGTCTAATCGTAAATACGTATCTTCAATTTCAACGGAATTAACACCAAATTGATGCCCTACGTAATCGGTACTTGAAAAGCTTACCGCCAGAAAATCCGTTTCGTCATCTTTTCCTAATTCTTCTCCTTCAATTGCTGCAATAGCAAAGTCGGTAGTCAGGCTATTACCAAATGGCGTTGCCTTAATGATATCATATTCGTTATTCTCTTTCCAAAGTTTATTCAATTTATGAGGGAAAACCGCATCTTTCTCGCCTTTAAATTTTCCTTCAAAATTATTCTTATCAGTACCGCTGGCTGTATAAGTTTCAATATCATATAATGTATTCCACTCTTTCTTATATTGTTTTGCCGCATCGGATTTATTAAACCTGGTCACCCATTTAGGAAGTTCATCCATATAATAAGTACTGCTAATAAAAGCACCTTCATCCTTTCCATGGAACCAATAGGCTGCATTGGCACTATGACCAGCTGGAAGGATAGCTCCTCTGTCTTTAATAGCAATGCCTATGACCTTACCTCTCATTTGGGTTGCTAACCTCAATTGATCCGTAACTGTGGTCGTTATCATTCTATTTGGAGACATTTTACCGGCATCCGAATTTGTTCCTACCGAATTTACATTATCATCCTGAGCGCAATAAACACTTTCATCTATGGTTTTATCATACCAGTCGTTCGCTATAATTCCGTGAAAGGCAGGGGTTGTTCCCGTATAAACTGAGGCATGGCCAGGCCCTGTATAAGTAGGCACATAATTAAAATGATTGTTTTTGCAGTTAAATCCTTCGGCAACCATTCTTTTGAATCCACCGTCTCCATAACGATTCCAAAAACGAGGTAAATAATCGTACCGCATCTGATCGACAACGATACCTACAACTAATTTGGGTTTTTTATAAGCATCATTAACCGATTGCGCACTCAAACCGTTACTAAGAAATAAAGCTGCTGTGGCAGTCAAAAAAGCAAGCTTTGACAATTTAATTTTCTTCACTTTGTTTTGTATTTAATATTTCTAATATAAAATTTACGAACCTAAACAAACAAAAATAGGGGATTCGATTATTATTCGCTTTAAGAATTGGTTAAAATACCGCTTAAGATTATTATTTTTACCTCAGTTATTCTATTTTTAACTTTTAGTGACCATCATCCTGACAGTATTGTTATTAGGGATGGGTGTCCTTAAATAATTACCTGAATTTTAATACATGAAGTATCTTCAAAATATAGGCAAGTACTTTTTAATGATAAGAGAAGTCTTCAATAAACCTACAAAATGGTCGATTATGAAGACTTTAATTTTAAAAGAAATCGACGACCTTATATTCGGTTCTCTGGGTATAATCGTATTTATTTCATTTTTTGTAGGTGGTGTAGTTGCCATTCAAACTGCACTAAACATAGATAACCCTCTGATTCCAAAATATTTAGTTGGTTTTGCAACACGCCAATCTGTAATTCTTGAATTTGCACCTACTTTTACCTCTATCATCATGGCAGGAAAAGTAGGATCATATATTACCTCAAGTATAGGAACCATGCGTGTCACTGAACAAATAGATGCCCTAGAAGTAATGGGTATTAATGCATTGAACTATTTAGTGTTCCCAAAGATTATAGCTTTGATGCTTTATCCGTTTATTATTGCCATTGCCATGTACCTGGGTATATTTGGAGGCTGGGTGGCTGCAGTATTTGGAAATTACAGTACCAGTGCTGAGTTCGTACAGGGGATTCAAGTTGATTTTAAGGATTTTCATGTGATCTATGCTTTCACTAAAACCATCATCTTTGCTTTTATACTTGCCACCATTCCTGCTTTTTATGGATTTTATATGAAAGGTGGTGCCCTAGAAGTTGGAAAAGCCAGTACTACTTCGTTTGTATGGACGAGTGTCGTTATCATTATTGTAAATTATATTATTACCCAAATGATGTTGGGTTAATCAATGCTCATAAAAAACAACGGAAATGATTGTAGTAGAAGATCTTCATAAATCGTTTGGAAATGTTGAAATCTTAAAAGGAATTTCAACTGTGTTTGACAAGGGTAAAACCAATCTTATTATTGGTCAGAGTGGTTCAGGTAAGACCGTTTTCCTTAAATCGCTCTTGGGCTTACATACTCCTGACCAAGGAAAGATTATTTATGACGGAAAGGTTTATTCTGAACTCAACGATGATGAGAAAAGAAATCTCCGGCAAGAAATGGGAATGGTTTTTCAGGGAAGTGCCCTGTTTGATTCCATGAATGTTGAAGAGAATGTAATGTTTCCATTAAAAATGTTTACTCATAAGGAATACGATGAAATGAAAGAACGTGTGGATTTTGTTTTAAAAAGGGTAAACCTTAAAAATGCGCACACAAAATACCCGGCCGAATTATCCGGTGGTATGCAAAAACGTGTAGCTATTGCCCGAGCTATTGTCAACAACCCAAAATATCTATTTTGTGATGAACCTAATTCCGGACTTGATCCAAAAACGGCAATTTTAATAGACAATCTCATTCAGGAAATTACAAAAGAATATGACATCACCACAGTCATCAATACACATGACATGAACTCGGTAATGGAAATCGGGGAAAAGATTATCTTTCTTAAAGATGGTCATAAGGAATGGGAAGGCACCAATAACGAAATTTTCAAAACAAATAATGAAGCAGTAACTAATTTTGTTTACTCTTCTGACTTGTTTAAAAAAGTAAGACAAATGTATATTGAAGAAAGGAATTAAAAAAAGGAGCTCATGAGCTCCTTTTTTTAATTGACTTGTTTGACTTCAACCTTAGTATTATTCGTTCTAACTTTTAGCCACTCTTTCATTTTCTCTAACTCCTTGGAGGCTGTTGCTGTCTTTTTCATCTTTACATAAAAAACCGGTATGGTATCAGTTTTTTGGTAATTAGTTTTCATTTGAAACGCAAAGGCAAATTCTTCAAGATTCTGATAATTTATTTTAGCTTCTTTACTTATCTCGGCAAACGGAATTTGGTTATATGCATACATACTCAACTTCTCCAATTCATTTTCCAAAACTGAAATTCGTTGATCTTTAGTTTCCATTTCACGCTTTTTTGATTCATAAAGTTCCGAAACGTATTTAAACTTTTCTTCAGAATCATCCTTACCTCCTTTAATTTCCAATGTTGCATTTTCCAGATACGGATATGTAGCCATTTGTGTTCTCCAAGTTTGAATTACATTATCGGGTATGGACTCGCCACCACCAAAAACCAATTCAATTATTGGATTATCTCCTCCATTGTATTCTATGGTATTATATTTATCAAGAAAATATCCTTGATCTGAAAATTGATAAGTTTTCACCTTCTCATTAATAAATGAATTTGCATTCTTCTTAAACATCGATTCCTGCCACACGTTATAAAACGTAAACAATGCAGGCACTATAACTATAATTGCTACTATAGATGCTACTCTTGCAATAAACCTTCTTCTGGCCGAATTAGCATAGCGCACCATCGGAAATCGTAAAATCTTTAATACCAAAAAGGTAGCCAATCCTATGAAAATCGTATTAATAATGAAGAGATACATAGCTCCACCGGCATATTGTAAATTCCATATAGCAAGTCCAAAACCAACAGTACAAAGCGGAGGCATTAAGGCTGTTGCAATTGCTACCCCAAAGATCACACTTGCTATTGTACCTTTTTTTGCACGAGCAATTACAAGTGCCAAACCACCAAAAAATGCAATAAGTACGTCCCGAATATCCGGAGCAGTTCGAGCTAAAAGTTCTGATGATTCATCTCGAAGTGGAAACAGTTTAAAAAACAAGAAAGCTGTTAAAACACTTAAAACCACCATTACGAGAAAGTTTTTAACGGATCTTCGTAAAGTGTCTATATCATTAATTGCTAATGACATTCCCATCCCCAAAATAGGTCCCATTAGGGGTGAAATTAACATGGCTCCAATTACTACAGCGGTTGAATTTGCATTTAACCCAACAGATGCTATAAAAATGGAACAAATTAAAATCCAGGAAGTATGGCCTTTAAAAGCTATATCCCCTTTGATTTCATCAATGGTAGTTTCTTGGTCGGTATTTCCTCTAATATCCAGAAGGTCTGCCAGAAAGGTCTTAAGACTTCCTAGCAGGCCGGAAAAATCCTTTTTAACCTTATCTGTACTTTGATTGATTTTCTCCTCTTGTACCTTGTCTTCCTGATTGGTATTGTTTGCTTTCTCTTCCATGCGCTATATTAAATGATCGCCTAACTTTTGTTTAACAGAAACCAATACTGTTTTAATATCTTGTTCTTTTTCTTTAGGATAAACTAAAAGAATATTGTCTTTATCCACCACAATATAATCATTTAATCCTTCCATAACGACAATTTTTCCCGGGCCTGTTTTAATAATATTCCTATTACTGTTAGTAAGCAAAGTTTTTGCATTCAGAATGGCATTTTGGTTTCCGTCTTTCTCTAGTTCATTATATAAAGAGCCCCATGTTCCTAAATCGTTCCAATCAAAACCTGCTAAAAGTACATGAATATTTTTAGCGTGCTCAAGGATTGCGTAATCTATTGATATGTCTTGTGCCTTTTCATAATTTTCTGCTATAAAATCAGATTCATTATCGGAATTGTACACTTCCATACCCTGAGCAAACAAGGTGTATAGCTCTGGCTGAAACTTTTGAAAGGCATTTACAATACTCCGGACCCCCCAAACAAAAATTCCGGCATTCCATAAAAAGTTTCCTTTTGTTAAAAATATTTTAGCCGTTTCATAGTCAGGTTTCTCTCTAAACTGACGTACCTTTTTAATTTCTACTCCTGATTTCTTTTTGAACTCGATATATCCATATCCTGTATTAGGGAAAGTTGGTTTAACTCCTAGTGTCATTAGAATCTCCTTTTGAGCGCATTCTTCAAAGCATCTTTTAATGTTTTTCTCAAAAGTAAATTCATCTTCAATCCAGTGATCGCTAGGGGCAACTAACATAAGCGCATTTGGATTCTTTTTGAGAATTTTTAATGATGCATATAAAACACAAGGGGCTGTGTTTCGCCTTGCGGGTTCCAAAATTACCTGATCTTCTTTAACATCCACAAGTTGCTCTAAAACAAGTTCTTTATATCGCTCATTGGTTAAAACCAATATGTTCTCTTTTGGAATAAAACGATTCAGGCGTGAGAACGTTTTTTGAATAAGCGTTTGCCCTGACCCTAAAAGATCATGAAATTGTTTTGGATAGCCTTGGGTACTTAACGGCCAAAACCGAGAACCTACGCCTCCGGCCATGATTACCGCATAATAATTTTTATTCATCTTGAATGATTTACTGTGGGAGTTCCTCAACCTCAGCATTTGGTTGAAAAAGATACACCTTGCCTGAATTTACATCAAGACACTCATATCGCTTTATTTTTCTATTTCCTTTTTTAAAAATTTTACCATTATAGATCCTAAACAAACTCCCATATGGTAATTCAAATATAAAGGTTTTATCGGGTCCTTCATCAAACTGCTTCAATGCTAACGATAATTTAGCATCAGTATCGCTACTTGCTTTGGGATTTCTAAAATGATTTGCCAATACAGGCAGTAGGACAGAAGGGAATATTTCCGGGCGTATGAATGGCAGCATTAATTGTTGAAAGGTATACTTCCACTCATTGCCATGGGGTTTGATATAACGACCATACTTTTGAAACGCAATTAAATGTGCTATTTCATGTATGAGCGTTATCAAAAAGCGATACTTATTGAGGCTGGCGTTAACTGTTATTTGATGCATCCCATTGGACAGTCTCCTATAATCACCATGACGTGTTACGCGTTCATTAACCACTTTCAAATGAACTTCATTTTGCTTAATCAATTCAAAGCACGGTTGAGCAGCATTATCCGGCACATATTTTTTTAAGACGTCAAACATTCAGCAAATTGTTTAGGGTGTACTATTCGAAACCTGCAGTAATTTACCATTGTAATATTTATGACCACTTAAGGAGAATTCATAAATATAAGTTGCCATTTCCAAAGCTGATAATGGTGCCTTGTAACCGGGAAAAGCTTCTTCCAACATCTCAGTTTGAACGGCTCCCAATGCTAATACATTAAATGAAGGACCTGTTTCTTTGTACTCTTCAGCTAATAACTCGGTAAGTGTAATCACTGCTCCTTTTGAAGAACTGTAAGCTGAGAGCCCTGCAAATTTCACACTTCCCTGTACACCTCCCATACTGCTAACGCTCACAACATGACTTTCTTTGTTCATATATGGAATAATTATTCTGGTTAATTCTGCTAATCCAAAAACATTTACTTTGTACACTGCCTCGAATTCAGTTCGCGAGGTTTCGGAAAAAGGTTTATTGAGCAATCTACCGGCATTATTGATAAGCACATCTACATGCTTCCATTCATTTTCTACAAATGATTTCACTCGATTAACATCTTCATCAGTGTTTAAATCAAATGAAAAACTGGTAACATTCGGATACTCTAACTGCGATACGGGTTTATCGTTTCTGGAAAGAGCCAATACTTTATGGCCTGCATCTGCAAAAAGTTTTACCAGTTCAAATCCAATTCCACGGCTAACTCCGGTTATAATTATATGTTTCTTATTACTCATAAAAATAAACTTCCTTCTTTTTAGTATTTGCCATTTGCGTAATTACTGGAATCATCTGTTTGATAAATGAGGTCATATGTGGTATGTCTATCTCCGACATTTCATCATCCACATGGTGGTAAAAATCATAATTTGTAAAATCGAATGTGCATAAGGTCTGAGAAGGCACTTTAAAGACTTCATAGAAAGGATAGTTATCTGATCTTTTAAACAAATTGAACTCTTTAGCTTGAGGTAAAAAACCAACTAAATTTTCATCTCCGGAATATTCATTCATCTTAGCCGCCATATTGGAGGCCTCATACCCTGTTAAATAGGCTGTATAGCCTTTACTCATAGGCACCCCAATCATCTCAAAATTCACCATTGCATATAGATTAATACCTTTTTCTTTTAATTTTGGTGCCAGGTGCTTTGACCCGAGCAATCCTTTTTCCTCGGCCGCGAACAATGCAAATATCAGGCTTCTTTTATTTTCTTTTGTCTTACCGAAATATTCTGCTAATTCTATTACTGCTGTTGTCCCGGAGGCATTATCATTCGCTCCGTTGGCTATAGAATCTTTTTCTATTGCGTCTATGATACCAACATGATCATAATGAGCTCCCAGAACGATAAATTCATTTTTTAACTCCGGATCACTTCCTTCTACTACTCCGACAACATTAAACGCATTTTTAAAATTTGACAAAGAATCCTTGTAGGTTTCAAAATATGGTTTCACCCCGCTTTTAGAAAAAACATGTTCAATATAGTTTGCGGCTTCTTCAAGTCCCTTTGTTCCGGAATCTCGACCCATTAGTAGATCTGAGGACAAAAAATCCATTAATTCAGCTACTGATTCTTCGGTTACAGATTCAGGATTTTCACGGTCATTATATTTGCTATTTGACAAAGGCTTACATCCAAATGCAATTAAGCCAAGGATTGTCACTAAAAGTATATTTTTTATCATCTCTAAATTTTAATTGGATATAAAGATAAAAAAAGAAGCTGCTTTATTTATAAACAAAGCAGCTTTCTAATAAATATATATTATTTGTAGTCTACGCAAGCATAGTAACCGGATTCTCCATATACGCTTTTAAGGTTTGAAGAAACTGTGCTCCAGTAGCACCATCTACAGTTCTGTGATCGCATGCTAAAGTAACTTTCATGGTATTACCCACAACAATCTGTCCATCTTTAACCACTGGCTTCTGAACAATTGCACCTACAGAAAGAATGGCAGAATTAGGTTGGTTGATAATAGAAGTGAACTCTTGAATACCAAACATACCAAGGTTAGAAACTGTAAAGGTGCTTCCTTCCATTTCTGCAGGCGTAAGCTTCTTATTTCTCGCTTTACCCGCAAGGTCCTTAACCTGACTGCCAATCTGTGTTAAGCCCAGCTGATCTGTGAACTTAAGCACAGGAACAACAAGTCCTTCATCTACAGCAACAGCTACCCCTACATGAACATGATGGTTATACTGAGTGGTATCTCCTTTCCATGAAGTATTAACCTGAGGATGCTTTTTCAATGCCATCGCACATGCTTTTACTACCATATCATTGAAAGACACTTTTGTATCTGGCAGGTTATTAATTTGTTTTCTTGAAGCCATTGCATTGTCCATATCTACTTCTATTGTCAAGTAGTAGTGAGGAGCGTTAAATTTAGACTCTGCCAAACGTTTGGCAATGGTTTTACGCATTTGAGAGTTCTTAACCTCTTCAACACTTTCCTGACCTGAAGGCACAAATGGCTGAACACCACTTACCTCTGTAGAAGCAGGAGCAGAAGTTTCAACTGGTTTGTAGCTCTCTATATCCTTTTTAACAATTCTTCCATTTTCTCCAGTACCTTGTACATTTGCTAAATCGATTCCTTTTTCGGAAGCCATTTTTTTAGCAAGTGGAGAGGCTAAAATTCTACCTCCTGCAGTTGTACTTGTCGTTACTGTTGCAGCAGGTTTACTTTCAACCACTGGTTCTGGTTTTGCCACAGCTGTATCCTTCTTAGGTTCAGACTTTGGAGTCTCAGTTTGAGCACTTCCTCCAGACTTAGAGGCGTTAAGCACTGCATCCACATCGGTACCCTTAGGTCCAATTACCGCCAATATCGAATCAACGGGTGCAGATTCACCTTCCTGAACACCTATATATAATAGGGTCCCGGCATAGAAAGACTCAAATTCCATGGTGGCTTTATCAGTTTCGATCTCAGCAAGAATATCTCCCTCAGTGACTTCATCTCCAATTTTCTTAAGCCAAGACGCAACGGTACCTTCTTCCATGGTATCACTCAGACGTGGCATGGTAACCACTTCTACACCTTCCGGCATCTCTGCAGCCGGAGCTGCTTTATCAGCGGTTGTTTCCTGAGGTGTTTCCGTTTTTTCTTCAACTGTTTCAGTTGCCTGAGCACCATTAATAATGGCATTTACATCCTCTCCTTCATCACCAATAACAGCTAAAAGCTCATCAACTTTTGTAGTTTCGCCTTCAGCAACACCAATATGAAGTAGTGTTCCAGAATAGAACGATTCGAACTCCATAGTAGCCTTATCTGTTTCTATTTCGGCCAATATATCACCTTCTTCTACTTTGTCTCCTACTTTTTTAAGCCATTTTGCAACGGTACCTTCTTCCATGGTATCGCTCAAACGTGGCATATTAATGATTTCTGCCATTATATATTAAAGTTTATGTGATAAAAACGGATAATCTTCTTGTTCGTATACCGTATCGTACATTACATTTTTCTCAGGGAACGGAGACTCTTCTGCAAACTTCTCACATTCTTTAACCCGATCAGTTACACGCTTATTGATTTCTTCAATTTTCGCTTTAGAAGCGTATTTCTTTTCTTTAATGATATCTAATACCTGAGTAATCGGATCAATCTTTTTGTACTCTTCTACCTCCTCTTTAGTTCGGTAATGCTGAGCATCAGACATTGAGTGACCTCTGTATCTATAAGTTTTAATCTCAAGGAAAGTTGGGCCATCACCTTTTCGAGCTCTTTCAACAGCCTCATGTACGGCTTCTGCAACTTTAACAGGGTTCATACCATCTACCGCCGCACATGGCATATCATATCCAAGTCCGAGTTTATAGATGTCGGTATGGTTAGCAGTTCTTGCAACTGAGGTCCCCATTGCGTATCCGTTATTTTCACAAATAAACACAACAGGTAAATTCCATAACATTGCAAGATTAAATGTTTCATGAAGTGATCCCTGACGAACAGCACCATCTCCCATATAACATAAAGTCACCCCATCATTACCCTGATATTTATCTGCAAATGCAAGTCCGGCACCAAGAGGAATTTGCCCTCCTACAATACCATGACCTCCATAGAAGTTATGTTCTTTAGAGAAGATATGCATTGAACCTCCCAAACCTTGAGAAGTACCCGTACCTTTTCCGAACAATTCGGCCATTACTCGTTTTGGGTCTACCCCCATTCCGATAGGCTGCACGTGGTTTCGATAAGCTGTTATCAGTTTATCTTTTTTAGGATCTATAGCATGTAAAGATCCTGCTAAAACGGCTTCTTGTCCGTTGTACAAATGAAGAAACCCTCTTACCTTTTGTTGTATATATGCTGCCGCAAGCTTGTCTTCAAACTTTCTCCAAAACAACATATCTTCGTACCATTTCAGGTAAACTTCTTTAGTAACTTTTTTCACACGTTTAAATTTTACTAATTACTACCTATATAAAATAATTCATAAAATTGAGACCGTATGCAACCACTCATTGCCTTCGTTCTCACATTAAAAAACTTCAACACGCTTAAGCTGTAATTAAAATTTATTAATGCTCGTTTCCTTAATCACTTATTTTAACTTTCTAAGCAGATAAATCATTACAATTAATTGCGAACTACAAAAGTAGCATATTCAAAAAAAGTGAAAAAATGAAAAAAGGCTTTTATCTCATTTTTTTGTTAAATAAAGTTGTTTTTATCGAAAAGCAAGGGCAAAAGACCTTTTAAGGAATTTGATTTCATCACTTTCCCCACAGCCCCCATGAAGTAGATAGGGATTGGAGACTCCTGATTTATTTCATATTCGGCGATAGCTTGACGACAAGCACCACAAGGAGGAATCGGAGCACTTGTTACATATTTATCGGATGAGGCAGTGATGGCTATGGCTTTTATTCGAACCTCAGGAAACCTAGCACCTGCGTGATATATTGCAACACGTTCAGCACAAAGTCCTGATGGGAATGAAGCATTTTCCTGATTATTCCCCACCACTACCTCTTTATTAGCAAGAAGAATGGCCGCACCCACCTTAAAATTGGAATAAGGAGCATAGGCATTTTTTCTGGTTTCAACTGCCAGACTCATTAAATCCTGAATATCTTCAGGCAATTCCTGAAGACCTTCATAAATTTCAAATTCGGATTGAACAGTGAGCTTCTCCATATTTAATAATCATAATAGGTTTCTCCAAAATTAAAAGTTAACCCAAACCTCAAGGTATTTTCTAACGGATTCGACACATTAGAGGTTGAGAATAAATAGGAGAGATCTATGGTTGTATTATTAAACTTAAACCCTGCACCTAAGGTAAAGTATCTCCGCACTCCTTTCTTCTTACTTTCATGATAATAACCCGACCTAAGAGCAAAAATCTCACGATAATTATACTCAGCTCCCAATGCCCATATTATTTCACTCAGTTCCTCATCAAAACCACCCGGGGCATCTCCAAAGGATTTAAACACTCCCTCGAAAAAACCAATATCGTTATACATTTGGTTATCTATATTATCGATATCTCCATCTCCGTCAAAATCCTTAGGAGTCGGGACTAATAATTTATTGAACTCCGATGAAACTGCAACAGTATTATCCTGATCGAGGATAAAATCAAAGCCACCACCTAATTTTAAATTGGTAGGCAACGAACTTTCTTGTCCCCCTTCATCATATTGAATTTTAGGTCCGAGGTTAGAAACATTAAATCCCGCACGCCATCTTCCGTTAAACTTATCATATACTTTTTCTTCAGACTGATAATACCCGGAGACATCAACTGCAAAACTGTTAGCCGATCTGGAATTGGCATCAATTTGTTGCAGTTTTAAATTGGACCTTATATAACGTCCTGTAACGCCCATTGAAAAATAATCACTTAATTTCAGGGAATATGTACCATCAAGTGCAAATTCATTAGGTTCTGCAGGTATTGGCTCATCGTCTATACCCTGACGGAATAAAATCTCACCAAGACCAAAATATTTCAAACTAAACGCATAGGCACTTCTATCATTATATCTATTATAGTAGGTAACATTCATAAGGGAGATATCTGTGGCCAACTCTCTTAAATATGGTGTGTAACTAACTCCGATACCAGCCTGTTCACCAGAAAATGAATATTTCGAAGGATTCCATTGCTGAGAAAAGGCATTAGGTGAAGTTGCCACGCCAAGATCACCCATTCCAGAAGCCCTTGCATCTGCTGAAATTAATAAGAAAGGAACTCCTGTGGTTATTTCTTGATACTCTTCTTGCGAATAAACCATATTCACCATAGAATAAATCAAAATAAACATTAGCATATTCTTCATACGAGAAAAATCTATTTAAGCAAAAATAATCTTTTGCCCCGTTAAAGCAAGTACAAAGCTCACAAAGGTTAACTGAAAGGTTAACGAAGATATGCAGAAAATCTTATAAAAAATGGTCGTCTTTTATATTAAAAACGCCACCAACATACTTTATACAAATCAATTAGACCTTTATTAAAAACGTCTTCCTACGGCATGACTCTCATTTTTATTAACAATCGTCATAATAAAATTACAAAATAAACGTTAAAGGATTAGTGTAATACAACGAAAACGAATTGCATTTTTTATTTCAAAAAATTGAATTTATATAGTTAATTATTATATTGCACAATGTTTTTATGACAACTCAAATCTTAACTATGGGAAAGTATTCTATTAAAATCTTGTCGCTCTGTTTTATTTCAGTAGCGTGTTTTACAGGATGCAAAAACTCTTTATCTTCTAAAAACACCTCCAGGGCAACCGGGTGGCAAATCAACTCCAAAGAAGGTGGTTTTCAATACAACAGCAACTTTAAGGAGCAAGAAACACCTCCAGGTATGGTGTTTGTAGAAGGAGGAACTTTTGTTAAAGGAAAAGTGCAGGACGATGTTATGCACGATTGGAACAACACACCAACACAACAACACGTTCAATCATTCTACATGGACGAAACGGAGGTTACTAATGTAATGTATCTAGAATATCTGGATTGGCTTAAAAGCGTATTTCCTCCAGATGATCCATCTTACAAAAACATTTATGTAGGGGCATTACCTGATACATTAGTTTGGAGAAACCGTTTAGGCTATAACGAAGAAATGGTAGACAATTACCTAAGACACCCGGCATATGCAGAATATCCTGTCGTTGGTGTTAACTGGGTTCAAGCTGCTCAATTTGCAGAATGGAGAACTGATCGTGTTAACGAGCACATTCTTGAGAGAGAAGGATTTCTAGCTCGAAACACAAAATATGCAGTTACACAAGGAGATATCGATGGTACCTTCAGTACTGAAACCTACTTAAACAGACCTGAAGAAGCCTACGGCGGTAACATAGACTCATTACAAGGAAAAGCTCAAAGAGATTCTACAAATGTTTTTGCAAAAAGAACAAGTGGTATCATACTTCCAGATTACAGATTACCTACTGAAACTGAATGGGAGTACGCTGCACAGGCAATTGTAGGTACCAGAGAATACAACAACTACAGAGGTAGAAAAAAATATCCATGGGAAGGTGAATACACCCGATCTGGAAGAAGAAAAAATATTGGTGATCAACTAGCCAACTTCAAGCAAGGAAAAGGTGATTACGGTGGAATCGCAGGATGGTCTGACGATGGAGCCGATATTACAGCGAAAGTTAAAACTTATCCCCCAAATGACTTCGGGCTTTATGATATGGCCGGTAATGTTGCTGAATGGGTAGCAGATGTATATCGACCTATAGTTGATGATGAAGCAAACGATTTTAACTATTACAGAGGAAACGTTTATATGAAACCTGCCATCAATCAAGATGGACAATTAAAGATCGTTTCTCAAAGCGAAATCAAATATGACACCTTGAGTAATGGTAGAATTGTAGCCAGAGATCTTCCTGGCGAATTGGCTATGGTTCCAGTAGACGAAAAAGACACCTACTTAAGAACAAACTTCTCTAAAAGTGACAACAGAGACTATAGAGATGGTGATGAAGGTTCTACAAGAAATTTCTATGAAAGGTTTGATGACGGTGAGTCAGAAGAGGATATGTATAATGCTCCAAAGCACAAAATATCCACGGATTCTACCGGAAACATGATCATGGAGTATGACAAGTCTAATAACAGAACAACCCTTATCAATGATGAAGTAAGAGTATATAAAGGTGGTTCCTGGAGAGATAGAGCATATTGGTTAGATCCGGCACAAAGGAGATATTTACCACAATACATGGCTACTGATTATATCGGATTTAGATGCGCCATGTCTCGTGTAGGTTCTAAAGCCAAGAAAAGAACAAAAAGAGCAAGACATTAATACTACACAAATATGTCGATAAAAAGCCCTGTTTTAAACAGGGCTTTTTTTATACATTTATCCTATGAATATTGAAGATATATACAAGGTGTTTTTAAAATGCAACAAGGTTTGTACCGACACCCGTAAATTAGAAAAGGGAGACCTTTTCTTTGCTCTTAAAGGCGATAAATTTAACGGCAATAAATTTGCCCATCAAGCACTTCAAGCTGGCGCCATAGCCGCTGTAATAGACGAAGAACAATACAAAGGACCTAATACTATACATGTTACAGACACTCTTAATACCCTACAGCAATTAGCCAGTTACCACAGAAAAGAGCTTAACACACCTATCATTGCATTAACTGGCAGTAATGGCAAAACGACTACCAAAGAGTTGATTAATGCTGTTCTATCGCAGAAATACAAAACTACTGCAACCGTTGGCAATCTCAATAACCACATAGGCGTACCTCTAACCTTATTAAGCATGGATCATCGTACAGAAATTGGTATTGTGGAAATGGGAGCCAACCATTTGAAAGAAATTGCATTCTTAACTTCTATTACACAACCAGACTACGGTTTTATCACTAATTTCGGAAAAGCACATTTGGAAGGTTTCGGAGGCATCGAAGGAGTGATTCAAGGAAAAAGCGAGCTTTTCATACATTTGATATCCAACAACAAAACCATATTCTATAATGCCGATGACCGAATTCAACAAGAAAAACTAGAAGGCTACCCAAACAAATATGGATTTAGCGAGCATACTATTGCTGACATACAAATCACAAATAAAAAAACGACCCCCTATGTTACTGTTTCCTACGCCGAAACGGATATTCACACCAATCTAATAGGAAACTATAATTTCAGCAATATTGCAGTTGCAATCACTATTGGACTCTATTTCGAAATCGACCTTAACTCTATAAAGAAAGGTGTTGAGGCCTACGTTCCTTCAAACAACCGTTCGCAAATCATTAACAAAAACGGAAAGAAAATCATCCTGGACGCATACAATGCTAACCCAACAAGCATGAAAGCTGCTATAGAGAACTTCGCCCAACAAAAAGGCAAAAAAATCCTGATACTGGGTGATATGTTTGAGTTAGGCAAGGACGCTGCCAAAGAACATCAAATCATATCTGACCTCTGCTCTACAATGGGTTTTGAAATCGTTCATTTGGTGGGTAAAAACTTTTATAACACCAAAAACAATTTCATTAAGCACGAAACCTATGAGGATCTTGCCAAGGATTTAGACGTTAAGAATGAGCAATCATTAAATATCCTAATCAAAGGCTCAAGAGGAATGGCTTTAGAGCGTACTCTTGAGTTATTGTAACCAAAAAATACTGTCACAAAAAAATCCCGTAAAGCTATGCCTTACGGGATTTAATATATTCTATTGATAAGTCTTACTTGTAAACTTCATTTTGATCCTCATCAGTCAACGCCTCATTTGCATTGATTTCATCTTGAGGGATTGGTAAACAAAAACGCTTACTTACACTATTTCTAGGAATAATGTTTGGATCGTTACTGATATCATTATTAGTAAAGTCTGACCAATGATCCTTATCTGAAAGAGTTCTATCCAAGTCCTGATCTAATCTCTTTATGTCAAAGAATCTATGTCCTTCAAAGAACAATTCTTTTCTTCTTTCCAAATAGATTTCATCTAACAAATCCTGACCAGTTAAGGTTACAGATGCAACAGTGTTATCGGCTCTCTGCTTAATAGTCAATAAAGCACTTTGAGCAGCCGCTGTATTACCTAAGTTTGCTTCAGCTTCAGCTTCGATAAGATACATTTCACTAGCACGAATTCTAGGGAAATCTCCTGTACCCAATGAGCTAACACTTTTATACTTGGTAGTTAAATAACCGTCTGCAGCTCCATACTGAGCATAGGTCTTATCTGGAGAAACATCTCCAATTCTATTTCCGTCAGGATCTAAGTTAACAGGGAACATTTTCTTTCTGAAATCAGTATCTTCAAAAAGTTCGATAAAATACTCAGTAACTCTTAAACTATTGTAACCAAATACAAATTCAGCACCCGGAGTTCCAGCATTTACATCATTCCCATCAACAACACCATCACCATTGTTATCACCATAGGTGATATTACCTGATGTATAAGTAAACGAAGGAATACTTAAGAAAATGTTGGTATCGTTATCAACGAATCTTTGTTCCCAAATTACTTCTGAGTTCGTACTGTTAAAACCACTTAAATAAGTTTGCTCATCTATAAGAGAAAAACCTGCATAAGCTTTTTTAGCGTACTTAGAAGCATTTTGCCAATCTCCCATAGTTAGATATACTCTTGCCTGTATTGCTGCAACTGCACTAGCATCAATATATCCTTTGTAATCAGCAGGCTGACTTAATTGCTCTGCTAAGGTTAAATCTGAAACTATTTGCTCGTACACCTCACCCACTGTACTTCTTGGAATGTTATACCCATCCAAACTATTCACAGTTGTGTTAATAGGAACACCTCTACCATTAGGATCGTCAGTATACGCCGTTTCACCAAACCATCTTACAAGACTAAAGTAAGCAAATGCTCTTAATGATAAAGCCTGAGCTTTAAGGTCATTCTTTTCAGTCTCATTTCCTTCGATACCATCGATTTGAGATAAGAATAAGTTAGCATTTGAAATTGTTCTGTAACTGTAATAGTAAAGGTTGTAAGCTCTACTACTTTCTACTGTGTAGTTATAACGATACTCATTCACATATCTAGTATAGTTATTACTAGAGATAACTAAAGCATCATCCCCCATAACCGCAGGAATCAAGATACCTCTCGTACCTTCACCATAGTAATAGTTCTGCAAAGAATATAAACCATTTAAATGAATCTTTGCTCCCTCTACAGAGTTGAACAGGACATCTTCTGTAGGTCTGTCTGATGGTTGCTGCTCTAGGAAATCATTACTACAACTTGCAGCACTAACTACCAGAAACAACAATAATAATTTATTAATATATCTTTTCATTTTCATATGTTTTTATAGTCCTAATTTTAATCCCATAACAATAGTTCTTGCATTAGGAGTTACATAACCAGTCAACCCGTTTAGTCCTACTTCCGGATCAAAACCTTCAAAATCTGATTTAGTCCAAGTTAGCAAGTTATTTCCTGAAGCATAAACAGACAAGCTATTTACACCAAATTTATCCAACACATCTCTATCAACTGAATACGAAATGGTAACGGACTTCAATTTAGCATAAGTACCATCGTATAAGTATCTAGTAGACAAACCACCATTAGAGTTGTTTGAATTATTAGGAATGAAACGAGGTACATCTGTAATATCACCAGCCTGCGACCAAGAGTTTGCTTGTTTAGCAGATAATTGGTATCCTAATTCATTACCATCATTTAATAAGTCAGCTTCAACCTGATCTAGGATCTTTCCACCAATGCTAAAGTAAGTATTTGCAGATAAGCTCCATCCTTTATAGCTCCAAGTTGTCTGGAAACCTCCATAACCATCAGGAAGTGCAGAACCTACATTAAATCTGTCGGCTGTATTATAATCATTAGTTGTTTCAAGCGTTTCGTTACCATCCGCATCAACAACCCTAGTATACCAAAGTGGATCACCATTATCAGGATCAACTCCAGCCCATCTTCTTAGGTAAAAATCATAAATACTTCCACCTTCTTTCCAGATCTTAGTTCCGTTAATCTGTTCTTCAGTAGGCAAACTTAAGATCTCATTTGTATTAATTGTATAATTAGCGGCAATATCCCAATTAAAGTTTTCACCGTCGATCAATCTATAATCTAGACTAAATTCGAAACCTGAGTTTCTAACTGACGCTGAGTTTTTAATTACATTAGCAAAACCTGAAACAAGTGAAATTGGAGTCTCATATAATAACTGAGAAGTTTCTCTGTTATAGTATTCCGCACTACCGTTTAATCTATTTCTAAATAAACGGAAGTCTAGACCAACGTTTAAAGTAGCACTTTCTTCCCATGAAAGATCTGGGTTACCAGGCTTAAATAATGCATTACCAGGCATACCGTCATAGTTCCATGATGAGAAGTTTGTTATATAGTCATACAACCCTACTCGATCATTTCCTGAAGTACCATAACTACCTCTTAATTTTAAGTTATCTACCCAATCAACACTCTGCATAAACTCTTCACCAGAAATTCTCCAAGAACCTGCAACCGAGTAAAAGTTACCAAATCGGTTATTTTCTCCGAATCTACTAGAACCATCACGTCTGTATGAAGCAGATATTGAATATTTATCCTTCCAATCGTAATTTACACGACCGAAATATGACATAATAGACCATTTATCAGTTGTTGAACTTGCTCCTTCATATTGCGCAGCGTTCGCTAAGTCTGATAACACTACATCACCATAGATAGCATACTGAGTAGCATGTGCAGTAATTACGCGATTTCTATTTTCTGAACTCTCGAAACCTGCTAACACATTAAAGTGGTGATCACCAAAAGTTCTGTCATAGATAAACTTCTGTGAAGCTGTCCATAAAGAATTCCATGAAGCGATCGCATACCCTCTACCGTTAACACTTGGCCCATTACCATGGAATGGATTATAAAACTGAAAATCATCAACACTTGAAAAGTCGATAGACTCATCGGTTCTGAATTTCAATCCTTCTGTAATGAAATCTAAATCGAACTCAGCAAAAATACCAGACAAAACTCTGTAAGTCTTTGTATTGTACACATCATTCTCTACTGTATATAATGGGTTAAAATCTAAACTTACGGGATTGTTAAAGTTATACACTCTATTACCCTTATCATCTAGCACGATATTACCATCAGCATCTCTTTGATAAACCGGAATGGCATTTGCATATAACAAAGCATTTCTAACTGCAGAAGCACCAGCGGTACTTGCAGAGGCTCTGTTTTGGTTTGTGTAAGTTAATGAAGTATTTGTTCCAACCTTAACTTTATCAGAAAGTTGAGTCTCTAAATTAATTCTGGTAGAAATTCTCTCAAAATCAGTACCACCAACGATACCTGTTTGATCTAAATACCCCAATGAAGTAAAGTAAGATGTTTTTTCAGTACCACCAGAAGCACTTAAATTGTATTCTTTGATCTCACCAGTTCCAAACACCTGATCAACCCAGTCAACATCTGTAGCAATTTGCGCACCTGGCACAAGCTGACCGTCAGCACCAATTGGATTTACAACGTTGTATGGGTTATTACCAGATAAAGCAGCTACAGTACGCTGATTAGCCTCGTCAGAAGAATATCCATTCGCAATATACCCATCGTAGTAAGTACGATAATACTGTGCTGAATTCATAAGGTCATACCCTTCTCTTGGCAATGAAGAAAGACCATACTTAGTATCGAAATTAATTCTTACTGTTCCTTTCTTACCTTTTTTAGTTGTAATTAAAACCACCCCGTTAGCAGCTCTAGCACCATAAATTGATGTAGAAGCAGCATCTTTTAAAACGGTTACTGATTCTACATCAGCAGGATTTAAAGAAGATAACACATCAGAAGTCGCTAAACTTCTATCTCCCTCTTCTGCTAATTCTGATACGTTACCGTTATTCACGATAACTCCATCAATAACATAAAGGGGAGAACTGTTAGCACTCAACGACCCAATACCTCTAATTCTAATGGCAGAACCTGACCCAGGATCACCAGAGGTACTGTTCACTTGAAGTCCACTTGAATTACCTTGTAAAGCATCAGTAAAAGTAGCTACAGGAATATTCTCAAGCTCCGGAGACTTAACCTCAGATGCAGAACCTGTAAAAGTAGCCTTCTTAGCTGTACCATAAGCCACAACTACCACTTCTTCTAAAGCCTGTGAATCTTGCTCCAATGAAACATTTATAGTTGAAGAAGCTCCTACAACTCTTTCTGTAGTTTTTAAACCAACATAAGAATAAACTAATGTTGATCCATTTTGAACATTGATGGAATAATTACCATCAAAATCTGTTTGAGTACCATTTGTGGTACCCTTAACAATAACACTCGCCCCTGGCAACGGCAGACCATCTTGATCTGTTACCACACCGGTTACTGTTTTTTCCTGAGCCATCGCAATGACTGAAATCAGGAACACCTTTAAAAACAAGTA
The DNA here is from genome assembly GCF_000511935.2 of Zhouia amylolytica AD3. Taxonomy (NCBI): domain Bacteria; kingdom Pseudomonadati; phylum Bacteroidota; class Flavobacteriia; order Flavobacteriales; family Flavobacteriaceae; genus Zhouia; species Zhouia amylolytica. The sequence continues at coordinate 35,651 of NZ_AYXY01000001.1, read as the reverse complement.
AAACCTAATTCTCATAAAAGTTAATAATTTGAGTTAGTAATAAATAATAGATCCAGAAGACTCTATAGAACTTTATCGCATTATTCCTGAAACAAATTTGGAATAACATCGATATTCAGAAGTTAATACAAATCTATACAGCCAACTGAAACCGCAACAAATGACGTTAAACGAATGTTAAACATGATAAACTCCGACCCAAATTAATAGTTCCCGACCTATGTTAACACCTAGACCAAACAGGGGTTTTAACACATTAGACCCTTAATAACTCAACTAAAAGCATTATTTATTAAAAAATCCGCATATAGACGATTAAATCAATAAAAACTTATAAGTTTATTAAGACAATTTGGCTTTTCTAAGAATTAAAGCTTACAAAAAGTAAAAAATATACTCAATCTGGGTTAGGCAGGAAGATGATTAACTCAAGTTTTTAAAAAGAAAAATTATCACAATAGCTCTGTAAAATGGAGTATCCAAAAAGAAAAAAAGGCCAGGTTCGATATTTTATAAAGAGGACTAATTCAAATAAAATACTTAACAAAGTTTAGTAGATAACACTACTCCCAGCCTTTATTAAGACAAATTAACGACATAACGTCTTGACATAAATTAACTCCGATAGAAAATAACACAATCCCGACAAGAATTGACACTTCGGTATGAAGATTACAGAAAATTTAAGAATTAAAACCTCTCTTGACACCATTAATATACTCAGTAGGTGTCATCCCTGTTCTTTTCTTGAAAGCTTTGTTGAAAGATACTCTATTACTAAAACCGACGCTGTAAGCTATTTGAATAACACTCTCATTTAAATGATTAGAGTTATTTAATAGGATTTTAACCTCTTGTACCCTGTAATCATTCAAAAGCTCATAGAAACTCTTATCAAACTCCTGATTAATGACCTGCGATGCACTATAGCGATCAGTATCGAGTAATTCGGCAAGCTTATCCAATGTAATATCATTTTCCAAATAAACCTTATCAACACTTCAAGAAGCCTTAATAAATCATTCTTATACTGAGCCACCATACTTTCTGTCAACCCACTATTCTTATATTTTTGAACAGAATGAGAATAGTCAGTGGCATCCGTTTCAAGCTCCATACCCTTCTCGCTCTCAAGGTCCGAAGCTTCCAAAGAATCTTCATCCTTCTTTGATATAAAACTCTTTACCAGGACTCTTTCGTCAAAAAACATCACTAAGGCCGTAAACAATATAAATACAGAGAACAGAATAGCGAAAATATAACTGGCAATATAAACAAACCAAACCTCATCATTAAGCACAGCCCTCACTAACAAAAGTCCGATTAAGTGCATATAATACACAAATAAAGCAATAATATATTTCTTATGATACCTTGAGAGACTACTATTAGCCTTAACATAAAGCTTATACATCCCGACAAAATACAGCAGTAAGAAAAGCACCTTAAACCAGACACTATTCGCAATGAAGTCAAACACAAGGAAAATTAAATTTCCAGAATTAATATCATTATTCGCGGTAAAGGAGAGGTACCAAATACCAAAAAAACATATGAAGAAAGCGAAATAATGACCCAGCAATTCTTTTGCTGTTATTTTTAAAACCTCCGAATTTAACTTTACCTTCAAAAAAAGATATATAGATGGGGCCCATAAAAAAAAGAACAGCCTATACAAAGGAACCACGGGATCGTAACTCCAATCTTCGGACCAATACAAAACCAACTCCAAAATAGCAAGGGAAATGGCTAGTACAAATACAGAAAGGTATGAAATTGCTAAATTCCGCTTTGATTTCATAATAAGGTTAATGCCAAGCACAATTCCGGAAATACCTGCCAATAAGAAAAGAGTATTAAAGAACAAGTTATGTATATGAAACCTATCTTCAACACCTCCAACAATTTCGTGCGCTGAAGAAAACGAATTAATATAACTCAAAAAATTTATCAGCATCTAAACCTAACAAAAATTAACCACAATTATTTAATAAAAAAGAATTCAAAAGTAACAAGTAAAACAAAAACTAACTTGGTGATATTCCTTAAATTTTAGTTAATTAACCTGAGTTAACACCATAAAAAAAGGAGATGAAAAAAACATCTCCTTCTTGTGGGCCCTGCTGGATTCGAACCAGCGACCCCCTGCTTGTAAGGCAGGTGCTCTGAACCAACTGAGCTAAGAGCCCGATAAAAACATTAAGACAATAATTGTGGGCCCTGCTGGATTCGAACCAGCGACCCCCTGCTTGTAAGGCAGGTGCTCTGAACCAACTGAGCTAAGAGCCCTCACTTCTTTATTGCGGATGCAAAAATACAATTGTTTTTGACTCACACAAAAAAATACAGCATTTTTTTCTAGATTATTTCAGCTACCACAAAAGTGCTCCCCCCTATGTAAATGCAATCCCCGGGACCAGCATTTTTCTTTGCGGCCATATAGGCCTCACTAACAGAAACATAAGAACTTCCATTTAATAAAAACTTTGCTGCTTCATTTTTTAGAACTTCAACATCAAGGGCACGAGAAATTTCTGGTTGACAAAAGTAATATTCTGCATTCCGTGGAAAAACCGGCAAAATCTCTTGCAAATTCTTATCCTTTACGACACCCAAAACAATATGCAACTTCTCACATGGCGTCTTAATTAATTGCTGTAACACCATAGAGAGCCCCTCCTTATTATGTGCCGTATCAGCAATTACAAGTGGACTTTGCTGTAGTTGTTGCCATCTACCAAGCAAACCTGTATTTGCAACAACCTTTGACAGTCCGGCAACAATATCAGATTCGCTAATTTTAAATTTACTTTTTAATAAATGGATTGCGGTGACGACTCCTTTTATATTTCGTTTCTGATAATGCCCCCGTAAGTCTGACTCATAGGAATTAAGCAATTCTGATCCTAAGTAAAGATCAGATCCAAGCGTTTCTGCCACCTGTTTAAAAACAGGGTAGGTTTCCTGATGATATTCACTAATAACAACCGGAACACCAGGTTTTATTATCCCTGCTTTCTCATAAGCAATTTGCTCCAGGGTATCCCCCAACATATCGGTATGATCTAATCCGATATTAGTAATCACAGAAACCTCAGGAGTAATGATGTTCGTAGAATCTAACCTGCCTCCCAGCCCAACTTCTATGATAGCAATATCTACCTGGTTAGCTGCAAAAAAACCATAGGCCATACCAACGGTCATTTCAAAAAAAGAGCAATCATGATTTTCAAAGAATAGTTTATGCTCAGTAATAAACTCAACTACTTCCTGTTCAGAAATAGGCAAACCATTGATCTTAATGCGCTCTCTAAAATCTTTTAAGTGGGGCGAAGTATACAAACCAACCTTATAGCCGGCCTCCTGGAACACCGATGCCAACATATGACTAGTAGACCCCTTTCCGTTCGTCCCAGCCACATGAATACTCTTAAAACGCTTCTCAGGAGATCCTAAATGCTTAGCAAGCGCCTTTATGTTATCTAATTTTGCTTTAAAAGCCAATTTCCCCTGCTTTTGATACATAGGAAGCTGGCTGAACATCCAATTCAGAGTTTCTTGATATGTCATAAATGAATTATTCGCCCAATCTAAAATTAACAACCACAAAACCAATCTGACGAGATGGTGCATCTTCATCTAAATTCCAGCGGTGAGACATTGCAGTTCGTTTAGCAGGCTCTAAGAGGCATGGTGCATTATTGGTAGTTCCTTTGACTCCCGGGGTTGCTCTAACCACTTTTCCAGTCCTATCTACTTCTATCTGAACAACAACCACTCCGGACTCATTACAATCCTGCACGAATTTTTTACGCGAAACAAGAGATCTACCATTTAACCCATAACCTACACCATTTCCTGCACCACCACCAAAATAACTACTGGCGTATGGATTTCCATCAGGCTGACCTTTATCTCCTGCAACTTTATCATCACCTTCACTTCCAGAAGCTTTCCCGTCATTTTCAGGACCATTTATAATACTTGACAAAGCATCCGTTGTAGTTTTGGATGGCTTTTTAGGTTCCTGGACAACCTCCTTGACTTCTTCTTTTTTAGGCTCCGCTTTTGGAGTATCTTTTGGAGTCGATTTTTTTGGAGGAATCACCGGAACATCTTCCTGTTCACTGGTAATCACATCTTCCACCTGCTCATCCGCTTTTACAGGTTCAACTTCTTGCGGCATTTCCTGTTTAGGCTGAGGCGCCGTTTTAACGCGCTCTACAGGTTGATTATTACCAGAACCATAATCGGTAACGCCAAAATTTACTGTAATACCATTTTCGATCGGAGGATCCAAATACGATAGACCCACATAGAACATCAAAAGCAATAACCCTATCAACAAAGTAGTGGTTATTGCTAATGACTTTCTTTTATGTTTGGTATCTATTAATGACATTATTGAGGCCTTACGGCAAGTATTACTTTATAACTATTTCTATTTGCTATATCCATTACATTTACAGCATTTTCTATAGGAACACTTTCTTCGGCTCTTAGAATAATCGTTGGTTTATCGACGTTTTTAAGCTTTCTTTTTAATTCCGTCTCTAAAAATTCAGGATTTACTTTTTCACTATCAACAAAGAACTCAAGATTTCTGTTTATACTCACAGCAACATTTTGAGTATTTGTCGATTTACCTTTCGCCTTTGGCAACAAAAGATCTAAGGCATTTGGCGCATTGGATGTTAGCATAAAGAACACCAATAACAGAAAAACAATATCTGTCATTGAGCTCATGCTAAACTCCGGCGATATTTTATTTCTTCCCTTCAGTTTCATCTTAAATCGGTTCGTTTAAAAGATCTAAGAAATCTACGGCATTTGCCTCCATATTATGAACCACTTTATCTGTTCTAACCACTAAATGGTTATATCCAATATAAGCAATAATCCCCACAACCAATCCCGCAACTGTGGTAGTCATCGCCGTATATATTCCACTGGCTAATAATCCCATTTCAGCCTGGCCTCCACTTGTTGCCATTTGATGGAAAGCTAAAATCATACCAATCACAGTTCCCAGGAAACCAATCATTGGCGCTGCACCTGCCACGGTAGCCAATATACTCACATTTTTTTCGAGCTTATAAACCTCTAATGTTCCCGCATTTTCAATGGCCTTATTAATATCTTCCAATGGCTTACCTACACGAGCTATACCCTTTTCAGTAAGTCTGGCCACCGGAGAATCAGTTTGTGCACAAAGTAATCTGGCAGCTTCTAATTTACCGTTAGATACATGATCTCGTATCTGGTTCATAAAATTTTTGTCCACCTTAGACGCAGCCTTAATAGCAAGTATTCTCTCAAAATAAATATAAAGCGCAACTGCGAGCAGCACAAAAAGTACTGCAATAATTACAATACTGGCAACACCGCCATTCATGATAAGGTCAACTACCGAAAGTGTTTTCTCTTCAGAGATCACTTCCTCTGCAACTTCTTGTGCAGCTTCTTGAAATAATAGCATAGGTTATTTGATTTTTGATATAACGATTATTGGGGTTAAAAATTATGCATTTAGCAACAAATTCCTCAAAAGAATAAATCCTACTCCTCCTGATAAAAATCCAACAGCTGCCAACCAACCAATTTTCTTAAGATACCAGAAAAAATTGATTTTTTCCATTCCCATGGCCACCACTCCTGCAGCAGAACCAATGATTAACATACTTCCTCCTGTACCTGCTGAATACGCAATAAAGTGCCATGCCGGCTCATCCATAGGAATTTGGAACATTCCTATACTGGCCGCAACCAGTGGTACGTTATCAATAACCGCAGAACCTGCTCCCAGAAGCATTACAACTATATCAGACAAATGCGTTGAATGCATTTCTGTTCCTAATTTAGGCATTGTCTCATTCATTGAACTTGCAAAATGGAATAACATTCCTAAAGACTCTAATGCAGCAACAGCTAATAAAATTCCGAGGAAGAACAAGATACTTGGCATTTCAATTCTACCAAGAGCCTTGTGTACAGGACTATGGTGAGAATGAGCTTCACTTTCTCCCCCCATTTCAGTTAGACTGAATTTCTTATTGCTGTATATTTCAGCTAATGTAGCTACTACTGCTAAAGATAACATCATACCAACATAAGGTGGTAAGTGCGTAACTGTTTTAAAAATCGGAACAAAAACAATTGCCCCAAGACCCAGATAAAACATAATCGCCGCATGCTTAGAACCAGAAGGCTCCTCATCTTCAAACTCGATTGAACCTTGAAAAACCTTCATCCTCGATGCAATAAAGGTAGGCACAATATAACAAAGTAATGATGGTATAAACACATGCTCAACCAACTGCAACACACTTACCTTTTTTGCTATCCAAAGCATCGTAGTGGTCACATCACCAATTGGAGACCAAGCTCCACCCGCGTTCGCAGCAATCACAATTAAACCTGCAAACCATAAACGCAGCTCTTTATCTTTAATTACCTTTTGTAAAATAGTGATCAGTACTATCGTCGCAGTTAAATTATCAATAATGGCAGAAAGAATGAATCCTAATGCAGTTATAATCCACAACAACTTTCTTTTACTTCTTGTCTTTATATACCCTTTGATGGTAGAAAACCCATCGAAATAATCGATTATCTCAACAATGGTCATCGCACCTAAAAGGAATACTAATATCTCTGCTGTCTTACCCAAATGATGTAAGAGTGTCTCTTCCAGAATATGAACTTTCTCCTGATGTTCTAATAATGAAAAGTTCTCCATTATAGATTGCTTAGCAGAATCATACCAGGAAGGAAAAACATCAATATTCAAAGCTACTAATGCCCACAACACCGCCATCATTGCAAGAGCAGGCACCAACTTATCTACTTTCAGACTATGCTCTAACGTAATGGCTAGATACCCTAATACAAATACTATAAGAATAATGGTTTCCATGAATAAATTTTAAAAAATTATACTAATTGTTTTAACGCAATTTCAAATGCTGTACTGCTAATATTTGTTTTAGCAGCACTTTGTTTAAATGTATTTAATAATGCTTTTTTAATGGTATTAGAAGTATCTTCAAAAATGGCCTCATCAGTCATTTCTACTCTTCTTTCCATAAAGTAAGCAAAGACTCTTGCCATTCCACAATTTGAAATAAAATCAGGAATAAGGCTAATTTGCTTATCGGTAAATTCCATAATTGGCCCAAAAAATATCTCTTTGTCAGCAAAAGGAACATTCGCCCCACATGAAACTACTTCTAAGCCTTTATTTATCATGCTATCGATTTGTGCCCTTGTAATTAATCTGGAAGCTGCACAAGGCGCAAAAATCTCAGCAGGTATATCCCACACTTTTTCATTCATTTCTTCAAAAGGAATTAAATTATCAGCACTAAGGTTATTTCCTTTTTTATCGAGATAAAATGATTTAATCTCCTCAAAACTAAAGCCTTCTTCCTTCATCACACCTCCAACAACATCGACTATAGCAACCACTTTGGCACCCATTTCAGCCAGATAATATGCGGCAGCGGCACCAACATTACCAAACCCTTGAACTATGGCCTTTTTACCTTTTATGGTACCCCCGTATATATCATAATAATGTTTTGCAGAAACTGCAACACCGTAACCGGTTATCATATCAGCAACAGTATACTTTGTTGACACATCAGGCGAATAGTTTTCACTTTCAATCACCTTGATCACCCCTTGCCTTAATTGCCCAATTCTATTAATCTTATCAGCCTCAGTTGGCTTAAAGTGCCCATTAAAAACACCTTCCTGTGGATGCCATACACCACAATCTTCGGTTATTGGAATTACTTCGTGAATCTCATCCACATTCAAATCACCTCCGGTCCCATAGTAACTTTTTAAAAGAGGTGACACAGCTTTATACCAGCGCTCCAGCACTCCTTTTTTTCTTGGATCCTTTGGGTTGAAATTAATCCCTGACTTTGCCCCTCCAATTGCCGGCCCGGAAACGGTGAACTTCACCTCCATGGTTTTCGCCAACGAGGTAACTTCATTCATATCCAACCCTACTCGCATTCTAGTTCCTCCTCCAGCAGCTCCGCCTCTTAGTGAATTTATTACCGTCCAGCCCTCAGCCTCGGTTTCAGGATCATTCCAATGAAAAACTATTTCCGGTTCTTTTTCTTCGTATTGCTTTAATAATTCTTTCATTCAGTGTGTGTTCTTAGTTCTTAGTGAGTGTTAAATAATAGAGGATGAATACAATCGCTCAAAATTTAATAGCAACAAATATAAAAAACTCCTTAACTTTCCTATGTAAATAGGACAACTAATACATATTAAATCTTTTCGGTTAAAGTTTTAATAACCGTGATACATTCCATAAATTATTGATTTATCACTAAACACGTGTTCCAATTGATAATATTACAATTAAAGATTATATTTGAACACTTTTTATACAAAAACACTAAAAACAACATGGATTTTAAACTATCTGAAGAACATTTAATGATACAGCAGGCAGCAAGAGACTTTGCTCAAACTGAATTATTGCCTGGGGTAATTGAGAGAGATGAAAAACAAGAGTTCCCTACTGAACAAATAAAAAAAATGGGCGAGCTTGGATTTATGGGAATGATGGTAGCGCCTGAATATGGCGGAAGCGGCCTGGACACTGTTTCTTATGTACTAGCTATGGAAGAAATATCCAAAATTGACGCTTCAGCCTCTGTAGTCATGAGCGTAAACAACTCGTTAGTTTGTTGGGGTCTGGAAAAATATGGGACCGAAGAACAAAAACAAAAATACCTGCCAAGGCTTGCATCAGGTGAAATTCTTGGCGCGTTCTGTTTATCGGAACCTGAAGCTGGTAGTGATGCCACTTCTCAAAGAACTACGGCCATTGACCAAGGGGATCATTACATATTAAACGGGACCAAGAACTGGATTACTAATGGTGGTACTGCAGATGTATATTTAGTTATTGCTCAAACCTATCCTGAAAAAGGACATCACGGTATTAACGCATTAATTGTTGAAAAAGGAATGCCCGGTTTTGAGGTAGGGCTTAAAGAGAATAAGTTAGGTATTCGCGGAAGTGACACGCACTCCTTAATGTTTACAGACGTTAAAGTACCTAAAGAAAACAGGATTGGAGAAGATGGGTTTGGTTTTAAATTTGCCATGAAAACATTATCTGGCGGCAGAATAGGAATTGCTTCTCAAGCCCTTGGTATTGCTTCAGGCGCTTATGAGCTCGCCAAAAAATACTCCAAGGAACGCAAAGCTTTTGGTACTGAAATTTGCAATCATCAGGCAATAGCTTTTAAATTAGCCGATATGTATACTGAGATTGAAGCAGCAAGACTCCTCATTATGAAGGCCGCCAGAGACAAAGACAATGATGATAATTATGACCTCTCTAGTGCGGCAGCAAAAGTCTACGCCTCTAAGGTAGCTATGGACGTAACTGTTGAGGCTGTACAAATTCATGGAGGATATGGATTCGTAAAAGAGTACCATGTTGAAAGATTAATGAGGGATGCCAAAATTACCCAGATTTACGAAGGAACTTCGGAAATTCAAAAAATTGTAATTTCAAGATCTATTTTAAAAGATTAAGAGGTCATTTACAACTAATAAAAGAGGGTTTTGGCCCTCTTTTTCACTTAAACAAGATTCCAAACAGGGGGTGTCGTAGTCAAAACCGTGTTTTTATGCGCGAATTAATGAATTATTCAGGGGGATAACCGCAAACTTCAACAATAAAGGCCTGCCTCCCCTCAAAAAAATAGGGGTTTGAAAAAATATAAAGTTTAAATTCCTATTTTAATAATCTCACCCCCTTCAAAGTAGTAATTTTACATTTTCTTAGAACAAATTTAACAATCATTAAATTTTATGTTGTTTATCAGGTGATTACAAGTATTATTCGCAGAGGTTTGGGTAAATTTGTGAAAATAATTCAACGATTATGACACCAAAACAACAAGGACTTTACTCACCGAAATTTGAACGAGATAACTGTGGAGCAGGATTTATATGTAACCTTAAGGGTGTTCGTACCAACGACATTATCCATAAAGCTCTAGATATTCTTGTTAGGTTAGAACATAGAGGTGCAGTTAGTGCAGACGGAAAAACGGGTGATGGTGCTGGTATTTTAATTGAAATCCCCCATGAATACTTTAAAAAAGTATGTAGCTTCGAGCTCCCGAAACAAAAAGATTACGCTGTAGGAATGGTTTTCCTGCCGAAATCTGATAATCAAACTCAACTTTGTATAAATTCATTCAACAGCAATATCGAAAAACAAGGCCTAAACATAATAGGCTGGAGGGATGTACCTGTTAACAAAGAAGTTTTAGGCGAGATTGCTGCCAATAGCGAACCTACTGTTAAGCAAGTTTTTATTGGTAAAAATAATCAGGATCTAAGTGAGCAGGAATTTAATGCTAAAATATATGCTGCCAGAAAAATTTCTGAGCACGAAATATATGATTCCGGTATTGCTGAAGCGGATTTCTATTATTTCGCCAGTCTTTCAACCACGACCATCATATACAAAGGTCTTCTTATGCCTCAAGACATCAGTGGTTATTATCTGGATCTGTTAGACCCGGATGTAGTTACAAAGTTAGCATTGGTGCATCAACGATTTTCAACAAACACCTTCCCAACATGGGATTTGGCTCAGCCATTCCGATATATGTGTCACAATGGAGAGATCAACACCCTTACTGGAAACTTGAGTAGAATGAAGGCTCGTGAAGAACTTTTTGCCAGCAAGTTATTCGGCGAGGATTTAAAACATATTCCTCCAATCGTACTTGATGGTAAATCAGATTCTGCTTCCATGGACATGGTATTGGAATTATTGTTGCAAACAGGAAGATCACTACCTGAAGCCATGATGATGCTTGTCCCTGAAGCCTGGGAAAGACATCAATCTATGCCAGATAACAAAAAAGCTTTCTACGAATATAATGCTTGTATAATGGAACCATGGGATGGTCCTGCTTCAATCCCTTTTACTGATGGTAATTACATCGGTGCATTATTAGATAGAAACGGTCTTCGTCCCTCTCGTTATTCTGTAACTAAAGACGGATACGTTATCATGTCATCTGAAACAGGTGTTGTAGATGTTGAACCTGAAAATATTGAATATCATGGTAGATTAGAGCCTGGTAAGATGTTTTTGGTAGACATGAATGAAGGACGAATTATTGAAGATGAAGAGGTAAAAGAGACCATTGTTTCTAAACGACCTTACAGACAATGGGTTGACGAAAACTTACTTCCATTGGCAAAGATTGCCTATACTGGAAACAAGACACCTGTAGAGGCTGTTGATCCTATCACCCGCGAAAAATTATTCGGATATACACAGGAAGATATCAAAACAATTATTAGTCCAATGGCTATCGGAGCTAAGGAGGCTATTGGGTCAATGGGTACCGACACTCCTCTTGCGGTTTTATCAGATAAGCCACAATTATTATTTAACTATTTCAAGCAATTATTCGCGCAAGTTACCAATCCGCCTTTGGATGGAATTCGTGAGGAAATAGTTACTGACATCAGTTTATCCATCGGAGCAGATAAAAATATATTTGATGTTATTCCTGAACAAGCCAAAAAGCTACGCATACAAAACCCTGTTATTTCAAATGAGGATTTAGACAAAATAAAATACATTGAGCATCCGGACTTTAAAACGAAGTCTATTTCCATTCTTTATGAAGCAGCTAAAGGACTTAACGGTCTGGAATCCAGACTAGAAGATATTATCAAAGAAATATCTACTGCTATTGACGAAGGGTTTAACATTATAATTCTTTCGGACAGAGGTGTTTCTGAAACTATGGCTCCAATACCTTCGCTATTAGCTTGTTCTTATGTTCACCACGGATTGAAGAAGCATAAAAAGCGTTCTTCTGTAGGAATCATCATTGAATCTGCTGAGCCACGTGAACCTCATCACTTTGCTACATTATTTGGCTATGGAGCCAGTGCAATTAATCCGTATATGGTTAATGAAATTATAGCGAATCTTGTTGATGAAGGTGAAATTAACGGAATTGAGGCTCCGGTTGCTATTCAAAACTTTAACAAAGCCATCGGTAAGGGGATCATTAAAATAATGAACAAAATCGGAATCTCCACTTTACATTCTTACCGAGGTTCCCAAATATTTGAAGCGTTAGGTCTTAACGAAAAGTTTGTCAACAAATATTTTAGCAACACCTCTACCCGTATAGAGGGTATTGGTCTTTACGAAATAGAAAAAGAAATACAAAAGCGCTTCCAAAAAGCATTCTCAAAAAGACAGATTGGCGCCGAAATGGATCTGGAAATCGGTGGTGATTATCGTTGGAGAAGAAATGGAGAACGCCATATGTTCAACCCTGCTTCAGTTGCTAAATTGCAGCAGTCAGTAAGACAGAACAGATATGACACTTATAAAGAATACGCTTCCCTTATAAATGAACAAAGCGAACGTTTGATGACCTTGAGAGGGATGTTCAAATTCAAAGACCTGAATCCTATATCTATTGACGAGGTAGAACCTTGGACGGATATTGTTAAGCGATTTAAAACAGGCGCCATGTCGTTTGGATCTATTAGCCGTGAAGCTCATGAGAATCTAGCTATTGCCATGAACAGAATTGGCGGTAAGAGTAATTCTGGAGAAGGTGGAGAAGATCCTGGACGCTTCCAAAAAGACCTTAACGGAAACTGGAGAAACAGTGCAATAAAGCAAGTTGCATCGGGTAGGTTTGGTGTTTCTATAGATTACCTATCGAATGCCAGAGAGATACAAATTAAAATGGCTCAAGGTGCAAAACCAGGAGAAGGTGGTCAATTACCCGGACCAAAAGTAAATCCGGAAATTGCCAAAACAAGAAACTCAACCCCTTATGTTGGATTAATCTCTCCTCCTCCGCACCACGACATCTATTCGATAGAAGATTTAGCTCAACTGATCTTTGACTTAAAAAATGCGAACAGAGAAGCCAGAGTTAACGTTAAATTAGTTTCTAAGGTAGGCGTAGGTACAATTGCTGCCGGTGTTGCAAAAGCGAAGGCCGATGTTGTTTTAATATCAGGATATGATGGAGGTACTGGTGCATCGCCTTTGACCTCTCTAAGGCACGCAGGACTTCCTTGGGAACTAGGTATTGCTGAAGCACAACAAACATTAGTACTAAACGATCTAAGAAATCGAATTGTAGTTGAATGTGATGGTCAATTAAAAACAGGACGTGATGTAGCAATCGCTGCTTTATTAGGTGCCGAAGAATTTGGTTTTGCTACGGCTCCGCTTGTTGCCTCCGGATGTATTATGATGCGTGCTTGTCACCTTAACACTTGTCCTGTAGGTATTGCTACTCAGGACCCTGAATTAAGAAAGAATTTTAAAGGGACACCTGAGCATGTAATTAACTACATGTACTTTATTGCCCAGGAATTAAGAGAAATAATGGCTTCTCTAGGCTTCAGGACTATTGAAGAAATGGTTGGTCAGAGTCAAAAACTTGACATGAATACTGCCATTGAACATTATAAAGCACAAGGAATAGACCTTTCTAACATACTATACAAACCGCAAGTTGATCCAACAACAAAGCTTTACAACACAACGAAGCAAGATCATCAACTCGATAATGTGTTAGATTTTGATATAATCAGTCAGGCGCATCCAGCGATTTATCGTAAGGAAAAAATGTCATTAGACTTTCCAATTACGAACATCAACAGAACCACGGGGGCCATTTTAAGTAATGAAATTACTAAAACACATGGCGCTAACGGATTGCCTGAAGACACCCTCACGTTAAACTTTAAAGGTGCAGCTGGTCAAAGTTTCGGAGCTTTTGCTACTAAAGGTTTAACAATGGTTGTAACCGGTAACACCAACGATTACCTGGGTAAAGGATTATCAGGTGGAAAACTTATCGTTAAAGTTCCTGAGGAGGCGACTTTCGAACCACACAAGAACATCATTATCGGTAATGTTGCTATGTATGGTGCTATTAATGGTGAAGCTTATATTAATGGTATTGCAGGAGAAAGATTCCTGGTTAGAAACTCCGGAGCAAAAGCTGTCGTGGAGGGAATTGGAGACCATGGTTGTGAATATATGACTGGAGGTATTGCAGTGATTCTTGGTAAAATAGGCAGAAACTTTGCTGCAGGTATGAGCGGAGGTATCGCCTATATCTATAACAAAGACAACTCGCTTGACTCCAGAAACTTTAATATGGAAATGGTTGAAATTGAAGAACCTTCGACGGAGAATATCGAAGAATTGAAAGATTTAATCAGCAACCATTTGAAGTACACTGGCAGTCCGATTGCAAAGTCTATCCTTGATAATTGGGATCAGGAACAGAAAAACTTTGTAAAAGTAATGCCTACTGAATACAAAAAAGCATTGGAAATGCTTGCTAAACAAAAAGAAGAACAAGAATTAACAACAGCATAATCATGGGAAAACTAAGAGGATTTTTAGAATTTGATAAAGGATACGAAAGCAACCTTGCTGTTGAAGAACGTGTAGAAAACTATAAAGAATTTACACAGGAACTTCCTCAGGAAGAATTAGAAAAACAAGGAGCTCGTTGTATGGATTGCGGTATTCCTTTTTGCCACAGTGGTTGTCCATTGGGTAATTTAATACCGGATTTTAACGACGCAGTATTTAAGAACAATTGGGAAAAAGCATTGCACATCCTGCATTCTACAAACAACTTTCCTGAGTTTACCGGAAGACTTTGCCCAGCACCTTGTGAATCGGCATGTGTATTAGGCATCATAAAACCATCTGTTTCGATAGAGTTAATTGAAAAATATATTGTTGAAAGAGGATTTAAAGAAGGATGGATTAAGCCACAACCTCCGACAAACCGTACGGGTAAGAAAGTAGCTGTAGTGGGTTCTGGCCCCGCAGGTTTAGCTACTGCACAGCAGTTAAACAGAGCAGGTCATACCGTAACGGTTTTTGAAAGAGACGCCAAGATCGGTGGATTACTACGCTATGGAATTCCTGATTTTAAGTTGGAGAAATCTGTTATTGACAGAAGACTCGACATTATGAAAGAAGAGGGCATCGAATTTAAAACCAATGTACACGTTGGAAAGAATTACGATGTTGAGGAACTGAAATCATTCGATGCTGTAGTACTTTGTGGTGGAGCCACACAAAGGAGAGGTTTACCAATTGAAGGAAGCGATGCAAATGGAGTTGTTCAGGCTATGGAATTCTTAAAGAGAAATAACGAGGTTGTTGATGGACTTAATGAAACAACTGAGGCTTTACACGCCAAAGACAAGCATGTTATTGTTATTGGAGGTGGAGACACAGGGTCTGACTGCGTAGGAACTTCCAACAGACACGGGGCTAAATCAGTTACAAATTTTGAGATCATGCCTCGTCCTGCGGATAGCAGAACTTCAGACAACCCATGGCCTTATTGGCCATTCACCCTTAAAACCAGTTCATCGCACGAAGAAGGATGTGATCGTAACTGGAGCATTTTAACCAAGGAGTTTATTAAGGACGATAAAGGAAATTTAAAAGCCTTAAAAACTGTAGAGGTAGAATGGGTCCACACTCCAGGTCAACGTCCACAGTTGAAAGAGGTTGAAGGCTCTGAAAAAGAATGGCCATGCGACCTTGCTTTATTAGCACTTGGTTTTACAGGACCGGAAAAAACATTACCGGAGCAATTAGGTTTAGATACTGATGCGAGAAGCAACATAAAAGGCAACAATTACCAAACAAATGTTCCTAATGTTTTTACTGCCGGGGATATGCGTAGAGGTCAATCGTTAATCGTTTGGGCTATTTCTGAAGGAAGAGAGGCTGCCAGACAGGTAGACGTCTACTTAACAGGCTCATCAGATCTTCCAACAAAAGAAAAAGGAGATTTACCTACAGTTTAGAATCCATTAACCAACCACTATATATTTTAAACCCCACAATACTAGTCATATTGTGGGGTTTTTTCCTTTAACATTGAGATCAAATCATCAACACTATCTAACGAAGCCATCTCATAATAGGAACAATTACAAATCAAGATGTTTTAACTGCTCAACCCGGTTCCTTTCCAAAAACTCATCGATAGTTTCAAAATGTTCAATCACACGCTGGTCTTTAAATTCAAACACCTTTTGCGAAAGTCCTTCCAAAAATGCTCTGTCGTGCGATACCAGAATAAGGGTTCCGTCAAACTTTAGCAATGCTTCTTTAAGCACATCTTTTGACTTGAGATCAAGGTGGTTTGTCGGCTCATCGAGGATTAACACATTCACTGGCTCCAATAGTAATTTCACCATTGCCAACCTGGTTTTTTCACCTCCTGACAAGTATTGTACCTTTTTATCAATCGCATCACCCGAAAACATGAATGCACCCAGGATATTTTTTATCTCTTTCCTGATTTCCCCTTCAGCAACACTGTCTACCGTCTCAAAAACAGTTAGGTCATTATCCAACAAAGATGCCTGGTTCTGAGCAAAATATCCTACTTTGGCATTGTGCCCCAATTGTGCATGTCCGTCAAAACCTATTTCTCCCATGATAATCTTGATCATCGTAGATTTTCCTTCTCCATTTCTACCTACAAAAGAAACCTTCTCACCTCTGGCTATAGCCATATTGGCCTCCTGAAAAACTGTATGATCCCCATACGATTTACTTAAATCTTTAACCGTGACAGGAAAATCACCTGAACGCTCCGATGGTGGAAAACGCAAATGCATGGCAGAAGTATCGATCTCATCTATTTCTACGATTTCCATTTTTTCAAGCATTCTTTGTCGGGAGCTTACCTGATTCGTTTTTGAATAGGTTCCTTTAAACTGCTCTATAAACCGTTTAGTCTCCTTAATTAGCTTCTGCTGTTCATTGTATTCTTTTAATTGTTGAGCTCTTCTCTCTTCGCGAAGCGTCAAGTAATGTGAATAATTAGCTTTATAATCGTAAATACGCCCCATAGTTACTTCTATGGTTCTATTGGTTATGTTATCGATAAAGGTTTTATCGTGTGAGATCACGATAACTGCTTTGGCCTTATTCTTTAAGAAGTCCTCTAACCAAATAACTGATTCAATATCTATATGGTTGGTCGGCTCATCCAAAAGTACAAGGTCGGGTTTCTTCAACAGTATTTTCGCTAATTCTATTCGCATACGCCATCCACCACTAAACTCGGAAGTATTACGCGAAAAATCTGAACGCTTAAACCCTAATCCCAGCAAAGCCTTTTCGACCTCGGCATCGTAATTCGTGTCTTCTATTGAATAAAATTTTTCTCCAAGCTCACTTACCCGTTCAATGATTTTCATATACTCATCAGACTCATAATCTGTTCGAGTTTCCAACTGTTTATTAAGCGCTTCCATCTCCCGCTTCATTTCGAATATATGACCAAAGGCTTTAGAGGTCTCCTCAAAAACGGTACAATTATCTTCTGTTAGTAAATGCTGCGGCAGATACGCTATTACCGTTTCAGGAGCACATTGTATACTTCCTTTATTTGGTTGCTTTTCGCCTGCTATAATTTTCATCATAGTTGACTTTCCCGCACCATTTTTTCCCATTAATGCAATCTTGTCATTTGGGTTAATAACAAAGTTCACATCCTTAAACAAGGTTCTTGCACTAAACTCAACAGTAAGACCGTTAATTGAAATCATAACAATATTTTTAAGCCTGCAAAAGTAGAGTTTTGAAGCGATATTGTAACCGATTTCATGACAAATTAATAATCAGTGATTTGTCACAAACTTTATATGTCTTCACTAAGATAATTTATTCCATTCTTGGCCCATGGTTTCATTTATTGTTCTTAATTCCAGGGCCCGGTTGTTGTTACATTTATGATATCTCTTGAATCCAAACGATATAATCCGCCCGAACAACCAAACCATAAACGACCATCCTTATCTTCCAACATATTCATAGTAGGCTTCGACAAGGGATAATTCTTAAATTCTTTATTCTCATATTTATAAATTCCGTCACCTAAAGTACTAACCCATAAATTGCCAGAGTTGTCCTTATAGATAGTATATACATCATTTTTACTCAAACCATCAATATTTGGAAACTAAATAAACTTCTCTCCATCGAATTTGTTCAAACCACCTTTACCAAATCTTTTAGTGGCATCAGCATTGTCTTTTTCTGCCACTCTCGTTCCTATCCAGATATTTCCTTCATGATCTTCTGCAATTGCCTGTACATTATTAGAATTCAAACCATCTTTAATGGTATAATGAATAAAAGAGCTTCCGTCGTATTTAACAGCTCCATATCCATCCCTCCCAAACCAAATACTTCCGTCGGAATCTTCCATAATTACTGTTACCCAGTCTTTTGTATCCATATTAAGTCGAGTGTCGATACTTGGATTCGGAATAATAAACTTCTCGAATACTACTCCATCGAATTTACAGACGCCACCCCAGGTTCCTATCCAAAAATTTTCCTTGCTGTCTATAAACAAATTACTGATCATATTATTACAAAGTCCGTCGGTTACCGAATAATTGCTAAATGACATCCCATCGAATTTTGATAGCCCTGAACCTGTACCAAACCATAGATTCCCTGATCTATCCTCTACAACACTCACAACTCTGTTACTCGGTAATCCATCTTTGGTAGTGAGATAAATCAATTCACTTCCATCATATTTGGCAACACCTTTTTCTAAGGTTCCGAACCACAGGTTTCCTTTAGAATCCTGATATATTTCAACTACATATTGTCCAATCTGCGATGCATTGTTTTGCCCAATTAAACTTGCTATTTCTAGTATATTCTCCTTTTGGTTTTCAGCAATACAAGAAACCGACCAAATTGATAATAACACTATTAAAATATATCTCATGTCTGTATTTGGTTTTTAGAATGTATTACTATTGCTTTAGTATTTATTTCGTATCAAGATAAATAATGGCTTCTATGGCTATAGCATCGGAAATAGCATGATTCTTTACTTTGGCGACACCTTTTGCATTATAATTAATACCCCATTCTGAACGATCTATTTTGAATTTTGCAGTTAGTGTATGCGCTTCCCGATCATAATCCGCTTTAAAAATTTCTATAGGTCTTTTGATGTTCTTTATTGTTAAATTGGCATCAAGTTTCATTCGGGTTTCATCAACATATTCTATCCCGGTAATTTCTAAAGAAGATTCAGGAAACTTACTGACTTCAAAAAAATCTTCATTCTTTAAATGATCAATCAGGTTTTTGTTGTAATCACCATCGGTATTCCAAATTGTATTCATATCGGCTGTAAAATTCCCGCCAACAATTTTATTGTCAGCAAAAGTAATTTCACCCTGCTTAAGCAGTAAGGTACCGTAGTGTTCTCCGAAATTAAATAGCATAGATCCTTTCCAGCTTATAACACTTCGCTCCAGATTAATAGCCATATCGCCATTTAAATTATTAGCAGCCTTCTGCTCGCTTTTTAATTCGTTATTAGCAGTTAAATCGTTCGGTTTTTCATCTTTGTTTTTTTGGGCACAACCATTAAGAATAAGGGCTAACACCATAATACTCGATAAGATAATTGCTTTTTGCATGGTTCTTGTTTTTTAAGATTATTCATCAAAGCTATAGGGAACCCATCCTGAAAGTGTCAAAAAAGTGTAAAAGAAGTACAAAGCCTTGTAAAAAGATATAAAATTGATGTTCTTTACCATGCCTATGAAAATTAAAAATCAAGTTACTACCTGGCTCGTGGTAGTGTTGCTCTTGGTGTCATGCAGTAATAACAAGCACGAAATAGCCCCGGAAAAAGTGAAGGTAGCCCTCAGAGCGGTTGGGCATCATTTACTATTGGCTCAAAATGACTCCACCTCCCTGGTGTTACCTATTGAACAAATAAGTACTTCGAAATACCAATTATCTTTTGAAAAAGAGATAACCATTGTACCTGATAGCTTAACAAGCATTATATCATATTATTTCAATAAAGCTTCGTTACCAGCACAATATATCGTTGAAGTCATCCCCTGTAGTGATGAGGAAATAGCGTATAGCTATCAAGTTCAGGAAACCAAAGACATGGATATCATTCCGTGCAAAGGTCGTAACCTTCCAGGAGCATGTTATTTGATAACGGTTGAATTCTTAGTTTCCAACACCTCCCCTAACCAATGGATATGGGTTTTCTTCATATTCCTTGGAGGTATTTTAACCAGCATGATCTTTTATTCTTTCAAAAAAAAGAACTATCCTGCGAAATCGATCGAAGATCATGCAATAATGAATATTGGTCATTTTTCATTTTACCCCAAACAACATAAACTCGTAAAGCAATCGGATGAAATATCGTTATCCAAAAAAGAATGTGAATTACTATTAATTTTAGTTACCAATGCTAATAATATTATTACTCGTGAGGAATTAACCAAAAAAATATGGGAAGATAACGGAGTGATTGTGGGCAGGAGTTTAGACACTTATATTTCTAAATTACGTAAAAAACTAAAAGACGACACGAGTATAAAAATAGTTAATGTACATGGTGTTGGGTATAAGTTAGAAACAAGTGTTCGTTAGACTATTTTATTTGCTTTCAAATAACTAATAGACGAAGTATCCCCACCGTCACATCGAGTGGGTTTCGGTGCATGGCGGAGAAATCTATAGCGATATTACTTCCGGCTTACATAGTCAAATTCTTTCATGTTAAGGTAAAAAACACTACTAACACTTACAAATTTGGCTTGTGTATTCCAATCACTTAACCTACTTTAGAGGTGTATATAAAATATCTGCCTCATAGGGCGTTTATGCTTATGTTTATTACAACATTTAAATTAAAAATCTTAAATATCAACTTCCCCCTTCAAAAGATTTTACAATCCTGAAAATATAAATTTACCTTATGAAAAAGCCTGGAATATTGTTCTTATTTCTATTGCTGATTATTTCATGTGACAACAACACAATGAATGAAAGAAGTCCAACCGAAATTCCAATGGAAGAGGATATGGTAGTTTCTTCCAATATTGATATTGAGAAACCGAAAATACCAGCGGAAAGAAAAATTATTTGGAGAGCTAATTTAGAGTTTCAAGTTAAAGATGTAGATAAATCTACAAAGGAGATTTCGAATATCTGCTCTAAATACGAAGCATTCATTTCGCACATGGATATGACCAGTACGAACTATGAAATATCGAACCAAATAACGATACGAGTTAATAATGAATACTTTAATAAGCTTATAAATGATATAAAAGGTACATCTACATTCATTCGTAAAGTAGAGATAAGCTCTAACGATGTAACAGAGGAGTTTATTGATATAGAAAGCAGACTAAAAACCAAGAAAGAAGTTCGTGAGAGGTATATTGATATTCTTAGAAATCGCGCTGGGGAGATTAAAGATGTTATTGCGGCAGAAGATGCAATTAGAAAGATTACAGAAGAAATAGAAGCTAAAGAAGGTAGGCTGAGATACCTTCAGGATATAGTTAGTCAGAGTACAATTGTCTTAGGGATTTATCAAAAAGTCGATTATAAATCAGAGCCTGAAACGTATGAGAAAGGTTTCTTTACAAAAGCGAAAGAATCATTAGAAACAGGTTGGGATATAATTACAGGGTTTTTCTTGTTGCTATTAAAGATATGGCCAATACTATTGATTGTAGTTATCATTTTAATCTGGAGACGTAAATGGTTTAAAAAGAAGATTAGGAAATAAAACAACGCAATGTATTATGCATGTAATTTTGAATATACCCCATATACTAATTGTTAGCTATATTCAACTTATATATAATTATGAAACTTAAATATTTAATCTGTATTGTATTTACAACCATAAGTCTTTATAAATGTGGTGCAAAAGAAAATAATGACATTACGCTGGAAGGAAAATGGCAAGTGATTGACTGGACATATTATAGCTATACAGGCAGAGGACTTGATGAAAAAGAAATCGAAAAAATGGACGACACCTTTATAGATTTAATTTTTGAGTTTACAACAGAAAGCTATATAAAAACAAACAAAGCAAACCTGTTTCCATTTTTAGATAACAAACGATTTTATGTAATCAATCCTTCTTTAAACTTTGAAGTGAGTAATCGACGTTATTTTATAAGAAACAGAGATAACGAAAAATTCTTTTTTATAATTGATAACATTATACTTCAAATAAAAAAGATTGAAAACCATCTTAACTCTAAAATCCTTATTGAAAAACTGGAAAATTTTAAAACAGAAAAACAAACGCCAAAAGAGTTTACTAATTTTTATTCAATTGATGAAATTGATACCGCTCCTCAAATCATAGGTTACCAGCCTAAAGGAGACGATAAAGAATTTATTATAGCTTCTTTTAAAAATTCAATAATTGATTTTATTGACTATAGTTTAATTGAAGATGATATAACTCTTGATATAAGTTTTATCATTGACAAACAAGGTAATATTCAAAACACTAAAATATCACCTATGAATGAAATAAATGATGACATTACAAAAACTATTATTTCGTTTCCGAAATTTGTTTCTGGTATAAAGGATGATAACAAAGTAAACACTCAATTTTCGTTTAAATTGAGATTAATATCAAAGTAAACTACCTCGGGGTAAACTCACGGGGCATTTAAACTAAAATACCTAAAAAGATTTCGACGCAAGTGTCGGAACATTATAAATCTCACTTGGTGAGTAAAACCATAGTTAACAACATCGGATCTATGCCTATAAACAAACTACCTAAGTCTGTCCTCTTATTTACTACAGCAACCCTTTTATCTTGTAACAGCAATAATCTTGAAAATAAAATAGCTAAAGACTGGCAAGTAACCAAAATGCAACGATATGTAAAAGTAACCTCTAATGGATTTGCTCCTATGGATATCGATATCAGCCCTAAAACCTCTTATAACTTTAAAAAGGATGGAAAAACAGAGATCATTACCCAATTAGGATCAAAAATGGATGGTACTTGGAAAAATATAGATAGTACTATTATAATCACTGCTATGGGAGAAAAAAAATCTTTTAAAATAGATAGTATCTCTGACACTTCAATGTTGTTATCTTCAAATACATTTAAATTCTATTTAAGAAAAAAAGTCCAAAACTGATTTTTAACTAAGAAGCTAGTATTAATGGACGGATATAATAATCGGTATAAACTCCTCCTGGCTGTACATAAAACATAATAGTGACTCATGCAAAACATCCAAATACGTACAATTAAAGAGCCTAATATAACTGGAAGTTTTGCTATAACCGATCTAGATCCTTTACTCGTTGAAAAAGATATGGTTGAAAAGATTCACCGTCATGATTTCTTTTTTATACTTGCCGTAGCAAAAGGAAGAGGTGATCATCAAATTGACTTTACAGATTATGCTGTAGAAGACAATTGTGTGTTTATTTTACGCCCCGGACAAGTACATCAGCTTCATTTAAAAAAAGGAACTAAAGGTTATTTAATAGGATTCGATTCCCGTTTTTATGCTCCTAAAAACAAAAAGAAAAAACAAGTGTTTAGTGTTGCCAGCTTTACAAACCTTCATAAACTCAACTCAAAAGTATATGAAGGACTGAACCTCATTTTAGATTGTATTTTTTATGAATATTTGAATAAATTCACCATGTACGAGGAGCATATAAAGGCCAACCTGGATCTTTTTTTTATCGAACTCTTCAGGGAAAATGAAAATCAGAAGATCTCAACCAGCAATAATAATTACAACCAGGAAGTTCTTGAAAACCTTTTAAAACTATTAGAAGAACATATCCACACCTCTAAACAGGTTACTTTTTATGCAAAAAGACTCCACCTAACCACATTTCAACTCAATGCTATTATAAAGAACTCTTTAGGGAAGACCTGTTCTCAATTAATAAATGAGCAGATTATACTGGAAGCCAAAAGGAATCTCTTAGCTACCTCTACGCAGGTAAAGGAAATTGCCTATAGCTTAGGTTATGATGATCCTTCTTATTTTATCAGGTTCTTTAAGAAAAGTACCGGTTATCCCCCTGAATCCTTTCGTCAACATTTTAAATAAGTCCTGCTACTCTTCAATTTTGTCCTATTCAAAAATGTAGTCTTTGTGTATTATTGCATTAAATAAAAAACTCATTATGAATGCTATAGCACAAACAATTTTAATTGGGATTGGAGCAACCCTAACAATGGATTTATATTCTTTGGTATTAAAAGCTTTTGGAATAAAGACTTTAAACTATCGATATGTAGGTCGGTGGATAGGACACTTTCCGAAAGGGAATTTTTTTCACACCAAAATAATAGACACGCCGGCAATTGTGGGAGAACAAATTATTGGATGGGCGGCTCATTACCTTATCGGAATCACGTTTGCTTTTTTATTAGTTACCACTAATGGTAAAAAATGGATAGAAACTCCTACCTTATTTCCTGCTTTAGTTATTGGAATCATAACCATTATTGCTCCTTTTTGTATCATGCAACCCGCCTTTGGTTTCGGAATTGCCGGTTCTAATTTACCCGACCCGAATACGGCTCGTTTAATGAGTTTTTTAACCCATAGCATTTACGGAATTGGCTTGTTTTTAAGCGCTTTAATTTTAAAAAGAATATTATAAGATTGCGATATCCAAACGGAAACGAACTCTGCATCTATTTTGTGCAGGGTTCTTTTATTTATAAATCAACCTAAATTTTTATTTTAATTACTTTTACAAAAAAAAGTAATGGAGCAACAGCGTACAGATAAAAAGTTATTTGCCAAGAGTTTTAAGTATTTCGCCTATACCCTGGCGTTAATGTTTATAGCTCCTATTCTTATTTACCAAGCTTTTAAAAATGAAGGACACCCTTTTTACTGGCCTGTACTAATTACAGGGGTTTTGAGTGCCTTTGCCGCAATTGCCATGGGATTTTACAGTATTAAGATCATGCTTCAGGCATTTTTCGGAAAGAAATAGAGACATTCTACTGATTACATTAAGCAACTAACCAAACATAACTTTACTTAATATTCGAAAAACGAATGCTGTAATTTTCAAATGCCCCTACGCTTCAACTAACTAACTTAATCTGTAATTTCTTTATATACTGTATTGTTCAACTGCATCAACCTAATGGCTTATATGCAATATTCATTTCAATTTTATCCTTGATTTAAGGAATTATTCAAGTTTCTCTAGAGACTTCTCACCTTAAGATTTCTCCAAAACACTTTAATTCCTCCTCCGTCGTGGATTTGTAATGCGATTTTACCGTTAGCGTTACCAATTTTTTCGTCAGTAAAACTCACCATTTCTTCTCCGTTTAACCAGGTAGTTACATGGTTACCAACTACTCTAATTTTCATTTTATTCCATTCACCATACTTAAGGTTTTCATCTTTTGAAGCTTCTGGCTGAATTAACCATCCTCTACCATAAGATTCATAAATACCTCCGGTATGTTTAGCTGGTGGTGCCACTTCTACCTGCCATCCAGTAATTTTAGTTCCTTCAATGCTAGAACGGAAGAATACACCACTATTTCCATCAGCTTCTTGCTTGAACTCTACAGTAAGTTCAAAATCTTTGTACTGCTCATCGGTAGCTAAATAACCGTATTTTTTATCCGGGCCGCTTTCTGAAATCAACAAGCCGTCTTCTACATACCATTTTTCGGTTCCGTAGATTTCCCAACCGGTTAAATCGTTTCCGTTAAACAATGAAGTATAACCAGACTTACATCCTACCAATGTTAAAAGTGTAATGGCTGATAAAACTAATTTTTTCATAATTTTTTAATTTTTATGTTTTTATACCAAATGAAACTTCCGTGGTCCTGAAGACCTATTAATCCTGTTTTTGCTTTACCGTAATTCGGGAACTTTTCCCATTTCCCCTTTTCCTTTCTTATTTTCCAGTCTTCTGACCAAGGTACAAACTCTACAGTTTTTTTACCATTCAGATAATAAGAAACTTTATCATTGGTAAACACTATACGACTCGTATTCCATTCACCTGCATTTTTAACAGCTCCTTCAAAGTCCGGATTATACATTCCATAATCCGCTCCTATAGATTGCCATAACTCCAGCTTCTGTGGAAAACCGATCTGATCGATCACCTGATATTCGGGAGCACTAAAGTAAGGTGCTTTAAACTCTTCACCTTCCAAAACGTGGTAGAAAATCCCACTGTTACCTCCTTTGGCAATTTTCCACTCGAGGTATAATTCAAATTCCCCGAACTCTTCCTTACCGTATACTATATCACCGCCTATATCTCCTCCTTTTCCGAGTGATTTTAAACTACCATCTTCGATCACCCAGCCTTCCGGTAGGGTTTCAGCGTTATAGCCTCTCCAGCCATCAGTACTTGTTCCATCAAATAAATACGTCCAATTGTCTTCTTGCGTTTGGTCAACGATTTTATTTTCCTGCTGACCGGCTTCAGCCGTTGCGTCATCTTTGCTCTTCTCATCTCCATTACTTTTACATGCCACCATAACAGACAGAGCAATGAAGGTATAAACTATTTTTTTCATTTATAAATTTTGGTTGTGGTTATACTAGTTTCATATTTACAGGATCCCATTCAATGAACTTATTCTGACGGTAGCTATCGTTACATAACAATGCCGGCGCTGCAGCTCTAAATCCAAACACTGGGTCTTGTACTACGGTTCCATTATTTCTTATTGCTCCAAAAAAGTTCGCGAAATGATCGTAATGCGCACCTTTATATCCCTTTTCTGCTTTATATACAGTTTCTAAAGGAGGCACAATACCCTTCCGATCTGCTCTTTGAGTTTTACCATCTTTTGCTTTTTCCTGAAGGAATGGATCCTCGCTATGACCATTCGCATTAAGCTTAAGCACAACTTCTTCCCACTTCACTTCCATAGATCCTTTACTACCTACAATCTTAAGGTATGTACTTCCACTGGTACCATCGACAAAATTACAACGTAACGACAAGTTAAATGCCGGGTGTTGATCACTCTCAGGGTAATCAAACATACCTAACAAAACATCCGGCACTTCTCTACCATCTTTCCAATATCTTAACCCACCGGTAGAAGCAATTTTATTCGGACCGTATGAATCTGTAATAAAATGTAAACTCGAAAATAAGTGTACAAATAAATCGCCAGACATTCCAGTTCCATAATCGGTATAATTTCTCCATCTAAAGAATCTGGTTTCATCGAAAGGTCTTTTCTTGGTATTTGAAACAAAACGCTTCCAATCTACCGTTTTAGTAGAGGCATCATCAGGAATGGCATATTGCCATGCCCCAGCAGGAGAGTTACGTGCCCAAAATCCTTCGACATAATTAATATCTCCTATAACACCAGCAGCAAGTAATTGTTTGGCTTTTTCATTTCCTAATGAAGACATGCCCTGACTTCCAACCATAAAAATCTTTCCAGATTTTTTCCATGTATCAATAAGCTCTAAACCTTCATCTACAGAATGTACCATTGGTTTTTCGCAATACACATGCTTACCTGCTTTTAAAGCATCAATACTAATTTGTTTATGCCAGTGATCTGGTGTTCCTATAATAACGGCATCTACGTCACTACGCTTTAATATTTCTTTATAGTCTTTGGTAGTAAAAATATCACTTCCCCATTTAGATTTTGCAGCATCAAGTCTACCGGTATATAAATCACAAACGGCTACTATTTCTATATTAGGATTTAACAATGCTGTTCTTGCATCAGCAACCCCCATTCCGCCTGCACCAATTAGCGCAATTTTGATAGTATTATTAAATGAAAATGTGTTGTTTCTTTTTAATAACTGAAAAGTCTTTGCTTCATTAGCAAATACCATTGGAGTAACACTTGCAGCAGCTCCCGCAAGCCCTAAGTTCTTTAAAAATGATCTCCTTTTATTATTCATGTGAATTTAAAGTTTAGGTTAAATAATTGTCTAAACTTAAGTAGACATGATGTATCAGAAGGGGTAATAAATGGGGTAGTACCTTAAAAAAGTTGAAATTTAAATAAGATTAGAAGTGTATTCTTCCTTGTAGAAGCTCAAATAGAGGCGCATAAAATTTTCAGCGACTTTTTTGGCAGACATATGCTTACCTTGTTTAATCAATAACTCTATTTTGGTTTTAACCGCAGATTCATGTAATGGATCAATAACTAAAACAGCATTACAAAGGTCGAATAGTAATTCGTCTG
>NZ_AYXY01000001.1:0-2500 GCF_000511935.2 Zhouia amylolytica AD3 | reverse complement strand
TTTGCTGTATTACACTATAAAGCATAATACCGTATTCTTTGATTCTATTCTACTTGTTTTTGCTTTTCTCGTATATCTTTATCTCAATATGTCAATGAACTTTTTCGCTTTCGCGATCGTGGAGAATATCGGAGTCGAACCGATGACCTCCTGCGTGCAAGGCAGGCGCTCTAGCCAGCTGAGCTAATCCCCCGTCTTTTAGTGATCAGTTAACAGTTATTAGTTAACAGTACTTATAACGGCTACTCAACCTCTAAAATTTCCAATATGTCCTCAATGAACTTCTCGTCTCGTAAAAAACTCTCGCCTTTCCGCGACTTTTGTAGTCTCGGGCAGACTCGAACTGCCGACCTCTACATTATCAGTGTAGCGCTCTAACCAGCTGAGCTACGAGACTGCTTCATTTTTTTTCTTATTGACAGCTAAAAAACAACATCAAACCCTTATAATTCCTTTAAATCAGATTTCTCTAGAAAGGAGGTGTTCCAGCCGCACCTTCCGGTACGGCTACCTTGTTACGACTTAGCCCCAGTTACCGGTTTTACCCTAGGCAGCTCCTTGCGGTGACCGACTTCAGGTACCCCCAGCTTCCATGGCTTGACGGGCGGTGTGTACAAGGCCCGGGAACGTATTCACCGGATCATGGCTGATATCCGATTACTAGCGATTCCAGCTTCACGTAGTCGAGTTGCAGACTACGATCCGAACTGTGATAGGCTTTATAGATTCGCTCCTTGTCACCAAGTGGCTGCTCTCTGTACCTACCATTGTAGCACGTGTGTAGCCCAGGACGTAAGGGCCGTGATGATTTGACGTCATCCCCACCTTCCTCTCGGTTTGCACCGGCAGTCTCGCTAGAGTCCTCAGCATTACCTGCTAGCAACTAACGATAGGGGTTGCGCTCGTTATAGGACTTAACCTGACACCTCACGGCACGAGCTGACGACAACCATGCAGCACCTTGTAAATTGTCCGAAGAAAAAGGTATCTCTACCCCTGTCAATCTACATTTAAGCCCTGGTAAGGTTCCTCGCGTATCATCGAATTAAACCACATGCTCCACCGCTTGTGCGGGCCCCCGTCAATTCCTTTGAGTTTCACTCTTGCGAGCGTACTCCCCAGGTGGGATACTTATCACTTTCGCTTAGCCACTGAGTCCGAAAACCCAACAGCTAGTATCCATCGTTTACGGCGTGGACTACCAGGGTATCTAATCCTGTTCGCTCCCCACGCTTTCGTCCATCAGCGTCAATAAATTGTTAGTGATCTGCCTTCGCAATCGGTATTCTAAGTAATATCTATGCATTTCACCGCTACACTACTTATTCTAACCACTTCACAATCATTCAAGACTAACAGTATCAAAGGCAATTTTACAGTTAAGCTGCAAACTTTCACCTCTGACTTATTAGCCCGCCTACGGACCCTTTAAACCCAATGATTCCGGATAACGCTTGCATCCTCCGTATTACCGCGGCTGCTGGCACGGAGTTAGCCGATGCTTATTCTTACAGTACCGTCATCACTCTACACGTAGAGCTTATTCTTCCTGTATAAAAGCAGTTTACAACCCATAGGGCAGTCTTCCTGCACGCGGCATGGCTGGATCAGTCTTCCGACCATTGTCCAATATTCCTCACTGCTGCCTCCCGTAGGAGTCTGGTCCGTGTCTCAGTACCAGTGTGGGGGATCTCCCTCTCAGGACCCCTACCTATCGTCGCCATGGGGTGCCGTTACCACTCCATCTAGCTAATAGGACGCATGCCCATCTTTTACCACCGTAGTTTTAACTGTTCAAATGATGCCACTAAACAGTATTATGGGGTATTAATCCAAATTTCTCTGGGCTATCCCCCTGTAAAAGGTAGGTTGCATACGCGTTACGCACCCGTGCGCCGGTCTCAAGTTCGTTAGCAAGCTAACTTACTCTACCCCTCGACTTGCATGTGTTAGGCCTGCCGCTAGCGTTCATCCTGAGCCAGGATCAAACTCTTCGTTGTTAATCTTTAAATATTATTACCAACTTAAAGTCCTTACTCAAGTATGACGTTGTCTTTTTTGTTTTAATTCTTGTCTTACCAAAAATTGTGCTGTCAACAATAAATCAATGAACTTTTATAATCTTTATAAACTTTCGTTCTTTTCTCTCGCTCTACCCTTTCGTAAAGCGGGTGCAAATATAGAAACTCTTTTTCATTCCGACCAAACTTTTTTTCATTTATTTTTGAAAAATTTTTCAGGCCTCTCATTCCTCTCTACATCGCCAATTTCTCTATGAACTTGCGCCCTTTAAAACTCGATATTTCGTGTCTCGCAAAGCGGCTGCAAATGTAAAAACTCTTTTTGTTTCCGGCAAACATTTTTTTCATTTTTTTTGAAAATTTTTGTCGCCCTAATCTTCTATATCCCGCACTATGTCTATGAACTTCGCTTCTCTTACTACATTACCTCTCTCTCAAAGCGGGTGCAAATATAGAACCTTTTATTTCAATTCTCCAAA